>JBBSSM010000004.1:0-130210 GCA_038242155.1 Actinomycetales bacterium | reverse complement strand
TGCAACAAAGACCGCATAATAAACTGAGCCCGCTCAGTACCACGATCCTCAATCAACGCATCCAAAGACTCCAACCACTCAGCAGTCTCCTCCGGATCACGATCAGGCAACTGATTAGTCAACCCACTGAGGATATGGGAATCGTCATTTCGCAAAAGCATTAGTCCCTCTTTCCAGGTTACAATCGCACGCCCCGTGATAGAGAGGCCGCGGCGTTCCGCCTGCCACCGTTCGCCATCGAACGCGGCTTGAGCGTGGGACTCCGGGTAAGGCGTCCCATCAGATGATTATCACCATATGAAAACAAAATCTTGTATGCTGAGATTACTTTGCTCTGTCCGGAGATGCAAGACACATCGATCTTAAAACGCGTTGTTATTTTTGCTTTGGCATCCGGGTGAAGCCGTTTCGGGGACCTGGGCAAGGCTCCGTACGGCTTGCCAAACCTCATCTTTGCACCTGCGGACAGTGCGATAAAAACGACGGCGTACCCTCTCATAGGGGCAGGGAATGCACCGCGAGGTCCCACGTTGATGAAGGAGTGGATATGTACGAGGAAAAATTTCAGGCACCGCAGGCCGATGGGCCCCGGGATGGCAGCGGGAAAGTTTTAATTGTTACCGGCGCCGGTTCCGGAATTGGACGGGCCGTGGTGTCGGCGGCATTCGCTGATGGCTTCCGGGTGGTTCTTGCCGGACGCCGCGAAAGCGAACTGGAATCCGCAGCCGCCGGACATCGACACGCTTTGGTGGTACCCACGGATGTCTGTGATCCGACGGCGGTGGATAAGTTATTTGCGCGGGCCACGGAGCATTTTGGCCGGGTCGATGTCCTTTTCAATAACGCAGGCACTTTTGGTCCTTCAGCGTCCGTGGAGGAAATTTCCCTGGCGGACTGGAATGCCACACTGGCTGTAAACCTGACAGGCTCCATGCTGTGTGCTGCGGCAGCCGTGCGCGCCATGAAGGCGCAAAATCCCCAGGGTGGACGAATCATTAACAACGGGTCCATCTCTGCACATTCTCCGCGACCCAACTCAGTGGCCTATACAGTGAGCAAGCATGCCATTAGTGGACTGACCAAATCCATTGATCTAGATGGACGCGCCCATGGCGTCACCTGTGGTCAAATCGATATTGGCAATACGGCTACCGACATGATGTCCACACTGGATGTAAGTGTCGGAGCCCTGCAAGCTAACGGGTCGTATGTCGTGGAACCCACCTTCCCAGTCCAGGAAGCGGCCCGGGCCATTTTGTATATGGCAGGGTTGCCGGCAAGTGCCAATGTTGGCCAGATGATTATTACTGCCTCGGGCATGCCCTTCATTGGCCGAGGATAAGACAGCGGCTCCCAAGCCTGGCGGCCCATAGCTTTTTGCTCACCGCCGGTATTGTGGGGTCTTGCAGCTTGAATGGCGAGTAACCAACATGACCGCCATAACATTGACGTCGCAGTCCCTGGATTGTACGATAATTTCATTGGATAGAATTTAGATTCCACATTGCGAAACTTTGGAGAAATATGTCAAACGTTCTTACTCCCGGCGCGCAGGCGCCCGCTCTTTCCCTCCCCGACGCCAACGGCAAGACGGTCAGCCTGGCCGATTACGCCGGTTCACGCGTTGTGGTCTACTTTTACCCCAAAGCTGCTACCCCCGGATGCACCACGGAAGCGTGCGATTTCCGGGACAACCTTGCAGCACTCAACGCAGCAGGGGTGCAGGTTTTGGGTGTCTCCACTGACCCTGAAAATGCCCTCACGCAATTTGCGCAGGACAATGACCTTAACTTCCCGCTGCTCTCCGACGTCGATCATGTCGCTGCCGAAGCATGGGGAGCTTGGGGTCCGAAGGTAGTCAACGGCGTCGATATGGTCGGTACCTTGCGTTCCACTGTGGTGGTCAATGCGGATAACACCATTCACAGTGCGGAATACAACGTCGTTGCCGACGGCCACGTGGCTCGCCTTCGTACCGAACTGGGCCTGTAAGTCACTACCTCCACCATGGCTGAAAGTGAACCCGGCACGGGTTCGGAAGCCAAGGTTTTGTTTGTGTGATGTGTCGAGACGCAAGTTGACGGGAAGCTTTCTCCTTTTGGAGGGGCTTCCCGTCATTTCGGGTTGGTTTCCCGTATTTGGGCCACTGCGGACGCTGCCGATTCCACCTGAAATTACCTGGAACTAGTCGGTATATGCCAGCATCGAGCCAACGTTTGCCGGAATCAGAAGTATGGACTCGGCTTTGACCATGTATCTGAGTTCTTCTTCCCCTGCGGGAATCCGTTTCTTGGCTTTGATCAAGGATGGAAACGGTCTTAAATCATCCGCGCACGCCGCCGGCATCAACAAAGAAATGGGTTAAAGCTGGTTGCGTGAGAAATATCTAAAGTTCCAGTCCTACGGGCTGGTTTCGTAGCCACTGCGGGCCCGATCAGTTTCAGGCACTCAGTACCCTTCGCGGATCGCCACCAAAAACTCAGTGTCTTCGGGCTACAGTGAGAGTTATGGAGACTCACGGTGAGCTGACCAGAGGAGACCTACTTCTAGTCGATTCCGTTGGATAATCTTTGCGGCGGGTGGAGTGCCTTGGCTCATTGGGTTCGTCTCTATTTTTCTGATTGCTCCGACCAATACAGGCGTCCGCACATGGTTGTCCTACACGTTATTCCAAACAGGGTCTAACTTTGGGAATGTCGTTGCTTTAGCTTTTTGGTCTGGCTCTGCATTGATTGCCGGATGGCTGTGTTTACGGAGTTCGGCTCAAATCTCGGTACGCGCGCTTTGCACCTATGGGGTGACGGCGGTTTTTTCGGTGTATCCCACGGTGGTGGTCAGCTACGCTGTTTCCCACGTGGTATCCATAGACGACACCTTTGCATACCGCGACGGACTTGCCTGGCCATTAGCCCTTTCCGGGGTGGTCGCATTTGCAGCCGCGCTTATCCTTGCCATTCTGACACGCAGGCGTGAACCACAAAATTCCTAGTCAGGAATGATCCCGCAATAAACGGTTCCGGTGAACGTTCCATTTACGGAGATGGGTTGATACTGCTTGATGCGCGCGTCCTGTGGACTGCCTCGGCCTCTGCTGCCGTGGCAAGCTCCTGGTCAGAAATGCTGAGCAGCAACGTGCTGTCGCGCATGGTGAAGAGATGCGTGACTATCTCGCGGTTGTTGACCTTCCAAATGCTGGGCGGCGCTTCTTCGTCTTCCCACGGTCTGGTCGACTTGCCGTAGAGGTTTGTCAGCTTGCCCGACACGGTGTCGTGGCCGCGGCGGGTCGCTGGGGCATGAGCGTCGGGGAATGAGTATAGGTGGAAGTGAACACCCAGGAACCGGTTGTGTAACGAGTCCCAAGAGGCGAACGAAATACCTGGCAGGTTAGTGAGGAGGACGAAAGCCGCCGTAGATTGTCGGTTAGAGTCTTGATTTAAGCGTTCTCCGGATTTGAATCGAAGGCGTCGGAAGAGAGTTTCGCGTTCCGCATCGGAGCTTGGCCATTTTCCCTCCACCAGTTGCGCCACTAGAGCAACAACTGTGGTTGGATCTGGAATTAGTTCACTCTGCAACTCAACCGTTGTTTCCATAGGGCGACCCTACCGGCCGAACCCCCAGAAGTAAGCCCTTCAACTCCTAAAACCTGATTTGCTAAGACGACGGCCTTCTAACTGGAGCTTCCTGCCACATACCGCCCAATTCTCATCGTCACGCGGCCACCACAAAGCTTTCCCACAAGACGTTTCCTTACGAAACGTGACTACTGAGTTTAGACGGTTAAGGACACTGAGGCAGTCGCCTTCGGGAATCTAACAGCATGGGAGCATTGGGGAATGACTACTTTCGATCTTCGTCCGCTACCGGCCGGGCAAGTGGAATTGCATGACGCGCGACGGAAACACCGTTGGACTGTTCTTTTGGAACCATTCGAGATTGGGGCCACACCTGTCACCCTGGCTCAGTACGCGAAGCTGATGGGTAGTACCGGAGCGGACTCCCAAGCACCGCTGGTAGGTATTGATTGGTTGGAAGCCATCAAGTTTTGCAATGCAGCATCAGTCAACGAAGGTCTCGCCCCTGCGTATATTTTCCAGGGAGGCGAGGTGATTTGGCAGACCAATGCCTCCGGATACCGTCTGCCCACCGAAGCCGAATGGGAATACGCGTGCCGCGCTGGCACCGTTGGGCCGCATTATGGGCCCCTTGATTCCATTGGATGGACAGCGAATGACAAACTGGAGAACCCTGCAGTGGTTGGCCTAAAACAAGCTAATGCATTTGGGCTCCACGACACCCTTGGAAACGTCTGGGAATGGTGCTGGGATCTCCTCGATCCCTCCCGCTATGGTGACTACCGGGTCTTTCGTGGGGGAGGTTTTGCTGACAAGCCATGGAGTGTGCGGGCCTCAACACGTCGCGGTGGTGCGCCGGAGATGAGTCATCCAGATCTTGGCCTGCGTATCGCTCGGGGTACCTTCGATGATGCGTTGGCGGCTCAAGGTTGGTCAGCGGAGGCGGATTCTGAACGGGGAAAGATCACCGGCATGCTGCCATCCGGGTGGACGCCCCGGCAATACTGAGACTGAACAATGCAGGACAACCCATGTGCACGGCGGCAGGTGCCCCACAAGAAGTTCCCCTTATGGGAGCAAATAGACAGTGCCGTCGACTTTGGAGAATAACAACAGATCATCGTTTGTTTGTCCGTTATGGGGACCGCCTAACGGGCAGGCTTTGAGGACTCACAAGGTTTCGGCCGTCGCTAACAGTCGCAGCGCGATTCGATATGCCGAAAAATATCCAGGTAGCCGCTATTGCCCTTCTTCTCATCCACTCTGCGCGGGGTCTGTGTTATTACGCCCATCAAAGTCAGGGGATAGCATCCGAGGGGTTGACTAGTCTCGAGGCACACGTACATCCCGAGCATCATGCCTCCATGGGCGTCGCACGAAACCTTGGGCTTCATCAGACAGCCGTGACGGACGGTATCTCCAGACTGGGGTTGGTCGGGTCATAGAGTGTCCGACCAAAGGCGCGGCTTGGGGGACTTATGTTTTGTGCCGGTGGGCCAGCTTGAATGGCGGATACCATCTCATGGCGGTGTTGACTACTATTTCGCGTCGAGCACAGCGACAATCGGGCGATGATCGCTTCCGGCCTGGTCCGCTGATGTGACGACTTATACTCCGCGAACGGTCCAGGCGGCTCTGAAGAGTACATGGTCGATCGGTGATGCGAGCCAGGCTGGTGTAGAAGTGGGCCAGGTCCCTATCGCGCCGACGTCGGCAGTGATTGCCGCATTCTGACAGTTCCCAACTAGCGCATCGCCGATGCCTAATCCGGACAGGTGGTCGGTCGTCGCATTGAGGTCACCCGCCACGATCACGTCAGGAGCATCACACTGCCCGGCAATCCACTGCAGCCCCGCCCTCCATTCATCCATCATCTGAGGAAGTGGGGGCATCGGATGCGCGGCAACTATTGTCGGTCCGCTTCCGTCCACCGAACGCCACACGGCACTCGGTAACCCGGGCGTCGAGCCCGCCGAAGCGTCAACTTGGTACTCGCCGAGGACATCGGCGATGAGCACGGACGTAGGCATCGAGGATTCACCTGTTTCTCCGTGCGCAGTTGCTGCCGTCATCTGACGTCCCTCGTTTGCCACTAAACGTGCCACTTCAGCTGCGGCGGCGCCGTCCATCTCGGGTAGGCTCACGATGTCGGCGTCGGTGTCTAGCACCAGACGCGCAACGCTTTTGGACGATACAGCGCCACCCTGGGTATTCCACGCGACGACGATCAGATCACCGTCGGGCAGTGCACCACCGGCCCCCCGGGTAAGTAAAATACCTCCATTGGCGACCGATGCGACGCCTAGAACAATGGCAATTCCTGCACCAATTCCCCACCGCCGGCTGAACAGAGCGACTAACGCGGCGAGAACAGCACCGACTCCGAGGCCGAGTACGAGCGAAGCCCGAAATGCAATGAGCTGTGCAATGATCAGCACCGTATGCGCGCCGAAAGTCTGTGGCCACACAAGGAGCACGATAACTGGGAGACCAAGGAGCAGGTGACGACAAAACCCCGGAAGCGCTTCATACGGTTGCTCATCCCCTAAGTCAATCCCATCGCAAGGCAACTCACCACCGGCTGGCACCTACTCGGATGCTCAACCCGATGAACCTTGGATTCACCAAGTAATCGGGCTGCAGACGCTGCCCCGCAAGCCGTCCCGCTTGCGGTCCGGCCAGTTGCTGAACTTCATTCGTCCATCCGCCCACCCAGAGCCGCAAATCAGAGACCGACATACGGGACGGTCCCGACATGGCGGATCGCAAAAGCCACGCTTTCACTAATGAACAAGTTTCCTTGACGTAAAGTTTACTTGTCAGTAAAGTCTCCTTTACTGCGGATGCCCATTGGATGCTTCGCTTTAAAAGGAGCGGATGAAATGAACGTTAACAAAACTGCACAAACACGTTGGGGGAAAGCGCGCTTTGGTGGCGGCTCCGCAGCGCTATTGAGCATCTCGCTTGGGATAGGACTCATCGTCTCAGCAGGCCTAGCTTGGCTCTTCCTGGTACTTGGTGATGTAGAGCGCCCGGCGCTCGCATTTACCCTTACAGCCGTTACTACTTTGCCAGTTACCGCAGCACTTGGATGGGCTGTCCTTGTTAACCGTTCAACACTTGCTGGTGCGATCGAAAGACCAGACGACTCCATCGAGTCCGCCTGGTACGAAAAGGCTGCGGGTGCCGTTTTCGGGGACATCCTCCTCGTTGGCGGACTCGGTGCCACAGCGTTCGCGTTCACGAAAATAGAAGCTCCAATTAGCTGGTGCCTCGCCGCCGTGGTTCTTTTTTCCATGCTCGATTTCACGGCACGTTTCCTATGGCAGAAGAAGTCGGCTTCCTGATGGAGAACACGCTTCCGCAGCGCCGCCAAGGGCTGGGATGGTCTCAGCAGCGCTTGGCCGATGAGCTCGGGGTGTCACGTCAAACTATCATTTCCATCGAAAAAGGCCGCTATGACCCTTCACTGCCTGTTGCATTCAGGATCGCAGCAGTCTTCCAATGCAGTATCGAGGATCTGTTCACCCCAGGCACGTAAGCCAGTTCACGACTTCAGAGTGTCCCGCAAGACGTTCCCGCTACGAACCGTGGACTACATAACAAGGAACTGAGCAGGGCCGCCACGCCAAACTGGTGCGTCAAGAGCCATATCCTGACTTCATGAAAGAAAATCAGAAACTCATGGTCGTTGCCGGTGCGGTACTGATGCTATTTGTGGCAGTCACGGTAGTACTGACTTCTGGCGTCTTGGCCCCCTTTTTTGACCCAGGGCCTTGAGTCCAGAAGATGGTTGCTCGGCCGCGCAGGAAACTAGTCCAATTTGTCACAATCAGGCCAAGCTGTGGGGCAGGCACAATATTACGCCCGGACAAGGTTCCCGCTACGGGGTTTTGGTTACTTCCATAGGGACGTGGACGCTGGCAGATAACTCCGACCCTCACCTTGGGACGGGTCAGGTACCCCCGCCCTTGTTTAAGGGAGCAAGGCTAAAATGAACTGAATCACGGCCTGATGATGGCGCGGTTTTGGGAACGATGAATGTCAGAAATGGGCCTGGAGATTGGCAATCCGCCACGGAAAGTTTGGTCGAGATATGAGGGAATGGTTCTGGCAGCACCGGATGGCCGTCATTCCGCTGGTCATAGTCATGATGGCTTTGGTGTCACTTCTCGCCTATAGGGCCAGTGGAAACACTTGGTCCTTTGGGCTGTTCTCAACCCTATTCAATCTAGTGTGGTGGGGCGGGCTGTATTACCTGTATGCGAGGGAAGCCAGGAAACGGAAGAGCGCCTTGGAAAAGCGGGGCATCTTCGTCTACCTAAGATATCCGGGTTCTCGCCCAGGGTCGTTGCAGGACGTGTGGGCCGGCGGAACGGCGGCCTGTCATCCACATCAAATTCTGTTCCAAGAGGTCATGTCCGGGTCAGAAGTTCCTCTGGGCAGGCCGACAACATTGGACGTCGCCATTGTCCCCGATCCTCCAGAGCCCGTCGCTGGTGGCAAGGTGGGCCACCTGCCACCGGGACTGATGGTACTGACTCTGGCACTGTCCCATGGCACCGTGGAGATCGCTGCTGAACCTTTAGCTCTAGAAAAACTGAAACAACAAGTGTTTCATGGTGGCCCTCTAACCTGATTCTGGCCTGGACAGATGTGAAGCCCAACGGAGCGGCAGCCTCCGAGGAGGACCTGACAGAGTGTCCCGCAAGACGTTGAGCTTACGGGATTGTGAGACGCCGCGTTTCGCTTGGTTGCGGCATTTGCGTCCACTCCTACCTGAAAGGCTAACGCTGCACGGGTGTACCGTCAGGCCCGTCGCTGTTTGCATCGGTTCTAAGGTTCGCTGAAGGTGGTATCAATTTACTGCGTAATCTTATTTGTGTTCGTCATTGTTGGTCTTCCGCATGTCGGTCCCCAGAAGTGGGTGGTCTACCCTTGGGTAACTGCCAGCCCCAAGTGCGCTGCGCGAAGGCCGCGGCGCCCGGTCCAGTGAGTTCGTTCGCGGCCACGGGCCGTCCTGACATGGCAAGCAGAAGAACTATCGCGGGGCCGCGGACCTCCTGGCCCGTACCATGCTCGAAGGCTGCGTCGGAGGCAACCAGTCGCCACTCCTTCGCGCGTTCCTTGCCGCCGCCCATCTTCATGGTTGTCTTTAGCTGGTAGCTCAGTGCGGTGATCACGTGGGCGGCTGGGTAGTCGCGGCTGATACCAACGGGACGGCGGATGTCCTCTCCATGGACGAATGCTTCGACCAGCCGAGTGGCGAGCGGCGCCGGAGGGCCGGTGGTGCGAGTGAGCGCGGCGCGAAATGCAGCCAGCGTGCGAAGGGGATCCTCAGCGCGTTCCCGTGCGACCCCGGCGGCGTTGTCCCGGCCGAAGTCGAAGCCGGCAGCGACCATGCTGCGGACGAAGCCCAGACGGGTAGTCTTCGTGGTGTCTACGAGGTGGGCCAGGACGTCGTGAACGTCCCAATTGGGGCAAAGTGAGGGCGTCTGCCACTGCTTCGGTTGCAGCATCTCCAGATCCTCAATGAGCGCCCCACGTTCGTCGTGTACCACGGGCCAAATGACGGAGCCGAGTCGCGGGTTCATGTCACTACTAAAACAGTAGCGAGTACTTCCTGGCAAGTAGTAGCGTGGAGATATGGCAGCGCGTAGAACATATGGCTCGTACAAGGACGGGTGCGCCTCAGCTCATGCGCTCGACCTCGTTGGAGAGCGCTGGGCTTTTATCATCGTGCGGGAACTGATGCTGGGGCCCAAACGCTTCGTAGACATACAGCGCGACATTCCGGGGATCGGGCCGGCGGTGCTCTCCCAGCGCCTTCAGGATCTTGAAGGAGTAGGCATTGTGGTGCGCCGCGAACTACCCGTGCCCACGCGCCTGATGATGTATGACCTTACGGGCTGGGGTCGCGATCTGGAGACAATCAACACCTCTCTGTCGCTATGGGCGTCTCGCTCACCGCGTCTACCTTTCGACGCCGATATGAGCCCAGATGCGCTCGTTCTGGCAATGCGGGCGCACGCGCGACCGCTCGACAAAAGTGCACGGAGTTGGCGGGTCGCGCTCAAGCTGACAGATTCCCGAGTCGTCGACCGGGAACCGGTCGAGTATCTCGCGACTCTCACAACGGAAGGAACATCCATCACGAAGATGTCCGGCTCTGACGACCTCGACGCACTCGTCAACAGCACGACATCAGCATGGAAGACCCTCATCATGAGGGGAAACCGCCTCGAAAACTGCAAGGACATTAGTATCGAAGGGGACGAGGAGGCTGTCCTTGCGCTGCTCGACGTTACCCGGCTGCAAACCTCGATTAAGCCAGGATGATGAATTTTTACGGGAGGTACGCACGTGCGATTGGTCGCGGGCTGTATGAACCCGCAGTTTCCGTCCCGCAGACCCTAAAGTTTACGGGGCGTAAAAACAATGCCCTGCTGACAAGTTCGAGCTTTGCTGCAGACCAGCCAAGGCAAAAGAAAACGCCGTTGCCGCCGGTCCCCTCCACGGGGCCAGCGGCAACGGCGTTTAGTAGGATGTGCAGGCACGGAACTTAGTGTGCAGATCCCGCGTTACTGATCGGTACTTCCTTGCCATCGGCGTCGATGAGCTTGCCATCTTCCCAACGGTCGCCGTGCTGGAGGCATTCGGCCACTTCAGCCGGCATGACCCGGTCTGTGCCGGCAGCAAACACCGACGGGTTCTCCGGGTTGCCAGCCTTCAAGTGGTTGAACAACAGGTTCAGCAAGATGGCTACCACTGCGGCGGAGCTGATGCCGGAATGGAAGATCGTTGCGAACCACTCGGGGAACTTATCGTAGAACGTCGGTGCGGCGATGGGGATGATGCCGGCGCCAATCGAGGTGGCAACGATGATCATATTCATGTTGTTCTTGTAGCTGACGGTTGACAGTGTACGGATGCCGCTGGCGGCAACCGTACCGAACAAGACAATACCTGCACCACCGAGGACGGGCAGGGGCACGGCTGCCACTACGCGGCCCATGATGGGTAGGACACCGAGAACTACGAGGATCACGCCACCTGCGGCCACCACAAAGCGGCTCTTGATGCCTGTGACGGCGACCAGGCCCACGTTCTGGGCGAAGGCGCTCTGGGTAAACGAACCGAAGACCGGTGCAATAACGCTGGCAGCCATGTCGGCGCGCAGACCGTCGCCCAGGCGGCGGGAGTCGACCTTGGTATCCACGATGTCGGCGACGGCCAAGATGTCAGCGGAGGTTTCCACCATGATGACCAGCACCACAATGAACATGGACACAATCGCAGCAATGTGGAATGTGGGCATACCCAGGTGGAATGGGGTGGGGAAGGCGGCAATGGGGCCAGTGCCCACGCTGGAGAAGTTGGCCATGCCAACAAAGACGGCAATGACAGTGCCGATGACAATTGCCAACAGGATGGAAAGGCGTGAGATGGTGCTGTTTCCCAGCTTGCTCAGCAGCAACACAATGACAAGGGTCAAAGCCGCGAGACCAATATTAGCTACGTCGCCGTAGTTCTCTGCCTTCCTGTTTCCACCCATCGCCCAGTTGGCTGCAACCGGCATCAGTGACAATCCAATGACGGTGATCACGGTGCCTGTCACCACGGGTGGGAAGAACTTGATGACCTTTGAGAAGATCGGGGAGATCAGCAGACCTAATAGCGAGGAAACAATGACGGCACCAAATACGCTTTGAATTCCACCGCCGCCGTTGACGATTGCCACCATGGTCGCGACCCCGGCGAAGGAGACACCCTGAACCAAGGGAAGCTGAGAGCCAAAGAACGGCAGGCCCAGAGTCTGAAGAAGCGTTGCAAGGCCACCCATGAACAAGCAGGCGGCAATGAGCAGGCCGATGTCTTCGGGAGGCAGGCCCGCGGCCTGGCCCACAATCAGGGGTACGGCAATAATGCCGCCATACATGGTCAGTACGTGTTGGAACCCGTAGGCGAAACTTGCGCCGATTCCTAGTTTTTCGTCCTCTGGCCGGGCGTTGCCTACAGCTGATACGGCCGTGGATCGTGAACTCTTGGTCATAGCGGACCTCCTTGTCTGCTTACCTGCTAAAAACAGCAACGCACTTTGGGTGTTGCCGCATGGGTAGGCGGGAGAAGTGATTCCCCCGCCTACCTTGGTGCTATTTAATGCGTGAGCGTTGGGAGAACGCTCGGTAATTCCTAGCAGAAACCGACGACGCCTTCCCAGACGTTTCCGGCGTCGGATGCGTTTTCACGCGTGACGGTTGCTTCGATCAAACCGTAGGGACGGTCAGCGGCGAAGAACACTTCATTGGGGTTGTCCTGGCCGAAGGGGGACAGGTCAACAAGGAAGTGGTGCTTGTTGGGCATTGAGAACTTCATCTCGTCGATCTCCGGGTGCGCTTCAAGAGCAGCCTGGCCCATTTCAAACAGGGTGGTCTGCAGGGCGTGGGAGAAGTTTGCGGAGAATGCTTCCAGCAAGATGGACTTGACGTCTTCGTAGGACTTGTTGAAGTCGAAGTCCGCGCCAATGGCTTCGGGGTTGAAGCGCCAGCGGGCGGCAACGTCGGTGCTCATGATGCGGTCATTGGTCTCGGCCAAGGTGGTGTACTTGTCCACGGGGAAGCCGGCAAAGCCTGACTGCGTGGACTTCAACACGGTGAGGTCCTTCAAGCCTGCGAGAACATGGGTCTTCTCGCCATCCTTGACGACGACGGCCGTGCGAACTTCCTGGTTGCTCTTGACGAACGAGTGGTCGTGTCCTTCGCCCTTGACCGGGATACGGTTCCAGGCGTACTGCTCAGCTGCCCAGCGGCCGCCGGATACCCAGTCGAATTCGCTGGTGAAGTGCTCGCCCAAGCGGAGCAGGAATGCTTCGGGAGAGCCGACGCCGTCGCGGGCAAAGCCGTAGACGGTGTTCTTCTGCGTGTCAGTCGGTACAACGTGGCCGTTGTCGCCGTCGAGGTGAGCGGCCTGGAAATCGCCGCGCAGCTGTGAAGTGACGTTGAGGTCTTCGATCTCGTGACGATCGGTGTCGCGGGTGATCTTGACCAGACGTACTTCAGCCTTACCGTACTGGTTGGCGCCTAGGATGATGTTGTTCTCAGTCATGATTTAGCTTCCTCGGTATGTTGAATAGGCGAAGGGACTGAGCAGCAGGGGCACATGGTAGTGTTCCTGGCTCGCCTGAACGTTGAAGGTCAGTGCCACTTCGGGGAAAAAGGTATCTGAATTGATGCTGGCGAAATAGGCTCCGGTAGCGAAGCGCAACTGGTACGTGCCGCTGGAAACTTTTTCGGGGCCAAGATCTTTCACACGGCCGTCAGCATCGGTGGTGCCCGCAGCAATCTGGGACCATGCCTCGCCGTCGCGGGCATAAAGCTCGACGGCGACATCTGCGGCGGGTTTCCCCGCTGCGGTATCCAGAATGTGGGTGGTTATGTGGGAGACACTCACGTGCTCATCACTCCTTTGAGGCGCAGCAGGGCGATTTCCCGCAACTGCTGGGCGACTATGACGGTTTCTTCATCAGCGGTGTTTTGCATACGCACGGCAACAGCGTCCAGAATTTCCTGAGGTGAGCGGCCTGCCGCTCGAATCAGGAATACCTGGTTGAATTTATTTTCATATGCAGCGTTGCCGGCGGCAAGAGCCGCCAGGACATCGGTGTCACTGGGGTCCACCCCGGATTGTTCAGCCCTGGCCAGGGACGCTTCAGTCCCTGTCCCGGTGGGCTTTTCACCAATCCGCGGGTGATGTGCCATGGCAGCGTCGACTTCACTGGACGTGAAAGGCTCTGCGACATTCCTGGCACATTCCAACAGCGCATCCACGCTGGCGAAGGGACGAGCAGCTAAGATCTCCCGGCACCAACGTTCAATATCCAAGCACGGCTGCAGTACGGCTAAAGCCTCGCCTGAATCGGCAGCATTAAAATCTTCAAGCAACATCGCTTGTTTTTCCTTGCTGGTCAAATGCTGGCATCCACGGCGTGGGTTATACGAAAGTTATTTTCATATCGTGGAACTGTTATTTCAGCATATGAATAGTGAACCGCATCACAAAGCGAATGTCAACTGAGATCCACCTCATGTGCAAAGTTATTTAAGTGTCCCCCCTCGATGACGGCGGCGCGGGACGCGCTGCACCTTTTTTGCGTCTGATGGGGTGTTCCTTGCTCATAATTCAAAGCCGGTCCGCCCGCAGGGAGTCAACCCTATCGCCTCGGTGGCTCTGTTCGTGACCGGACCAGCTCCCAGGTGACGATGGGCTTGCGGGTCTGAGCCTGTCGTCATGACGATGGGCCCGGGCATTGGAACGGGTTGGGAATGTGCGTGAGGAATGGGGCAGGTCGGTTAGTTCAAAAGCTGCTGCGGGGCGGCGGTCAACAAGGCCTGCGTGTAGTCGTGTTGCGGGTTGTTGAAGACGGACTCGGTGGCGCCGGACTCCACCACTGCGCCGGCGCGCATGACAAGCACCGAGTCACTCATGTGCCGGATGACTGAGAGATCGTGGGAAATGAACAGATAGCTCAGTCCCAGGCGCTGCTGCAGCTCATCGAGCAGGTCAAGGACCTGGGCTTGGATGGAGAGGTCCAGGGCAGATACCGGCTCATCACAAATCAACACTTGGGGCCGGGGTGCCAAGGCGCGCGCAATGGCTAAACGCTGGCGCTGCCCGCCTGAAAGCGTGGCGGGTTGGCGGTCGGCCGTCTGGGCGTCCAAGCCCACCAGGTGCAGCAGCTCGGTGATCTCCGCGGTGTAGGCACGTGGCGTGCGGGTGGCACCAAAACTCAGTGCATCTGTCAAGAGCGCGGCTGCGGAAAGCCGCGGATCAAAGGACGACAACGGGTCCTGGTAAATGGCACCAAGCGCTGAGCGCCGGCTGCGGCGCGCCGCTTCGGGAACCGGACTCCACGGTTCCCCAAAAAGTTCCACGGTGCCGGCATCCGGAGTCAACAGACCCAACGCCATGCGGGCGGTGGTGGTCTTTCCGGAGCCTGACTCACCCACAACACCCAGGGTGCGCCCGGGCAGCAGTTCAAAGTCAACATTGCGCACCGCGGGAAAGGTGCTGGACTTGTCCATGCGGAAAATTTTGGAGAGGCCGCGGGCTCTTAGCACGGGTTCGGCGGTGAGGACAGGTGCGGGTGTTGGCGCTGGTTTCCTCAACTGTGCAGCAGCTTCGCCAGGCCCGTGCACCGGCCAAACAGCCACGGCAGGGGAGAGTCGGGTGAAGCGAGGCTTGCCAGCCGGGACAGCCGCCAGCAGCGCCCGCGTATAAGGGTGTTGCGGATCCTTCAGGAGCTGTGCGCGGGGGCCTTGTTCCACAATTGTTCCGTCCTGCATGACGGCGATGGTGTCGGCAACGCTTGCCACGGTCGCCAGGTCGTGGCTGATCAGCAGCATCCCTGAACCTGCTTGACGCAACCCGCCCAGCAAATCCATGACGGAGGCGGCAATGGTGGCATCCAGGGCCGTGGTGGGTTCATCGGCAATGATTAGCGCCGGTTCCATGGCAATGGCTGCGGCAATGAGGGCCCGTTGGCGCATGCCGCCGGAAAGCTCTCCGGAGCGTTGCTTGGCACGACGCCCGGGATCATCCAGCCCCACGGCTTCCAGCAACTCCATGACGCGCGCGGCACGGAACGCTGCGGACAGTTTTGAATGCAGGCGCAGGGCGTCGTCAATTTCCTTGCCCACGGTGCGCAAGGGGTCCAGTGAGGTCAGGGCATCCTGCAGTATCAGCCCCACCTTGCTGCCGCGCAGTGCGCGCCAACCCCGCTGCGACAGCTCCCGTACGTCACGGCCCGCCAGCTCCAGAGTGTCAGCCTGCACCCGGGAGCCGGGGCCCGCCAAACCAATCAGTGAGCGCGCGGTCACTGATTTGCCCGAACCGGATTCTCCCACCAATGCCAGGCATTCCCCGGGATGCACCGTGAGCGACAATTCCCGCACCACGCTGCGCCCGCCAAAGGAAACGTTGAGGTCCTCCACCCGTACCAGCGGTTCCGCGGGGCTCATTTGTTGCCTCCGGCCTTCATGAAACGGGACAGCACGGTGGACGCTGCTGCCACCAACACAATGGCCAGTCCGGGGAAGAATGTCATCCACCAGGCCAGGGACAGGTAGGTGCGTCCAGCCGAGAGCATGGTGCCCCATTCGGGTGCCGGCGGGGGGGAGCCCAGTCCCAAAAAGCTCAGCGATGCCGCCCAAAGGATGGCTTGGCCCAACCCCAGTGTGGCCAGTACGGCCAGCGGCGCCAAGGCATTGGGTAAAATGTGCACTGTGAGAATGCGGGCGCGGCTGCGTCCCAGTACCGTGGCGGCCTCCACCATGGGGGAGGTGCGCAGGGCAATGATCTGCGCACGAATCAGCCGGGCGTAGCCGGGGGCGCTGGTCAGACCCACCGCCACGACGGTAGTGGTCACACCCGGCCCGGCGAGGGCAATGAACACCAGTGCCAGCAGCAGTCCGGGCAGGGCAAAGAGCACTTCCAAAACACGGCCCACACCGAAGTCCAGCCATCGCCCGCCAAAGCCGGCAATGGTACCCAGCACCAGGGCCAGACCCAGCCCAATGACCGTCGCGGCAGCCCCAATGAGCAGGGATGGCCGGGCGCCATGAATGATGCGCGAATAAATATCCCGCCCGGATTCGTCAGTGCCCAGAAGGTGCCCGGCGCCGGGGGTCGAAAACGCATCGACGGGCTTAATGGCCAGCGGGTCCACCGGCGCTAAAAGGGTGGGTGCAATGGCGGCCAGCACGAAAAAGAGCAGGACGACGGCGGCCACCACCGCCGGAATGCGTGCGGCAAAACCTCTGGCTGCGGAGGCGTTTGCCCGTGGCGCGCGGTTCACAGGCAGCGCCAGCACCGGATCCCCGGCGGGCAACTCCGGTTTTGTCACGCTCATGGTGCCGCAATCCGCGGATCGGCCAAACGTTCAATCAGGTCGGATGCAGCCATAATCAAAACATAGGCGGCAGCTGAAAGCAGTGCAACGCCCGTGACCAGGGGGATGTCCCGGGCCGTGACGGCGGAGAGCAGGGAACGACCCAATCCGGGGCGGGCAAAGATGGATTCCACCACCACGGCGCCGGAGAGCAACGAGCCGAAGGCCCATCCAGAGAGCGCAATCCCCGGGAGGGCGGCATGGCGCAGGGAGTGGCGCAGCAATACGCCTGTCTCCGATTCGCCGCGGGCCCGCGCGGACAGGGCGAAGGCTGAGCGCTGAGCTTCGGCCATGGTGTCACGCATGACCTGGCCCAAAAAGCCTGCCAAGGGCAACGCCAGGGTGACGACCGGCAATACCAGACCGGCGGGCGTCGAGGTACTCACGGGTGGCAGCCACCCCAGCATGGTGGAAAAAACCAGGATCAGCACACTGGCCAGCCAAAAGTGCGGCACGGCGGCAGCGATGATTTCCATCCCCGACGCGATGGCGGACCCCACCACGCCGCTGCGCGTGGACAGCACTGCCAACAGCAACGCCAGGGCCCACGCCACGAGCAATGCCAGCACGGCCAAGGTGAGGGTGGGCGGCACCAGCTCGCCCAGCACCTGCACCACGGGACTTTTCAGGGAATAGGAGGTGCCGAGATCTCCAGTCGCCAGACGCCACAGCTGACCAAAGTACTGAATCAGCAGTGGCTGGTCCAGACCGTATTCGGCGCGCGCTGCTGCCAGGGCCTCTGCCGAGGCCTGGGAACCCGGCCCACCCATGATGGCCTCGGCCGGGTCTCCAGGAATGAGACGGATGCTAAAGAAGATGGCAGTGGCTACGGCCCACAGCACAAAGACGGCCCCGCCGAGCTTGCCCAGCAGCCAGCGAACGGACATCGCAGACGATGACCGGGTGACGGGGGCGGTGGAGGTGCTCATGCGTGCAGGCGTCCAGTGCTGGGGATTACTTCGTCAACCAGGCGCCAAAAAATGTGGGGCTGGCCACGGCCGTGGTGGCACCAACATTTTGCAGTTTCTCCGAGTACAGGAAGTGGTTTTGCTGGTCGTACAGCGGCAGCAGGTAGTAGCCCTCCAGCACCTTTTGCTGCGCTTGGGCGTACAGCTCCTTGCGCTCGGCGTCGTCCTTGGTGGAACCGGCAGTGTCCAGCAGGGCGTCCAGTTCGGGGTCCTTCACCTGGGACAGGTTGGCAAAGTAGCCCGAGGGTGCGGGGACGGTGGACTTGGAGTGGAAGAGGATGGACAGCACGCTGGGACCCACCTTGGTGTACGGGGCGGAGACCAGGTTGTACTCATTCTTGGCCAATTGCCCGTACCAGCTGGAAATGTCCAACAGGTTGATCTTGACCTCAAAGCCCGATTCCTTGGCAGTGGCCTGCAGCTGCTCAAAAAGCGACTGCTCGGCCGGGATCGACTGACTGGTGCTCACCGGGAAGGTGAGGGAAAGCCGGACGCCGTCCTTGACCCGGTACCCCTCGGCATCACGCTCGTTCCACCCTGCCCTGTCTAAAAGCTCACTGGCTTTGGCGGCGTCGTAGTTAAAGAGTGCCTCCTGTGAATAAGCCAGGGGCTCCACGCTGGAAAGAGGGGAGTAGGAACGCTCGGCAGTGTCGAAGAACAGCGAGTCAATGCCGGCATTGACGTCCACGGCGTGAATGAAGGCTTCCCGCACCGAGGCATCATTGAAGGGAGCCTTGGACGAGTTCAACTCAATGCGGTTGGACGCTCCGGGGCGCGGGGCATCCAAGTGCTTGATGGTGGAGGTGGCGGCAGCAGCGGCAATGGTGTCCGGCTGGGCATTGTCAATGATGTGCACCTCGCCGGCCTGCAGTGCCGCATAACGCGTTGCCGCCTCGGGAATGAAGCGCCACGTAATGGCATCCAGGTAGGCGGATCCTTCATGCGCGGCGTCCGGCACGGGCAAAACATAGTCGGTGTTGCGGACCAGGTTCACGGACTGCTGCTTGTTCCAGGAGTCGACCTTGAACGGTCCGGTGCCCACGGGAGATTCACAATTTTCCGCTTTGCTGCGCTGTAAGGCTGTGGGGGATTCAATGGCCACCCAAGGCATGGAGAAGGATTCCAGCAGGGCGTTGTCGGGACTCGCAAGCTGCAACTCAAGGGTGCTGGCATCGACAGCGGTCATGGAAGCAATCTTGCCCAACGCCAAGTAGCCGGTGGAGGAGGCGGTATTGGGATCCAGCAGGTGCTCAAAATTGGTTTTAACGGCTGCGGCATCCAAGGCAGTGCCGTCGGTGAAGCTGATGCCTTCGCGGATCTTCACGGTGCGGGTCAAACCGTCCTCGGAGACGGTGGAATCCTCGGCGAGCCAGGGGACCAGCTGGCCATCGGCATCCTTGGTGTAGAGCGTCTCGAGGTACTGCGAAGCCACCAGCGCCTGTGGGTAGTTCCCTCCCACGTGCGGGTCCAGACAGCTGGGCTCTGCATCGCCCGAGGCATAGACGAGGGTTCCACCCGTGACCGGGGTGCCGGCGTCGGCCGTTGCAGTGCCATCCGTGCCAGCCGGTGTGCAGCTGGCCAGGGCCAGTGCGGCGGCCAGCACCGTGGCGAGCGGGAACAGCCGGGGGGCCAAGGGGCGAGCATTAGTCATGAGCTTCTTCCTAGCGTTTCCTTCGAAGTGAGCGTGCCTCGGCGCTCGCTGTTGCCTGACCGCAGTCCAGGGACAGCCGGCACGCAACAGCGGGTACCGCCCTCCACCTTAGTCCCCGCACACCCCCAACCCCTTGGACTGTGGGCTAGATCATGGATGTCTGCGTCACAGCTCGGCAATGACGATTTTCTTCATCTCCAGCATGCGTTGGTAGGCACCGGTATGCGCCATGAGCTCGCCCATGTTTTCTGGCACGATTTGCCAACTCACACCGTACCGATCCACCACCCAGCCACATTGCTCGGCCTCGGGCACACTGGACAGTGCCTCCCACAAAAAGTCAATCTCATCTTGATCGGCACAGGAGACTTCCAAAGAGAGCCCCGGGGTAAACGTGAAGTGGTGGTCGGTGCCGCCGTCCATGGCGGAAAACCATTGCCCGGCAAGCTGGAACTCGGCGAACATGATCCCATCCGTGTCATCAGCGTGGGGGACAACCATGCCGGTACCCGAATCGGGGAGCAGGCCGGTGTAAAGCTCCATGGCCTGTTGGGCCTGGGCCTGGGCTCCGGTGAACAGGAACTGTGGAATCACCAAGGGACGCTGGTCTCCCGCCGGATCGCTGAGCATCAGCTGCCAGTTCACCCCAAAGCGGTCCTCCACCCAGCCATACAGTTTGCTGTGCGGATACTCATCCAGCTGCATGCGTACCTCGCCGCCCTCTGTAAAGGCGGCCCACATGCTGTGGATGCGGGTGCGTGCTTCCTCCTCGCCGCCGTCGAACAGGAGCGGGTCCATGTTCACAATAAACGACAGCGCAGGAGTGGGACGGAACTCATTGCCGGCATTGATCAAATGGATTTGATAGCCGCTGATGTTCACCTCAACGACCAGGGGTTGCCCGGCGAGCTCGCGTTGGAAGTCCGGTAAATTGTCCACTGGATAGGACATGGTTACTTGGGACGAGGTCTGCGGCAGCGCTGCGGCGTAGAACTCTCCAACGCTGGCTGCATTGCCCTGGCACCAGATATTGGGCACTATTCGTTGCATGATTTACTCCTGGGGGAGATTCCAGCAGGTCCCTGCCGTGCCGCAGCACCAAGGGCTTTTGGCATACGGCGGCTTCCTTAGTCCGGGGCGTCCAAACTATGGGACCTTTTCAAGTCTTCCTCGCTCACGCCCTTGCCTGCGAGGTCCCCGTCGGTGGGATCCAGGGGTTCCAGTAATGGGTCCGTGGAGTCATCACTGTTCTGATCCATGCCGTTGTTGGCGCCCAGTGCCTCCGGGTCCAGCTCCGTGTCACCGTTTTGATGGGGCTCACCATTCCGGGTGGACTCCCCGGAAGGGGGCATTTCATCCTCTGGTGCAGGGGTGCCGTACCCGCCCTGGCTGCCGGCGGCGTCGGCTGGGTCCGTAGTCATTGGTGCTCCTCGTATTCATGGTGCTTGGGGGACAATACCGGGCAAAAAGCTCCGGGGAGCCCTGAGCCCACGATGGCACTGTGGCCCGGAGCCGTCAACCCCTTCAGCTCCACAAAAGCACTAAATTAATGTCCCGGGACCCGGATGATGCGGCGCTGGGTTGCCGCGGCAATGGCCGCCGTGCGGTTGTCCACGCCGAGTTTGTCGTAAATGTGCACCAGGTGGGTTTTTACTGTCGCTTCGGAGATGAACATTTGTTTCGCGATGGCGCGGTTGGAAAGCCCCGTGGCCAACAGCTCCAAGAGCTGCACTTCACGCGGTGTGACGGCGGGGGCGGGATTGCTGATGCGGTCCATGAGCAGGGCGGCAACCCGCGGGGTTAGGGCCGTTTGACCTGCCGCTGCGGCCTGCACTGCCTGGTGAATCTGCTCGGGCGGGGCATCCTTGAGCATGTAACCACTGGCGCCTGCCTCCACGGCAGCCATAATGTCAGCGTCCGTGTCATAGGTGGTTAAAATCAACACCGACGGCGGATTCTCAGCTAACCTGATCCGCGCCGTGGCGGTAACGCCGTCCATGCCGGCACCCATCTGCAGGTCCATCAACACCACATCAACTGGCTCGCCCAAAATCTGGAGCCGCTGCAATTCCTTGATGGCGGAACTGCCGTCGGCGGCTTCGGCCGCTATGGTGATGCCCGCAAAACCGGTGAGCATGGCCCGCAGTCCCGCCCTGACCACTGGATGGTCATCAACCAGCAGGATCTGGATATCACTCATGGCTTCCCCTCTTTGCTGCGCTGTCCACATCTGCTGCATTGCCCAAACTTGCTGCATTGCCCAAAGGCAATCGAATGGCCACCACAGTACCCTCCCCGGGCGCTGATTCCAGTTCCAACGAGCCGTGGAGCGCATCCACCCGCTCCTGCAACGACCGCAGCCCAAACCCACTGCCATCCGTCCGTGCCGCCATTTGCGCAGCCAGCCCGGCCGGGTCAAAGCCGACGCCGTCGTCATAAATGTCCATGATGACCTCGGTGCCAAGAAAAGAGACACTCACGACGGCGTTGCCCGCCACCGCATGGTCCTGAACGTTGGCGAGACTGGCCTGGGCCGCGCGCAGCAAAGTCACCCGGTAGGGTTGCGGCAGTTCAATTTCGTCCCCGTCCAGTTCCAGCCGGCAACGCAGCGGAATGCCGCGCGCCGCGGCCCCGGTTTCCGTATTAGCGCACAGCCGACGCAGACTTTCCGTCAATGTGGCTTCCTGCAAATGCGGGGAGGAAAGTCCGCGGACAAAAATCCGGGCCTCGGCGAGATTTTCTGAAGCGGTCTGCTGCACCAGCGCCAGGCGTTCCGAGGCGGTGGGGACATCTCCGTCCTTCAGCGATTTTTCGGCGGCACGGGCCACCAGCACAATGCTGGAAAAGCCCTGCGCAAGAGTGTCGTGGATTTCGCGGGCCAGCCGTTCACGCTCGGCCAACACACCGGCGTCGTGCTGGGATGCTGCCAATTCGGCGCGGGTCCGGCGCAGCTCAGCTGCAGCCCGGCGCTGGTTTTCCGCCTCGCGGTACAGTGCCCGGTAGGCCAAACCGGTCACCACGGAGAACGCGGCACCAAACAAGGGACCTAAAACGCCCGCCAAATGCGGGACGGGCAGGCCACTGGCCAACCACAGGGACACCACGACCGCGACGGTTATGAAGGTGATGGACAGCAATGCCAGCCGCCGCGGCAGCAGGTGCAGGTGCAGGAAAAACAGGGGGAAGGCCAGCCAGGCAAAATCGGCGCTTCCAGCCAAAAGAATGGCCCACAGCGCTGTGACAAGTCCCAGCCACAGCATGCCGTAACGGCGCGGATCAAAGCCCGTTCGCCCGGTGGCGAAGCGTTGTTCAACGGTGGTGCCGGCCAGATACACGCCGGCCAAAAGCAACCCGATGGCCGTCAAGAGGTACTGCTGCGGGCCTGCGCTTCCCGTCAGCAACATCCGGGTGATGGCGACAATCAACAGCACCGCAAAGCCCACGTGCAGGGTCACGCGCAAAACGCGCAGGATCGCCACCGAAGGTGCGGCATCCAAACCGTGGAGCAGTTCATCGGTGGGACCGGTCCGGTCCGCGGGCGCCGGAAGGTCAGTGACAGGCATTCGATCAGCTTATGCGCAGCTGGCCGCGGCGGCATCAACCAAATGGTTGACCTCGGGATCAACCATTCTTCCCGCGTAGATCAACCGGCTGCGCGATGAGCCCCGGGGCTTCTCGCGGGAGAGTTGAAACAAGGGCATTTGAGGCCCGCGTCATCCTCCACTGAAAGAAGAACTACCGTGTTTCTTGCAATCCGTGACATTCGCTTCGCCAAGGGCAGATTTGCCCTGATGGGCGGTGTGGTTGCCCTCATCACCTTGCTGCTGGTCATGCTGTCGGGGCTGACGGCAGGACTTGGTGACCAGTCGACGTCGGCCCTTGCCAAACTTGGGTCCGTCAGCGACAGCGGTGCCACCCAGCCGGTGGACAGCATTGTCTTTGGTGCTGCGGGCACCAGCGCCCCGAAGGCGTCATTTACCGAAAGCGAAATCACCGCCGCACAGCTTGAAAGTTGGCAGGATGTAGCCGGTGTGCAGAGCGCCGAAGCGCTGGGCATCAGCCAGACCCGTCTGCAGGCCGTATCCGCAGAGACGGGGGAAGGCGCCGGCACCACCAACGTTGCCGTATTTGGCGTAGCGCCGGAAGGCCAGCTTGCCCCGTCACCTGTCACCGCCGGCACCGTGGTGATTGGTGAAACCGTGGCCAAGGAGCTTTCCCTGTCAGAGGGGGACAGGGTCAGCGTTGGCGGGTCTGAATTGACCGTCAGTGCCGTGGTCGCGGATCAGTGGTACTCGCACACCGGCGTGGTCTGGACGGCACTTCCCACGTGGTCCAAGCTTGCCCATTTGCCCAACCCGGACCAACTGGGCACGGTTGCTGCCATCACCTACCAGGACGGCGCTTCCATAGACGAGGTAGCTGCGAACAGTGCCGCAAACACCGTCAGCAGTTCGCGAACGGGATCCTTTCAGGCGTTGGGTTCCTATAAGAGCGAAAACGGTTCGCTGATGTTGATGCAGGCTTTCCTCTACGGCATTTCCGCGCTGGTGATCGTGGCGTTCCTGACTGTTTGGACTGTGCAACGCACCCGCGACATTGCCGTATTGAAGGCCATGGGCGGATCCAGCGGTTACATCCTGCGCGACGCGATCACCCAAGCGGCCATGGTCCTGCTGGCCGGGGCTGGCGTAGGCGGCGTCATTGGAGTGGTGGGCGGCTTCTTTGCAGCCCAGGCAGCTCCCTTCCTGGTCAACCCCGCCACGACCCTGCTGCCCATAGTGGGAGTTGTGGTTCTTGGTTTAGCCGGATCAGCCGTCGCTGTTTCCCGCGTTACCAAGGTCGATGCACTCATTGCCCTGGGCGGCAACTAAATCTCCACCATGCAGCAGCAAGACCACCCCTTACTTTTGAAAGGCAACACCATGTCCGCAACATTCAACCCGCTCACCGTCCAGTCCTCCACGCAAAATCCATTGACACTGACAAATGTCACGCTTCAATACCCGGACGGGGAAGGGATCACCACTGCTTTGGACGCTGTGAACCTTACCGTCCAGGCAGGTCAAATGGTGGCTCTGGTTGGCCCGTCAGGATCCGGCAAATCCAGTCTGTTGGCCGCTGCCGCCACACTGGTCCGCCCCACCCATGGGGTGATCATCATTGACGGTATCGATGCCACCGGGCTCAACGACAAGGAAATGACGTCCCTGCGGAGGGAGAAAATTGGCATCATTTTCCAGCAGCCGAACCTGCTGGCTTCGCTGACCGCCGTCGAGCAACTCATCATTGCCGACCACCTGCGTGGAAAGTCAATTAAGGAATCCCGGGTCAAAGCCACGGAACTGCTGGACGTGGTGGGACTTGCCGACAGCGTGAACAAGCGTCCGCACCAGCTATCCGGTGGCCAGCGCCAACGGGTCAACATTGCCCGCGCGCTCATGGGGGACCCCAAGGTCCTGCTCGTGGACGAACCCACGGCCGCCCTGGACCATGACCGCAGCAATTCAATTGTCCGGCTGCTGCGCCGCGTCACCGACGACTTTGCAGTAGCCACCGTCATGGTCACCCACGACACTGAATTTGTCCCGCTGACCGACGCCGTCGCCACCATGCGCGACGGGAAGCTCACTGCTCCGGTGCTGACTTCCGTTTCCTAGGCGGGACCCTTAGGAGTGAGGGGTGAACCGCTGCCGACGGCCGGGCAGCAGGCAGGCTGTTCGATGACGGTGCCCTTTTCAACCTGTTCGCCTTTTAAGTGATGTTCCAGTGTCCTCACCGTTAAGCTTGTTCCATGGCTGACAAAATTGAATCCACTCCGGCAATCATGCAGGCCAAAGTTGGCGCCGCACTGGTCATGGGCACGGTTGGCGGTTTATTGACGCTCATTGACCCGGCCAAATTCCGTCGCTCTGTTCAGCAATCCTGGGTTTACGGTAACGGAGCGCTGGTGGGTGTTGCGGTTTGGTTTGGCACCGGTGCCTCTACCAGCGCCAAACCTGGAACGCGCCCACGGTTATTTGTCGCTGTAGGTCTGGGTGCGCTCATGGCCATTGGGACAAAACTGGGGTTTGTCGTCGATTCAAAAATCCAGCAAGCTCTGCTGCGCCGCGGAGTGGCTAACCCCCGCGTGGCGATGGCCCTGGCCGTTGGTGTACTTACCGCGGCGATGTCCTTGCTGGAATCAATTACCCAGGACGACGTCGTCGCCCTCCGCGGGGCCGAAGTGGTTCAGGATCCAGAACCCGCCCTTGCCACGACTATCGTTTAACGATAGTTTCCTATTGGATAACAATAGGAGTTAAATCATGGGAAAACCAACAATTGTGGCGTTGCGCATCGTGCTGGCATTGGCGCTCGCAGGTGCCGTATTCGTGCAGGCGGTCATGGTCCCACTTCTCGTGGTGGACCTCATGGATGCAGAGGCGCCCATGGGCCGTGTGGTGTTGCCGATCGTCGTGATTGTGGTGCTGGGAATTGTGTGCCTGCAGGTGGTGATGGTCTGCGTTTGGCGGTTGCTGAACATGATGCGCCGAAATACTGTTTTTAGCCACGCAGCGTTCCGTTTTGTTGATGTCATCATTGGTGCTGCGGCCACCGCAGCTGTGCTGGTATTTGCCCTGGCTGTGGTCCTGGCTCCCGGAGAAGCGGTGGCGCCGGGAATTGTGCTGCTCATCTGCGGATTCTCCCTGCTCATAGCGGGAATTTCCCTGGTAATCCTGGTGATGCGTAAACTCCTGGCGCAAGCGGTCGGGATGCAGTCCGAACTCAGTGAGGTGATTTAATGCCCATTGTGGTGGACATCGACGTCATGCTGGCCAAGCGGAAAATGTCCGTGGGAGCTTTGGCCGAACGCGTGGGCATTACCCCGGCCAATCTCGCCGTGCTTAAAAATGGCCGTGCAAAAGCCGTGCGCTTCACAACCCTTGAAGCTCTGTGTGAAGCACTTGACTGCCAACCTGGGGATTTATTGCGATGGGAAGAATAGCAGGACAAGCGGGCATCAGTTTTCCTCATGGCGCACCACTGTCGTAAAAAATTGTTCGCCCGCGGCAACGTGATCCGTGGTTTGGTTGTAGTAGACAGATGAACGAACGTTCTTGACTTGACTGAAGGGGATTTGGTTATGGGTTACATCACCGCGGGAACCGAAAACAGCACCTCAATTGAGCTGTACTACGAGGATCAGGGAACGGGTCAGCCGGTGGTGTTGATCCACGGGTACCCACTCGACGGGCACAGCTGGGAACGCCAGACCCGGGAACTGCTCGCTGCCGGTTACCGTGTCATCACTTATGACCGCCGTGGATTTGGTCAGTCCAGCAAGGTCAACACAGGCTATGACTACGACACTTTTGCCGCCGACTTAAACACGGTGCTTGAGACTCTTGACCTGCGGGAAGTCATTTTGGTTGGCTTCTCCATGGGTACCGGTGAACTTGCCCGATACGTTGCCAACTACGGGCACGACCGGGTGGCGAAGTTGGCCTTTTTAGCATCCCTGGAGCCCTTCCTGGTGGCCGGGGAAGACAATGCCGACGGCGTCCCGCAGGAAGTGTTCGACGGGATTGTGGCAGCTGCCAAGAGTGACCGTTTTGCGTGGTTCACCAACTTCTTCTCGGACTTTTACAACCTTGCGGAAAATCTCGGTTCGCGCATCAGTCAGGAAGCTGTGACCGCGAACTGGAATGCAGCCGTCACCAGTGCGCCCGTGGCGGCATACGCCGTCGTGCCTGCATGGATCGAGGACTTTCGCGGCGACGTGGAAGCCGTTCGGGCCAGCGGCAAACCAGCACTTATTCTGCACGGCACCAAGGACAATATTTTGCCCATCGACGCCACGGCCCGCCGCTTCAAAAAGGCACTGCCGGAAGCCGAATATGTGGAGGTGGAAGGTGCACCCCACGGTTTGCTCTGGACGCACACCGAAGAGGTGAACGCAGCGTTGCTGTCCTTCGTGGCCAAGTAACTCACCGCTCAGCTGTCCGCGGTTAAAAGGGCTGCGGGCCCGTAGTCCCAGTGAAATGGCCTGCGGACCCGTAGCCCCCAGACACGGACATGCTGGGCGCGGCCGCGAATACCTGGAGGGCCGCTCAGGTATTCGCGGCAAGGGCCGCCAACCATAACGACCGCCCATTGGCGCATTGTTCCATCGAACGGACCATACGCTGGGGCCCTGACCTCGGGCTCTGACGTCACAGTTTCAGCAGAAGCAATTCCGTCAGCGGAACCTGCCGCCCTCATGCCACAAAAAGAGGGCACTAAAGGGTGGAAGTTTGATGCTTCGAGGTTTGATGTGGCCGTCGTGCTGCTGACCATTTGCCTGGGAATCTGACTGGCCACAGCCACACAAGTGGTGGTTTCATTTCCCCTGAAGACTCCAGCTCTCAATATTGCTTCCGACATATTTCCCGCCGGTCTTGTCCTGGCAGGTTTAGACTTTTGGTTGCAGTCTCGGGGAGGACCCAAAACTCGTTGCCGGACGGGTGCGAAGCCCGGGGACAACACCCACCGCACCACGTGAGCGGAATGGACTTCATATTCCCCGGGTGCGTACATCCGGGACGCGGTGCCGCGCCTGCAAGGTACTCATTGAGTTGGCTGCGCGGCAGAGCCTGCCACCGGCATACGAGATCCCACCCCGCGCTCGCAGCACCACGGCAATCCATGCCGTCACCGCACGTTCCAGCACCCACACGGGCGCCCACGCGGCCGCCGTTGCAGAATAGATTTCCGACCCGTGATCCATGCGGCGGCCCACCTCGGCTATCCCCATCGCCACGGCCATGAACGCCGCCAAGGGCCACCAGTGCTTTTTCATTGCCGTCCCATAAATGGTGCCGGCAAAAAGAGGGAGGAGGCAAAGTTCGACGCCGAGCCTGCCGGGTTGGGCAAGGCTGTCATACGCCTGACGGGTTCGCTGACCCCAGAAATGCGCAACGGCAGGTACTGTGCGTCCCACATACAGGTCGCTGGCAATGACTTCTTTCCCGCCCGCAGCCTTGATGGTACGGAGCATCTCGAGGTTTTCAAACAACACGTCACCGTCGTAGCCACCCGTCCGCATCAACGCTGAACGTCTCACACCAAAAGTGCCCGGATAATCAGCGCCAAAGGCTCTATTGATGAGGGAACGGGCTGTGTCCACGTGTGCATGCCAGGGCAGGGTGAGGAAATAATTTTGCGGGCGCACCACGTCAGCGTGCTCAAGCCGGCTGAGCAGCTTCTGCAGCGCAGCCAGGGTGTAGCGAACGTCGTCGTCGGCAAGAATGAGCAGTTCCTGGCGGCTGGAGTAGACTCCCGTCATCACTGCTGCGACCTTGCCGTTATTTCCTGGCCGGGGAAGCGGCCGCAGATGATGCACCTCACGGGGGAGTGCGGCACCGTGGGCGGAAAAGAGGGAGGGCTTTGAGCCATCGACCACAATGACGTTGATCCAGCGGCTGAGCTGCGCCAGGTACGCTGTCAGCTCGGCCAAGTGCGCATCATCAGCCCACCGCAGCGGCAAGATGTAATCGGCCCTGAGCACCATGACCGATCCTGTCCGGCTAAATGGTACTGGCGGCGGGTACGGACATTTGGAAGCCGCACTGGCACCGAAGCACCGTGCTCTCAATCTCTACGGCAGGGGCATCGGCAAGATCGTCGTCGTCGACCTTGACCGCTGTCAGTTGCAGGGGACCCTCCTGCATGGGCTCCCCACAGTGAATGTAGTGTCCGCCCAAATGCGCCACCGGCAATGGATCAGCTTGATTGCCGAGGAACTGGGCCACATCCAAGGCGGTGGAATCATGGGCAAAGGACGTCTGGCAGGTGCTGCAGCTATACGTCAGCGAAACGCGCCCCATGAACCTTGGCTCGATGGATTCTATTGAGTCAATGATTATTTCCTGGGCCGTGAGGCAGGTGGTGCAGGTGATGGAGGTTGCCGGGGGTTCCGGGTGTTCGTCATGCAGGTTGGGGGAGCTGTCAATGCTCATGGGGGCCTCACTTGTGCTGCTGAGGAAATCGCGGAGACGGTCCGCGCAGAGAGTTCCCCGTGCATGATGACTTGTGGAACAGCAGTGGTACTTCCCTCTTTTCTGTCTATGCAGCCAGTAGTCCTAGAACTTTTATTCTAACCGAAAAGCTCTTGTTCTGTCCGGTGGGGCGTACTGGTTTTTCGCCGTAACCGGGGCTGTTTTACGTAAATAGAGGGGGCGGGCGGGCCTGAAAGTGGCGTCGGTGCGGCGGGCCAGCTATTCTCGGCAGATGGACCACGCCGTAATGACTGAAATTCATGCTGATGGTTTGAGCGGGCGGGTTTATTCCTCCAATCGGCCGGCAGCATCCACCCTCGAACCCGTGTACGTGCTGGTGCATGGCATTGGTGTTTCGCACCGCTACTTCAGCCGCCTGCATCACCTGTTGGCCAAAACGGCAACTGTCCACTCTCTGGATCTGCCCGGGTTTGGCGGCACGCCCACACCCGGCAGGCAGCTTTCCATCGAGGACTACGGTGAATTTATTCGCCTTGCCCTTCTGCAGTTGGGCATAACGTCCTGCGTGCTCGTGGGCCACTCCATGGGCGCTCAATTTGTCGTTGAGGCCGCCCATAAAAGCCCCCATCTGGTGGATCAGCTTGTGCTTATGGGTCCGGTGACTGATGTACGACGCCGCAACCTCCTGCGGCAGGGCTGGGACCTGACGCTGGACTCCCTTTTGACAGAAACCCCTAAGACCAACTGGCTGGTGGTCAGTGACTATGTGCGCTGCGGCCCGCGCTGGTATTTTACGGAGCTCCCGGTCATGCTCAGGTATCCCATAGAAGATCGCCTTGCCATGCTTGGCACTCCGGTGCTGGTTCTTCGTGGCGCGCAGGATCTCGTGGCCTCCCACACATGGTGTAAACAGCTGGCCGGTCTTGCCCCCGCGGGGCGGTTGGTTGAAATTCCCGGATGCGGGCACGTGGTCCACTACAAGGCCCCGGATCAAGTGGCCCGCGCCCTTGCCCGGTTTGCGGCAAGCCGGCAGAGGACTGGTTCATGACAGGCAAGCTACGCAAGCTCGCCTGGTGGGCGCAAGACTACATTTATGCCACCAGTGGCCAAATCCACGCGACGCTGTCCCATTCCCCTGCGGAATCCTTCCGTTCGGGGCAGCTAAGACCGGTGGTGGTGATTCCCGGGGTCTATGAAAACTGGCGGTTCATGCTCCCGCTGATCAAAGGGCTCCACGCTGCCGGCCATCCCGTCCATGTGGTTCCCGGATTGCATAGAAACCGTTTGGACGTCCGCTCCGCCGCCCGGGTTGTTGCCGATTTTATGGAGCAGGCCGGGTTGCGGGACGTGGTGGTGGTTGCCCACAGCAAGGGTGGATTAATTGGGAAGTACTTGATGGTGGTGCTGGACCACGAAAGGCGCGTGCGCCACATGATAGCCATTTGCACGCCTTTTGCCGGTTCCCGCTATGCGCGTTATTTATTGATCCCCAGTCTGCGCATTTTCTCGCCCCGCGATTCCCTCACCCTGCAAATGGCGAGGGAAGAAACAATTAATTCCCGTATTACCTCCATCTTTGGGTTGTTTGATCCGCATATTCCAGAAGGCAGCGGTTTACCCGGTGCCGAAAATATTCAACTGCCCACCGCGGGGCATTTCCGTATTCTGGGAGATCAAGGGACTCTTCGCACAGTGCTGGCCCACGTTTAGCTTTGCCGCTTACTTTCCGGGCAACGGATGTGCTGGGATTTCAACTCCCCACGGTGCATGATGGAATACGACCCGCTACGGCGTCAAGAACGTAAGCAGCAATAACGGAGGCTGATACATATGGATTCATCAATGTGGGTATGGATTGTTATAGCAGTCATTGCCGTAATAGCGCTCATTGCAGTTTTGGCAGTTTTCACCAAACGCAAAAACGCCCAAAAAGTGGCACAGGACAAGGAGAACCGTCTCAAGGCCGAAGCTTTACGGGAATCTGCGCGATCGGCTGAGCTGGATGCCCGGGAAAAACATGCGGCGGCCGCACGCATTGCCGCCGACGCTGAACAAGCCGCAGTTCATGCCGAGCGGATGCGGATAGAAGCCGAGCAGCAGCACCAAGAAGCCGCCACGGCCCAGGCACGTTCCGAGGAAAAACTGGCCCAGGCCAAGAGCATTGATCCAGATGAACACCACTCCCGAGGTGCAGGCGCCACGGCAACGGCAAAGCACTCTGGTGCCACACCCGAAGACGCACCGGCCCACCGTGAGGCAGACAGCCTCAAGAGGGCGGGCGCAAGCCGGCAGGAGACTGAAGTAAAAAAGGAAGATGTCCGCCACCCGGTGCAGCGTGAGGAACGTCGGTAAATTAAGGGCGCCGTGATTTTTGGGTCAGCCAAAAAGCACGGCCATGGGTCTTGGTCTCCGAGAATCCTCATCATGGACACCGGCACAGTGGTGTTCGTCCCGGGGGCTAAACGCAGTGTCGTAATTAAACCGGCCCCGGATGGTTGCCATCCTCTTGGCAAGTATCCGGGGCCTTGTTGTCCCCCTAAGGGTGCGCCCGGCTTAATTCGGCGCGCAATAGGGCATTTTCCGCTTCCAGAGCCAACACCAGAGCCACACCGGAGAGGTTCAGCCCTTCGGTGAGGAGTTCTGCAATGCGCCGTAAGGTGACAAGGTTCGCCTCGGTGTAACGGCGTGTACCGCCCTGGGTGCGGCGTGGTTCCAGTAATCCCCTGCGCTCATAGAGGCGTAAATTTTGCTGTCCGGTGCCGATTATTTTTGCAGCGGCCGAGATGGGGTAGGAGCCACCCATGAGGGGACTGTCAGCGGTCATCATGCTCCTTCCTCAGGCCCTGTGCGGGGTTTGTAAGTATGTTGTTGCTTTGAGTGTGTCAGGTATGTTATAAAAAATCTATATCAGCGACCATAGGTTTAGGGTTGCTGCTACAGATGGAAATTTCATCCAATGACATGGATATCAGATGGCAGGAAAAGGAGTAAGAAGCCATGTTGATGCGTACAGATCCGTTCCGCGAACTCGACCGAATTGCCCAGCAGGTCTTGGGCACTGCTTCCCGCCCGGCAGCCATGCCCATGGATGCCTGGCGTGCGGGGGACACCTTTGAGGTGGAGTTTGATTTGCCCGGCATCGAGGCACACTCCATTGATTTGGATGTGGAACGCAATGTAGTCACCATTCGCGCTGAAAGGCCGGCACTGGACGGCACTCAGGAAATGCTGGCCGCCGAACGTCCCCGCGGAATTTTCAGCCGTCAGCTGGTTCTCGGCGAGAACCTGGATACCGAACACATTCAAGCCAGCTATGACAATGGCGTGCTGCGTTTGCAGATCCCCGTCGCAGAGAAGGCCAAACCACGCAAGATCAATATTGAGAGCAAGGCGGTTGAACGGCAAGCCATCAACGTCTAATGCATGGCTGAGCCGGGCTCGTGGATTCACCAGTGCATGCCCGGCCCCGGCAACCCCCGGGGCCGGGCATGCCACCTCAACAATTGACGCAGTAAAGTCCTGTAAGGAGGACCGCAATGAGCGCGTGGCGTAGGTACGACTCGCCCTTGCTGCCGGCGTTTCATGAACGGTTTGAGAAGCGATGGGGGAAAGGCACCGCACCGTTTCTGGATCCGGAGTTTCATCAGCAACCCATGCCCCGGGCTCAGTGGATCAATCCGGACACCGGTGCGGCTGTGGCAGTGGTGCCCGTATGGTCCACTGACGAGGAGCAACGCTCCTTTGCCGTATTTTACCTGCCGCCAGCGGGAGATATCTGGGTACTGAGACCAGGCATCACTGATTATATTGAATCCGCAAATGACAGTCATGTCGTGTTGCGCAACGATGCTTTTAGAAAAGCTGAGGCACACGCCAAGGCCTTCATTTATGGGTCGGAGCAGCCCTGATGACGCAGGCGTCCTGCAAGCAGTGTGCCGCCGCTAGGCCACCGGCGTCTTCATGTAGATGGTAAGGGCTGATGGTTCCACTGAGACACGCAGGTGCGAGGCGGTCTCTGCGTGATCGCCGTCCAGCTGAAACTCCTGTGGACGGTCCAGAGATATTTCAGCAACCTTGCCCCTGAAGTTATGCACCGAGTCATTGCCCTTATTGCCCTTGCCAAACACGCCAGAGACCACATTGAGCCAGCCAAAACGGCCGCGGGGCGCCAAAATGAGCAGGTCCAGAATTCCGTCATTAATTACGGCGTCGGGAAAAATTTCCAGTCCGCCCATTAATTTCCCGCAGTTGCCCACCATGACACTGCGTACCCGCCGGTGTGTGCTGCGCTTCCCATCCAGGGTGATGGTGGCCGTGACGGGCTTTCCTGGCAGGTTCCTGATTCCAGCCTCCACGTAGGCCAACCAGCCCACGCGGTCCTTAAGTTCATCCAGGGTGCCGCCCATGATGGCCGCGTCATAACCCAACCCCGCGGCAACCAGGAATAGCCTGGTACGTTTACCGTGGTCGATGACTGCCTTGACGACGTCAATCTTGCTGACTGAGCCCGTGAGCACGTCCGATGCAGCACCGAGCGGATCGCTAATGTTCACACCCAAATTCCGGGCCAGCAAATTACCCGTGCCCAGGGGCACCAATCCCATGGCCGTGTCGGTGCCCGCTAAGACTTCAGCCACGCAACGCACGGTTCCGTCACCGCCTGCCGCCAGGACGACGTCGACAGCCGCCTCAAGTGCCTGCTTGGTTTGGCCGGAACCAGGATCCTCCACCGTGGTCTCCAGCCACAAGGGTTCCAACCAGCCAGCATCGGTGAAAAGTTCCTGTAAGCGGTCTTTGAAGTCTTCCTCGGCCACCTTGCTGGGGTTGATAACTACGGCGGCACGTTTGCCTGTCCGCTTTTGCTGCTCTGTCATGGAGTCCTTACATGTTTGTGGTCAGTGGCGGGGTTTAGAGAAATTCGTGAAGCTGCAACTGCTGCGCCAATCCCGCCCCGTCCGGGGCGGAGACCCAGGTGACAGCCCCGTGCTGGGATGCCGGGTCGTCTTCGACTGCCCGTCCACCGGCCAGCAAGGCCTCACCGGGGGATAGCTCCCGGATGGCGACAGCAGCGGTTTGCGCACCGTGACTGCGGGCAAATGCGGCATAAATCTCCGGGTCATGCTGACCGTCATCCCCCACCAGAAGCCATTGCATGGTAGGAAATTCGCGGGCCAGACGCTCCAGGTTATTGCGTTTATGATCACGGCCACTGCGGAACCAGTGCTGTTTAGCCGGTCCCCAATCAGTAAGCAGCAATGCCCCTTCGGGATACATGTTCCGGGCCAGGAAACGTGTCAAAGCCGGGGCCACGTTCCAGGCTCCCGTGGACAGGTACAAAATCGGTGTGCCCGGGTGGCGGGCAAGGATTCGGTCGTACAGGACCGCCATGCCAGGGGTTGGTGTGCGGGCACGCTCACTCAGGACCAGGGTGTTCCACAAGGCCAGTAGCGGCCGGGGCAGTGCCGTAACCATCACCGTGTCATCAATGTCAGAGACAAGACCCAATTTGGCATTTGGATCCACCATGTAGATGCGGGCTTCCGTGGCTATTGACTCCGGGGTGCGCAGGGTGATGGTGTGCCATCCCGGCTCCAGTGCACAATCCAAGACGACATCCACCAGGCCGCCCCCGTCGGCATGGACGGTGTGCACGGCGTCGCCAATGTGCACTTGAAGCTCACTGTTGCGCACGGGGACGCTGGTAAAGGACTGCCAACCGCGCACTGTTCCCTGGGGTGAGGCGTTCGTGGTGCGTGTCAGCACCACCCGGGCCAGCACCCGGACCCAGCCTGTGCTGCCGTAGCCTGTGTAGCCCACCACCGTGATCAGGGCGCCGGCGGAGGTGGCCACGCGGGTACGTACGGCGTGCACCACATCCGCCCCGCGCACCACGGCCGCGAGCAGGGCCGGAGCGGAAGGATGAAGTGCCGTGACCGTGTCTGAGGAAGCGGAGGAGGGGGACAGGTGCTTGCGTGAAAACATAACCATTGTTTTACTGTCCCATGAATGCCGGTTCCCACGCGAGTGCGTGAAGCCGTCTGACGATGCCCAGCAGGTCCGGGCTACAGCGCAAACAGGCAGGCGCGGATGGGACGCGCCTGCCCATTGCCTATTATTTCTTGGGTGAATCGTCGGCGTGTTGTTCCCTCAACTCACGCCCTCGGCGAATGCTCTCATCCTCCTTGGCCTGAAGCTTGTCACTTTTTTTCGTGTCCTTGGGCGGCAGCTGAATGGTCTTCTCGGCTTTTATTCCGGCCTGAAGTTGACGGCCCCGCTCCACTTCAGCGTCAAACTCGGCGCCAAACAGCAATGACATATTAAGAATCCACAGCCACAGCAGGGCAATGATTGCTCCACCAAGTGCACCGTACGTCTTGTTGTAACTGCTGAAGTTGGCAACGTAAAAAGCAAAGCCAACGGAAGCCAGGACAAATATCAGCAACGCAATGACGGATCCCATGCTCATCCACCGGAACTTGGGCTGCTTGACGTTGGGCGTTGCGTAGTAAAGCAAAGCAATGGCCACAATGATGAGCACCAACATGACCGGCCATTTGGCAATATTCCACACGGTGAGGAAGGTCTCGCCCAATCCAATGACATCGCCGATGGACTGCGCCACCGGTCCGCTCAAGGCAAGCATTGCTCCTACAACCACAACAATAAGCAGGGTGGCAACTGTCACCAGGAGCATGGTGCCGCGGAACTTCACAAAGCCCCTGCCCTCGTCTATTTCATATACCCGGTTCATGGCCCTGCCAAAGGCGCTGACATAACCGGAAGCGGACCAAAGGGCTGTGGCCAAACCAATGAACAACGCAAACCCCGCACCGGACGAGCTGGCCAGCCCTTCAACCATGGGTCGGATGGTGTCCACGGTTCCTCCGGGCGCAATTCCCTGGACAATGTCCAGGAGGGCGGCAGTGGTCTTCTCCGCCTGTCCGAAAATACCCAGGAGTGACACAAGCGCCAGCAGCGCCGGAAAAATGGAGAGAACGGAGTAGTAGGTCAATGCAGCTGCGAGGTCCGTGCACTGGTCCTTGCTGAATTCACTGACTGTTTTCTTGGCAATGTACTTCCACGATGGCTTGCTGACGTCCGTTGGACCGTCTGGTTTGCGGGAGTCGTCAGGGGCTGGCGCGGTGCGCTCTTTTGCTGTGCTGTTTTGCTGGGAAGGCGAGTCGTTGTGCGCCATAAGAAGTCCTTAGGGGTTAAATTAAACAACCGGCCGCCCCAAGAAGTTCAGGGACGGCCGGTCGATCACTGGGTCAGGCTTGTTGGACGTTGTCCTTGGCCTCTGCTGCTCGATCCTTGACGTCGCTGGCGGCGTCCTGGCCTTCATTCTTGACGTGCTCTGTAGCTTCCGTGGCGGTGCTCTTCACGTTCTCGAACGCTTCCTGAGCCGGCTCCTTCAATCCGCTGGCAACTTCCTTCGCGGCATCGGTGAGCTCGGTGGTCAGCGGTTCAGCAGCTGTCTTGAGGGCATCTGCAGCCTCGCGTTCCTTCTCACTGGCAGGGATCAATGAAGAGATCAGCAAGCCCGCGCCGAAGGCAATGATTCCAGCAGCAAGCGGATTGCCCTGGGCCTTGTTCTTCAACTGTGAAGGGGCGTCGCCAATGGCGGACCCGGCATCGCTGAGATTGCCGCCGGTGTGCTCCGCAGCACCCATGACCTTGTCCTTGACACCAAAAACGGCGTCCTTGACCTTGTCCGTTTGCCGCTGCACGATGTGTGACGGGGTCACCTTGTCGGCCACGGCATCAACGTCACTGCTCAGGCGTGCCCGAGTGGCTTCAATGTCTGCTCGGATTGCATCTGGATTTTCGCTCATCATTTTTCCTCGCTGATCTAAGAATTGGGCTTGAGAGTGGGCGGAATTTCCTGCAACGTTTCGGCTGTTTGCGGGAGTCCCTTAATGCTCTTCAGTTCTTTCCGGCCTATGGAGAGCAGCACGGCGGCTACAATTCCCCAAATCACCGCAACAATGACGGCGGACCAGCCCAGGCCCACAAGGGTGCCGAGCGCCCACCACAGGGCAAGAGAAAGAAACAGCAGAACAAAGTGGCCCGCCACGGCGGATCCGGCCAGCATTCCGCTGCCCTTACCAGCCCGTGTGGCGGATTCCTTGATCTCAACCTTGGCTAATTCCACTTCCTGACGCATCAACGTGGACATATCCCGCGTCACATTGCCAAGAAGTTCACCCAGTGAAGCCGTTTCAGTTGGAGCGTGCGGCTCCGTAAAAGGGATTTCGGTGCTCATTGACGTTCACCACTTAGGGGGTCGTTATCCAGGGGGTTGGCCGTGTGGAGCGGGCCTGTAGCAACCGGCTCGGTACCCCACGGATCAGTTGCTTCGAACCCGGCTACGGGAGGAACGGATGTGTGCGAGTAAGTATCCGTTACGCCCAGGACGGACGGTTCAACCACGGGAGGGGCCACGGGTACCGGCGGAATCGCGCCGGAGCGCGGAGCACCTGTGCCTGATGCGGAGCTCTTGGGAGCACCGGCCTTCAGACTGCGTGTGAGCCGGCCGGCGAGGAGTCCCGCGCCGGCAGCCAGGAGCAGGAATGTTCCGGGCTTGTGACGGGCGTACGTCTTCACATCGGCGAGCAACCCACTTGCGTCGCGGCCTTCCAGCCAGGACGCAATGGATGAGGTGCGTTCCGCCGCTTGGCGAACCAGATCGGTGGCCATTCCCGGGTTTTCCGCTGAGGAGACCAGGGAATGCAACTCGTCGGACACGGACCGCAGACCTTCTGCGGCCTTTTGCTGCTGGCTGCCTGCCTGGTCGGCAAAATCTGATTTTGCCTGCGTGAACAGGTCAGCGGCACTGCTCTTGACCTCTGCGGCAACATTGGCCGCTTCTTCCTTGGCGGTTGCAGTGACATTGGCGGCTGCATCCGAAGCATGCTCCGCGACGTCACTGGCCTCGGCCTTTGCTGCGTCCTTGGTGGAGCCGGCGTCGGAGGAGGCACTCGCCGGTGGGGCTACGTGTTGGGCGTTTGACGCCGTAGGTACCTGCTGAGTGGGGAGATCGGTATCCAGGGGATCCAGGCCCTCAGTGCGGGGCCATGTGTTCTCAGTCATCGTAGCTCTCTTTCAGGAAGGATCAGTATGTAAACGCTGTGTTCAAACTAATCGAATCAACTTACTAAGCACAGTTACAAGATAGAACTTTAAGCATATCCTTCAGCAACTTTCAACTGCCGAACGTGCCATAAAGCTTCTCATAGCTGCCTTGGGTGGGACTACCGGTGCGGGAGGGTGCAGCGGGCTGGTACCCTCCCGCCAAGGACTCAGTGCTTGAACAAACCTTCAATGACGTTGTTGGGGCGCTGCATTTCGCCATGCTTGGCACCCATGACAATCACAGCACCCGCAAAGACCGGGATGGCCCACTGGAGGTACTTCAGCTGCTTCTGAGCGGACTTTAATTCAGGGGAAGCATCTGCGTGCGGTTCGGTGGCACCGGCGGCGCCTTCTTCCGAAAGCTCATCAACCTTCTTGCCAAGAACACCGGCGTACAGGCTGATCCCGGCGCCGGCAACCGTGGTGATGGTCTTGATAACTGTCAGGCGCTGTACGCCGTCCTGCTTCATCAGGCGGTCCTTGTTGTCGCCCAGAATGGGCAATCCGGCCAGGAAGTGTGCGCCAAAGGCGGCAGCCTGCACGGGCGCCCACTTCTTCCAGCCCAAGCTGGAGAGGCGCGTGCGCTCCGAGGGGTCCTTGGCTTCGGCGGCAGCACCATTGACGCCCACGGCACCCATGAGGGAGCCGCCGAACCAGGCTGCTGCGGTGAGGTCGTGGATGGAGCGGGCGAGCAAGTTGTTAGACATTTGGTAATCCTTCGTGAAGTGGATGGAAGGTGGTGAATTGGACGGGGTCCGGGGATCCCGACCAACGGTTTTATGCCAAATCCGACGGTTTAGTGTCAGTATCAGCAGTTTAACCAAAAAATTGCGTTATGGCGTAGATTTTTTTTGAGCTGACAGGCCCCACCCTCTTACGGGTGCATTGGCGCTGTGCCGGCCGGTTCGGTCCCGAGGAATTCGGAAGCCAACCGTTGAGTATGCAAATACAAATACATTCGAACCCCTTTGCCCTAAAAAATAAAGCCAATTCGTGAATCTACCGCGTGCTGCTCTTTTTACATTCGTGAGAATTGCTCAATAATCCGTGGTTCGGCGGACTGCAATGCCGCCTGTCGCAAGCAATTTCGGGGTTTGTTTTACGTGAACGTACCGGAAATGTTCTCACCGCGGGGAAATTTTTAGGAAGATCCCTTTCCCGGAAGGAGACATCACTTCACTGGTACGGTCAGCCACCGAACAGGAAACAAAATGTGCTCCTTGAACCACGTCAAAGGCACCCCTGGCCCGCTGCTTGGGCGTCGATGGAATCTACCTTCGACACTAGCCTCCTTTCTCTGCTTTGCCCAGTCCCCGCGCTGACGGTGGGACTGTATCCGGCGGTCCCGATACCCAGTCCCCATGATTTTTCCGGGCCTTCAGTGTGGCTCATGTAATGCGGTAAAAGCCGGGAAATCAGCTATTAGCCGAATTCCCCGCAGGAGGGGAAATGCCAACCATGTCTACGCCTTCCTTTCCACGGCATGGATGGGACAGGCGGGTGGAGATCGGTGGGCTTGGGGGCAGCGGCAAAACATTACGCAGGGCGGGGCGCGCAGGTCCTACATTATTGGCACGGGCCTTTCACGCGGGTTCCACATCCGCACGGGCCGCAGCAGCAGACTCCAATTGACGTGAAACATGTTCAAGCTCATCACTGAGTTCCGCGAGCCTGGCGGTGGAAACCTCCGCCGCCAATGCATGCACCAGCTCTGTTTGGCGGGTGCGTAATTTTCCGACATCCAAAACCATCGTGTCCTCTTTTTTTCGGGAAAGCCCGTGGGTGGGCCTTGCGTTTCGGGGCCTGGCATGTGCTTGAACCCTCAGGGTTCCCTGGACGAAGGGTGCCGGGCTGACAGGCCTGTCTATAATTACTCTTTGCGCAGCTTGTCCTGCACTGCTCCTGCGGCTTTTTTCACGAGATTGGGGATTTCGGTCGTGCCGTAAAAACGGGCATCGACGTGGGTGGGCGGGGGCATGGGCGCGCTCGTGGTGGGTCCGTCGTGGTAACTGAACTCGCCCAGTCCGTCCGGGGTGGGGCCGCTGGCCCAGGACCCTTCCGCGGCGGCAGCCCCGTCCGAGAAGTTCAGGTACTGGTAGGACACCGAACGTTCTTCCTTCTTGATCGGGAAGTTACCGGGTACGGGCAAGGACTCCACACCCTCGCTTTGCAGTTCCCGGGCGGCAGCAATCCACTGGTTCTGGTGCATGGTGTCCCGGGCCAAAAGGAAGGAGAGCATGTCCCGCACTCCGTGGTCATCGGTCATGTGGTAGAGCCTTGCGACCTGCAGGCGGCCCTGCATTTCTGCATTGGCATTGGCTTGAAAATCAGCCAGCAGGTTCCCGCTGGCGGTGATGTATGAACCCTGCCAGGGATTGCCGTTGCTGTCCACGGCCCGCGCGCCCGCACCGGCCACAATGGCGTGCTGGACATCCATGCCACCCATCACGGCTGCCACGGTGGGGTCGGACTGGACGGCGTCATCGGTGATGCCCAGCGGGGCCTTTTCCAGCAGCTGCGCGATCATGATGGCCAGCATTTCCACGTGCCCCATCTCCTCGGCACCAATGCCGTAGAGCAGATCCCGGTATTTGCCGGGCAGGTGGGAGTTCCAGGCCTGAAAGCCGTACTGCAGGGCGACGGTGATTTCGCCGTACTGACCGCCCAGGACTTCCTGCAGTTTCCGGGCGTACACGGCATCGGGCTTGTTGGGTTTGGACTTGAACTGGAGCTCTTGCTTGTGAAAGAACATTTTTGACCTCCGGATAGACAAGGGTCAGATACCAGGCGGCCAGGACCCTCGGTGAGTGGCCGGCACCGACCCCATAAAACGAATCTAACGAGTCAAATAAACCTGCGCAAGCATTCCACGGGCCGCTCTCCGTGCGGAGAGAGCCCGGCGGTAGCCCCTTGGCAGGGTGCACCGTCGCGGAGTTTGCCCTGCATTTCAGACACTGGGTACCGCCGGCCGTGGTTATGCTTGGGGGCTATACGCACCAGTCATCAGCGGCATCTTTTAGTGAAGGAATCTCATCCTATGGTTTGGCGTCACCGTTTAGCGTGGGGGTTGCGTCTTGCGGCTGTGCGCTACCGCTTTCAAGAAAGCCTGGCATTGTTCCCGGCGTTGATGATGGTGGCGGGGATTGTGCTGGCCAAGGGGGCCATTGCCGCTGACAAGGCATTGGCCAGCAGCGTCAATGTTCCGTTCACACTGGCCATGAGCAGCAACTCGGCCATCTGGTTGCTGGCCACGGTGGCCGGCGCCATGATGACCACTGCCGGGGTCGTGTTCTCGCTGACGATCGTCAGCCTGCAGCTGGCCAGTGAGCAGTTTTCGCCGCGGGTGATGCGTTCCTTTATTCGCGACCGCCTGAGCCAAATGGTTATTGGGCTTCTGGTGGCCACCTTCTTTTACTGCGTTTTAATCCTGCCCACCATCAGCGGCGGGGCCACTGATCCGGCCCCGCCCATCTCCCTCACCATGGCGGTTATTTTGACCCTGGTGACGGTGCTGGGCATAGTGGTCCATTTGGATCACCTGTCCCGCGGCCTGCAGGTGGGCAACCTGGCGGGAGTCATTTCCACGGAGGGGCAAAAACTCGCGGCCGCTTTTGACAGGGTGCCGGAGGGTCTGCGACAGGTGGAGGCACAGCCCGCCGCCGCTCCCGAGGATGCACTGAAGATTCGCAGCCGACGCAGCGGATGGGTCAGTCAAATGGACCGCGGCCAAATTCTGCAGGCACTTCCCCCCAATACCAGCGTGCGTCTGGAAACCAGGGTGGGGGCCTACATCCACAAGGGGGAGACCCTGTCCATCGTTTGGCCGCCGCCGTCGGAACGCAGCCAGGAAAAACTTGTCAGGGCCATGGAAATCGCTGAGGCGCGCACCATGCTCCAGGATGTGGATTTCGCCATCCGCCAGTTGGTGGACATAGGCCTGCGCGCCCTGAGCCCGGCCATCAACGACCCCACCACGGCCGTGGAAGTCATTTTGCGGTTGGGCAGCCTTTTGCGGTCCGTGCTTATCAGCCCCCTGGCGCCCACCACGCTGACCGACGACGCCGGACGGGTGCTGATCCAGCCATGGAACCTCAACCATGAGGAATACATTGAGCATGCCTTTGACCAAGTGCGGCAAACGTGCCTGACCCAGCCGGCAGTGGCGGCGGCGCTGCTGCGGGTCTTGCGGATGCTCATTGCTTTCGTGCAGGAACAGGGTCACCCGGCACACGTCGGCGCCCTTCGACGGCAAATGCAGCTGTTGTGGGAAGCACTGCAAAACGAACCAACCCTGCATCCGGAAGACCTGCGCCGCTTGGGGCTGATCACCTCCAATCAAACCGACCCGGCGGACCACAGCCACACGTGAGCCGATCCCAGCGTCACGGCCCCTCCAAGGCGTTTCCGCCCAGGGCAGTGGCCAGATACGGGTACGTCCTGCCCTGTCCCGCGGCGGCCACGTGCCGGGGTGTCCCGGCAGCCATGACCTGCCCGCCGGCGGCGCCACCGGCGGGCCCCAAATCAACAACCCAGTCCGCCTGGGCCACCACCTCCATGTCATGTTCCACCACCACCACGGTGTTTCCGGCATCAACCAGGCGGTTGAGCTGACGCAGCAACAGCTGCACATCGGCGGGGTGCAAACCAGTGCTGGGCTCATCCAGCAGGTACAGGGTGTGTCCGCGGCTTTGGCGCTGCAGCTCGGTGGCCAGCTTAATGCGCTGCGCTTCTCCACCGGAGAGTTCCGTGGCCGGTTGACCCAGCCGCAAATAACCCAGTCCCACGTCCCGCAGTGTTTCCAGGCTGCGCAGGACGGCGGGAAGTTCCTGCAGGGCCTGCGCCGCGGCATCAACGGTCAACTGAAGAATTTGGGCAATGTTGCGTCCCCGGTACGTCACTTCCAGGGTTTCGGCATTGAATCGCGCACCGTGGCACTGCGGGCAGGGGCCGTAGCTGCCAGGCAGGAACAACAGCTCCACAGCCACGAAGCCCTCACCCAGGCACGTCTCACAGCGCCCCCCGGCAACATTGAAGGAGAACCGCCCCGCGCCAAAGCCGCGTGCCTTGGCATCGTCGGTCGCGGCAAAGGCGCGCCGGACGGCGTCGAACAATCCCGTGTAGGTGGCCAGGTTGGAGCGGGGCGTGCGCCCAATGGGGCGTTGATCCACCTGCACTACACGGTCCACGGCAGCAAAGCCGGAACTTGCCTGGGCCAGGTCCTGGGAGCCCGCCGCCGTGTGAATGAGGTCCAGCAAGGTTGACTTGCCGGAGCCGGAGACGCCTGTCACGGCAGTGAAGGCGCCCCACGGAAGGCTGACATCAATGGTGCGTAAATTGTTTTTGGTCATGCCGTGCAGCTCCAACCATTCCTGCAATGGCCGTCCGGACCGGTCAGCGGCCGGTGAAACGGACGACGCCGGTGCTTCCACGAGGAAGGGCCGGGTCACCGACTCCGCGACATCCGCCAAGCCGGACACGGGGCCGCTGTACAGGACCCGGCCACCATTTTCCCCCGCGGCGGGCCCCACGTCGACAATCCAGTCGGCCTGACGCACCATGTCCATGTTGTGCTCCACAATGAACACCGTGTTCCCGGAATCCTTCAACTGGTTCAGCACGGCAAGCAGCGGTTCGGCATCGGCTGGATGCAGCCCCGCCGAGGGCTCGTCCAGGACATAAATGACACCGAAAAGACCCGAGCGCAATTGCGTGGCAATGCGCAGCCGCTGCATTTCCCCGGGGGAGAGGGTGGGGGTGCTGCGGCCCAAACTCAAGTAGCCCAACCCCAAATCCACCAAAATCCCCATGCGCTCCAGCAGGTCCTGGGAAATGGCGTGGGCCACCGCCTCCCGGCTGCCCGGAGCTGCCGGTTCCGCTGCGGCCAAAACCTGCAGCACCTCGGCCAGTTCGCTCAGGGGAAGCGCATTCATGCCCGCAATGCTGTGACCCGCCACGGTCACCGCCAGGGCGGCAGGGGTCAGGCCACTGCCGCCACAGGCTTCACAGGTTCCCGAATGCAGGAATTTCAGGGCCCGTTCGCGCATGGGCGCGCTCTTGGAATCGGCCAGGGTGTGCAGCACGTGGCTGCGTGCACTCCAGTACCGGCCCTTGTAGGGTTTGGCCACCCGGTCCCGTTGGGGCGTAATTTCCACCACCGGCTGCTCCTCGGTGAACAGGATCCAGTCGCGGTCCCTGCGGGAAATTTTATGCCAGGGAAGGTCGACGTCGTAACCCAGTTCAGTCAGAATGTCCCGGAGGTTTTTGCCCTGCCACGCTCCCGGCCAGGCCGCCACCGCCCCTTCGCGGATGGTGAGCCGGGGGTTGGGGACCAGCAATTCCTCAGTGACATTGTGCGCTGTGCCCAGCCCGTGGCACACGGGGCATGCGCCAGCGACGGTATTGGGGGAAAAAGAGTCTGAATAAAGGATGGGTGCCCCTGCCGGATAGCTGCCGGCACGGGAAAAAAGCATGCGCAATGAATTGGACAGGGTGGTGACAGTGCCAACGGAGGATCTGGCGCTGGGGGCGCCGCGCCGCTGTGCCATGGCCACGGCCGGGGGCAGTCCGGTGATGGAATCCACCTGCGGGTTGTTGCTTTGCTGAATTAAACGGCGCGCGTAGGGTGCCACCGATTCAAAGTAACGCCGCTGGGCTTCGGCAAAAATAGTGCCAAAAGCCAGGGAAGACTTGCCGCTGCCGGAAATGCCCGTGAAAGCCACCATGGCATCCCGCGGCACATCGACACTGACGTTTTTAAGGTTGTTCTCCCGCGCCCCGCGGACGTGGACAAAACCGTCGAAGCGGTCGTTTTCAGCTGGCGGGTGGACGTGGGGGTTGCTGGAAATTGCCATTCCACGACACTATGGCATGCCACCGTCCACAGCCGCACTGCAGGGGCGAAGGAGAGCTTGAAAAGTGGGGCTGCGCCGTGGTTACATAACCCATACCGTTGATAGTTGTGCCAGCACATTGAAACTAAGGACTCCTGATCACAATGAGCGTCACTCATGAAGACCTGCCCGCAGGAGCCGCACCCACTGTCGAGGTTGCGCCGCATCGGGGGCTGCGCAGCGAGCAGTTTGAATCCAGTGTGACCGAACAGCTCCAGGAGATGGTGATCGGCAGCGCAAATGTCAGTGATTTTCTGCTGCTGCTGTGTGAGTATTCGGCAGCTCTCACAGCAGATGGCGGGGAAGCTGCCCTGGACTGTGCCGTGACACTGTTCCGCCGCCGTCGCGCCATGGCGGGAATGGGTAATACTGACCGGGCACGTGAGCTCAATGAGATTCAGCAAAATTTGGGGCAGGGGCCGTGCCTGGCCGCGCTGGAGCAGGAACGCACCTTCGTGGTGCCGGAGGCGTTGACGGATCCCCGTTGGCCGGAATTTGGCCAGGAACTGGTCCGGCGGGGCATCCGCAGTGTTCTGGCGCTCCCCCTGACCCTGGACGAGGGGGCCGCCGCCTCCATTGCCTTTTTCTCGGAAGACCCCGATTTTTTTAGCGCAGACCGAGTGGCGAACGCGCAAAAATACGCGCAGCATGTGCAGTCTGCCCTGCGGCTGGCTGTCCGCCTTGGCGTGAAACAGCAACGGGCCGAGGATCTCCAGGACGCCATGCAGGCACGCACCACCATTGATTTAGCCGTTGGCGTCATCATGGGTCAGCAGCGCTGCTCGCAGGCAGCAGCCTTTGAACTGCTCAGCCGTGCGGCCTCGGCGCGCAATCAAAAAGTACGCAATGTTGCCCAGGAGATGTTGGAAAACCTCAGCAATAAAAGCGTCGTCACACATTTCCAGGAGTAGCCCGCCCGCACCTGGGTGAAGGGCCAAAAACCCGCAGACGTGGACGTCTGCGGGTTTTTGGCCCTAATGCTGCTGGCTCCAGGGCCTCTGGCTTTTTTGCTACTGGCCGATGATGGCCGCACTGTGGCCGGGCAGCTCGAGTGTCCCCGCCACCTCATCGGAGGAGAGCTGGACGGCCTCATCGGTCGCCAGCAACACCTTTGAGCCGGTGAGGGGCAGCTGTGCCGGTTTGGCGCCAAAGTTCAGGGCCACGCTCACCCCGCCCCGCTGGAACACCAACCACTTTGCCGTCTCGTCATAGTTGACAGCGGTGTCTGCAAAGCCTGCCTGACTCAGCTCTGGAACGCTTTTACGCAGTGCTATCAACGCCCGGTACAGCTCCAACAGCCGCGCATGCCCGCCGTCGTGCATTTGTGACCAGTCCAACTTGGACCGGAGGAAAGTCTGCGGATCCTGCGGGTCCGGCACCTGGTCCGGATCCCAGCCCATGGCTTCAAACTCCTTGAGCCGGCCGGTGGCTGTGGCCTCACCCAGCTCGGGTTCCGGGTGGGAGGTGAAGAACTGCCACGGCGTGCTGGCGCCGTACTCCTCTCCCATAAACAGCATGGGCGTGAAGGGTGAGGCGAGCGTGGCTACGGCGGCTACCGCCAACTGCCCATAGTTCAAGTTCTGGGCGAGCCTGTCACCGGCTGCACGATTGCCAATTTGATCATGGTTTTGATTGCACACCACCAGGGCTGCGGGATGCACTGCCCCGGGGTCGATGGGACGTCCGTGATGACGGCCGCGGAAGCTGGAGTAACTGCCATCGTGGAAGAACCCCTTTTCCATGACCTTGGCCAGGGCCGCCACGGAATTAAAATCGGCGTAGTAGCCGGTGGCTTCCCCGGTCACATTGACATGCACCGCGTGGTGGAAATCATCGCTCCATTGCCCTGCCAGCCCGTAACCATTTTCAGTGCGGGGGTGGAGCAGGCGGGGATTGTTTAAATCAGATTCCGCAATCATGGTGATGGGCCTGCCCGTTTCCACTGAAACAGCTGCCCCCAAGGCGCCAAACTCCTCCAAAATATGCACTGCCCGCTCATCCTTGAGGGCATGCACGGCGTCCAAGCGGAGACCATCCACATGGTAGTCACGCAACCACATGGCCGCGTTATCCAGGATGTAATCGCGCACCACATCGGAGCCGGGGCCATCCAGGTTCACTGAATCCCCCCACGTATTGCCCTCCCCGGACTTTAAATACGGACCAAACCGGGGCAGATAGTTTCCACTCGGACCCAGGTGGTTGTACACCACGTCCTGAATCACGCCAATCCCGGCTTGATGGGCGGCGTCCACAAAACGCTGGTAGGCGGCGGGGCCGCCGTAGCCTTCATGCACGGCGTACCACAGCACGCCGTCGTACCCCCAGTTGTGGGTGCCATTGAACCCATTGACGGGCAGCAGTTCCACAAAGTCAATGCCCAGCTGAACTAAATAATCCAGCTTCGCCGCGGCGGCATCCAGGGTCCCCTCGGGCGTGAAGGTGCCAATGTGCAGCTCATAAATGACGGAGCCGGCCAATTCCCGGCCCGTCCATGCCACATCACCCCAGGCATGGACGGAGGCATCAAAGGTACGGGAGGACTCATGGACCCCCTGCGGCTGGCGGCGTGAGCGGGGATCGGGCAAAACGGCCGCCTCGTCATCAACCTTGAAGCCGTAATCCACGTCCCCGGAAGCGGGTGCCCCGGGGGCCGTCCACCAGCCGTCCTGCCCCGGCGCCGCGTCGGAACGGGGCGTCATGGGATATTCCTGCTCCCCCGCCACCAACGTCATGGAAGTCGCGTGGGGAGCCCAGACGTCAAAGCGTCCACTGTTTTGGGCGTCCTGCATCACATCAGCCTGCTTTCTTTTCGCGCCGCGTTTCACTTAGGCGGCGGGTACCAATAACGCCACTGGATAACTTCCTAAAATGTGCTCCACTAAAACTTCACCGGGGCCATAGCTTTCACCCGTGAGTTCATCAATCATGCTCAGCCCGAGGGTGATCCGCGTCTGCTTCCAGCCACCCTTTTGCTCCAAACCGCGGGGCAGACGGGTAGCCAGTGTCATGACGCCGGGGCCCGCGTTGCCGGAGCGGCTGAACGCCACCAGGTGCTCAGCTGCCGAGCCCGCAGCTTCAATGGGCTGGTAGCCGCTGAACAACTCCGGACGGTCGCGGCGCAGACGCAGCGCCCTCGAGGTGACCAGCAACTTGGTTTCCGGTGCCATGTGCGACGTCGGCACCTCGCCCTGGTCCAGGCTCTCCAGTGCCGCTTGGCGTGCCGTAAAATCGACCGGCCTGCGGTTGTCGGGATCGGTCAGGGACCTGTCCCAAAATTCCGTGCCCTGGTAGACGTCGGGAACCCCGGGTGCGGTGAGCTGCACGAGCTTGGCGGACAGGGCATTGGCGGCGCCGTAGGGCTCCAGGCGGGAAACCATGGAGTCCAGCTCAGCGGCAACTTCCGGGTTGTCAAAGACGGCATCCACCACGGCGGCGAGTTGTTTTTCAAATTCCACGTCGGGGGTGAGCCAGTTGGTCGAGTTCCCGGCTTCCCGCGCGGCTTTTTCGGCATAGCCGTGGAGCCGTTCCCGGGTAGCTGGCCACACGCCAAAGACCGCCTGCCACAGCAGGTTGGCCAGCGGCCCGTCGGGCAGCGGGGCCAGCTCCTGCATCCGGGTGAGGAAGTGGCCCCACTCGGGCGCCACTTCGGCGAGCACGGAAATGCGGGCACGGGTGTCTTCGCTGCGCTTGGTGTCGTGGGTGCTCAGTGTGGTCATGGACAGCGGGATATTGTCCTGCCGGCTGCGCATCCGCTCATGGAATTCGTCGGTGGTGATGGCGAACTCCGTGGGATCGGCACCCACTTCCGTCAGGGTGCCCAGACGCGTGTAGCGGAAGAACGCCGTGTCCTCCACGCCCTTGGCCATGACCATGCCGGAGGTCTGCTGGAAGCGGATGCCCAGTTCATCCCCCGGGCCCACCTTGAGCAGCTCCGGCAGGAGCCGTTCCAGTGCACCCTGCAGTTCCGGCCGGCGGGTGGCGGCCAACTCGCAGGCGGCGCGTAGAATCTGCGCGCCCTGCGGCAGATAGGTGCGGTACACCGGGAAGGCGGCAATGATCTCGGATAAAGCATCCGCTGCCTCGGCAATGCTGAGTCCGGCGCTGGCGGGAACCAGACGCGCCAAACGGCGCATCTCGGAGTGCAAAATGCCGTCAGTGATCCGGCGCTTGGTGCCGTGGATCATGTCCTCATAATCGGGCACCTGACCATCACGCAACCCAGCGTCCACGGCGTCGAGCTCAGACTGGCCCGCCTGATCAATGAACACCCTGTCAATGTCTGCCAGAGCGTCATAACCCGTGGTGCCCTCGCAGTTGAACGTCCCGGGGAGCGCTTCGCCAGGCTCAAGGATCTTCTCAATCAGCAGGTACTTGCCCCCGCTGCCTTCCCGCAACCAGTGCAGGTACCCCTCGGGGTCCGCCAAGCCGTCCGGATGGTCAATGCGCAGGCCATCCACCAGGCCCTCGCTGCACCAGCGCAGGATTTCACGATGCGTGTCGGCGAAAACCTCCGGATCTTCAACCTTCACCCCGGCAAGGGTGTTCACGGCAAAGAACCGGCGGTAGTTCAACTCATCATCGGCACGGCGCCAGTCCACCAGCTCATAGTGCTGGCGGTCGTGGACGTCGGTGGCGCTGTCTCCCGGTGTAAAGCTGCCGGCCGCCAGGGGGAAGCGGTGATCGTAGTAGCGCAACTCCCCGTCAATGACTTCCAGGGCGCTGACATCGTCCGCGCTCCCCAGCACGGGAATGCGGAGGCGGTTGTTTCCCGCAGCCCAATCGACGTCGAACGCCTTGGCCCACGGTGCATCCCGGCCCTCCTGCAGGAGCGACCACCACCACGGATTCTGCCGGGGAGTGGCAACGCCCATGTGGTTGGGCACAATGTCCACCAACACGCCCATGCCTGCTTCCTTGGCGGCTTCGGAAAGGGCACGCAGGCCCTCCGGCCCGCCACGTTCGGCATCAATGCTGGTGGGGTCGGTGACGTCATAGCCGTGGGTGGAACCCTCTTCCGCCGTCAAAATGGGGGAGAGGTAGATCCAGTCCACCCCCAAGGACTTCACATACGGCACCTGAGCGGCCGCGTCCTGCAGCGTAAAGTCGGCATTGAGCTGGAAACGGTAGGTTGATGCTGGTGTTCTCACGGGGTTTCTCCGTCCGTTGCAGAAGCAGTTACTGAATCATCCCCCGCCATGGCTGCCAGGGACGCTGCGGCGGAGGAATCCACCACTTCCTCGGGACCGGAATAGGCGCGCAGGATCATGGTTGACTTGGCCGTCAGTTCCACGCTCTGGCCTGCTTTAACAGGCTGGGGCTCGGTGCTGCTGGCCGTGTCAATGAGGACTTCCCAAAACGGTGAGTATTCAGAGGTGGGGAGCTTGAACTCCACCGTGTTGTCATCGGCATTGAACAGCATAATGAAGTTCTTGTCCGTGATCCGGCGGCCGCGGGCGTCTGGTTCGCGGATGCCCAGGCCGTTGTAGAACACCCCGATACTGCGGCCAAAGCCGCTGTCCCAATCCTCCGGCTCCATCCCGGTGCCGTCGGCCTTGAGCCACACAATGTCCGGCAGGCCCTGGCCTTCTTCGCGGCGTACGGGACGGCCGTCAAAGAAGCGGCTGCGCCGGAAAATGGGGTGTTCGCTGCGAATCTTGTTGATCTGCGCCGTGAACTCAATGAGCGGCTGGTCAATGGATTCCCAATTGATCCAGCTCAACTCCGAGTCCTGGCAGTAGGTGTTGTTGTTGCCAAGCTGAGTGCGGCCCAACTCATCGCCGTGGACCACCATGGGCACGCCCTGCGAGAGCAGCAAGGTGGCAATGATGTTGCGTTGCTGGCGCGCGCGGAGGGTGAGGATCTCGTCGTCGTCGGTGGGACCCTCAATGCCGCAGTTCCATGAACGGTTGTGGGATTCGCCGTCGTTATTGTCCTCGCCGTTGGCGTCGTTGCGCTTCTCGTTGTAGGAGACCAGATCGCGCAGGGTGAAGCCGTCATGTGCTGTGACAAAGTTAATCGAGGCCACGGGGCGGCGGCCGGAATTCTCATACAGATCCGCCGAGCCCGTCAACCGTGAGGCAAACTCACCCAGGGTTGCCGGTTCTCCACGCCAGAAGTCACGCACGGTGTCGCGGTATTTGCCGTTCCACTCGGTCCACTGGGGCGGGAAGTTGCCCACCTGGTAACCGCCGGGGCCAACGTCCCACGGCTCGGCAATGAGCTTGACCTGGGAAATGACCGGGTCCTGCTGGATCATTTCAAAGAACGTGGAGAGCTTGTCGACGTCGTAAAACTCGCGGGCCAGGGCAGATGCCAGGTCAAAACGGAAGCCGTCCACATGCATCTCGGTCACCCAGTAACGCAGTGAATCCATGATCAACTGCAGTGAGTAGGGGTGCCGCACGTTCAGGGAGTTGCCCGTGCCGGTGTAGTCCATGTAAAACTGCTGGTCATCTTCAACGAGGCGGTAGTATGCGGCGTTGTCGATGCCCTTGAAGGACAGGGTGGGGCCCAGATGGTTGCCCTCAGCGGTGTGGTTGTACACCACGTCCAGGATGACCTCAATGCCGGCACGGTGCAGATCACGGACCATGGCCTTGAATTCCTGGACCTCGTGCTCGCGCTCACCCGTGGAGCTGTACGTGTTTTGGGGCGCGAAAAAGCCAATGGTGTTGTAACCCCAGTAGTTGCTGAGACCCTTTTCCACCAGGGTGCCGTCATTGACAAACTGGTGCACGGGCATCAGTTCAACGGCGGTGATCCCCAACTTGTTGTAGTGCTCAATCATCGCGGGGTGGGCAACGCCTGCGTAGGTGCCGCGCTGGTGCTCGGGGATCTCGGGGTGCAGCTGGGTGAGGCCCTTGACGTGGGCTTCATAAATGACCGACTCATGGTACGGAATGCGCAGCTGGCGGTCCCCGTCCCAGTCAAAGAAGGGGTTGATGACCACGCTGTACATGGCGTGGGGTGCCGAATCGGCTTCCTGCCGGGCGTCGGGGTCATCGAACTTGTAGGAGAACAGGGACGGATCCCAGTCAATTTGTCCTTGAATGGACTTGGCGTACGGGTCAAGGAGCAGCTTGCTGGGGTCAAAGCGGTGGCCCTGCTCGGGAGCGTAGGGTCCATGCACGCGGTAGCCGTAGAGCTGGCCGGGTTGGACTTCCGGGAGATAACAGTGCCAGACGTGGCCGTCCACTTCCTGAAGCTCCAACCGGACTTCGCTGAGGTCATCGGAGAGAAGGCAGAGCTCGATGCGTTCTGCGTGCTCGCTAAAGAGCGAAAAGTTGGTGCCGGTGCCATCAAATGTGGCTCCCAGGGGGTAGGCGTTTCCAGGCCAAACTTCCATGCTTCCTCCAGTGAAATGTCGATAAATGAGCAGTCGCCTGCGCAAAATAAGACGTTATTGTCCAAACAGTACAGGACGGCCCAGCGGCTCCCGGCATTGGGTGCCGTCATGATGTCATCCATGATATTCAGCAGTTAAAGTAGCACTCTTTTCCGGTGAACCCGCGTGTTTACTGGGTCTTGAGCCTTCTTGTGACTTCTATTACACCGGCTAAAACGTGTGCTGCCGACACCGCGAGGAGGGCGGGATCGGGCTCCGGGGAAAAGACTTCCCCGCAACGCACGGATTCATCGGTCAACACCACATGGGGGCCCGGTGGGGGACCCCATTGGGACTGCGCCGCCGGGCCAAAAAGCACCACTGACGGTGTGCCATATGCGGACGCCAGATGTGCAGCGCCCGTGTCGACGCTCACAACCACTTTGGCTGCCGCAACAAGCGCTGCAAAGCCCGCCAGGTCCACGTGGCCCGCCAGATTCTGCAGGGGTGGGAGCTGGGCCAATCGCGCCACCTCGGCCGCGCGGGGTGCATCATTGTCATCCCCTGTCAGTATCACCGTGTCACCTTGTTGGGTTAGGGCACGGGCGACGGCGGCAAAGCGCTCCACGGGCCAATGCCTGCTGCCGTGTGATGCGCCCACATGGATGACAGCGGCGCGGCGTATTGGGGCAGGTTGGGATGGGCGGGCAATGGCAACGTCATTGGCATCGGCTGTAATGCCGTGCCACCCCAGCAAGGTGACCCAGCGTTCGCGCTCGTGCAGCTCCTCACACCATGCGGGGCCGTCCCAACCGGGGGCTTCATGCCCTATGCGATGCAGGGGGCGCAAACTCTCCAGCAACGCCCTGCTTTCCACCCCGTTCCCATGAAAATTAACTGCCACGTCAACGCCGTCGAGCGTGTCAGGAACGGTGCTTTGCAAATCCGGCAGGGGAACCAGGCCGTCAATGGCGGAGATGAGGTTCACCACCGGGCGCAGCCATGCAGGGGAGGCGAGCAACAATTCGTGGCGGGGGAACGCGGCACGGAGCCCCTTGAGTGCGGGAACTGCCACTAATAAATCACCAAGTTTCAACGCCCGCAGCACCAACAGGGTGGGTGTGCCTGGCGAATCACCGCTCACGGTGTGGCTCCTGACGTCGTGGGGCGTAGGAGAAAGCGTGGCGCATTTTGTACGCCGTTGCAAGACCACAACCGCACTTTTTACATATAATCGTGCTCTGGTACTGCCCTTATGCGAAGAAGGTGCGGTTTTGCGGCGGGGTTCTTTGGTGAAGGACCACACTGTTAGTTGTCGCAGGCGTGTGCAAGAGTGGGTTATGAACGCCACAGTCATCGAGTGACGGTGCCGAAGTGTCCCAGCCCAGGACTCTTGCCAAGGAGGCAATTTATAGTGAGCAGCAATCCAGACCCCCTGAATGAAAACATCACAGGGCTAGAACCCGGAGGCGGTGTCCCACCAGGGGAAACACCTCCCGGTGAGGGTTCCATGAGCGGCGATCAAGGCCACCAGGAGGGCGCCAAGGCAGGAAAGGCCTTTAATGCCATATGGCTGATCATCATTGGCATTGTGGTGCTGCTCTTCGTGCTATTTATTGTGGGCCATATTGTGGGAGTTTTTGACCTGCTCTTCTAAGGTGGTTCCCTGAGCAGCAACGTTTGAAGTTCCTCCTTGAGGGGTACAACTCAAACACCACGGCTTCCCGTGGAGTTTGTTTCACGGAACGTGCATGTTGAACTCAGGAGACGATGTGGAACGCATAAGCGAAACTGCCGGTTTCGATGCCGCTGGGCTGCCCGACGCAGAGTTGCTTAAGTCCGGGTTGCCGTTGCCGGGGTTGCCTGTGGCCAACCCCGGCAACGGGGACGTGGTGGGCCAGCTGGCAGCAAGCACCGCACCGGATATTACGACGGCCTGCCAAGTGGCATTTGCGGCGGGGCGGCAGTGGGCCGCCACAAGTCCGCAGGCACGTGGGCTGGCCCTTCAGGAATGCGCCAAATCACTGGCGGGCCGAGCCATGGAAATAGCACACTTGCAGCATCTTGAAACCGGCAGGGCAGTTGAGCAGGCCCTGGAAGGCGTCCTGGCAGGGGTGTCCACGCTGGAGCAATACGCGCAGCTGGGACCCGTGCACCGGGGGAAGAGCCTGTGCGGTGACGGACTGGCCGCGGATTACACCGTGCAGCGGCCCCGCGGGGTCGTGGCAGCCCTTACGCCTTGGAACGATCCCGTGGCCGTGGCCTGTGGACTGATAGGCGCCGCAGTGGTCATGGGTAATACCGTGGTACACAAACCCAGCGAGCGTTCCCCGCAGGTGGGGCAAAAATTGGGTGAGGTACTCGCTGCGACCTTGCCCGCCGGGGTTTTACAAACGCTGTCCGGCGGCTCGCACACGGGTGCATTGTTGGCTCAGGACAGCCGGGTGGCAGTGATAGCCCATGTTGGTTCCAGCGCCACGGGCTCTGCCCTTCGGCTCATTGCCGCCCGCACGGGAGCGCATGCCATCCTGGAAAACGGCGGCAACGATCCCCTGGTCATTGACGACGACGTTGACCCCGTCTGGGCAGCGCAACAAGCCAGCATTGGTGCTTTTAGCAACAGCGGGCAAATTTGCACCGCGGTTGAACGGATTTACGTACATCGCAATATTGCTCCGGCGTTCCTGGCGGCTCTCGAGGCCGAAGCGGAGCACATTAATGCCGCGGGTGCACTGGGGCCGCTGGTGGATGAACGGCTTCGCCAGTTGGTGCATGCGCAGGTTAGTGACGCCGTGGCCCAGGGAGCGCAAGCCACTGTGGGAGGTGTCATTCCCCCCGCTGCGGGCAGCCATTATCCGGCTACGGTACTGCGCCACTGCACGGCCGGCATGAGCGTGATGCGGGAGGAAACGTTTGGACCCGTGGCGCCCGTGCAGGTGGTGGATAGTTTTGCGCAGGGTTTGGACTTTGCCGGCGAGGGGCGTTATGGCTTGGCCGCAACGGTTCTTACCGGACGGCTCCGGCACGCCCAGCAGGCAGTGGCTGCGCTGCAGGTCGGGACGATTAAAGTCAACAATGTCTTTGGCGGCGCCCCGGGCGGAGCCGCGCAGCCGCGACGGGCCAGCGGCGTCGGTTTTGGTTATGGGCCGGAATTGCTCGATGAAATGTCCCTGGTGACGGTGGTCCATCTTGAGTCGGCACCCGCGGCGGGAGAATGAGCGCTGACGCCTTCATGGAACACACGCCGTTCGCCCAGGTGCGCCGCATAGCTGTGGTCCGCGGCGGAGGCATGGGGGACCTGGTCATGGCCATGCCCGCCATCAATGCCCTGGCACGGGCGTACCCGCGGGCCGAAATCACACTTTTGGGGATGCCTGCGCATGCGGCCCTTCTGCAAAATCGCCGCACGTGTATTGCGCGGGTGGAAATTTTGCCGTTTGCCGAGGGGATCCGGCCGCAGCGGGGAAATGAGCCCCCGGGAGAATCGAAAGCGGATTTTCTCCACACCATGCGGGGCAGGGCCTTTGATCTGGCCGTGCAGCTGCATGGCGGCGGGCGGTTTTCCAATCCCTTCGTGCTGGATCTGCACGCCCGCCATACGGTGGGCAGCCGGACCCCCGACGCCGGTCCGCTGGAGCGAACGGTGCCGCATCAATATTTCCAACACGAGGTTTTGCGGGGCTTGGAGGTGGCGGCGCTGGCCGGGGCTTACGGAACCAGGCAGCAGCTCCGGTGGCAGGCCACCGACGCGGAGCTTCTGCAGGCGCGGGTGCTACTGCCAGCCACCACATCGGAGCGGCCCCTGGCGCTCATCCACCCGGGGGCCCAAGACCCGCGGCGCCGTTGGTCGGCGGGTAATTTTGCTGCCGTAGCCGCGGGGCTGGCAAATGAGGGATGCCAGCTACTCGTCGTGGGGGATGGCACCGATGTGGAAGTCGCACAGTTGATAGTGGCCGCTGCCCGGAAGTTGCTGCACCCCGGCACCCCTTCGAGGGTGCTGGGCTCCGTTGCCGGAGACATGGACCTGGGAACCTTTTGTGGATTGGCGCGCCTGAGCCGGGTGCTCGTGGCCAATGACAGCGGTCCGCGCCACGTGGCCGAGGCGCTGGGCGTGCCCACTGCTGCCATTTTTTGGGCGCCCAATATGGTCAATGCAGGTCCCCTGCTGCGGGCCCGGCATCGGGTACAAATAGCGTGGGAGACCCGCTGTCCGGTCTGTCAATGTCCGGCGGCCGGACACGTGACGCCCACGTGCGGACACGAGGGTTCCTTTGTCGACGAGGTACCGGCTGCAGCCGTACTGGCGGACGCCGTGGCGTTGTTGGCCGGCGACGACATAGGAGCCCGCGAACGTTGCGCCCTGAACCCTTGATTCTTTAACGGGCTTCTGTTTCCCTAAGGGGAGTGTGCCGAGTAAACGGCGCTAACTTCACTGACGTTGAAGGTGGCCTTCGTGGGCGAACCAGGAACTTTAATCCATAAACCAGTGCAACCCGTTTCAAGGGAGGCTGATCACCGCCAAGGACTGAGCGCCGAACGCACAGCACTGGTGTTAATGCACTTGCATTTGGCCGATGTGCTGGCGCGGCGTTATTGGAAGTCCCGTTCAGACTTCGCTGACATCCAACAAACGGCCCGGCTGGGGCTGCTGCAGGCCGCCATCCGTTTTAACATGGACGGTGATTCCAGTTTTGTGGCTTTCGCTGTGCCCACTATTTGTGGGGAAATTAAACGTCACTTGCGCGATCACGGCTGGGCAGTCCGGCCGCCGCGCCGCATTCAAGAGCTCCGGGCACACCTTTTCCGGCTCACCCCGGAACTCGCCCAGCAGCTGGGCAGGGAACCCACCACCGCCGAGTTGGCCACGGTCCTCTGCGTAAAAGCCAAGGATGTGGAGGAAGCGCTACTGAGTGAAAGCAGTATCAGTCCGCAATCTTTGGATGGCTTTGGCGGTGACACGGATGAGACCCCCTTATTCGAGCGTCTAAGGAGCGCTGAGGACGCCTTCGCGCGAGTGGATGATGCGCTCAGCCTGCGTTGCGCCCTGCGTGAGTTGACGGAGTGGGAGCGGCAGTTGCTGGCACTGCGGTTTCAAGAAGAGTTAAATCAGCAGCAAATTGGGAGCGTGCTCAATATCTCCCAGATGCAGGTTTCCCGGGCCTTGGCAGCGCTGCTCGCCAAGCTGCGCGCTCAACTGGGCGAGCACTAAAGGCAGTCTTTGTTTAGAACCTGCGCAAAAGGGAACTAGATGACTATGACCGCGACAACACTGCAGCAGCTCAACGGTGTGCTCTTGGACCGTGACGGGACCCTCATTCGGGATGTCCCCTACAACGGTGACCCCGCCCTGGTGGAACTTATGCCCGGCGCCGTTCAAGCCGTCAACCGCCTCCGAACCGAGGGACTGAAGGTGGGCATTATGTCCAACCAGTCAGGCATTGGACGGGGTTTGTTCAGCAGTGAACAACTGTGGGCCGTCAATTCCCGGGTGGAGGAATTATTGGGGGCACTGGATGCCTGGTTTATTTGTCCGCATGTGCCCGAGGATGCCTGCCTTTGCCGTAAACCCCAGGCCGGCATGGTCCTGGCAGCTGCCTCCCACTGGGGGTTTGCGGTGAAGTCACTGGCAGTCATTGGCGACATTGGCGCAGATATTGACGCCGCCGCCGCTGCCGGATGCCGTTCGGTACTGGTGCCCACTGCCGTGACAATGCGCGAGGAAATCGCCCGGGCACCCCACGTGGCTGTGGACCTTGTCACGGCGGTGACGGAGCTGTTGGAAAGCGCGTCCACTCCATCCCGGGGCGCGCCAGGCCCAGGAACGCCAGGCCCAGGAACGTCAAACCCATGATGGGCAATGGCGTGCAGGGCGGACGTATTTTGGTGGCGCGGCAAGACAGCATGGGGGATGTGTTGCTGACTGGTCCTGCTGTCAGGGCAGTGGCTGCCGGCGCCGACCACGTGAGTTTTTTGGCCGGTCCGCGTGGCAGCGCGGCGGCCATCATGCTGCCGGGGGTGGACTCGGTTATTGAGTGGGACGCTCCGTGGATTGCCGACCCGGCTCCGAACCTCACGCAGACCCACGTTGCCAGGCTGTTGGAGCTGTTGGAGCGGGAGCAGGTGGATCAAGCGCTCATTTTCACCTCTTTTCACCAGTCGCCGCTGCCGTTGGCGCTCTTACTGCGCCTGGCCGGCATCCACCTCATCACGGGGGCCTCCGTGGATTATCCGGGTACCTTGCTGGACGTCAGATTGCGGCCAGGGGAGGGCTTGGACGAAGACCTGCCCGAGCCCTTGCGCGCCCTGGCCATAGCGGAGGCCGCAGGATTTGCGCTCCCCGCCGACGACGACGGTGCGCTGGCTGTGCGCACGGTCCCGCCCGTGCAGCCCTTCCGACCTGCACGTCCCTACATTGTGGTGCACCCCGGTGCGGATGCCGCCGCGCGGGCGTGGTCGGCGGCGGCGCATCAAGAGACCGTGGCCCTGTTGGCGCGCCGCGGACATGCAGTGGTGGTGACCGGATCTGCTGCGGAAGCCAGACTCACCTCCTCGGTGGCGGGAAGAACCGCTTTGAACCTCGGTGGCCTGCTGGACCTGCCTGCGCTCGCCGCCGTACTGCAGGGCGCCGATGCCGTGGTGGTGGGGAATACGGGGCCGGCTCACTTGGCCGCTGCCGTGGGCACCCCCGTTGTGAGCCTTTTTTCCCCCGTGGTCCCGGCAGTGAAATGGGCACCTTACAAGGTGCCCCTGACCGTATTGGGTGATCAACTCGCCCCGTGCCGCAATTCACGCGCCAGAACGTGCCCCATTCCGGGTCACCCGTGTCTCAATAACGTCACTCCCCAAGAGGTCATTGAGGCAGTGGAAGCCCTGGTGCTAAGCACGGCAAAGGCGGCATGGTGAACATTCTTCTGTGGCATGTCCATGGCGGCTGGACGGATTCCTTTGTGCGTGGCACTCACCAATATCTTCTGCCCGCGACGCCCGACTCCGGACCCTGGGGTTTGGGCAGGGCATCCCGACCCTGGCCGGCAAATGTGCGTGATGTGCCCTTGGCGCAGTTGCGGGAGGAAAACATTGACGTGGTGGTGCTCCAGCGCATGGAAGAGATCCACGCCGTCGAACTTCTCACGGGACGCCGCCCCGGACGGGACATCCCCGCCATTTTTGTCGAGCACAACACGCCCAAGGGGGCTGTTCCCCACAGCGTGCATCCGCTGGCCGAACAACAAGACATTGCGGTGGCCCATGTCACCCATTTCAACCAGTTGATGTGGGACACGGGCAGGGCTTCCACGGTGGTTATTGAACACGGCGTCCCCGACCCTGGTCCCCTGTATACCGGTGAGCGGGAAGAGCAGGCGGTGGTCATTAACGAACCCGTTCGGCGGGGGCGCGTGACGGGTACTGATTTATTGCCACGCTTCGCTGGGGCCGGGCCGCTCACTGTTTACGGTATGGGCGGGGAAAATTTGGCAGGCAGTGTGGGGTTGTCCCCCCAACAGCTGCGCTGGGGCGGGGATTTGCCCACCCGGCAGCTGCATGCGGAACTGGCCCAGCGCAGGCTCTACCTGCACCCACTGCGGTGGACCTCGCTGGGCCTGTCACTTATTGAAGCAATGCTCATGGCCATGCCGGTCGTTGTGTTGGACGTCACCGAGGCCAGCCGCGCCGTCCCGCCAGAGGCCGGCGCGCTCTCCACCAATGTGGGGCACTTGGCAGCTGCCGCCAAGCTGCTCATGAACCATCCTGAGGAAGCCGTCCGCCGGGGCAAAGTGGCGCGGGAAGCGGCCCTTCACAGGTATTCACTCCACCGTTTCCTCAAAGATTGGGAGCAGCTGCTGCACGATCGTACGTAGTCCCTGCTCCTTTTCCTTCCCTGCGGTTTTTGACCTAGGAGGTCACCCATGAAAATATCAATGGTTTCCGAGCACGCCAGCCCGCTGGCTGCGTTGGGTGGGGTCGATGCCGGCGGTCAAAACGTCCACGTGGCGGAATTATCCGCCGCCCTGGTGCGCCGCGGGCACCAGGTAACCGTATTCACTCGCCGCGACAATGCACGCTTGCCTGCCGTAACGCGTTTTGGTCCGGGCGTGGAGTTGGTCCATGTCGATGCCGGCCCGGCCAGCACCGTCCCCAAGGATGAGCTCCTGCCGTGGATGGCAGATCTTGCCCACGGCATTGTGCGGCACTGGCGGAACCGGCCGCCAGACATTGTCCACGGACACTTTTGGATGTCAGGGGTTGCCAGTCTGGAGGCGGCCGCCCAATGTGAGCGCGCGGGCTGGCCGCGGCCCCTCATGGCGCAGACGTTCCACGCGCTGGGAACAGTCAAGCGCCGGCACCAGGGCGCCGCGGACACCAGCCCCCCGGAGCGGGCCGGGTTGGAGCGCTGGGTTGGCCAGACGGCGGATATGGCCATTGCCACCTGCTCCGATGAGGTGTTTGAACTCAAGGCAATGGGCGTTCCTGCCCGCGCCATTGCTGTGGCCCCGTGCGGTGTGGACACGGTCTTGTTCACGCCCCACGGAGCGCAGGAAGTTCGACGCCGCAGCCACCGGATCGCCACCATTGGCCGCCTGGTTCCGCGGAAGGGGGTGGGGACGGCAGTGACGGCGCTGGCCCTGTTGGCTGACATGGGTTTTAGCGACGTTGAGCTCATGATCGTGGGCGGGGCTGGGGGCCCCGGCGGAATCTCCGCGGACCCTGAAGCGCACCGGCTCATGGACCTTGCCGCTGAACTGGGTGTGGCTGGCCAGGTCATCCTGCGGGGCCAATTGTCGCGCGAACAAATTCCGGCACTGCTGCGCAGTGTTGATGCCGTGGTGTGCACACCCTGGTATGAACCCTTTGGAATTGTGCCTCTGGAGGTCATGGCCTGCGGGCGTCCGGTAGTGGCAGCGGCGGTGGGCGGGCTGAAGGATTCAGTGGTGCATGGCCGGACGGGTTTGCATGTCCCGCCACGGGACCCCGAAGCGGTGGCCCACGCATTGGCAGCGATCCTGGCGGACCCCGCCATGGGGCAGCGGCTCGGCGACGCCGGGGCGGAGCGTGTGAACTCCCGTTACACCTGGGACAACGTGGCCGGTGCGACAGAAAAAATTTACGCCCGGATGGTAGCGGCCCGCCATCGCGGGACGCTGCGGGAGGAATCCGTAAGCTCCGGGATCCGCATGGAAGGCCGGGCCCAATGAGCATCCATCAACAAGCTCCGCCGGCAGTGGCTGAGCAGCTTACGGAAGTTGTGGAGCAGCACCTGCAAGAACTTGCCCCCACCTTGGCGTCCCTGAAAAGTCAAAGCCCCCTCCTGGCTGCGTGGGGTGCCTCATTGGCGCAGCGGTTGTGGAAGGGCGGACGGCTGCTGGTGGCCGGCAATGGCGGATCGGCTGCGGAAGCCCAACACCTCAGCGCTGAAATTGTCGGCAGATATGCCGGTGAGCGTCCGGCCTTTTCCGCCATTGCCCTGCACGCCGACACCTCAGCCGTGACAGCCATTGGAAACGATTACGGCTTCGAGCACGTATTTTCCCGGCAGGTGGCGGCACACGGCAGGGCCGGAGACATTGTTTTGCTGCTCTCCACCAGCGGCCGCAGCGACAATTTACTGCACGCCGCACGTGAGGCACGGTTGCGCGGGCTCCGCACGTGGGCAATGACGGGGCCGTTGCCGAATCCGCTGGCGGCGCTCGCGGAGCAACATGTGTCGCTCCTGGGAAAGGGCGCCAGCGTCCAGGAAGCGCAACTCATTGCCATCCATGCCCTGTGCGCCTGCTTTGATGCCGAAATTGACCGGCTGGGGCGCGCCAAAGCCGAGGAGCGGACATGAGAATTTGCGTGGTGGGAGACGTGCTGTTGGATCAGGACTGGGACGGCGCCGCCACCCGGCTTTGCCCGGACGTGCCCGTACCCGTCATTGATGTGGACCAGCAAAAGATCCGCGCCGGTGGCGCCGGGCTGGTCGCATCATTACTGGCGGGCGACGGCCACAATGTCACCCTGGTAACGGCTCTGGCTGCCGACGGCGGCGCAGCCCGCCTCCGCGCAGCCCTGACCACGGTGACGGTGGTGGCCACGAAGCTGCACGGCGGCACCCCCACTAAAACCCGGCTCCGGGCCAACAATGCCCAGGTGGCACGCCTTGACTTTAACTGCCACGATGTTCGCCATGCCGGCGCCACTGCGGAAATGCTGACGGCCTGCGCCCACGCCGACGTCATAGTCGTTGCCGATTACGGCCATGGTCTGCTGAGCGATCCACTGCTGCGCGAGGCTCTGCAGGCGCGGGCGGCCGTGGTGCCCGTGGTCTGGGATCCGCATCCCCGCGGCGTGGTTCCTGTGCCAGGGGTGGCCGCCGTGACCCCCAATTTGGCGGAGACACTGGCTCTTGCGGGAGAGAAGGGCGCCCCGGCAGGTACTGCTGCGGAGGCGGGCCAAAAGTTACTGGCGCTGTGGCAGAGCCGGGCCGTGGTGGTCACCCTCGCCGAACACGGTGCCCTCATGCTCCAACAGGGCGGCAATCCTGCCCTCGTGCCGCTGCGCATCCCGGCCCCTGCCATCACCGTGGCTGATTCCTGTGGGGCCGGGGACAGATTCGCGTCGGCCCTGGCTGTGCAGCTGGCCCAGGGACTGCCCATTTCCACGGCCGTGGAGGGCGCCGTAGGCGTCACCGCACGGTTCCTCAGCCAAGGAGGTGTGAACACGGTGGCCGCCGCCGCGGCCAGCAGTCACAACACACCGGCGCCTGACTTGCGCCACGACGCCCAGGCGCTTGCTGCGCGGGTGCGGGCCCAGGGTGGCACAGTGGTGGCCACGGGAGGTTGCTTTGATCTGCTCCATGCCGGTCACGTACGGATGCTCAGCGAAGCCCGGGCCCTGGGCGATTGCCTCATCGTGCTCCTGAACTCTGATGCCTCGGTGCGCAAAATGAAGGGACCTGCTCGTCCCATCAATGCCCAGGACGAGCGGATGGAGCTATTGCACGCCCTGACCAGTGTGGACGCCGTCGTACTTTTTAGTGAAGACACTCCGGAGCAGGCACTGCAAACGCTGCACCCCGATGTGTGGGTCAAGGGAGCTGACTACTCCATGGACACCCTTCCGGAAGCCCGCGCTGTTCAAAGCTGGGGCGGACAGGCAGTGACCGTGCCCTACCACCGCCAGCACTCCACCACCTTGCTGGCCCAGGCACTGGCCCGGGCCGGCCACTAAAGCATGGCCCCACACCACAGACCAAGAGAAGGAACAGGTACATGAACACCATGGAAAGTTTGTCCAACAAAGTTGTTATTGTCACGGGCGGCGCCTCCGGGCTGGGAGCTGCGGTGGTGCAGGCCGTAGCAGACGCTGGCGGTGTTCCCGTGGTCCTGGACCTTGATGTGCAATCCGTAACGAACGTGCAGGCACATCAAGTGGACGTGTCGGATTCCGCTGCCGTGGCACGCGTGGTTGAAGCCGTGGCACAGGCCTGCGGGGGGATCGACGCCGTCGTGACAGCAGCCGGGATTGACAGGTGCGGGCGTTTGGAAGAGGTGCCGGCACCGGAATGGGACAGGGTGGTCATGGTCAACCTGCTGGGCACGGCCGCAGTCATCCGGGCCGCCATGCCATGGGTGAAAACCCGCCACGGCAAGATCGTGACAGTGGCATCATCCCTCGGGCTGCGGGCGCTGCCCGATGCAACTGCCTACTGTGCCTCAAAGTTCGGCGTCATTGGTTTCAGCCGCGCGCTCGCAGCTGAAAACAAGGGGGTCGTCGGTGTCACCACCCTCATTCCTGCGGGCATGAAAACCCACTTCTTTGACAACAGGGCCGAGCAATACAAGCCCACCGACGATTCCCGCCTCAACGACCCCCACGCCGTGGCCAATGCCGTGGTTTTCGCTTTGACGCAGCCACGCGGATGCGAGGTCCGCGAGCTGGTCATTTGTCATGAGGAAGAAGACTCCTGGCCCTAAACATCCCCCCGGCCGCCAAGGCTTTTAACAGCCTCGCTGCCCTTGTGGAAGGACTTGTTTCATGAATTTGCGCCCGCATACGCTGCAATCCCTGCGTGGTTTGAACCCGCAGGTGCCGGGGCTGTTGGCCAGTGCCCGTCCCCACGTGGTGGTGCTGGGGGAGTTGCTGTTGGATAGCTGGTGGGACGGCGTTGTGGACCGCATGTGCCGTGAAGCCCCCGCCCCGGTGGTGGACATGGGCATCAGGCACTTTGCCCTCGGTGGTGCTGCCAATGCGGCGGCGAACCTGGCAGCCCTTGGGGCACGGGTAAGCGTCATTGGCGCCGTGGGTGACGACGCCGCGGGGGCCACGCTGCTGTCATTGCTTCAGGAAGCGGACATGGACACCTCTTTAGTGAGCGTCATTTCCGGGCACCGCACCATGACGAAAACCCGTGTGGTAAGTTCCGGGCAGTTGATGTTGCGCATGGACGACGGCGGTGCCTCCTTGGCATCGGAGCATATAACGGCGCTGGGCGCAGCTGCCTTGGCCGCCTGTGCGGCGGCCGATGCGTTCCTCATTGCCGACTATGGCTCCGGCGGGCTTCCCGTCCATGTGGCTCCGGCCCTGCGCAGTGCAGCTGCCCCCCACACGGTGTTTGTGGTGGACGCCCATAATGTTAAACCATGGGCACCCTTGGGGGCGGATGTAACAACCCCCAACTGGCAGGAGGCGTTGCATCTGCTGCAGTTGCCCGCGCCGCAAAGCTCCCGTGCGGACTGGGTCCTTGAACATCGGGAAGCATTGCTGGCTGCTTCGCAGGCAGGCAGCGTCGTCGTGACTTTGGACAGGGAAGGCACTGTTTTAGCGGATGGAAAAAACCGCACCCATCGCACGTGGGCGCGGCCGGTTTCGGAGATGCAGGCAGCCGGGGCGGGGGACACCTTCGCTGCTGCACTGACACTGGCTCTGGCCTGCGGCGTTCCACTGTCAACTGCCATGGACCTGGCGCAAATGGCTGCCGATATTGCCGTGCAGCGGCGCGGTACCGCGGTGTGCTCCACGGTGGACCTGGCCCATAGATTGGGCAATTCCTCTGAGCGGGTGCTGGAACCGATAGAACTGGCACGCATGGTGGCTGCGTCCCGGGCAGAGGGGAAACGGGTGGTGCTGACCAACGGCTGTTTTGACGTGCTGCACAGGGGGCATACCAGCTACTTAAACCAGGCACGCCAGTTAGGTGATCTGCTGGTGGTGGGCCTCAACAGCGACGATTCCGTGCGGCGGCTCAAAGGCCAGGGCCGGCCCTTGAATCCCGCAGCGGACCGTGCGGGGGTGCTGGCCGCCCTGAGCTGCGTTGACTATGTGACGGTGTTTTCCGAAGACACCGCAGTGCCTTTGGTTGAGCTGCTAAAACCCGACATTTACGCCAAGGGGGGTGACTACAGCCCGGAAATGCTGGAGGAGAGGGAGGTGGTCATTGCCCAGGGCGGGCGCGTGGAAATTTTGGATTACGTCCCGGACCATTCCACCACGGCCCTTGTGGAAAAAATGACGGCGGGGGCCCCGCCTGTCACGGGGCCCCCGGCTCCCTAAAGGGCACACCCTTCCCGGCGCCCGCCAGTGTGGTGCGGCACTAGGGCTTGAGGATCACCTTAATGCAGCCGTCTTCCTTCTTTTGGAACATCTCATAGGCCCCGGGTGCCTGGTCCAGCGGGAGCTCATGGGTCATAAGGTCGTTGATGCCGAGGGGATCGTCGTCTTGATCGACCAGTGGCATCAGCTCGGGAATCCAGTGTTTGACATTGCATTGGCCCATGCGCAGCTGAATCTGCTTGTCAAAGAGCGTCAGCATGGGCATGGGGTCAGCTGCCCCGCCATAAACTCCACTGAGTGAAACCGTGCCGCCGCGGCGCACCGCGTCAATGGAGGCATGGAGCACTGAGAGCCTGTCAATGCCTGCCTTTTCAAAGGTCTTTTGCGCCAGGGCGTCCGGTAACAGCCCGGCAGCGAACTGGGCAAATCCGCCCACGGGGGAGCCGTGGGCTTCCATGCCCACGGCATCCACAATGGAATCCGGGCCGCGCCCACCCGTCAATTCACGCAGCTCGTCCCCAATCTCATCGCTGGGAGCCAAGGTTTCAATGCCGTGGCGTTCAGCCATGGCACGCCGTTCAGGAACCGGGTCTATGCCTATGACGCGGTGGCCCAGATGGGCGGCGATCCGGGTGGCGAACTGTCCCACCGGACCCAGACCAAAAACTGCCAGGGTACCGCCGTCAGGGACATCGGCGTACGCCACACCCTGCCAGGCCGTGGGCAGGATGTCCGACAGGTAGAGGTACTGCTGGTCGGGGAGTCCGTGGGCCACCTTGATGGCGCCGTAGTCGGCGTGTGGAACGCGCAAATATTCTGCCTGTCCACCGGGTACTGAGCCGTAAAGTTCAGAAAAGCCAAAGAGGCTCGCTCCGGACCCTTTTTCACGCACCTGGGTGGTTTCGCACTGCGATTGCAGACCAAGGGAGCACATAAAGCAGTGGCCGCAGGAAATGTTGAAGGGTATGACTACCCGGTCCCCCACCGCGAGGTTGCTGACGGCGCTGCCCACCTCCTGCACAATGCCCATGTTCTCGTGGCCCAGGATGTCGCCCTTATGCATATAGGGGGCCAAAACCTCGTAGAGGTGCAAATCAGAGCCGCAAATGGCCGTGGAAGTGACCTTGATAATGGCGTCGGTGGGCTCTTCAAGGACCGGATCGGCCACTTCCTCAACGCTGACCTTCCTTTTGCCCTGCCACGTAAGTGCCTTCATGATGTATAGCTCCGTTTCTACAGGAAATAGTGGTTGCCGTTGCCAGTATGTGCATACTTTTGTCCAGAATTGAAGGGCCGGGGACACGGGCAATCCACAAAGGCTGTGCTGCCTTGCAAAGGGAGGCTAGGATGCGGCCTATACGCAGGAGGTGCAGATGGCACTGGATGATCGTGACCCCCGGGAACTCCGGGGTGGCAGGGCAGCACCGTCCGGGCGGCATGAAACCCGCAATGAACAGCGCGACAGAAATTGGAATGACCTGTTGCAGGAGTTGCGCGTGATGCAAACGGGAACCCAGGTGATTGCCGGCTTCCTGCTGACCCTGCCGTTTCAGCAGCGCTTTGAAAAGCTGGACCAGACGGGGGTGCTGTTGTACCTGGCACTGGTGGTACTGGCGGCGGTGGCCACTTCCATGATGTTGGTGCCCGTGGCGGTGCATCGCGAACTCTTTGGCCTGCACGTCAAGGATCACGTGGTGGCGGCCGGACACCGCGTGGTGGCCGTTGTCCTGGTGCTCATGGCCCTGTTGCTCACCGGCACCACAGCCCTCATTTTCTATGTGGTGGTGGGTGGTGCCGAGGCCAGCATTGCGGCAGCCGCAGGTGCTGTCCTGCTCGTACTTGCCCTTTTCGTGGTGCCGCGCCGCATTCGGGCCCGTCGTTAGCCCTGCTTTGCGGCCGGGTCCTGGGGGGCGGGCGGCTCGGTCCGGAAACCAATGAGTTTATGCGTGCCGTCACAGAAGGGCTTGATGGCGGAGGCACCGCAGCGGCACAGTGCCACGGTGTTGCGGCGCCGTGGAAGCTGCTCGCCCGCGGTGGTGACAATCTCAAAGTCCCCCCGGACCAGGAGGGGCCCGTCGGGGCAAAGAATGATTTCCTGACCCTCCCCGGGCGTCTGCGGCCCGGTCATGAAACCAGCTCCGCGGCACTCATTTCCGCGGCGCTGATCTCGGCGGCACTGTGCACGGGCGTCAAAAGTGAGGAGGTCCCTGCTTCCCACGCGGCCATGGTGCGGCCGGTGGATCGGGAATCCAGGAACAATGCCGCCGCCGCACCAAAGTAAATGTCTTCCAGCAACTTTGGTTCGGCCATGAACAATCCGCCGGCGAGGTCGCGGCCGGCGATTTGCTCGTGGACGGCGTCGGCCTCCACATGTTCATCGAAGTATTCCGTGACGTCCTGTGCATACCCGTTCCGGCGGAAACCGTTGCCATAGAAGCGGTTGGGCTGCGACGACGTCATCTCATACGCTGCCAAATGCCCCACAATGGCTCCGCGGAGGCGGCGGTTCAAGCCAAACATGCTCATCATGTTCGTGTTCGCCAACGTCAGCGCCGGCACGGCGTCCACATAGCTGCCGTACGCGTCACTCAGTCCCAGGCCGCGCATGGTGCGGGCAAAGAGCGCCGAGTGCATGCGCTCCAACCGGCCACCGCCGTATTCGTCGGTTTGAATTTCCACCATGGCCGCCTTGGCGCGCCCCGTCAGCCGGGGGATGGCCCACGTGTGGGGGTCGGCTTCCTTGAGCTGGTAGATGGATTTGTGAATGAGGAATTCCCGCAACTGCTCCTCGCTGGCCTTTTTCGCCACATACCGGGACATGGAGGGGCCCTTGTCGGCGGCGGTCATGGTGAACAGTGCCCCTGCCACGTCATCACTGGTGGCAGCGGTGAGACCGGGAAGTTCGACGGCGGCGCGTAGCTCACGCTCAAAGGCGTCCTCAATGAGCGCCCGCGCAGCAATGAGCGCCGGGCTCCATTCCCACCCTTCATCCGCCCCGCTCAGCCCGCTGTAGTGCAGTTCGTAAAGGCAAAACAAGGTTAACTGCAGGTCCTCATCGGCGCTGATGTCATCCGAGCCTGCCACGGCGGCCGATACGGCGTTGTGCCAGGTGGACAGGGCGGCGGTGCCGCTGCCAGGGGTGGAAGCAAGCAGGCCCAAAAGTGCAGTGCTGATAACTCCGCGGGGAGCGGGAAACTTCATCGTCGTTCTCCTCATGCAACATGGTCATGGCAGGCAATTTTTTGAAGGCACTGAGGCGTCCCTGCCCCTATCCGGTACGGCGGCTGATTGCTGGGCAGGGACGCCTCAGTGGGAAAAGCAGTTCAATGAACTATTACGGGCTGGGATTTCCCCCGTTGACGTTGAGTGTTTCACCCACAACGTAGCTTGATTCCGAGGAGGCCAGGAAAACATAGGCGGGGGCGAGTTCCGTGGGCTGCCCGGCGCGGCCCAGGGGCGTGTCCTTGCCAAACTCGGGCAGCTTTTCCTTGGGCTGACCATCACTGACCTGCAGGGGTGTCCAGATGGGTCCCGGGGCAACAGCATTGACCCGGATCCCGCGGGGAGCCAGTTGCTGAGCCAACCCCTTGGTGAAGTTATTGATGGCGGCTTTGGTGGAGGCGTAGTCAACCAGCGTGGGGGAGGGGCTGTAGGCCTGGATGGAGGTGCTGTTGATGATGGATGAACCTGGCGCCAAATGCGGGAGCGCGGCCTTGGTAATCCAGAACATGGCGAAGACATTGGTTTTGAACGTTTCCTCAAATTGTTCATCGCTGATGTCTTCAAGATTTTCCACGGCAATTTGCCGTCCGGCGTTATTGACCAGGATGTCCAGTCCGCCCAGTTGCTCAACGGCGTCGGCCACGAGCTTGCGCGCCTGGGTGGCTTCGGAAATGTCGCCGGGCAACCGTACTGCTTTTTGTCCGCTGTCCTGGATCACCCGGGCGACGTATTCGGCGTCGGGCTCCTCATCGGGCAGGTATGACAGGGCCACATCCGCGCCTTCACGGGCAAAGGCAATGGCCACGGCGGCGCCAATGCCGGAATCAGCACCTGTAATGAGCGCCTTGCGGCCGGCGAGGCGGCCGGTCCCGCGATATGAGTCTTCACCCCTGTCGGTTTGGGGCTCCAGATCACGGTCCAGGCCAGGTTCTGGCTGGTCTTGAATGGGTGGGCTAATGCTTGGGAAACGGGTCACCGGGTTCGTGAAGGTGTACTGGTCCTGCTGTGTCATCAGTTATTCCTTTCAACATGTGTATCTTGACGTGCCGGCGGAGGGAGGATTAAACGCCGGTTACCGGACGTTCCTTCTTCGGTGTGTTGTTGCCGTGCTGGCCGGCGTCCTGGGCCAGTCCCGCGTCAGGGAACTCGTCGGAGACTTCCGGAACAATGTCCAGCGGATTTCCGCCCTCTCCATACAGGCTGGTTTCAGAATCCGGCATGTCGGAGGTGAGGCTGGTGTTTTTCCCGGCGGATTCCGGGGAATCGGAGGTGTTTGAGGCGTCCGATGAATCCGAGGAGTCGGACGGGTGAACCTGCTGCACCAATTTATGCACCACTTCGCCCGCCTGCGTTTTCACCGTGTCCTGGACCGTGGCTACGGTCTCCTGCACCGCATCCTTGGACCAGGCCGCCTTGGCGGAGGATTTAATTTTTTCGTAGCTTTCCCGGCCGGCACGGGTGCCCAGGACATATCCCAGAGCGGCTCCGGTGAGAAAGGTTAGTTTGGCTTTCATGGCGTTCTCCTAAGTTGAACAGGACTTTGGCTGCGGTCCGGTGGCCTATAGATCTACGGTATGACTTTCCCCGGCGTCAATTTTCTCGCCGGTGAGCCGGGCTTTGGCCCAGCTTAGAGCCGTGGCGAGGGTGCCTCCGGGTGTTTGCCAGTACTGGGCACCGTCGGGGCGCACACGGATGAGGCGGAGTTCTGCGGATTCCGGTCCATCGGGATAAAAAGCGGCCACTGCCGGGTTCCACAATTCACGGACTTTGGGTTCACTGGTAATGATGGTGGCCGAGCCCTGGACTGACAGCCACTGGTCCTTGCCGGCAAAGGAAAGATTCACTTCAGCATGGGCGGCAATATCCTCCACAGGGGTGGTACCCACCGAGCTGAGGAACCATATTTCGCCGTCGTCCTCGACCTTGAGCACTGTCATGGGATGGCTGAGCAGCCCCTGCGAGCCCTGGGTTGTCAACATGGCGATGCGGTGGTCTTTGATGATGTCAATAATTTTGTGCAGCTCATCGTTTGCTGTCATGGGTCTAACGCTCCTGTCCAACTGTGGCCTGTACCTCGCTGTCACCCACTATAAAGCCGAACGTGCGCGCATGAAGCTGCCCGCGTCCGCGTCCGCTGCTGCCCACCTTTTCGGCGTGATGCAGTTGACGACTATAATGGCTGGCATTTACAGCTTAGTCACACTTGGCGCATTTGTGCTTGGGATGGCGTGGCGTGACCGGGGACGCCAGGGCGGCTTCCGCAACGCTAGGGTGGGAGGCTTGGTTGTTGCGGTAATTCCGAAAGGCGGGAAATCCATGGTGACTTTCAGAAGTGGGCTTAGAGCCACTGTCACTGGACAGCGGGTCATGCTGGCCGCGAAAACGTCGCTGGCCGTAGGTATTGCGTGGGCGCTTGCGCCGCTGTTGCCCGGAGTGGTGAATGAGTACCCGTATTACGCGCCCTTGGGCGTGTTGGTGAGCATGTATCCCACTTTTATGGGCTCCGTGCGGACGGGACTGCAGACGCTGCTGGGACTGTTGCTTGGCATAGTCCTCGCCATCCTGATTCTTTTGCTGGGCGCACCCAACATCATCTCCATTTCCCTGGCCGTGGGAATCGGGGTGCTGCTCGCCGGCCTGCCCCGGCTGGGTGCTGGCCGGGATTATGTGCCGGTGGCCACCTTGCTGGTGTTGATTATTGGCGGCACCAGCCAGGCGGAGGTTTTCTCCCTCGGTTACGGTGTGCAAATGGGTTTGGGTGTCGTGGTGGGGCTTTTGGTCAATATCACCATTTTTCCGCCGCTGGCCCTGGACGCTGCGGGGGCACAAATCCACCGGGCCCGCAGTGTCTTGGTTGAGCAGCTGGACGATGCAGCGACGGCACTAACTGAGCAGTGGCCGCCCAATCACGAGGACTGGGCCAGCCGCGGACGGCTGCTCGATGACGCCGTCGCGGAAGTTCGCCTTGCCGTGCACGAGTCAGCTGAAAGTCAACGCGCCAACCCGCGGGCTAAAATTCGTTCCCGGCACCGTGTGCTGGCCAACAGCTACGAAGACCTGGCAGTGCTGGAAAACGTCACTTTTTATGTCCGCGACTTATCCGAAGTGCTGGCCAGTGCCATTTGGGAGGGCCCGCTGCAGCTGCGGCTCCACGAGGAGCTTCGGGAGCCGGTGGCGCAAAGCCTGAGCGCAACAGCGGAGGTTTTGCGGGTTTGGGATGAGGGGAGGTTCGCGGTGGAAGTTTTCACCCCGGCCCAGGAAACCCTCGCCCTGCTCCACGACGCCCTTGCCACGTGGCCCAGTCCGGAAGCCACATCGGTGGCTTTGGACCTTAAACGCATAGTGCGCACCTTGGAGCGCCGGCTCACGCCAGAGGACGCTCCTTCGCCCACGTGAGGTGGCACAGTCCACGCACTCACTGACGGCGATGTTCAAGAACACGTTCTCTTAGGGCCGAAAAGCACCGGAGATTCCCATGATCACAAGAGAAAACAGTAGGGATGTGCCGGTGCCGCCGGGTCGGGGACTGGCGCGGGGCGCAGCAAATCGTTAGCGTGGCAGGTACAACGGTCGCTGTCGATCGATCGGTTTCGAGAGGAGATTTTTATGGTTACCAAGAAGACTTCCACCACGAAATACACTGTCCCGGGCCTTGCCCTGGAGGACGGGCACCAGGTCGCAACTGTCCTGCAGGACAGGTTGCATGCCCTCAATGATTTGCAGCTGACCCTCAAGCATGCCCACTGGAACGTCGTGGGGCGGGACTTCATTGGCGTTCACACCATGCTGGATCCGCAAATTGAACTGGTGCGGGGCATGATTGATGAAACAGCCGAGCGCATTGCCACGCTGGGGGATTCGCCCAACGGGCTGCCAGGCGCCCTGGTCCGCGACCGTGCCTGGGATGATTACCCGTTGGGACGTGCCACCACGCAGGAACACCTCGCCGCTTTGGACAAGGTTTACGACGGTGTGGTTTCCAGCCACCGTGAGGCAATTGCCGTCGTCGGGGAACTTGATCCCGTGACGGAAGATATCCTCATTGGTCAAACCGGACAATTGGAACTCTTCCAATGGTTCATGCGGGCCCATTTGGAAACCGAATCCGGGGCTTTGACCACGCGTGACGTTACCGAAAAGTCAAAGGCCAAAGCCGGCAAATAGCCAATAACGACACCTCGCATGCTTTTGCCCCGTCAGTGCTTGAATGCTGACGGGGCGGGTGTAGTGAGTCATAGTCCCAGGGGCGTGCTTTGGTCCCAGAACCGCCACAGCTCCACCACGTTAAACCCGGTGCCGGTGGCATCACCCGCCTGACAGCCGGCGAGGGGTTTACGTATGTGTCAGCGAACGGCCGGCAGATCAGTTCGGCTCCCTCGCTGGCTCGAATTGCCGCCCTGGCCATCCCCCCTGCCTGGGACAGGGTGTGGATTTCCAGTGATCGTCGGGCCCATATCCAAGCCACGGGTGTTGACGCTGCGGGACGGACCCAATACATTTACCATGTTCAGTGGCGGGAACTGCGCGATGATGAAAAGTTCATTCGCTCCCTGGCCTTTGCGCAGCGCCTGCCCGCCGTGCGCAGGGCCGTAACCCGGGACCTGAAGCAGGAGCAGGACGCACGAAAGCGTGCGTTGGCAGCTGCGGTGCGTCTTATTGACAGGGCCGCTTTGCGGGTGGGCGGGGCAGCGTACGCAGATGAAAACGGCTCCTTTGGCGCCACCACGCTGCAGCGCCGCCACGTCAGCGCTGAAGGAAGCGCCGTGCATTTGCTGTTTCGGGGAAAATCAGCCGGCACCTGGGACGTATACATAACGGATGCCCTGCTGGGGGAATTTTTTGCAGCCCTGCCCGGCACCCCCCGCACAGGCCCCGCCGTCAGTCACCCCGTAAAGTCCGGACGCAGGAAAACGTGGCACGCCATCTCCGACGCGGAAGTCAACGCTTACCTCGACACCGTTGCGGGGCCCGGCTTTACTGCCAAGGACTTTCGAACCTGGCAAGGCACCGTCGCGGCGGCCCTGTCCCTGGCCCGCGCGCATCGCTCCGGCGCGTCCTCGCCGGCGGCCGTGACGGCAGCCATTAAGGATGCTGCCGCTTGGCTGCACAATACGCCCGCCATCGCGCGGGACTCCTATATTAACCCCCGTGTCATTGCCCTGTTTGAACAGGGCAAGGTGGCGGCATTAAACCGGCAGCCGGACGGGGCGGTGCTGGCACTGCTGACGACAAACACCTAGCGTCACCTGTCAGGAACCACAAAGCGGACCCGCCCTGTGGGGGCAGGCCCGCTTTCATGGCGGTGGGTCAATGACGGATTTTATCCGGCATCAAAGGAATTTCCACCATCTTCCTGGCCCTGGTCGGAACCGCCGCCTTCACGGTTGGTGCCGGAGCCATCCGGAAGCGAACTGGGATCTTTTGCTCCGGTTTCGGGTGTGGATTCCTCGCCCGATTCCTGCGCAGTCTGCGAGTGTTCGCTGTGCTGGTCTCTGGACTCTTTATTGTCTTCCATGAGTGTCCTCCTTATTGTTGGTTCTTTTATGTGGCCAAGTGTTTTGCTCAGGGATGTTCTGTCAATAATCCACTGCCCGGAACCCGCTGTCCGGGGGCAGCGGGGCTGGCCCGACCCGGCGGGTGCCTTCCAGGCCGGCCAGGAAATCGGCAAACCCGCCTTTGGCCCGCCCCCGCAGCCGGGCCGAGGTGGTCACGCGGCACGAATCCGTGGCAATAACCCTCATGTTCTGTCCCCTTGCTTTCGCGATTAAATCCCTGTCCTCATGCAAGCCTTGATCTGGAAACCCGCCCAAGTGCCGCAGCACGTCAGCTCGAATCCCCAAATTCGCGCCATGCACATGCCCATGGCCTTCACGGAGGTCGTGGTGGGCAAACCATCGCCGCAGCAATGCCGGATCCACATGACGGCCACCGGGCTCAACAGTGCCCACCAGGACCTCCACGCCTTGGCTGGCCAGTTCATAGTGCCGCTGCAACCAATGCTCCGGTACCTGCGTGTCGGCATCGGTATTGGCAATCCAAAGCTGAGTAAGCGGTACTGATTGGGCAGCGCAGGCTGCTGCAATCCCCGCGTTCCTTGCAGTCCCCACCCGTCCAGCTTCCACGCTAATGCTGCTTACGTCCAGATGGCATGCCAACAGCTCCCGGGAAATATCAGTGGTGCAGTCAAGGGCAACTGTGATGGAGACTGAAACGCCGGGATGGGTCAGGAGCAATCGCTCCCTGGCCTGGTGAATGGCTTTCAAAGTGGCAGGCAGCAGGGCAGCTTCATTGCGGGCCGGAACCACCACGGCAACGTGTGTAATGTTTGTGGTCATTTCACGTCCTTCAGCCGGAAGAAATCCAGTTGAAAATCATTTTCCAGGTAGGAGCCGCTGAGGTGCCAGCGTGAATCGGCGCGCAGCCGACGGTGCACCTCGGCCCCGTCCAGGGGCCAACCCGCTATGGGATGACGCCAGTGACATGCCGCCAAGACAGCACCGGGGGCCGCGGACGCCACCATACGTTCGCGCAGGGCAGCCAAATCCGTCTCGGACAAGTAATAGCCGCTCTCGGACAGGACGAACAGGTCAAAAGTTCCCGCGGGCCAGTCCTGAGGGAAAACACCCAGGCGGCAACTGACCGTGTCCAGGTGGGCTGTGCGTCGTCGGGCGCTGTCCACGGCCTGCGCACTGGCGTCAATGCCGAGCAGTTGCTGGCAGCGCGGAGCCAGCTCTTCCAACAAAGCGCCCGTGGAGGTGCCTATTTCCAAGCCTGAGGCAAACACCTGCCTGTCCAAACCCGCCAGCAACAGACTCCGTTTACGCTGCTCATACCATGCTTGGGGGTTCCATGGTTCGGCACCGTTGGCATGTATGGTGTCGAACTGTCCGCGCAACCACGAACTGCCCGCGTCCCCCATGGGGGTAAAAGTTCCTGCTACGTCAATATACGTTTCAAAAGGACGGTCAAAATGCGCAAGTACGGCCTCCGATAACAGGGCCTCATTGCCACGCTCCGGTGAAAGCGCCGCGACCTGGCTGACATGGCTGGCCATGGCGGACACCTTCGTCCGCCGCTGTGCGGTGTTCAACTCCAAACGGCGCAGGGCCGGCCACGGCACCAAATCCGTGGGAGAGGAGCCGGCGGGGTCAGCCCAGTGCCACATCCAAATGGGATACTCCAAAAACAAGCTGCCACCAGCCCGGGCAGCTCTGGCTGCCGCAGCGCCGGCGGCTTCGTGGTCAGTGTGTCCATCGGCTGACCAGGGAGCCACGATCAAGGCGGTCCCAGCGCTCCGTGCGGATGCCACTATCTCCTGCTCCAACGCTGTAACATGCGCTGCAACTTCACCATCCGGCAAGGCAAGCGCGCGCAGCGATGTGGTGGGACTTAGCTTCCGGAGGGCTTCTTGCAACTCTGCGACCCGGAGCTTTGCCAGCTGCGCTGGTCCGTGAGTGGGGGATTCTGGATGGGATTTCTCGCCCCATGTGGCGACAATGAGCACTGTCGGCACGCTATGGTTCGCCGCTTGCTGAATGAGCCCGGCAGCGCCCAAAGTTTCATCATCGGGATGGGCGGCCACCACTACCAGCTTCGCCACGCCTGACCAGTCAAGACACAGCGGTGCCATGCCCGCCATCTTTGGTGACTGCAGCCAGGAGGCTTCGGAAGTGGAATCCTGTTGGTGGGTGAAGGCTACCACGGCGCCACCGGGGACGCGTCGGCATCGGAGAGCAGCCCGGCGCCCAAATGGGCCAGTGAACGTTCGGCGTGATCCTGGCGCAGGTACAGTTCCAGATCGGCCACGCGCTGCGCGTGAACGGCTTCAAACGCAAGCGGCTCCGGCCCCATGCCATGGGCTGCCACCTTCAAAACAGTCTCCGCCGCACCAACCACCGTGGCCCGCAGGCGGGAGGCCGTCAGGGCACTTGTCCCGGCAGTCCGCTCGGGACCGGCGTCGGCCGTGAGCGCTGCCACATGGAAGGCAGCGGTCGCTGACCAGAGGGCCTGATCGGCTGTGCCGAGGTGCCACAGGGCAATTTGATCGGGCGTGCGGGAGAGACAGTGCTGGTACAGGCGCCGTGCTATGGCTATGGCGCCTCCATGCCACACGGCCGCCACGCCAGCTCCACCCCACGCGAATCCTGGCCGGTCCACATACCAGTTGGGTTCCCCCACCGCCACGGCAGGAACGTTTCGCAGGCTCAAACCACTGCTGGGAACGGTGGTTAAGCCCAGTGCCTGCCACGGGCGCTGGGAGGTGGTGATGCCCCGGTGACGCAAGTCGACGGCAAACAGCTGCATTCCGTCCTTTGTGCGTGCCGTGATCAGGGCGTGGCTGAGGCTGGCCGCCAGGGAACACCAGGGCTTGTCCCCGTTCAATATCCACTCATTGCCACTGGCGCTCGCCGTCACAGGCGTGGCGGGCCCCTGTGCTGCAAAAACACCCCATGTCGAGCCATCCTCATTCAGGGATTGTGCGCCGGCCTGGTCAAGGATGGCCAGCGCATCGAGGTGCGGCTCCACAATACGCGCAACGCCAAGGTCCGCGCACCCAAGAGTGGCCAGAAGCTGCCATAGGGCGCGCGTGCTTCCTTGCTGCGGCATGGGCGCAGCAGCTCCCAGCTCCCTGGCCAACTCCAGGCTGGCAGGTACCTTGGTGTGACAAGCCACGGCTCTGTCATGGAGCTCATTGAGCAGGGGCAGTTGCGCCACAGCATCCGCGGATGGGATGGCGTCCAGCAGGACCCCGCGGCGCGGCATCTCATCTGGCCGGGGCAAAGGCTCCACATGCGAAGTGACGAAGGTAGTCATGTAGCTGCCTTTACGTTTTTAGGCGGGGCGGAAAGGTTTATGCCCTGGTAAATCGACAAGATTGCGAAAATTTGGTGGTGACTTAGCAGCGACGGACGGCGGAACGCAGGCTACGGCCCGCGCAAACTTCTGCACGGGCCATAAGCTCAGGGCGGGTTACAGCGGCTCCCCTGACGCATCTGCGTCGGACTCCGAGGAAAATGGTGCCTGCTCGGAAGCGGAGGTGTTCTCTTCTGAGATGGGGGCTTCCGAGGAGGGGGCTCCGGCGGGGGTGGAGGCATCTGCTGCAGTCCCCGGGTCCTCGGTTGCCCCGTCTGAGTCAACCGAGGAGAGCTCCTCGTGAAGCTGGTCATCGGTGCCGCCAAAACGTCCGGCCCCGGGCTCGCCGTCGCTGCCGGAATCCTCATCCTGGAAGAAGCCTCTGTCCGGGGCACCTAAACTTTTATCGTCAAGGAGCGCAGCTTCATCGCTTTCATTCCCGGCGAGTGTGGGGTCGGGGGATCCGGGGTTGGTGGCGGCGTCATCGGGGACTTCACTAAGCGCCACGTCACTGTCTACATCATCAACTGCATTGTCATCCAAGCTCTCATCGTCACCACTGCCATCGGTGGTTTCGACGCTGTCCACACCTTCTGGAAGCTCTTGTTCCGGTGTGGGGAAGCCATAGCCGCCATCTGCTGCGGCATCCAGTTGGTCAGAGGATTCCAACCGGCTCTCAGGTTCATTGGTGTTGGTGGTGCTCATAGTGTTCTCCTTCGCTGACTGCATGATTGGCCTCGTGTGGAGTTTGCTGCTGAACACATGGACCGAGGCCCACCTGCCCACGTTCCGTTTCCGGAGCCGTTGCTTCTACTGTAGCCACATGCAAGCGCCTGCGTCACTCCGCCCCCACACTTATCCCGGCGCAGCGGTGGGGGTTTGCTTGCGTTAGCGGCCGGAGTTGGCAAGAGTGGTTGGGGAACATGAGAAAATTATTGCAAGATTTTGAAAAGAGACCCTAATGAACATCCTGATCAAGCTTCTCAGTGCCGGTGTAAGTGTCGCGGCCGGAGCCGCTGCCCGAAAAGCACTCTCCGCCGGTTGGCGCAAAGGCACGGGACAGGAACCGCCGAAGAAGGCCGATGACCTTGAGAACTCACTGCCTGGCGTTTTGGCATTTGCCTTGGCGACGGCAGTAACCGGTGCGGTTATCCAAGTGCTGACCACTCGCTTGGCGCGCAAAGCGACCGTGGGGCTCGAACGTCATCCGGAAAAGGTGTAAGCGGAGAGCGAACAGCTTCGGCCGGCGCATAAGGAAAAGCAGCCGTTGTCACCGTCCGGCTCAGGGCGGCGACAGCGGCTGCTTTTTACTTCGGCTGCTTTTTACTTCTTTGAACGGCGCGCGGGATCATGGGCTCAAATGACGGGTGGCACCGGGGGCTGGAACGGATCCGGCTGGCCGGGTGAGCTGGGGTCCGGGGTGGGCACCGGAGCTTCACCGGGTTCCTGCGTTGGATCCGATGGCCCCGTGGGATCAGTGGGGTCCGGGGATCCTGGGAATGGATTGGGTTCGCCGGGTAAATGATCATTCATGATGGTTCCCTCTCGTTTGATGAGACGTCTCTCATGCTAGTCATCACCCCTCTGGCAAGTCCATGATCGGGGTAATCGGGAAATAAAAGGTATTACTTGGCGGGGTCCGAAAGTAAACTTTTGTTATGGGGGACACCTTTTCGCGCTGAACGGAGCAGTCTTTGCAGTAAATTTCAATTTTTGACCGGGACGGGGGCGTGGAAATTTTTTGTGGCCCTCGTTAGAGTCGGAGGTAGCCAAGAGCCAGATAGTCTTGACAGTGCGGCCCATCGTGGCAGGCAATGTCCCAAGATCGAGGAGTAGACATGAGTGGAACTGCCGAACCGGTAGAAATTTCAATCCGCATGCGGGCTGGAGAGTGGACGCAGCAATCACTCGAGGAACTAGTGCGCTCCTACCAGCTTAAAATGACCGAGATGGGCGCTCCGGATGGTGAAATTCAGACGGTGGTGGAAACTCCGGAAGATGGCTCCGCTTCCGTTCATGTCAGCTGGCAGCATTCGGGGGTGCGCACGTTCTCCGAGATGGGTCACAATACGGTGCAAGAAGCAGATGTTTCTCGAGGCGACGGCGAGGCGATCGCCACTGGCAAGCCCACCAAGGACTCTCAAGGCTTGGGTGCCGTGTTAGGTGATGCGGAGCGTTCGGCCATTGATGAACCGGCCACTGCACGCTCCATTGCTGCCCGCGATGATCAGGCAGCGAGCGATTACTCCGTTCACACGGACAGCGACGGAAATACGTACGTCGAAGATATTGGCCCCACAAAGGTCTAATGAACTTCCCCGGGTGGGCTTGACGGCCCATTCCGGTGAGGAACGGTAACAAACTAACTAGGAGGAACATTATGGGAATCGCAGATAAGTTTGATGCAGCCAAGGACAAGGTCACTGGCAAGGTCAAGGAAGCAAGTGGCAAGGCAACTAACGATCACTCGCAGGTTGCCGAGGGGAAGTTGGACCAGGCCAAGGGCACGGCAAAGGACAAGGTTGCCGATGCCAAGGCCCACCTCTCCGAAGATGCTCACACCGATGACACCGAAGGTGGCGGCGGCCGGATCTAGCTGATGCCGTTGTAGTTTGAAAGGACGGTCATTCACAGGGTGAATGACCGTCCTTTTGCGTGTTATAAACATCCCTTCACTGGTGTTCCCACTGCACCTGCGTGGCTGTTTTATCGGGGCGCCAGCCACGCCACGTGGCGTGGCGGAACCGGCCCTCCGAGGTTATTCCAACAAAATTTACCTCGCCCACGAGCTGGGGAGTAACCCACACGGCGTCACGCCGATCGGCTGCGGGGACACCTGGAACGGGTGGAGTTTTGCGGGTCCTCTTGTGGAGCTGCCGGGCAATGTCAGTCAGAGCCTGTTCGGAAAATCCTGAACCGACACGACCCGCATACTGCAGCACACCATCGCGGCGCACCGCCAGCAGAAGGGAGCCAAAAGTGTTCCTGCGCGCGCCAGCTCCCTGCCGCCACCCAATGACCACTACTTCCTGGTGTTTGGTCTCCTTGATTTTCAGCCAGCTCGTGCTGCGTCGCGCCGGGAGGTAGGGCGCGTCGACGGCCTTGGCCACTATCCCTTCCAAATGCAGCTCCCGGCTGGTGGACAGGGCATCGTCGAAGGTCCCGGTCAGGGCTGGCGGGAGGTGGATAAATTTTCCCATTCCAACAGCTGCCAGGAGTGCTTCCCGCCGCGCACTATAGGGTTCCGCCAGGAGAGTTCCAGGGGCGTCGCGGGGTTCTGCACCAAATTGCCAGGCGCCAAGTTGCAGGGCGTCAAAGAGCATGAGTTGCACGGGCGTTTTTTCCGCACCCTGTTTAATCTCCCGTGCCGAGGTGAGCTTCATTCGGGTTTGCAGCAGCCCAAAGTCCGGCCGTCCGGCATTGTTGAGGGCCACGATTTCGCCGTCCAGCACGGCTCCGTCAGGGGTCAGTTCTGCCAGCTCCTGCAGTTCCAGGTAGAGGTGCGTGAGGTCGTTGCCGTTTCGGCTCATCAGCCGCACAGCTCCCTGCGTCACCCCGGCGATGGCGCGGATACCGTCCCATTTCATTTCAAAGTTCCATACCCGCTCCGGGTCCGGTTCCGTGACAGGGCCCGCGGTTGCCAGCATGGGCGCAGGAAGCTCAGCTGCACCACCTTCCCACAACGGCCGTGTAGCCCTGGTGCCCAAAGTGCCATGGACGACGTCGGACGTGCCCACCTCGCTGCTGCGCCCGGCACCAGAGTGTTCCTTCATCAAGTGGATCAGCCAGTTCCTGTCCCCTCCCATGCCCGGGGCGTGAATGAGGGCATACCGGCGGGGAACCCCGCCCAAACCGCCGTGGGACTGCCCCTGGAGAACGGCAATGACCTCTTTGCCTTCCCGCCATTTTTCCAACACGTACGTGCCTGAATCCCAGATGCGGACATGACCGGCACCATATTCACCAGGAGGGATTGTGCCTTCAAAGGATTTATACGCCAGCGGATGGTCTTCGGTCATTACGGCCAGGCGGTTTTCGGCCGGGTCAAGCGGTGGACCTTTGGGTACTGCCCAGGAGACCAGGACCTGGGAATGTTCCAACCGGAAGTCCCAGTGCAGGCGCGAGGCGTGGTGTTCTTGAATGACAAAGCTGGGTGCCTGTGCTGTGGTGCGGGGTGGCGGACCTGCGGGAACGGGCTCGGGGGTCTTGCCGGCGTCGCGCATGGAACGGTACTTCGTCAACCTGTCAGTGCTGGGAGGATGCTTTACACCCAGCGCCGAAAGGGGGTCCATGCCCTGTTCCACCCGCTCCAAAACCTCCCGGAAGTCCAGTTGGCGCAGATCCGGATCAGCTATTTCCTCCCAGGTCCGGGGCGCTGCGACTGTGGGGTGGGATCTCCCGCGGAGGGAATACGGACAGATGGTGGTTTTAGCGGCATTGTTTTGGCTCCAATCCACCAGCACCTTCCCGGTGCGCGTGGATTTTTTCATGTTTGAGACCACTAGATCCGGGTGGTCCTGCGCCAAGGATCGCGCCAACTCCTGTGCCAGCTGGGAAATAGTGGCGGCCGTGTAGCTGCCGTCCAGGGGGACGTAAATATGGATACCCTTGGAGCCGCTGGTCACGGGGAAGGCTTCCAACCCCATGCCGGTGAGAAGTTCCCTGCACAGCAGCGCCGTTTCTGCGCACTCGGGCAACCCAGCGCCCACTCCGGGATCCAAATCCAAAACGAGGCGATCCGGATTGGAAACCTTGCCGTCGGAATCGAACCGCCACTGGGGGACGTGGATTTCCAGCGCCGCCATTTGCCCCAACCATGCCAAAACGGCAGGTTCATTGACCAGGGGATAAATATTGACGTGGTTTTTATGTGTGAACGATTGCCGGGGCACCCAGTCCGGCGCTGAATCTTCCAGGTCCCTGCGGAAAAATACTTGTCCGGGAGCCAGGCGGCGTGGGGGATGAGGACATGAGCCACCCCGGCCCAATAAGTCAATACCTCGGCTTTAGTGGTTCCCGTCTCTGGATAAAGCACCTTGGCTAAATTGCTGACTTTTAAGCGCCGGCCGGCAACGTCGACCAGTTGCCCAGAGGATGCGTTCATGGTGGCTCCTTTACAGCTATGGGCTCATTGTCCCTGCCAAATGCACCCCGTGCCACCTGCTGAAGGACGCCAGAAACAGCATCGCATGTATGGTGCGCACGCGTAAATCTCTGGCGCCACGCAATTGATAATGCTTAGCTGGGAGCATGAGATCAATTTGGACTGGTTCAATTGCCTTCGGCTTGGTCAATGTTCCTGTCAAAGCGTACGGTGCCACGGAAGACCATGACGTGAGTCTGCATCAAATTCATGATGCCGACGGCGGGCGCATCCGTTATCAGCGACGCTGCGAGGTATGCCATAAAAAGGTGGACTTTGAGCACATTGACAAGGCCTACGATGACGGTGACCGCACGGTGGTGCTCACCGACGAGGAGATGAAGTCACTGCCTGCGGAAAAGAGCCGTGAAATAGAGGTGGTGCAGTTTGTCCCCAATGAGCAAATTGATCCCATTACGTTGGAGCGCAGCTACTATTTGGAACCCGACTCCAAATCTCCCAAAGCGTACGCGCTGTTGGTCAAAACCTTGGAAAATACGGAGCTTACTGCGGTGGTGAAGTTTGCCCTGCGGCAAAAAACCCGTTTGGGTGCGCTGCGTATCCAGGGCAATATGTTGATCTTGCAAGGCATCTTATGGGGTGATGAGGTCCGCGACGCCGCGGAGGTGAAGGTCCCGGTGAAGACGGCAGTCAGCGCCCAGGAACTTAAAATGTCCTCGGCGCTGGTGGATCAGTTTAAGGGCGATTTCAACCCCGATGAGTACACCGATGAGTATCAAGTGGAGTTGCAGACGCTCATTGCTGAAAAGCTGAAGCACGGCGACGCCCTCGACACCGCTGCCACTTTTGGAGACAAGGACGCCGCTGCAAAGGATGGCGGGACCGGGGGCGGTAATGTCATTGACCTCATGGAGGCACTCAAGCGCAGTGTGGATCAAAAGCGCAGCAGACAGGGGAGCGCCCCGGCGCCAAAGACCGACGCCAAAAAATCCGCCACCAAAAAGCCCACCAAAAAGGCCGATGGGAAAAAGCCTGTCAAAAAGACCCGCGCAAAACCAGCGGCTAAAAAGACCGGTGGGAAGGCCACGGAGAAAAAGTCCGGCGCCAATAAATCGTCCCCAAAAAAGGTTTCCTCAGATACCAGCCGTAACAACACCTCAGCAAAGAAAGGTGCATAATCCATGTCACACTCTCCAAGTTCGCCTGATCAGAGTCCACAAAATGGTCCCGATGCCGCCCACCAGCGAGGTGAGGGCATGAGCGATGAGACTGTAACTGCTCTGGGGAAGCTCTCCGAGGCTTTGGAAGTAGTGGAGCACGCCAGAGGGCTGCTCTATGGCTTTCACCGTCTCACGGGGAAGGCTGACCTGGCGTTGGGGGAAGCCGTGGATTTGCTGCGGGAGGCGGGGCACGGGGCTATGGCAGACGACGTGGAAGAAGGTCTTGTGGGTCGCAATGTCATTAGAGGGCGATGGACTTTCCAGCTCGTCGAAGACTATGACGACGGTTATTATGCGGCTTTTAAGGCATTGGAAAAGCAGGCCCGTGATGAGTTGGCGGAAGGCAAACGGCACTTATTTGAAGCGGAAATGAAAGAGGACCGGCGCACGCACGGGCGCGCCCACCATGAAGCGCTCCCAGAAGACATGGAGTAAAGGATGTCTTCTGCCAACAAATGGTCTGTTGTAAAGGGGGCACGGGAGGCCTAGCCTAGAAAGGCAGGCACGTACGTCACCTGCAAACGGCTATTCAACGCGGGTAGCTGGGCATCAGCTGGCCACTACAGAAAGAGGCAAGGGTCTTGGGAATCATAATTGCGCTGTTGATCATTTGGATTATCCTTTCAGTGCTGGGATTCGTCGTTAAGGGACTGTTTTGGTTGGCCATTATTGGCCTGGTTTTGTTTGTTGCCACGGCCGCAGTTGGCTGGTTCCGCAGACAAGGCTCCATCCGCAGCTAGGCGTTTTGCTGCGGGGTCCGCCTGAACGAGCTGACAGTGCATCTGTCGCATGGTTTCCGGCGGCCCCTTTGCCTTTCATGGCGTTTTTGTTTTTAGGGCCGGGCTCAGCGCAAGGTAATTTTTCTGTCAGTGCGCTGAGCCATTTTTGGAATGCGCCGTGGCCGTCCGTTCTCAGCGGCTAAATGATGTTCTGCGTTTGGCAATAAAGGAAACATGATGGCAAACGCGACTTTTACCAGGGAAGAGAAAGCGGCTATGCGTCCCGCCGCTGCGGAAGCGAAAGCTGCCAGGGCGGGGGCCGATATGTCGGCTGCCTTGCTGCCATCGCAGAGCGGGGCGGTACGGACAAGGAACTTGCCCAGACCCTGCATAAGCTCGTGCAGCAGCACACGCCGCTCAAGGCCAAGACCTGGTATGGCATGTCCGCGCATTTCAGTGACGAAGGCAAAGTAGTGGTCTTCTTTCAGGCCGTGACCACGCTTAGCGCCAGATACGCCACCATTGGCTTTCAAGAAGCCGCCAATTTGGATAATGGCAGCTTTTGGCCCACTTCCTTCGCTGTTACTGCGTTGGATGACCGCTCGACAGAGCACCTTGTCGGATTACTGCAGCAGGCCACACGTTAGGCGTCTGGGATTGCCGCCTGCCCGCACTGCGTAAGACGTGGCATGGTGTGAGACAAGCCATGCACAGAAGCATGTTTTGCACTTGTGCAATCTTTGCTTAATTGCATAAAATGTAGTTATGCAAAAATCTAATGCTGTGCCGCTGCGTGAACGCAACCGTCTTGAAACGTGGTCGCTTATTCATGATCAAGCCTCGGGCATGGCTCTGGAAGCCGGGTTGCATGCAACCACTGTGGAGGCCATTGCTGACGCGGCCGGCGTTTCAAAACGCACCTTTTTCAATTACTTTCCCACCAAAGAAGATGCCGTGCTGGGCACTCAGCTCCCAACACTTCCTGACGAAGCGGTAGCAGACTTTAGAGCTGACGGCGAGGGGGACTTATTTGCCCGCACGGTTCGCCTCATGGGGGCTGTAATTCGCTCCATGTTTCCGGCTGCCTCGCAAACTGCCCGCCGTCAAGAGCTCAAACGCCAGTACCCCGAATTGGACCGCACCATCATGGTCCACCTCACCGCGTCCGAATTACTTGTGGAATCCATTTTGTTGGACCGCTACGAGGAGGCAGATCCACTCCTGGCACGAGCGGGAATTTCCGGTGGCCGGGAGGGGGCGCAGGCTCTGCTCATGCTGACGAGCACTGCCATGCGCTTTGCCTTTAAACGCGATCCCAGCGCTTTTTCAGCCCACGACGGCAAGGCCATAAATGACGCCATTGAAACTTTCCGAGAGGTAATCAAGTCAACTCTATGAGCAACTCACAAACCACGCAGCCTTCGGCGGATTCTGGTGAGAAAAGAAAACTAATCCTGCTGTTTGTGGGATTGATGGTCACCATGCTGTTGGCCTCCCTGAACCAGACAGTCCTTTCCAGCGCGCTGCCCACGCTGGTGGGTGAACTCAACGGCGTCGAACATATGGCCTGGGTCATTACGGCCTTCATCCTGGCCTCCACCGTCATGATGCCTGTTTACGGCAAGCTTGGTGATTTGCTGGGACGCAAGCCCATGCTGCTCTTTGCCATCAGCATTTTCGCTGTTGGTTCGGTCATTGGCGCACTCGCCCCGGATATGAGCACCCTCATCATTGCCCGCGTGGTGCAGGGCCTGGGTGGCGGGGGACTGATGATTCTCTCCCAGGCCACCATTGCCGACGTCGTCCCTGCCCGCGAGCGCGGAAAATACATGGGCATCATGGGCGGGGTATTTGCCTTTTCCTCCGTAGCCGGACCGCTGATTGGCGGTGGGCTCACGGAAGGGCCGGGGTGGCGCTGGGCGTTTTGGATGAATGTGCCACTGGCGGCCCTGGCCATCCTTGCCACTATCTTTTTGCTGCACGTGCCCAAGGTAACGCACACCAAACGCCCCAAAATTGACTATCTGGGCATGATGTTAATTGCCGTCGCCACCACGTCACTGGTTTTGGTGGGCACCTGGGGCGGTGCGGAATTTGCTTGGCTGTCGGTGGAGATAGTGGGCCTGGCGGCAGTTGCTGTCATTGCCGGTGCGTTGTTTGTTGTGGTGGAACTGCGCGCCGCGGAGCCCGTCATGCCCATGATGCTGTTTAGAAACCGCAACTTCAACCTAACCACCATTGCCGGACTGCTGACAGGCATCTCCATGTTCGGTGCCATTGGCTACATGCCCACCTATATGCAGATGGCCACGGGCTATTCCGCCACCGAGGCGGGTCTGCTCATGATCCCCATGATGGCGTGCCTGTTGCTGGTCTCCATCATTGTGGGTCGCCGTGTTTCCATAACGGGCCGCTACAAAATTGCGCCCATCGTCGGTTCAGGTATTTTGGCGTTGGCGCTGGTGCTGATGGCGACCTTGCAGCCTGACACTCCGGTGTACATGATCTGCGTGTACTTGGGCATCATGGGTGTGGGTCTGGGTGCCAGCATGCAAATCCTCACCCTGGTAGCGCAAAACTCCTTCCCGTTGAAATTTGTGGGTACAGCCACGGCAGGCCAGAACTACTTCCGGCAGGTGGGTGCAACACTGGGCACCGCCATTATTGGCTCCCTCTTCGCCACCCGGTTGCATGATCTCGTCAATGAAAAAATCCCTGGCGGAACAGGACCCGACGGTGGCGGCGCCAACTCCTTCACCCCGGCGCTGGTCAACGGTCTTCCGGAACCGCTCAAGCGCTTGGTCATCGAGTCCTACAACGAATCCCTCATCCCCTTGTTCCTTTGGATGGTGCCACTGGCAGTGTTCGCGGCCATTATCTTGTGCTTTGTCAAGGAAGTGCCTCTGGCCACCAAAATTGAGCGCGAACCCGCCGTCGACATTTCCGCCTCCGCCATGGCGGAATTTGTCGATCAAGTGACACCCGCCCCAGCCAGTGCCGGTACTTCCCAGCACGACGCCGGTGCCTCCGCAGCGGGGCATGGGTCAGCTGGGATGCAGCGCTAGCAGACAGGCCGCAACGCTGCCGCAAGCTGCCCTGTGCGGGGCGGCTTGCGGAGCGTCTTTACGGCTCGAATACGCGCCTGGAATCATGCCCGCTAGACTGGGTACAGCTAATAAATGCCAACGTAGTTGAGGGTCACTTGCCAGAATTCATTGCCCGATTTGCCACCGCCGCCGAGATTACCCAGTGGGATACCTTGGTTACGGCCAACCCCAACGGCGGCAATATTTTGCAATCCGAGGCGTTTGCCGCGGTGAAGGAAAATTCCGGTTGGGCGACGCAATTTATTGTGTTCGAGGGTGGCGGTTACGCCAGCTACAATCTTGTGCTGGAAAAGTCCTTCCCTGTCCTGGGCAAGCTTTGGTACCTGATTAAGGGACCGGATGTGGCAGACGTGGAGCATATTCCTGCCATGCTCAGTGCTCTGCGGACTTTTGTAAAGCGGGCACGCCTGAATGTCTTTGCGGCCAAGATTGAACCCGATGTGGTGGCGTCAGAACATGCCCGGGCTGTTCTGGACGCAGCCGGTCTCACTAAGGTCCCGGACCTGCAGCCCAATGACAGCACGGCGTTGCTTGATATTTCACCCGATTCCAATGAGTTGCTGCGAAAGCTGCACTCACGCGGCCGCAATGCCGTACGGCGTGCCCTCCGCGAAGGCGTTGAGGTGGTGCGCATGGACCCTGTGGAATCCACCATGGCCACCATGTACCAGCTCATGGTGGGAACCATTACCGCAAAATCCACCACTAAAGCCCGAGACTTTGCGTACTACAAGCAGTTCTGGACCGAGTTCACCTCGCGAAATCAAGGGCATTTTTACTTTGTTTTTGAAAACGAGGTGGCTTCCGTGGGGGCTTTTGTTATTAATTACGGGACCAAAGCCACCTATAAGGATGGCGGTTCGCTGCAGAAGCGTAACCAGTACGGTGACTCGCACCTGGTGCAGTGGGTCGCCATTAATGACATGAAGGAGCTGGGGGCGGTGGAGTACGACTTCTGTGGCACACCGCCGTCGGACCGGCTCAAAGATCCCACCCATCCGCATCATGGGCTGGGCTTGTTCAAGACCAGCTTCTCTAAAACAGTGACTGACTTTGTGGGTTGTTACGACCTCGCGTTGAGTCCGCTGCGTTACAAAATGTGGGCCTTGGCGGGGGAGCGGATATTCCGCCAGCTCTATACACGCCGCACCGGCAAGCAGTTTTACTAGAAAATTTCGCCCACGCGCGTCAGCAAACTCTGCCTTGCTGCGCGCCTTCAGGCCCGAGGGAGCATGAATGACCACCCATCCCACCAGCCGGAAAACACAGGGGCCGGCTCCGGCAGCCGGCCTCATTCCCGTAGTACCCGCAGCCAAGCCCAATAAGGCCGCCCGCAGTGTGCTGCGTAAATTGGTGCAGGGGGAAGCCCCGCCCACGGCCCCCATGAACATTGTGGACCGGTTGGCTGGGAGCCCCTACGCGAACTTCACCATTCAAGTAGGCAAAGCGGAGGAATCCGCGCGCAAGACCATTGACTTTGCCCTCCGCCTGGCCGAGACCATGTTTCGGTATGGGGCGGGGGCGCTGGAAGTGGAAACCAGCATCATTGCGGTAACGGCAGCCCTGGGCTTGCGCAACATTGAGGTGGACATCACCAACCAGTCGGTCATCATCAATTATGCGCCCCGGGACGCCGTGCCCATTACGCTCCTGCGCGTGGTGCGCTCATGGACCAATAACTACGCGGGCCTCGTGGAGGTTCACGAGCTGGTCACGGATGTTGTCAGCGGCGGCGTCAGCCGGGATGAGGCCTACCGGCGCCTGGACGTAATTGTCAAAAAGCCCAAGCCGTTCCCGCGCTGGGTGGTGTCGGTGGCCGAGGCTGTCTTTGCCGCGGCAGTGGTGGGTGTCATTGGTGGCACGATCTTTGGCATGATGGTAGCCTTTGGCACCATTTTGTTGGCGGGTCAAGTGGCCCGGGTGTTGGGCAAATGGCGGGTGCCGGACTTCTTTATCACCGCCATTAGTTCCTTCATTGTCACAGTGGTTGCCGTGTTGTGCTTTATGTTCAAGGTGCCTTTGAGCCCCTCCGTGGTGGTGGCGGGCGGCATTTTGCTCATGCTGCCCTCAGGGCGGCTGGTTTCCGCCGTGCAGGATGCCATTAATGGATTCCCGGTCACGGCGGCCGGGCGTTTCCTTTCGGCGTTCCTTTCCTTTGCCGCCATTGTGGCTGGAATTTCCGTGGCCCTGGTGACAAGCGCATTGCTGGGCATGGACAGGCTCAATGTGGCCGAAACCATTTCAGGGGCGCTGCCGCTGCCCCTGGTGCTGGTGCTCATTGCCGTGGCAACCGTGGCAATTTGCATCGCTGAGCAAACAGCCCGACGGCTCGTGGTGCCCACCACTGCCGTGGCCCTGCTCGGCTACCTGGTGTACCACTTCAGCATCATCGTTGGCCTGGGTGGCCGCTTCGCCCCGGCGCTGGCCGCCATCGCCATAGGCATCGCTGCACGCATTGTGGCCCTGCGCTTGGGCGCACCCCAACTGGTGGTGGCCGTTCCATCCATCATCTTTTTGCTGGTGGGATTGTCCATTTTCCGGGCCATGTTTGTCATGACCTTGACGCCGGAGGACGCCGTCACAGGCGCTGTGGGAATCTTCAACGCGCTCATAGTGATCCTGGCGGTGGCAGCCGGGGTGGTTTTGGGTGACAACATGGGGCGGCCCTTTACCCGCAGCAATGGCCAAAAAGACCGACGCCGGAACCGCCGCCGCTAAACAACGCCCGCTCCGGCGCCTGGAAAGCGCCGGAGCCAACGGCACGTGACCCGGGACCAACGGGACGTTAGAGAATCTGGCCCACCGGCTCGCGCTTTTCGGCCTGGAAGGAATCCTCGGTGCGGCCATAGGCCCAGTAACCCGACAGGGACACCTGGGAGCGATCCAGGCCGCGTTGTTTAAAAAGCAGATTCCGCAGTGCTTTCATGTGTTCACGTTCGCCATGCACAAAAGCGTCCACTCGGCCGTCAGGCCAGGAGCAGTTGCTCACTGCGTCAAGTAACGCCGTGCTGGCATCCGGTGTGGCGCCGTGACGGAGCACCCAGGTGAGTTCCACGGCGTCGGGCTTGTGCAGGGGCTGGATCTCAGCTGCCGTATCAACTGCCACGAAGGCATGGCCGCGGGCATCCGCGGGCAGCGACTCCAGGGCTGCGGCAATGGCCGGAAGCGCGGATTCGTCCCCTGCGAACAAGTGCCAGTCGGCGTCGGGGTTGGGCCGGTACGCACCACCGGGACCGGAGAAAATGATTCGGTCCCCGGGGGCCGCGGACGCCGCCCACGGGCCAGCTATCCCAGCAGCACCATGGATGACAAAGTCAATGGAAAGTTCCTGAGCTGCAGCATCAAAGCGGCGCACGGTGTACGTGCGCGTCACGGGCCACTGCTCGCGGGGCAAAATTTCACGCAGCGCAGCCACGTCCACGGGCTCAGCATACTCAATGCCGGGTTGCAGGAAGTGGATTTTCACGTACATGTCCGTGGCGTCCTTGGCCTCAAACAAACGCAGTTCCGGCCCTCCCGCCACAATGCGCACCATGTGCGGACTGAGCCGTTCAGTGCGCAGCACCTGCAGATTTATCAAAATGCGGGGCTTGCGTTCGCGGGGTACGGAGATACTCTCGGCAGTCACTAAAACTCCTGTCGCCGGGAGCGGACCCGGCTTGCGGGCGCTTACAGAGCGCCAAGTTAGGTGGTCCTAAGAAGTCTAGTTCATGCGGGCAGCTGCCAATTGATGGCGGTGCCGCCTTGCGCTGCCAGCAGATCATTGATGCGGCTAAAAGGCCGGGAGCCAAAGAACCCCCGCGAGGCCGACAACGGACTGGGGTGCGCGGATTCAATGACTGCCGTGCCCGCCAAAAGCGGCGCCATGCGCTGGGCATCCCGGCCCCACAGAACGCTGACCAATGGTTGATCCCTCGCCGCGAGACCGGCAATCACCGCGTCGGTGACCTCTTCCCAACCACGACGCCGATGTGAACCGGTGGCGCCCGGGGCCACTGTCAGCACCTTGTTCAGCAGCAGCACCCCCTGCTCCGCCCATGCGCTGAGATCGCCATGAGCTGCCGGTGCAATGCCCAAATCGGCGTTTAACTCCTTGTAAATGTTGTTTAGGCTGCGCGGAAGGGGCCTGGTGGATTTATCCACCGAGAACGCCAAACCCACTGAATGGCCGGGGGTGGGGTACGGGTCTTGTCCCACAATCAACACTTTCACCGCTGCCAAGGGGGTGCTCAGGGCACGCAGCACCTGGGCAGGCGGCGGCAAAAAGGAGGTTCCGGCGTCGTACTCCCGGGCCAGCATGGCACCTAGTTTGCGCAGGGTGGATTCGTGGCCGCTCAGCAAGTGCGCCCAGTCGGGTGCCATTAAGTCCAGAGGCGCAGACTGCAGCGTCAATAATGCCTCCTGCTGCACAGGGTCCTGCGGAGCCTTCAAGGGAAGATTGAAAAGAGGCGGGGAGCTATCCATAAATTCCATTGTGGCCCATTGCCGGGCAGGAGTCATGTGCGCATGGTGCCCCGCTGTTGCCCTGCGGCACTTTCCGCCGCACAAATGACAGGGGTGTCATTGGCACCTATCATTGACAGGGCAAGCTGATTCAAGCCAGCTGCGCCAATTGAAGTGGCTACAAATTTGAGGAAGTGACGCGCGTGGCCGATGCAGTCCACCATGGACAGGGCCCCGAGGACCACGCAGCAACGGCCGGGGAAAGCTCCGGTGCCCTCAGTTCACGTGATGAGCAGATGCTGGATCTTGAGCGGCAGTGGTGGAAGTATGCTGGCGCCAAAGAGCAGGCCATCCGGGACAAATTTGACCTTTCGGCCGTGCATTATTATCAAGTGCTCAATGCCTTGATCGACACGGAAGCGGCCCTGGCTTATGACCCGATGCTGGTCAAGCGCCTGCGTAGACTGCGTTTGTCACGCCAGCAGGCCCGGTCCGCCCGCCGCCTCAACAACTAACTGATCCACGCACCCACGCACTTACAAGGACACCACTGCACTATGAGTAATTACCCGCGGGATGAATTTGACGAGGTTCCGGAAAATTCGGCACGTCATGGCGTCCACCGGGCATCCATGGAACTGCCGCAACGTTCCCTCCTGCCGGTGATCATTGTGACAATTGTGGCCCTGTGCATAGGTTTATTAGCTTTTTTTGTCATGCCGGGCATGTTCAACACGTCGGCCAATGCATCCGACGTTCCGCCCGCGGCAGGGACCAGCGCGGCCGCCCCCGCCGTGACACCTGAGACGGTCCCCACGGAAGATGCTCCGCCGTCCGTCGAGCCCTCGGCAGAGTTTGGTCCTTCAGCGGCCGCGACGCCCTCCGCAGCCCCTACCTCTTCCGCAGCGCCAAAACCAACCGTGGACCGGGCGGTGCCGGTGGCTATTTATAATGCCACGGGCGTTTCCGGGCTGGCTGCCCGTTACGCCAGTACAGTCATCACCAGCGGGTGGACCGTCTCGCAGTCGACCAACTGGGCAGGGTTGCAGCGGACCAATTCCGTGATTTTCTACCAGGATGAAACGCAAGTTGCCAATGCTCAAGCACTTGCGGCGTTACTGAACATTCCTACTGTGGTGGAAACTGCTGACATTGCTTTGCCGCTGACGGTGGTCCTGGGTCCGGATGCGTAAGGGCCCCGCACACCAGGCTGTCGCACCCAGCATCTAAGACCTGCCGTGGCCACCTGACGCAGCCAGTGGCTCAGGTGCTCGTTCGCCGGCAGCACATAGTTCACCTCGCGCTTGCACTCTTGGGTGCCGGATGCTAATTATTGAGTTAGCACTCTAAGGGGGCGACTGCCAATTATTGAGGCGTCGCCGTCGCGAGGGTGAAGGAATTTCCTCATGAGATGAGGGTTCGCGCAGGCCGTAAAGAGATCGGCTATGGCGAAGCCGTCCGTCGCGGGCATCTCAATGAGGGTGTTTGTATCGTAAAATGACTGTCCCGAAAGGACTGAAGCCTCCATGGCCAAACTCATTGCATTTGATGAAGAGGCACGCCGCGGCCTTGAGCGTGGGTTGAACATCCTCGCTGACGCTGTAAAGGTCACCTTGGGCCCGCGCGGTCGCAACGTTGTTTTGGAAAAAAAGTGGGGCGCACCCACCATCACCAACGATGGTGTCTCCATCGCCAAGGAAATTGAACTTGACGATCCCTATGAGAAGATCGGCGCCGAGCTGGTCAAGGAAGTCGCCAAGAAAACTGACGACATTGCCGGCGACGGCACCACCACGGCCACCGTGCTGGCTCAGGCCCTGGTCAAGGAAGGCCTGCGCAACGTAGCTGCCGGCGCCGACCCGCTGTCCTTGAAGCGCGGCATTGAGAAGGCTGTTGCAGCCGTCATTGAAGAGCTGCTGGCTTCCGCCAAGGAAATCGAGACCAAGGAACAAATCGCCGCTACGGCGTCGATCTCTGCCGGGGATCCCGAAATCGGCGCACTCATTGCCGAGGCCTTGGACAAGGTTGGCAAGGAAGGCGTCATCACCGTCGAGGAGTCCAACACCTTCGGCCTGGAACTGGAACTTACCGAAGGCATGCGCTTCGACAAGGGTTACATTTCCGCTTACTTTGTGACCGACACGGAACGCCAGGAAACGGTTCTTGAAGACCCGTACATCTTGATCGTGAACTCCAAGATCTCCAGCGTCAAGGACCTTGTTGCTGTTTTGGAAAAGGTCATGGCGTCCAACAAGCCGCTGCTGATCATTGCCGAAGATGTTGAAGGCGAAGCCTTGGCCACGTTGATCGTGAACAAGATCCGCGGCCTGTTCAAGTCCGTTGCCGTCAAGGCTCCCGGCTTTGGCGACCGCCGCAAGGCCCAGTTGGCCGACATTGCCGTCCTCACCGGTGGCCAGGTCATCGCTGAAGAAGTTGGCTTGAAGCTGGAAAACACCACCCTTGATCTATTGGGCAAGGCCCGCAAGGTTGTTGTGACCAAGGACGAGACCACCATTGTTGATGGTGCCGGCGATGCTGAAGCCATTGCAGGCCGTGTTGCACAGATCCGTGCCGAGATTGAAAACTCCGATTCCGACTACGACCGCGAGAAGCTGCAGGAACGTCTGGCCAAGCTGGCCGGCGGCGTTGCAGTCATCAAGGCCGGCGCCGCAACAGAAGTGGAGCTCAAGGAACGCAAGCACCGCATTGAAGATGCAGTGCGCAACGCCAAGGCTGCTGTTGAAGAAGGCATTGTTCCCGGCGGTGGCGTTGCCTTGATCCAGGCTGGCGTCAAGGCGTTCGAGGGCTTGAACCTGACAGGCGACGAGGCCACCGGCGCCAACATCGTCAAGGTTGCCATCGATGCTCCGTTGAAGCAGATTGCCTTCAACGCCGGCATGGAGCCCGGCGTTGTGGTGGACAAGGTCCGCGGCTTGCCCGTAGGTCACGGTCTGAACGCTGCAACCGGCGTGTACGAAGATCTGCTGGCTGCCGGCGTCAACGACCCGGTAAAGGTCACACGTTCTGCTCTGCAGAACGCCGCATCCATTGCGGGGCTGTTCCTGACCACCGAAGCTGTTGTAGCCGACAAGCCCGAAAAGGCTGCACCGGCTGGCGGCGGCGGAGACGAGATGGGCGGCATGGGCGGCTTCTAGCCCACCGCTGGTCTTCCCACACCGCTGGTCTGCCAGCACTGCTGGTCTTTCAGCAAAAGGCGCCATTGCCTCCTGGGCAGTGGCGCCTTTTGGCTGCCTCAGTGAATTTGGGTGTCGGTGGAATCTGAAAGTATGGATGCATGACAATTGTTGCTGCTGCCGATGGTTCGGCTTTAGGAAATCCCGGGCCTGCCGGCTGGGCCTGGTACATCGATGAGAACTGCTGGTCCGCAGGTGGTTGGTCCCATGGCACCAACAACATGGGCGAACTCATGGCGGTACTGGATTTGTTCCAATCCACAGCGCACGTCGCCGAGGAGCCCCTCCATATTCTGTGCGACAGTCAGTACGTCATCAACAGTGTCACTAAGTGGATGCCGGGATGGAAGCGCAAGGGGTGGCGCAAGTCCGACGGTAAGCCCGTGCTCAACATTGAACTGCTCAAGGACATAGACGCAGCCACCAGGGGGCGAAAGTACACCTTCGAGTGGGTCAAGGGCCACGCGGGCCACGAGCTAAATGAAGCCGCCGATGACAAGGCCCGCGATGCCGCCACAGCCTACCAGGCCAAGCGGGAACCTCCGCGGGGTCCTGGCTTCCCCGGAGGCACAGCAGCAGCTGACCAAGCCTTGGACACTGTCGCAGCTCCGGCGCCCCACGCGGACGGGCTTGAGCAGCCCGATTTGTTCTCCATGTTGGAAGATGAGCTTGATCCGGCGTTTACAAAAAACCACCCCGCTGCCTTGGCAGAGGTGGTGGCGCTCGAGCAGGAGCTGCTGACGCCGTCGGTGCGGGCAGAGCCGCTACGGGCGGGGGAGCTGTTGCACCCGGACTTTGAAGAAATTGGCGCCTCGGGTCGGCATTGGTCCCGGAAGGATGTTTTGGAACTGCTCCGCGACGAACCCTTCGCGCCGGTTGAGGTGCAGGTCATTTCATTGGCCCAGGTGGATAAAGACACGGCCCTGTTGACGTACCGCAGCGTTACCCGCACTGGAAGCGCCCTCCGCAGTTCTGTCTGGTTGCGTCAACAAGGGCAATGGCGTTTGCGGCATCATCAAGGAACCCCGGAAGCCTAAAGTGATGCGGGTCCAACAGCTAAAGGGCAGCTAAGAAAGCAACGCCGGGGCGGCTCACCTTGCGGTGAACATGCGGGTATTGGCTTCCTCTGCCTGCGCGTACTGGGTGGCTGCGAGGGAGAGGGCACCATTGATGCTTTCAAGGGAGGCCTCCACCTTCATCTCCGTGGCGTGCCATTCCTGCAGCAGCGCCTGGAAGCTGGTGGCTGCCGCTCCCGTCCATGTGGACTGCAGTTCCATGAGGTTGCGCTTCATGGCGTCCACCTCAATGCGGATCCTTTCCACGGAACCCCGTACCGCAGTGCTTTTGAGGGCTAGATCCTCGCTGTTGACGTTGAATTGTGCCATGATGAGCTCCCTGTCCCAAGGCCGGAGATGGCCGTACCACCGCTGACAAGCCCACACTAGAACAAGGAAGGCTGCTGCCTGCGCGGCCCACCATAAACTGTGGATGCGCTACTGCCCGGTGCCGCCTGTGGAGGACGAACCCTGTGTCCGGATACTAACGTCCGCGGAGGAATTGTCCAGGTCCGCGCCGTCCTCGACGATAGGCTCCAGGGGTAATCCAATTGCCAGGGTGGCCCCACCGCCGGAAGTGTTTTCCAAGCGCACCGTGCCATGGTGGGACGCCACAATGGCTGAGACAATGGCAAGTCCCAAACCACTGCCGCCCGTATTGCGGTCCCGCGATGAGTCCGCACGGTAGAAACGCTCGAAAACCCGTGGGGCCTCCTCTTCGGAAATGCCGGGACCGTGATCGCGGATCTTAATAACAGAGAACGCGTTCTCGCCCTCCATGCGGGTTCCCACCATAATCTCAATGGGTGAACCCTCGGGCGTGTAGCGCAGGGCGTTACCCATGAGGTTCGCTACAACCTGACGCAATTTAGCCTCGTCACCCACGCTGGGTGCGGAAGTGCCGGGACCCCCGTCAAGCCCAATGACGGCAAAGGCCCGGTCCCGGTCAGAAGCGCGAGCGTCAAGCACGGCGTCGTGACCAATGATCAACAAATCAACGGGCTTGAGCTGCAGCGGACGTTGCTCGTCAATGCGCGCCAACATGAGCAAATCCTCCACAAGTTCACCCATCCGTTTGGCTTCACTTTCAATCCGTCCCATGGCCGTCCCCACATCCTCCGGGGTTTGCAGGGCACCATGCCGGTACAGCTCGGAGAAGCCACGGATGGTGACCAGCGGCGTGCGAAGTTCATGGGAGGCGTCAGCGACAAAGCGGCGCATCTTCTGCTCCGACGCCGTCCTGGCCGCGAAAGCATGCTCAATATGTGCCAGCATCGTGTTGAGGGAACCGGAAAGCCTGCCCACTTCCGTGGCTGAGTTCTCAATCTCCACGCGTCGGGAAAGATCTCCGGCGGCAATGGCGGCGGCTGTCTTTTCCACACGGCTGAGGGGACCAAAGGAACGGGTCACGGTCCAATAGGCAATCATGGTCCCCAGGGTCACAGCCAAAATGGCGACGCCGGCAATCACCACGGCGAGGCGCTCCATGGTGAGGTTGATGTTCTCATAGGGCAGACCGACCACCACATAGCCCATGTACTCTGGCCGATTTTGGGCTAGGTCAGCCGGGCCGTAATTAAAATTTTGCGGGGAAATTACTGTAATGCGCCACGGCGCACCACCATCACTGCTGGGGACGGTAAAAATTTTGCCATTGAGGTCATGCGCCTCCGCTGCGGAATACCCGGGATACACGGGTTTATCGTTGCCGGAACGGTTCTGGTCGGCCAAGGTGCCCGTATCGAAGTGGAAGCCCACGTAGTAATCAAAGCCAAAGGGCGTTTGCGTGTTCTCCGGACTGACTGTGCCGTGTCGCACGATTGATTTTTGAAAGGTGGTCAGCTGAGTGTCCATCTGGTCTTCCAGGAAGGAGTGCAGCAACAAAAAAGTGGTGGCACCCAACGCCAAAAGGGACACGCCCAGAAGGGCACTGATGATGGCCACCAGTTGTGAGCGCAGAGACGCGCTCTTCCACAACGTAATCAAGGCGTGAAACGCGTTAGCGCTTGTCGGGAGTCCGCAAAACGTAGCCCACGCCGCGCTTGGTTTGAATCAGAGCCGGCAAGGAGGCATCAATGTCGACTTTTCGGCGTAGATAGGAAATATAGGATTCCACAATGGAGGCATCCCCATTGAAGTCGTACTCCCAGACATGGTCAAGGATTTGGGCCTTGGAAAGGACGCGGTTGGGGTTGAGCATGAGGTAGCGCAACAGCTTGAATTCAGTGGGGGAAAGCTCCACGGTTTTACCGGCACGGCGCACTTCGTGGGCGTCGTCGTCGAGCTCTAGATCGGCAACGCGCAACACGGCGTCGTCGTCCTCCATGGGCTGGGTGCGGCGCAGCACGGCCCGGATGCGGGCCACCACCTCGTCGAGGCTGAAGGGCTTGGTGACATAATCGTCCCCGCCCACCGTCAGGCCGGTGACCTTGTCCTCGGTGTCATCACGGGCCGTGAGGAACAGGACGGGGAAGTGCCGGCCCGCCGCGCGCAGTCGGCGCGTGACGGTAAAGCCGTCCATGTCCGGGAGCATGACATCCAAAACGGCAAGGTCCGGGTTGTGCTCTTCGGCCGCGGCCAGGGCCTCACGCCCGTTGGCTGCTGCAACGACCTCAAATCCGGCGAAACGCAAAGAGGTGGAAAGGAGCTCGCGGATGTTGGGCTCGTCATCAACTACAAGTAGTTTTGCTTCAGGTCCAGTGTTTTTCACCATTTCAGTCTCCGACCATTGGCTGGGAATACGCTGGATATTCCATGGATATGAACTGTCAGCTTACGCCCAGGGAGTTGCCAGTGGCTAGAAGGGTATTTTAAAGATTTCCGGCTGCAGGCCCGCTGCGGAAATGGGCAGCACCAGCCGCTTGAGAAAACCCGCATCCCCGGTGGCACGCGACCACTGCAGCAGATGCTCGCGCATTTGTTCAAGCACTGGGAAATACCGGCGTTCCACGGCCAAATTCCGTTGCTCGCCGGGGTCAGCGCCGAGGTCATGCAACTGCTCGCGATGCTTTCCCCAGCCATAGACGGTGTATTTCCACTGCTCCACAATTACCACACGGCCCGAGGTGCCGGGCCCGGACGGGTCTGCAGCGCCCTGGAAGGCCGTTTCAACCACCACCGGACCCGTTTGAGGCGCCAGCAGGGAACCCGCGGCCAAGCCGTCTGGCGGGTCTATGCCCGCCAGCTCGCAAAGGGTGGGCAGGATGCCCAGGACGGCCGGGACGGGTAGGTCCACCACTCCCGCGGGCTGCCCCGGCACATGCGTTATGAACGGCACCTTGATGCATTCCTGGTGCAGGGCGGTCTTTTGATTCCACCCGTGGGAGGCATCGCCGTCTCCATGGTCGCTGATGAAAACAACGGCCGTGTTGGCGAGCTCGATGCAGTCCAGCAGCTGCCCAATGCGCCGGTCAACGCGCGCCACCAGTTCCGCGTATGCTGCCCGATAGTGGCGCCAGTCCTCGGCGCCGAAGGTGCCCGTGCCGTACATCCGTGCTGCGGCCGCCTGCTCAAATCGCAGGGCTTCCGGTTCGAAGGGTGCAGCGGGGAAGTTTGCCGGCAAGGGCGGCGCGTCCAGCACGTCCACGGGGGTGACATTCCCATACGGCATGGGCTGGAAACGGGCATATTCACAAATGGTGTGCGGATCGTCAAAAGAGGCCACGAGCAGAAAGGGCTGTCCGTCGTCGCGCCGGGTCAGCCAGTCCCTGCAGGCGTCCACCAGCCCCTCGTCGCCGAAGGGATGAATGGGCATGAACCCGTCCGCGGCAGTGGAGCTGGCTTGGCGGGCATGCCACTTTCCTGCGTAGGCACAGTCATATCCGGCAGCAGTGAACCAGTGGCCCAGCGACGCCGTTCCATGTCCGGGACTGCCCGGCGGCTCCGGCAGCTCCTTCTCGTTGGACATAATGCCGAGTTGGTGCGGGTACTTGCCCGTCACCATGGAACTGCGTGCCGGAACACACAGCGGGAACGAAGTGTAGGCCTCTGTAAAGACGGTGGAAATGGCCGCCAGCCGGTCCAGATTGGGCGTCCTGAAGTGCTCATCAGTGTCCCTGCGGCGCGTCAAAGCATGTGCGGCGAACTGGTCCGCCATGATCAACACAATGTTCATGCAGGGTGCACCAACCGTGAAAGGGAATTTTCCCCGCTCCAGGACTGGCCGGCGGCTTTCAGGGCCGCCAACAACTTCCCTGACCACCTGCCCACCTGGTCGGGGTCGGTAATATTGTGCAGTTCAAAAGGATCCGCCACCAGATTGAACAGAGACGTGGACAGGCGCCCATCCGGATGGAAGCGGGCAATGAATTTCCCTGTGGCCGTCCGCAGGCCGCGCACATCCACGTCACGTTCATCGCGCGGGTAGTAAAAGTACAGGGCCGACGGCGTGCCCGGACCATGTGCGCCGGGTTGCCCCTGGGGAGTATTATCATGATGCCTTTCGGCGGATTCCGGTTCCGCGGCCAGCAACGCCGCGGAGACGTCCCGGCCCTGCATGGCGGCGGGCACCTTGTTGCCGAAACCCAGCAGCCCCAGGAGCGTCGGGGCGATGTCGACGCTGGACAAGCCTGCCGTGGCAGCGGCGGAAGCGTCAAGGCGTTCGGGCCAACGCATGACAAAGGGAATCCGCATGGATTCCTCAAAGGGCACATTCTTGTAAATGAGCCCGTGGCTGCCCATTTGCTGGCCATGGTCGGAGGTGAAAATCACCAGCGTGTTCCGGGTTAGGTCCAGGGATTCCAGCGTCTCCAAAAGCCGTCCCAGCTGGGCATCAATGGCGCTGACCGCAGCGTAATACAGGGGGGCGATGGCCGCCGCCTCGCGACCGACATCGGACGTCAAGTCCACGTTGGGCCGGTTCAACAAAGACTCGGGGGCCAGCTCGCCATAGCCGCGCTCATGGTCCGGCGGCAACTGGTCAAAGGGCTGGTGCGGCGGGTTCCAAGAGAGCGCCAGGGCGAAGGGGGTGCCACCACGGGCAGGACCGGCGACGCTGTGCAGAAAGTCCACGGCAACGTCCGTCTCATGGGCCGCCGACCACCCGGTGACATTGAGACGCTGGTGCCGTTCGGCGTCGGACGTCCAATAATGCGGGCTCAGATGCTGGTCACAGCAGCCATAGGAATACCAAAAGTCGAATCCGTGGCGGCGGTCCCGGGGGGAGTACGCATCCCAATACCGGCCGTCCGCCAGCACGCCCGTGCCGTGCACGGCATCCGCGGGGACGGGTGCCTCCAAATGCCACTTGCCAATGTATCCGGTGGCGTATCCGGCGTCCTTCAGCACGGCCGCCCAGGAGGGAGCATCAGGGCGCAGGCCCACGCCCCATTCGGCGGTCTCGGAGTTCACATTGTGGGTGACGCCGTTGGAGGCCGGGTACTGCCCGCTCATCATCATGGCCCGGTGCGGACTGCACACGGGGTAGTTGCTGACCGCGTGGTCCAGGGAGACGCCGTCGGCTGCGAGCCCATCCAAAAACGGGGTGGATACGGGGTCGCCACCCGGTTCCAGGCACATGGCACGGAACTGGTCGGCGATGACGAACAACAGGTTGGGCGCCGGCATTACTTGCCCATTCCCAAAGTCAACCCCTCGGTCAGGCGACGGCCCAGCCACACGTAGATGATCAGCATGGGCAGGACGACGATGCACAGGCCCGCGAACAGTCCGCCCCAGTCGGCACCCGAGTATGTCTGCTGTTGTACGAAGGAAATCAAGGCAACAGGCAAAGTGTACTTTTCAGTGGATTGGATCAGCGTAAGCGCCAGCAGCGTCTCATTCCAGTGCGCCACCACCTGCAATACAAACGCCGTCAGGATGCCGCCCTTGGCCAGCGGGAGTGTGACCTGGACAAATGTGCGCAGGGCCGTCGCGCCGTCGAGCGCTGCCGCCTCCTCCATTTCAACGGGCAGGCTGCGGAAGAATGCCGTCAGCAGGAACACGGTGAACGGCATGGACATGGCGATGTAGATCAGGTTCAGACCAAGGAGACTGTCGGTCAGATTCACCTTGTTCAGCATGACGAACAACGGGATGAGGATGACCTGTGCCGGAATGCCCAGGCCCAGGATGAAGTACAGGCTCAGCCCGCCCGTCAGGCGGCTTTCCACCCGGGCAAGGTAGTACGCGGCAGGTGCGGCAATGGCGACGCAGACGAAGGACGAAACCGCCGTCGTCATCACCGAGTTGTAGGTGGCCGTGGCAAAGTCGCTCACGGTCCAGGCGCGGACAAAGTTGGAAAAGTCGAAGGTGTCCGGCAACCCCCAGGGGTCGCCGAGAATGCTCCGGGTGTCACGGAAGGACTGCAGCAGCATCCACAGCAGGATGCCAATGCTGATTGCCACAACAGCCCAGAGGAGGACAACCCCCACGGAGCGGAACGCATTATGCTCGGCACGCATGGCCGGGCTGACGCCGTGGAAGTTTTTGGGACGGCGTGCGGCGGGTTTGGCCGGCGCCGGTGGATGGGGATCTGTCTGGGTGCTCATGAAGGGTTCCTTAGAATTCAATGGCGTCGCGGCGCATGGCACGACGCAGCAGCACAACCAGCACCGAGACCAGGGCCAAAGAAATGATGGCCGAGGCTGTGGCGGCGCCGTAGGCGGGTGTTGACTGGCCGGAAAAGGCTGTGACATAGGTGTACACGGCGGTGGTCCAGCTTTGTGTGGGCGGAATGCCTGCTCCGCTGCTGCCGCCGAAGACCCAGATGATTTCAAAGATCTTGACGGAGGAGATAGTCCAGAGCACCGCGCAGGTGCCAAAGACATCCCAGGTAAGGGGCAGGATCACAAAACGCAGCCGCTGGAAGGCAGTGGCTCCAGCCAGGGCGCAGTCCTCATAAAAGTACGGGGGAATGCGGTCCACGCCGGCCATCAGGATGGTGGTGAAGTAACCGGTGGTGGTGGCCACGAGGGTCGCCATGATGAGCGGGAAGATGTTTTCCTGGGCCAGCCAGGCTGGCGGCTCCGTGACGCCTAGCGGCTTGAGCAGGGTGTTGACCATACCGCCGGGGTTGAAGATGAAGCCGGCCAGCACGCCAAAAACAAGAGCGTTGATCAGGTGCGGGAAGAAGATGACGTTGCGAACCACCTTTTTCCCGGCCATATCGCGCAGCACCAGTGTCATGGCAAACGCCAGGGTGAAGATCACCGCACCGACCACAAACAGCAACAGCAAGGTGTTGCCGAAGGACTTCATGAATAGATCGTCCTTGAAAACCTGGACATAGTTTTCCAGGCCCACAAACTTCATCGGACCAGAACCCGCCCAGACGTGCAGGCTGATCCAGGCGGCGCCGATGGCCGGGACAATGAACAAGACCGTGTAGAAGATAAAGGCTGGGCCGACGAAGGGGATCAGGAGTTTGCGGCGTTGCCGGTCGATGCTGCTGCCGCCCTGCCCCGGCTTCGATTTTTTCGCCGAAGCGGGGGCAGGTGAAACCGCGTTGGCGGCGGTGCGACGTCCAGTGGTGGTGGACATTAGCTGTTGTCCTTCCAGTAACCAATCTGAGCTGCCTTCATCTTGGCAACAAATTCTTCTGCCTTGATCTTGCCCAGGAAGAGTTCATCGTTGATGGGCCAGAGGATCTTCTCCACATAGCCCGGGGAGGTTACACCGTCATTTTGCAGGTACACTTCCTCGGCGTTGTCCAGGGCCTTCTTCACAGAGGCCATTTCAGGGGCTGTGGCGGCATCTTGGCGAACCGGCAGGACCTTGGCGTCTGTTCCGTAGGCGTCCTGGTATTTCTTGCCGAGCATGAACGTGGCCAATTCCTGGGCCAGTTTCGGGTTTTTCGCCTTCTTAGGCACGGCCCAGCCAACGAAGTCGGCTCGCACGGAGTCCGGCTGGCCGGCAACGGGCGGGAAAGGGAAGGACGCAAACTTGAAGGCAGGGTCTGCATAGGTGCTGGTCTCCGTGGGAATCCACGAACCATTCAGCAGCAATTCGGCGCTGCCGGTGGCCCACGCCTGCTGTTGTGCTGGCCATTTGCTGGCGTTGTAGCCCTGGATCAGGTAGTTTCCCTGGGCGATCTGCTCCACCTTCTTGGCTGCTGCCAGCACGGCCGGTTCGTCCCAAGCCGCCCCGGTCTTGTCCTCCGCGACCTTGGCGAAGGCGCCCGTGCCACTAGAGCGCACCAGGGCAGTGGTGAACCACATGGAGCTGTAGCCGGAAATGTCACCGTCGGCAGCCAGCGGAACCTTGCCCTCTGACTTGTACTTGTCTAAAACGGCGATGAAGTCATCCCACGAGCCGGGTGGGGTGCTTTCGAGGTCGGGGTTCTTCGCGGCGTCGTACCAGAAACCGTCGGAACTCAGGCTGTAGGGCAGCATCCACGGCTGGCCATCGGCATCCTTGATGTTGCTGACTTCAATGTATTTGGCCGGAATCAGTTCCGGGACCTTCTTGCCGTCAACCTCTGCGGAGTAGGCGTCGTTCAGGGGCAGGGCCTGGCCGGTGTCGCCCACAACCGGGGCGAGCTTGGCGTAGGGGCCGTCGACGATATCCGGGACGTTATTGGTGTTCAGTGCGGGCACGAGCTTTTGGACGTTGGAACGGCCCTGCCACTGCACCTTTACGGTAGCGCCGGTTTCCGCTTCAAAGTCCTTGATGGCCCCGGCGATGACCTTTTGCTGCGGTTCGCCCTCCTTCCACATGGACCAGTACGACAATGTACCGCCCTCTGCGCCGTTCTGTGCACCGTTCTGTGCGCTGTCTGTGCCGCCGCCGCAGGCGGCCAGGGCCAATGATGAGCCGGCCAAAACGGCCAGCGTCCGTACGATGCGGAATTTGGTACTCATGGAGACACCTCGTGAAGTTGTTGTGCCGTAGATCACGACTTGGTGAGAAGACTCAAACAGTTGTAAAAGGTAGGAATCAAGGTGTACTTGGAAACTGTTTGCAAATTCATTACCTTCTTATAGGCGTAACCGGTGGAAAAGCGGCGTATAACTAAATCGAGTCGGTCCCCAGTTTGTGCATGTATTTGAAATACACCTTTATTCATCTCTTATTCATCTGTCATGCTCGTCACAGGCGGGCTAGCAGAAAGGGCGCCGTGACTAGACATGTAAAATCCGGAACAGTGCGCGACGCCGGTTCCCGGGAACTGAAATTCCAGGCGCTGGCTGATGAGCTGCGTCGCGGCATTTTGGCCGGCACCTGGGCTGCCGGTGCGAAACTGCCCACTGAAGCGAAGCTGGCGGCCGAGACCGGGCTGTCGCTAACAACTGTGCGCCGCGCCTTTGATGATTTGGTGCAGGCCAGAATTGTGGTGCGGCGGCAGGGGGCGGGCAGCTTTGTTGCCGGACGGCAGCCCGTGCGGGGCCGGACCAAACTTGCCGTGGGTGTGCTGCTTCCGGACACCCAGTTGTACTACCCGCGCGTGCTTCAAGGCATTGAGGAAACACTCTCGGCTCAGGGCGTGGGCCTGCAGCTGTCGACGTACAACTATGAGCCGGAACGGGAGGATGCTGGCATTGACTTCCTCATTGATTCCGGTGTGGATGGGCTGATTTTAGTGCCCACCCTGGGCGGGATCAATGATCCGCAGCAGCGGGTGCGGGAGCTGGCCGCCCTCAACGTGCCCGTGGTCCTTTTAGAGCGCAGCTTGATGGATCTGGGCCCGGGGGACCGCACCGAACATGTGTGCTCGGACCACCAGGGCGGGGCGTACGACGCCGTCCAGCACCTTATTGGCCTGGGGCACCGCAGAGTGGCGCTGCTGACCCGGACCCAGACACCCACCGAACCAGCCATTGTGGCCGGCTACGAACGTTCCGCAAAGGATTTTGGTTTTGCGCCGCTGGTTTTCCCGGTCCTGAAGCGGGATTGGGAGGCGGGTGCCACCGAGCGGCTGCTGGCCGGACTGAGGGATGCCCACATCACAGCCGCCCTGGTCTTCGGGGACAGGGAAGCGACGTTGCTGGAAGCTGCGGCACGCCGGGCCGGCGTGTCGATCCCGGAGGATTTGGCATTGGTTTCCTACGACGACGAACTGGCGGACCTTGCCGAGGTCCCCTTAACCGCGGTAGCTCCGGCCAAACACCGGATGGGAAGAATGGCGGCGGAAATTCTGTTGCGCCGCTTGGTGGAGGGTGACGATTGCCCTATCCATCAAGTGCGGCTGCGTCCGCGGCTGGTCATCAGGGAATCGTGCGGGGCCAAGGCGCTGTCCATGCAGCATGACGAGGAATGAGTGGAAATGCGATTGGGAATTATTGGCGCCGGTGCCGTGGCAGGACTGCATGCAAAAGGTGCCGCCGTCCTTGACGGCATTGAGCTGGCTGCCGTGTGTGACTTGTTGCCGGAGGCGGCCGCCGCCGTGGCGGAACCGTGGGGTGCCGCCGTCTTTACCGACTACAACGCCATGCTGGCTGCCGGGGTGGTGGATGCCGTTGTCATTAACACTCCGCACAGCCTGCACAAGGACATGGTGCTGGCCGCGGCCGCGCATGGCGTGCACGTCCTTGTGGAAAAGCCCATGGCCACCACCCTGGCTGACTGTCATGTGATGGAACAGGCCTGTGCCAGTGCTGACATTGTTATGGTGGTGGGCCTCATCCAGCACTTCATGGCGGAGAAAATTGCACTGCAACGTGCCTTGGCGACGGGGGCGCTGGGCCCGGTGCTGATGATCCACGACTACCGCAGCACCGATTACCGCCCCGGGACCAGGCCGGCCTGGTTCTTTGACAGGGCGGTCTCCGGCGGCGGGGCGTTCATTAATATTGGCGCCCACTGCCTGGACCGCAGCCTTTGGGTGGCGGGTGCCCCGGCGGCGCGGATATCAGCCACTACGCTGAACCGCTTTGGTTCACCGGTGGAAACGGATGGAACCATGGAACTGCTCTTGGTCAACGGGGTGCAGCTGCGGATCACCATTGTCTCTGACACGCCCCAAAACATTGATGAAATGCTGGTGGTGTGTGAATTTGGTACTGTCACCGTCGATCCGCGCCGGGGCACGTTCATGGAGATTGACGGTGTGCGGTCCACCTTGCACACCAGCACTCCGGCCGACATTCAAAACGCTTTCACGGCTCAGCTTGCTGATTTCATTGGCGCAGTGGGCGGGGCTGAACCCAGCGTGAGTGGACAGCATGCCAAGCATGTCGTGGAACTGGTTCTGGCCGCCTACCACTCCGCGGACAGCGGAACGGCAGTGAACGTGGCGACAACCCTGCAGCCCGCGCAATGACCGGCCCAGGCCCCAAGGGGGGTGCGAACCCCTGCACCGGGTGGGGCAGGACACAGTGGGAAGCGGCGGCTGATGAGCAAATCGCTGCGGCCTGGCGGCACTCCTCTTCTCGCGGGGCCCACGTACGGTTCCCCCGCGACGGTGAACAAGACAGTGTCGACCTGCTGGAAGGCTTCGGGAGGACCTTCCTGCTTGCAGCTTTGCGGCTGGCGGGGGCTGGGGGGCAGCTTTCCGGAAGCTTGGCTGAAACCGCCCAGTGGTATGCCGAAGCGCTCGACGCCGGGACGGATCCGCAATCCGCTGAACGGTGGCCCGCACTGACCGATCATGGGCAGGCCACCGTGGAGGCCACGGCGGTTGTATTGGGTCTGCACTTTAGCCGTCCATGGATATGGGAAGTGGTACCACAGCGGGTTCGGGACAACACGGCGGCCTGGCTGGCACCCTCCGCACGGTCCTTCGGGGCAGATAACAACCACGTCATGTTCGCGGCAACCATTCAAGCTTTCCTCGGTTCTGCCGGTTACGCCCACGACGCTGCCGGCATCGAGGCGGCCCTGGCAAGGATCGAAGACTGGTATGTGGGTGACGGCTGGTATTCAGATGGGGAAGGACGGCGTTTTGACCATTACAACGCGTGGACTTTCCACCTTTACCCGTTCTTTATTCTCGATTTGCTCGCCGAGGCCGAGGCCACAGGCCGGCGCCAGGTGTATCGGGACCGGCTGGCACACTTTGTGCGCGGCTACAGCCACCTGTTCGGGGCTAACGGCGCGCCACTGATTCACGGCAGGTCCCTGATTTACCGCTGGGGTGTTGCCGCACCGTTTTGGATGGCGCTGCGCGAAGGCATCACAGTGGTTCCCGCCGGCCAGGTCCGTCGACTCGCCTCCGGGACGCTGAAATATTTTCTCGATGGCGGTGCTGCCCCGGAGGGTGTCCTCAGCCTCGGCTGGCATGGGACGGACAACAGCATCCTGCAGTCCTACAATGCCCCGGGTTCACCACAGTGGGCCGCCAAAGGTTTCCTGGGTCTCCTGCTCCCCGCCGACCATCCAGCCTGGACCGAGCCGGAGCGGCAACTGCCGGTGGAACAGGGAGACTTCAGCGTGCCACTGGCGGGGCCCGGCTGGTTGGCTGTGGGTACCCAGGCAACGGGAACAGTCAGGGTAATGAACGCCGGAAGTGACGGGCACCCGCAAAAGGATGACCCGCTGTACCGGCGCCTGGCCTTTTCCACCGCCACGGTCCCGTGGTTGGAAACCGGCGCCTGCGTCCGCGACAATGACGTCTACGTGTCGAGTCCCGATGGCGTGAGCAGACATCGGGGCCTGCGCGGCGGCAGCGTGCGCCCCGGCGGTGGCTCGAGCTCCTTTGCCCTGGATGCCAACGGCCGGGATGTGCATGTGCAGTACACCTTTGCCGTGCTCCACGGCGTGGAAGTGCGGGCCGTTCATCTCACGGGAGTTGTGGGGTTGACCCCCGCCGTTTCAGGCTACCCGTGCAGCGCCAACGGGATTCTGTACGAACAGGTGGAAGCACAACAGGGCGCCCAAGCAGGGGCTGAAGACGGCACGTCCACCGGCCTGCTCCTGTTGGACAGCAGCGCAGAGCCAGGCGCTCGAGTCGTCCACGGCGGAGCGACCATTTTAGGCACGCACTCGGCGGTGCCTGTTCTTGAGTGGTTGCCGGTTAGCTCCAACGAACTCCGGGCGCTGTATTTGGTGGGTTTGGACATGACCTTGGCCCAGTTGCGGACATTTGCTGCAGGCCTTCACTGGGAGTGGGCGCCGGACGGGGTGCAGCTGAGTGTGGGGGACCGGCACGTGGTGCTGCCGTGGCAGCGGAAAACACCCTGGCCGGCAGATTCCATCAACCAGGGCGTCTTCCGTTGGGAACCACCCAAAGACTAGCTGCGCAGCGTGCACACAACCGGGCGGCCCATGAGCCCCGCGGTAGAAACAATGACCACAGTGTTTCCGAGGGGGTCAAGGCTCAAGGTGGCCTCTGTGTCGGAGGTGATGCGCCGGTACTTGACGCCCTCGACCGTCACCGTGACGGTATCCGCTGCTTGGGTGGGATCGGAAACGGCTAAAGTGCCCCGGCCGGGATTGCCTTCCCACTGCACGCAGGCGGCCTTGTCCGCGGAGAGGGACCCCACGGTGCCGGGTTGCCAGAATACGGCTGCCGCAACCTTCTTTCCCAGTTCCACCCCCTGCCCCACGGCGTCATTGCGCAATACCTTCGGCGCAAGCTTGTGGACGGCTTTTGCCGTGTCCTTGGCTGAAGCGCCGGGCAAAAGCGCATAGGCGTAGGACGCACCGGCCGGGGCTGTGCCGTGTTCAAAGAGCAAGGTGGCGTACTGCCGGCTGACGACGGCGGGTGTGCCTCCCGTGTTGATGTCCTGCCAGGCGCCGGTGCGCTGCTCACGCAAAACCGTCAGCTCCTCCACGCCCAGCAGAAGGTACCCTCCGGTGCCTTCGACATGCGCCCATTTCGGTGACCCGTACAGCACCGGTGTGCCTGCCACCGCCGTGTGAAGATGGCCGTCCACGGTGATGGCCTGCCCGCCGTCTGCCCCCAGATTACGGTGCTCCATGACAGTTTCGACGGCGGCGCCACTTGCCGTGTGGATGTCGGCACCCAGCGCCACCACCATGTCCGTTGTGTGGAACCACGCCTTGCGGGCCTGCAGACCCGTTCCGCCGGGGCCGATCAAGTGCATGCCCACAGTGCCGGTTCCCTCCAAAGTGACGCCGCCGGTCCACTGGTTTGCTGGTGTTTTCCCGCCCCATTGGCCTTCCACCTGCGGCGGCAGGGGTGTGGTGTCTACGGTGATGCCCGGCAGGCGGCTGAGGTTGGCGGTAGGCCAGAAGTCGTCGTCGAAGTGCCCCTGGGTGCCGGCGTAGAGGTAGGTCATGCCGGAACCGGTCTGGGCGCCGAGGTTGTTCTCGCCATTGCCGCATTCATACCAGGTGGTCCGGCGGCTGGACAGCCCCAGGGCCAAAGCCCAGTTTCCGCCCCGGTAGACGGAGCGGTCCATGCCGGGGAAGAAGCTGTGTCCGGGCTTTTCGGCTGCGGCGCGGGCGGGCGAGGCGGCGAGCTCCTTTAGCAGGGCGGTGCGCGGGATGGAGGCTCCGGCCAATGGGTTGCTGTAGTTGTTGCGGGCAATCCAGCCCTTGCACAGGGCCCGCCAGCGGGCGGCAGTGGCAGCATCGACTGCCTTGGCCAACCACAAAATGGCCTCGATGGTGATGGTTCCGTCGTCAAAGCCCCGTTCCTGGGTTCGGGAGATGGCCCGGCCCCTGACGGAGTCCATCATGAGCCCGTCGTGCACGAACGGGGCAAAGGAATTCTCCACGGTGTCAAACAGAATGCTCTGGCTGGGGTCGGATACGGCGTGATCGGAGCCGCCGAGGAGTGAGAACAGCTTGGCGAGCCCGCCCAGCAGCACCACTCCGTAGGTGCCGGTATAGGGGATGGTGCTGTGCTGGACAAAGGAGCCGTCGGTATAAAAGCCGTTGCCCGAGGTGACGTACTGCCACACCGGGCTTAGCGCAGCAATGGCTGCGGCGAGGCGGGGGGCGTCGTTGCCCACGATGGAGCGGATGATGATGGCCTGGCAAATGTCCACCCGGTTGGCGCCTTCGGAGAGGGTCTTGCCGCGGGAGTCAGGGAACTGTTTCGTGGGGTCCGGGATGAAGTGGTCCACGGCAGAGCAGTACTTGGTGCGCAGTTCCGCACTGACGTGGCCGCCCAGGATGGCGAGAGTGTCCATCAGCGCTTTGGGGGTGCCGATCTCCCATGACCACCAGTTGCCGTATTCGGCCTGGGCATCGTTGTAAGTATACGTGTTGCCGTCCTCAAGGGCGCCGAGGATGTGGTCCAGCAGCGCTGCGGAGCCCATGTATCTGGAGCCGGGGGTGGCCCATGCAGTGGCCATTTGGGCGAGCCGCTTGTACGTGGACACGATTTGGGCTTCCGCAGAGAATGACGCATCCGTAAAGACACCCAGCTGGCCGGGGCGCGGCGCCAAGAGTGTGATGGATTTTGCCACGGCATTGTCCAGCGTGGCGGTGGCCGCCGCGAAGTCAGGATCGGCGGGATCGATCAGTGTGCGCCCCGTGATTTGGTCCACCCAACGTTCCCGCAATGCATCAAGGTCGGCGGGAGTGGCCGTTTCGGCGGCGTGGGCCATGGGGGTGAAGCCAGCCGCAAGCAGGCCCGCAAATGTCAGGGCCGCCGTACCTTGGAAAATGTGGCGGCGGGAAAGTTCAGGCGTCATTGCAGGATTCCTTTTGTCTGTGCGCATGATCCGGCGAGTGTGACCCGGACCACTGGGGTCCCTGACAGTACAGACCACAGGAAAGCAAGGAATAAAGCAGTACTTTGCAACCCTGCCCTTTCAGGCAGAGTTGCAAGGGACAGTTCCCGTTAGCTAGGGCAGGATCGAATGCGAAAAAAGACACTTCTTGGACGGAACGGCAATTGATTCCTAATCCATGAAAATCAATCGACGTGCAATGCCCACTGTTGTCGCGGCAATTCCAGCCCTGCATGGATTGCAGGTCCGGTTCATCGCTGAATGTGGAGGTACCGCTGGGGATCGTGCGCCCTTCGGGCGGCCCGGACGGCAAGGGTGCAGAAACCAGTTACGACGGGAATACGCTGGAATTTTGGACTCTTCCATGTCTTGTCAAGCCACTTCCGGCGTTTTTTGTTTGAGCCGCAGCAGTCAGAATCCTGAACACGGCATGCCAAGTAATGCTTGACACGCTGTCAAGTTTCCTTGCCGGTTCTGCCGTCGGCACGGCGTTTCCCGACGTGGTCGCAAGCCCCGGTGTGGTGGGTCATCCCAGTGATCGCAGTCAGGTGGAGGGCACCGTTAACTTCTCTGTCGCCACCTAAGTTCAGTCGATAGCGCACCGTGTTCCCGCCGGCTGGCGCCAGGCCTACGTGCCGTCCCAGTTCGGTGCGGTGAATGCCCCCAGCGGGTCCGGCTGCCCCGGAAGAAAATAGAGGGGTCTGTGTTGGCCTGCCCCGGCAACCGGTAGCGCGGAGCCGTCGAATTCCGGCAAGCCATGCCGTGTGAACCAGCCAGCCAGACGCGAACGCAGGCCAACAAGCTCAGGATGGCGGCCGTCGTCGTCCATCAGGTTGTGCCGTTCTCCCGGGTCAGCCACCAGGTCGTAGAGCTCGTGGGGGCCGTGCGGGTGGCGGTGGACGTACTTGAATTCATGGGTGCGGATCATCCGGACGGGCCCGTATTCGTCATACACCACAACGGCATTTTCCGCCCGCCCGGCAACTTCGCCTGTGGCATCCGCGATCTGCAGAAGCGGGGCAAAGGAAGTGCCCGGCCCCGTCTCGAAGGGTGCGGGGTCAAGGCCTGCCAGGTCCAAGATGGTGGCGGCAATGTCGTAGGCAGAGAGCAGCTCCTGCAGCACCTTGCCCCTGGTGATGCGGCCGGGCCAGTGGAAGATGGCGGGGACCTTCACGGAAGAGTCGTACATGTTTTGCGGGAACGTGCCATTGCCCTTGCCCCACACGCCGTGGTGACCGCAGTTGAAGCCGTTGTCGCTGCTGAAAATGACAAGTGTGTTCTCGCGCAGGCCCAGATGGTCCAGTTGTTCCATGATCCGGCCGATTGCGGCATCCATGGCGCTGACCGCGGCGAAATAACCAACCAGGGCGGCCCGCACATCAGGCTCGCCGCCGATCGCCACCCCGTCAACGGTCGGCTGCCAAGGGTGTGGCTCCTCCTGCGGACAGCTCTCAAACGCGCAGTCCTTGTAGAGGCCTTCGAATTCCTTGGGGTGCTGGCCCTTCCACGGTTTGTGCGGAGCCGTGTAGTTGACGGACAGGAAGAACCGCTCGGTGCCTGGGCCCGCACCCCCGGCACCTGCCGGGCCCTGCCGCGAGGCCTCCCTGTCAAGAAATGCCAGTGCATCCTCCGTGATGGCATCGGTCAGGTACGTCCGGGTTTCCTCGCGCTCGCCATTGCGGTACATCGTGGCACCGGTGTAGGGGCTGCCGCCGCCCTCGAGCCCGTACCAGTGAACGAAGCCTTGGCGCGGCGCATCGTTGGCACCCATGTGCCATTTGCCGGACAGTCCCAGCCGGTAGCCGTTCCCAGCGAGCACGTCGGTAAACATCTGCTGCCCGGCCAGGTAGTCGGGGGCGTCGGCGCCCACTTCGATGCCTGTCAAATAGTCGTGCACGCCATGCCGGGAAGGAATCTGCCCCGTCATCAGGCTGGCTCGTGCCGGGGAGCAGACGGGGGAGACGCAAAAGAAATTTTCCAGCCTGGTGCCGTCGGCGGCAAGCTGGTCGAGGACAGGGGTATGGATGTCCTCATTGCCGGCACAACCCAGGGCCCACGCTCCCTGGTCGTCGCTGAGGATGAACACAATGTTGGGCAGTTCCGATGTTCCTGGTTGCGTGGAATGGTCGCTGGTGACGGGGGTGGGGTGTGCCGGACCGGTCATCATTGCTCCTTGAGAGGGTGGAACATCCAGAAATACCAGCATGGCACGGGAGGAATAAAGACGTACTTGAGAGACCCCCGGCATTGCTGGAAAGGGGTTGCCGGATTAGTGTTGAGGAATATCACTAACTGCTCTGGAAGGGGCCCCCATGCGTTTGGCGTTCTCCACCCTGGGTTGCCCGGGGGACACGCTGGCCCAAGTCATAGCCACCGCCCGCGACTCCGGGGCCACCGGACTGGAGATCCGTGTAGCCGACGGACAGTTCGTCCACTCCGCCATGGACAAGGCCGCCCGCGTCGCGGTCGCCTCGGCGCTCGCCGACGCCGGGCTGACGCTTGTAGCGTTGGCCAGCTATGTCCGGGTATGCGCCCCGCCGGAGTTGGAGGCCGTCCACGCCCATGGCGCCTCCAGCGCGAACGATCCGGTACTCGCGGACTTGTTGTGCGCCATCGAACTGGCCGCTGATCTGTCGGTGGGAAACGCCGGAGCCGGTGCGCAGGTGCGGGTGTTTCCGGGTGCCGGAATCAACCCCTGTGAATCGGGTGCCGAGCCGTCCCCGGAGTTGGAGGCGGCGGACAGGCTGGGGGCGGGCAGGCTCAGTGCCGCGGCTCCGCGTGCCAGGGAGCTGGGCGTGACCATCCTGCTGGAAACCCACGACTCGCACCCGCGGGCCTCCGATGTTGTGCGAATTTTAAAGCACGTTGATCCCGGTGCGCCGGTTAAGGTGATTTGGGATCTGCTGCATCCGTGGCGGTACGACGAAAGGCCTCAGCGCACCGCGGAGCTGCTGGCCGGTTCCCTGGCCTACGCGCAGTTCAAAGACGGCGTGCGGAACCCGGGGGAGCACACGGTGAGGCTCACGCTGCCGGGGCAGGGCGAACTTCCGCTGGCTCAAATGCGTGCGCTGGCCGCGGACCTTGCGGCCGCAGAGGGCATTGCTGATCCGTGGGTGTCGCTGGAATGGGAGCGGGCCTGGCATCCTGAGCTGCCCCCGGTCGCCGAGGCGCTGGCTTCCCTCAAGTCGGTGCTGGGCCATACTCTCGGCGCCTCGCGCCGGGAAGCCGGCGGGCAATACGCGCGCGGCCCCTGTGACCACGTGGCTCCTGACATGGAGCAACGCGCGGTTTGACGTTGCCCACACCCCAAACGTTGGCACGGTTGTCCGGCTAGGCTGAGACGGTCCTGAATCCGCAGTTGCCGCTGGCCGAGTCTGGAGAGTTGGAACTCCGTGCGGCCAGCCGGTACCTGTTGCAATAGGAGTCATGGCACAGGTAGGAGCCGCCGCGCATGACCCGGCCCCGGCCAATGGTGGGCCCGGAAGGGTCCGCCACCATGCCCCGGGCCAGGCATGACCTGTAGTACTTGGGCAGGAACCAGTCGGCGCACCACTCCCAGACGTTTCCGCTGGTTTGGAACAGCCCGTATCCATTTGGCTCGAAGCTGCGAACGGGTGCGGTGGTGAGGAAACCGTCGTCGCACGTGTTCACGGCGGGGAAGGTGCCCTGCCAAATATTGCAGTGGTGTTTGGCGGCGCCGGCCCCGCCATGGAGCTCATTGCCCCAGGGGTAGCGAGCCTGCACCAGGCCGCCGCGGGCAGCGTACTCCCACTGCGCTTCGGTGGGCAGTGCCCGTCCCGCCCAGGCGCAATAGGCCAGGGCATCGGTGTGCGACACCTGCACCACGGGATGTTCGGGAAAGTCCTGCCAATGCGATCTCGGTCCCGCCGGGTGCGCCCAGTCTGCGCCGCGCACGTTCAACCACCAGGGAGTTCCGGCGGCCGTGCCCACAATGTCCGTCTCGTCGGCCTGCACGGCCAAGTGGAAGACAGCCGATGTACCGTAAACCTCTGATTCCGTGCGGTACCCGGTGGCCTCAATGAAGGCGGCAAACCGTGCGTTCGTCACGGCCGTGACATCGATGCGAAAGGCTGACAGGCGCACGGGGTGGACGGGGGATTCGCCGTCGGCCGGGTAGCCCTCATTAAACGGGTCTCCCATGGCAAAGGTCCCGGCGGGGACCGCAACGTCGTGGTGCCCGTTGGCCGCAACGGAGGATCCAACCGTCAAGGTCATGGAAGAGGCGCTGCTTCCACCCTGGGGGGCTGTGGCGGCAGGTACACCCGGCTGATCAGATTCTGAGCGGCCTCCCGGACTGCAACAACTGGACATGGCTCTCTTTCGCGGCAGGAATCAACGTGACATAAGTTTGACAGTTCCACTGCGAGTTCACCAATGCACCGCTTGGCACCGCTTTGCACAAATCGCTGCCAAAGATCCGTGCCATGACGGAAAAACGATCGAACCGGGCTAGGGCAAATGCGAGTAAATCTCTACGGGCGCCAGGATCCCGGCGCGGAAGGCGGACAAGAGATTTTTCAAGGCAACGTCATCCACTCCCGCGGGACCGCCGCTTGCCAAGGCCTTTTCCAAAAATCCGATACCCTCGGCCAGCGGCTTCGCTTCATGATCCACGGTAAACCCGGCCTGCGCCAGGGCGTCACTGTACGCCAGCGGTGGCTGCACAAAAGAGGTTTCGGGCGTAGCCGCCCAGGGCAGCGGATACTCTTCCGGGTCGCCGCCCACGAGCATGATGTCGTACACGGCAAAAACACAGCCGGGCCGCAAAACCCGTGCAGCCTCTGCAAACACCGTGTCTTTGTCTTGAATGTTCATCCCCACGTGCACCATCAATGCCATGTCGAAGCTGTCGTCCGCAAAGGGCAGGGCCAAAATGGTGCCCTGGCTGAACGTCACTTGCGCGGACAACCCGGTCCGTTCGGTGATGGAACGTGCGGCATCGACAAACTGCGGTGTCAGGTCCACGCCGTGGACGGTGGCACCAAAGTCATGGGCCAGGTGCCGGCAGACGCCTCCCAGCCCGGAACCCAGATCCACCACGTGGCTGCCGGCATTGATGCCGGCACGGGCAGCGACGCGTGTGGTGGCCGCCGCGCCGCCCACGTGAAGCTGATCCGCGCCGTGGAGGTCGGCGGGCAAAAAATTCTCCGGGTTTCCCCCAGCGCCCCGGATGATGCCCAGCAATTGCTCCTGTGCATTGTTGCGACCGTAGTGTGCGGCAACTGATTCTTCGGTATTCATGACGCCTCCAGGGTGGTGGAACCGTGTTCAGCGAAACCACTGGACCCGGCAGTGAATCTCGTTGTTCATCCTACGCCGCAAGGCCCGGCAGGTGGCGGGCGTAATGGGTATTTTTCAGGAACCGGAAGTGGGCGTTGCGGCGTCGGTGATGCGGTATGCGTAGCCTTGCTCGGCTAAAAAGCGTTGCCGCTTGGCCGCGAAATCAGCGTCCACGGTGTCGCGGGCCACGAGCGTGTAAAAGCGGGCCGTACGTCCGTCGGATTTGGGCCGCATCAGCCGGCCCAGGCGCTGTGCCTCCTCCTGCCGCGATCCAAAGGCCCCGGACACCTGGATGGCCACCGAGGCTTCGGGCAGGTCAATGGAGAAGTTCGCCACCTTCGACACCACGAGCACCGGCACCCGCCCGCGCCGAAATTCCTCAAAGAGCCGCTCCCGTTCCTTCACGGGCGTGGTGCCCTTCAGCAGCGGGGCATTGAGCCGGGCAGCCAACTCATCAAGCTGGTCGATATACTGCCCTATCACTAAAATCTGCTCACTGGCATGACCGGCCACCAAGGCCTGGGCCGCCACGGACTTGGCCAGCGAGGTGGCACACAGCCGGTACTTCGCGCCGTCGTCCGCGGTGGCATAGGCGAGCCGCTCGGAACGTGAGAGATCCACACGAACCTCCACGCAGTCGGCCGGGGCAATATAACCCTGCGCCTCAATGTCCTTCCACGGCGCGTCATACCGTTTGGGCCCAATTAACGCGAACACCTCGCCCTCCCGGCCATCCTCCCGCACCAGGGTCGCTGTCAACCCAAGACGACGGCGGGCCTGGAGCTCGGCCGTCATCCGGAAAACGGGGGCAGGCAGCAGGTGGACCTCGTCGTAGACCAGCAACCCCCAGTCGTTGTCATTGAGTAAATCCCAGTGTGGGTAGGCACCATTCCTGCGGGTCGTCAGCACCTGGTAGGTGGCAATGGTGACCGGGCGTATCTCCTTGAGCGCACCTGAGTATTCACCGATCTCAGCCTCGGTCAAGGTGGTCCGCCTCAACAGTTCGGCCTTCCACTGCCGGGCCGAGAGCGTATTGGTGACCAGGATCAAGGTGGTGGTGCCGGAGGCGGCCATGGCGGCCGCACCCACGATCGTTTTGCCCGCCCCGCATGGCAGAACCACCACGCCGGAACCGCCAGCCCAAAAGTTCTCCACGGCCGTGCGCTGATAGTCGCGCAGCGTCCACGAGCCGGGGCCGTCAGTGAGCGCAATTAAGTGGGCCGTGCCGTCCACGTAACCCGCGAGGTCTTCAGCAGGCCACCCGGTCTTAAGCAGCAGCTGCTTGAGCTCGCCCCGGGCCGAACCGTGGACCACTGCTGTCAGCGGATCTATCCGGGCACCGAGCAGCGCCGCGACTTTCTTTGCATGGCTGACCTCGGTCAGGATCAACTCGTCATCGCTGCGCAGCACCAAGCCATGCAGCGGGTCCTTCTCCAAGCGCAGCCGGCCATACCTGGCCATGATCTCGGCAATGTCCAACAACAGCGGATGTGGCACTGGATAACGTGAATAACGCAGCAACGTGTCCACCACGTGTTCGGCATCGAGCCCGGCCGCCCGCGCATTCCACAGTCCCAACGGCGTGATCCGGTAGCTGTGCATGTGCTCCGGGGCGCGTTCCAGCTCGGCAAAGGCGGCGATGGCATGACGGGCGTCGGTGGAGTCGGGGTGCGCCACTTCCAGCAGGATCGTCTTGTCGCCCTGCACAATCAGGGGTCCCTCAGTCATGCCACGGCCCCTTACTGGTCTCTAAGTCCACATCATTGCGTGTGGCCGGTTCGGCGGCAACGATGCGGTGAATACTAAATTGCCGCTCAACGGCAGCGCCCGGCAGGCGTGAGCGCAGCAGCCCTGCCTCGAACGACGTCGGCGCCACCAGCACCCGTTCCACGTCCCCGACGCTGTTGACCGTTCGCAGCCATACTTCGGCACCGGTCCTAATTGCCTGTCGTAATTGTTCCATGATCAGCGCCGGGCCTGACTCGCCGCCGTCCTGCCCGCCTCCCACAGGCTGGCTGCGCAGGCACGCAATTTGCGCTGCAATTTCGGCGGGGTCGGGAACGGTTGTGACAAAATTGGCCGCTGCCGGAGCGCGTCCGGCCAGTCCACCGGTTGTGGACCGCGCCTTGGTTGTGGACCGCGCCTGCACGGCGGATGCGCTTTGCAGGCCCCGGCTGGCAGGTTGCGCGGGGCGTGCCGACGCTTCGAAGTGGGCGCCCTCCTGGCGGGTGGCTGCCGCATCGATCAAGTAATCCAGCGATTGTGGCAGAGCCGTCCTGGCATGGTGGGCGAGGAACGACCGAATGGATTTCCGGCTCTCACCCGCAACCATGGCCGTCTCCAGCGAATCCTGGCTGAAACGGAAGATGCTGGCGGTTCCCTGCCCTTCCGGAACCGCCATGAGTTTGAGCCGGGCGCCGACATGGGGGGCAAGGAACCCGGCAGCGATCGCCGTCAAGTCTCCCTGGACCACAAAGTGCTCTATGGGTTCCGGCAGCAGGGCAGCTACCGCGGCGGTTATGTCAGCGGCCGCCCCGCCACCGGAGCCTAAGGCCAGTCCGGAGCCCAGGGCCAGTCCGGGACCGCTGGGCGCACCCGCCCCCGTAATGCCGAGCAATTCCATTTCCCGAAGGATTTCGGGAATTCGGGGGGAGTAGTGGGTGCTGAGACGCGGATGCCGCCAGTCCAGCAGCTTGTGCACGGACGAGGCTGCGGGCCTTGCCGGCGTACAACCCGTCAACTCCAGCACCGCGGCGTGCATGGAGCGGCGGATTGAGGCCGTGTTGATCCTGCCGGGTTGATCTTGTGCAGGCTCGGGAAGCTCCGGCGCCAGAGGTCTGGCGGCGCTGCCCCGATTGCTGTCCAGCCAGGCTTGAACCAGCTCCACCCATTGTGCGGGACGGTCCAGCAGCAGCCACCACTCTGCCACTGCCACCCAGTGCCGAGCCTTGCGGTTCAGCGAAACGAGGCCGGCCATGGCGGCAAGTTCAAGGTAAAAGCCTGTCAGTGTTTCTTCCGTATCCAAGGTCCGGGACAACTTCCGCAACGCCTGAACGCCAATGCCCCCGTCCCGCAGTGCCGCCACCGGTGTGTGGGAAACCAGCTCGAGCAGTTTTGTCATGGCGCGCAGAAGGGTTTCAATGGCGCTCCCGGCGGCGTTGTCGCGCAGGGCGCCGCTGACCGCAGACAGTTCGGGAACCGGCGGCAGGGCCGGGAAGGGAAGAACCCTGCCAGCCAGCCGGCATTCCGGCGGATCTACAGGGACCGGGCGCGCAGAGTCCGGTGCCGGGGAAAGATTCAAGGCGAGGTTTACGGCCGGGAGAGGCAAAAAGGGACCGGTGCCGTCGTCGTCCGTTCCCTTGGCGGCCACCAGGGCGAGCTCCTGCAGGGTCGGGAGCCAAGCCTCGGCATGCGGGTAGGGCCGGTGCAGCGACAGCAGCGCGGGCAAGACCAGTTGGTCCAGGGCCGCATTGATGCTTTGGGTGGAGCAGAGACGGCTGGCCAGGTCGGTAAAGTTGGCGACCGGCGGGGTCATGGCGTCCGGGCGCAGGGTCAAAAGACGCGTCAACTGGGCATCGGAACGGTTGGCCAGCTCCGCGGCAAAAACAGCCAGTGTGCTCACGGCGGCGGTCGTTAGAGACGCCGTCGAACCGCGACCGAACGCATGACGCTGGCACCCATCATAAGAAATGCTGCCGGCAAGGCAATCATGGCTATCCAGTTAAACCCGGGCCAGGGTGCGGCCCCGGCCCACTTGCTGAGCAACACGACAATTAACGCCACCAACGCCGCCAAGGCAAGCGCCATGGCGGTGTAGTTGAAAATCTGCCAACCTCGGCTGAAAGGCTGCGGCGCGTAATAATGGGGACTCATGTGCATAACGCTAACAGCGGACAGTTAAGCCACAAAGCCGCTGCCTCCCCGCCGAGGCGGTAACCTAGATGCAGTAGAGCTGCACCACCTGTCTCCGCAGGCACCGTCCGCCCCATCCCGCACACGGGCACGGCGTTGATTGGCCGCACAGGCGAGGTGAATTGCAGTTCATGCCAACGACTTTTTAAAAGGGGTAAGCAAGTGCCTATTGGCAAAGTGAAGTGGTACGACAATGAAAAAGGTTTCGGCATCATTGCCGCCGATGACGGACGCGAAGTCTTCCTGCGCGCCAATGCCCTGCCCGCTGGCGCCGGAGACATCAAGCCCGGCATGCGCATGGAGTTCGGTGTGGCAGATGGCCGCAAGGGTGCTCAGGCCATGGCCGCCAAAATTTTGGAACGCAGTGCCTCCGTCGCCAAGGCCAAGCGCATGCCGGCCCGCGATTTGGCGCCCATTGTCCAAGATCTGGTGTCATTGCTGGAACACTCGGTGGGATCTTTGACCAACGGCAAGTACCCCGAGGGTGACGCGAGCAAAATAGCCGCAGCGTTACGCAAGGTTGCCGACAACTTCGACGCGTAACGAGGCCTGCCATGAATGAAGTTTCCGGCAGTCCCAGCGAACCCGACCTCGCCAACACAGCCGGGGCCCTGGCCGGGGAGGGTACAACTGCTGTGCCTGTGCCGGGCACTTCCAGCGCGCCACGGGTTGGCGTCCCCGCATGGCGGGTAGGTAAGCCTGATGCTTTTCTGGCCGCGGACGTCACGACGGCGCGTGCCGCCGTGCGCACCATTGCCAATGACAGCGACATTGGAAAACATATTGGCGCCCGCAGCGAGGGCGTCAGGTGCGTCAGTCACTTGTTTGAATCCACTAAGCCCGGATACCACGGATGGGTGTGGTTTGCCACGCTGGCGCGGGTCTCACGCGGGAAGACCTCCACTGTCAACGAGGTGGGCCTGCTGCCCACTGATGATGCAGTGCTGGCCCCGGCCTGGCTGCCGTGGGCCGAAAGGGTCCGCCCTGAAGACGCCGAGGAAAGTCCAGAGCCTGCGGCTGCGCCTGCGGACGGGGGGCCTCACGACGGCGGATCCCCGGCCACCGACGCGGACGAGCCGCACGCGTCAGACGCACCAGCTGAGTCAGCTGAGTCCAGTGCCGACGCTGCGCCCGTGGCCGGCGGGGAAAACTTGTAAGGATCCGCTAAAAAGCCTCCGGGTCCAGCAAATTTTTTGCTGGACCCGGAGGCTTTTTACTGCAGGGACCTAGAGATTTTCAATTACGTAGTCAATGCAGGAAATCAAGGCTGTGATGTCTTCGGGGTCAATGGCTACGAAAGTGGCAATGCGCAGCTGATTGCGGCCCAGCTTGCGGTACGGCTCCGTGTCCACAATGCCATTGGCGCGCAACACCTTCGCTACTGCCGCGGCATCTATTGACGGGTCAAAGTCGATCGTGACAATGACATTGGAACGGTCCGCAGCTTTTTGCACGTAAGGGCTGGCCACGGGTGATTCTTCAGCCCAGGTATAGAGGCGGCCGGCGGAGTCGGCGGTGCGTGCTGAGGCAAAGTCAAGCCCGCCGTTGTCATTGAGCCACTGCACCTGGCTGTTGAGCGTGACGAGGGTGGACAGTGCGGGTGTGTTGTAGGTCTGGTTGAGCAGGGAGTTGTCAATGGCCGTGGTGAGGTTCAGGAAGTCCGGAATCCAGCGGTTGGAGGCACCAATGCGGGCTGCCCGCTCCAGCGCAGCGGGGGAGAACAGTCCAAGCCACAGGCCGCCGTCGGACGCAAAGTTTTTTTGCGGCGCGAAGTAGTAGACATCGCTTTCGCGCACGTCCACGGCCAAACCGCCGGCCGCCGAGGTGGCATCGATGAGAACCAGGGAGCCGGCATCAGCTCCTGCAACGCGCTGCACGGGAGCCGCAACGCCTGTGGAGGTTTCGTTTTGCGGCCAGGCGTAGACGTCCACACCGGCTTCAGCAACGGCGGCAGGGCAGGTGCCGGGATCGGCTTTAATGATGGAGGAGGCGTCCAGGAACGGCGCCTTGTTGGTGGCGGCGGCAAACTTGGCGCCGAACTCGCCAAAGGAGAGGTGCTGGGCCTTGTTCTCCACCAGACCAAACGTGGCAATATCCCAAAATGCCGTGGAGCCGCCCACTCCCAAGATCACTTCATAGTCCTCGGGTGCATTGAAGAACGTCTTGAGTCCGCTGCGCACATCACCTACCAGGTTCTTGACGGGGGCTTGGCGGTGGGAGGTGCCCAGAAGGGACGTTCCAGAGTCGGAAAGTGCTGCCATCTGCGCTGCACGAACCTTGGAGGGGCCAGCGCCGAAGCGGCCATCGGCCGGGTGCAGATTGGCGGGAATGGTGAGGGGCGTTGATTCGCTCACAGGTTGCTCCAGGATCTTAGCGATGGAAAGTATTGAAAAGGCCAGTTGCTGGTGCCAATTGTGCCGTAGAACAGCTGCAGAGAAAAACAGTTTGCGTACCGTCTCACATGTCAGGAATTTCTTGGCTCAAAATCCTTGGAGTGCTTGGTGCAGGTCATGGAAACCACCGACGTTTCCAGGGATTGCGGCAAGCACGATACCGTAGAGAGCAAAGACCCCGCCCTTATAAGGCTTTCAACAACAGGAGGATGCTGCCGTGGCTGATCTGATTGACACGACCGAGATGTACCTGCGCACCATCCTGGAGCTGGAAGAAGAAAACATTGTGGCGTTGCGGGCACGCATTGCAGAACGCCTGCATCATTCCGGCCCTACCGTGTCTCAAACCATTGGTCGAATGGAACGCGATGGTTTGGTCATTGTCTCTGGCGACAGGCACCTGGAGCTGACTCCCGCGGGAAGGGAAAAAGCCACCCGCGTCATGCGCAAGCATCGGCTTGCGGAGCGGCTGCTAGCGGACGTTATTGGTCTTGATTGGGCCTATGTGCATGAGGAAGCATGCCGCTGGGAGCACGTGATGAGCGAGCGCGTGGAACAGCGTTTGTTCAACCTGCTGGGTCATCCCAAGGAATCTCCCTATGGAAACCCCATTCCGGGCCTGGAAGAACTCGGCGGTGACATGGCGCCGTTGTTTACAGCGGGTTTAGTGACGTTGCCTGAGGCAATGTTCAGCTATGCTCCCGGGCAGGAAGTCATCATTCACCGGCTGTCTGAGCGGATCCAGGTGGAACCGGAGTTGTTACAGCAACTCGACGAGGGTGGATTGCGTCCGGGGGCCCGGATTTCCCTGGAGCAGGTGGGGGAGTACATTTCAGTGCGCGTCCCCGGCATTGAAGGGGCCTTGGAACTGCCCCCTGAGGTGGCTGCACATGTGTTTGTATCCATGAGCTGATTTTTTTGCACGTTGTCTTCACCACACCCCCTGTGAGAGCTGAATCATAAAAGACTGTCCTTTTAGGCAGTGGATGAGCCGCCTTGATACTCTTGGCCGCGCGCCGAAAATGTGATCACGCTTGCATTAAGATCAATATTTATTGACCAGTCAGATAACGGGATTGTTACGGTTACCGCCTGTACCGTATAGTAATAAATCGACGCTGTGACCAAAGCGTTACCAAAACGCGACACCTAACCTTGCCTTCGCGTGCTGGGCAGCAATTTTTAAAGGCAGGGGTGGAGGAACCACTTTCGGCAGATTCAGCTTGTTTGCCTTGGGGTGAAGTCCGCACTCGAAAACAGTCTCTTCAGGCGTCATCAATAATGATGGGGTCCTTGGAGAGTCATGCCACGAGTCCGGGCCGGATCAATAGTTTGACTCTCTGATCCGAATCCGACAGCTAACTTCGCAGGTGCCATACAGAGAGGTTTTTAGTGTCAGAAGCGAAGCAGCGGGGACGCCGTCGCGCGTCATCGCCAGCATCTCAGGAGCTCAGCCCAGTTCACATCAGCTCCAACCACGGCAGTCGCCGTGAAGCCATTGCCGCAGAACGCGCACAGGTTGCTCCCGGTATTTCCGTGGCCCAACTACTGCGTGCCGGCGCCGCCAGTGGAGCAGGCCAGCGGGTGGGCGTCGCGATGGCCGCCACGGGTCTTGTGATGGCGGTGGCACTGCCTGCCACGCAAACTTCCGAAAGTTTGCCCTTAGAGCCCAGTACTGTAGCGGCCGTTGAAACCTTGGTAACGGCAGGCGCTGAGGTTCCCATCACCTTTGCGACCGCGGATGTTGCCAGCGCCCTCAATCCTGACGGCCAACTTAAGCAAACCCTGCAGGTCAGCGCCTCCAAGGTTGCTGCCACCGCTTCCAAAGGGACTTTGTCCGCTCCGTTGAAGGAGATTGTGACAAGCTCGCCCTTCGGTGCCCGGGTCAGCCCCATTACCGGGCAAATAGATGAGCAGCATACGGGCCAGGATTTTGCGGTGCAATGCGGCAATGAAGTTCTCGCTGCCGCAGGCGGCGTCGTCACTTTTTCAGGGTGGCACAACTATGGGGGCGGCAATCGCGTGGTTGTTGACCATGGCAACGGCTTGTCGACGTCCTACAATCACATGAGCAAGAACAGTGTCACGGTGGGCCAAAAGGTGGAACGCGGCGATTCGGTGGGCCTTAGCGGCACCACTGGTGCGTCAACAGGCTGCCACCTGCATTTTGAGGTCATTGTGGACGACCAAACAGTCGATCCCTTGGGTTGGCTTTAGTTCCTCCACAACGTTTCATAAGTCACGACTTAATCACAGGACCGTGACCTGAACGTGACATAGAGAAAAAATTGTTGTACCGTCGTAATCGCGTCAATCTTCGAATCAAGCTGGCGCCCGTGAGTGGATTGCCTAGCTCTGCCACTGCTCATGGTCCGTTCGTATCATTCGTCTGGCAGGGGCGGGGGAACCAAGAATCGGGATTTGCGCACTGCGCAAGACCCTTGGGGTGAAGCTGCGAAGCGTGTAGGGAAAAGCCAAGACAACAGTCGTGGCAGTCCTTGAACGTGGAGCGGCCGGGTGACTCCCATCCGAATCCGACAGCTTACCTCGCAGGCATTGGGAGAGGAACCCTTCTTGGCTTCAAACATTGCCCTCGGGCGCCACCGCGCCGAGGTTGTTAAGACCAACCCAATGTCGTCCTTCATGAAAGCCGTCAGCTCCAATGTCGGCGGAGTTGGCCGTCAGGCAGCTGTTATTGCAGCCGCATCAGGCTTGGTCCTAACATCCGGCATCGCTGCAAATGCTTCCACTCCTACTGTGGAACGCGCTTCGGACGGTGCAACGACGCTTAGCCTGAACACGGGACTTGCTTCCACGATCACGGCAGCGTCAACGGTGAAGATTGCCTTCGCCACTCCCGCCATCACCTCCACCCCGGCTCCTGTTAAAGTTGTTGCACCGCCGGTAGTTGTAGAGGCTAAGAGCACCACTCCCACCAACTCAGCTGTTGTAGCTGCTCCGAAGCCCGCAGCAGCAGCGCCTGTTGCGGCTCCGGCAGCAGCGCCGGCTCCGGCAGCAGCGCCGGCTCCGGCAGCAGCGCCGGCTCCGGCAGCAGCGCCGGCTCCGGCAGCAGCGCCGGCTGCAGCCGTCAGCGTTGCATCACCCGCAGCGAGTGGACCTGCTGCGCCTGCTGCAAAGAGCGGAATTGGCGCAACCATTGCCAGCGCTGCTATAGCTCAAATTGGCGTTGCGCAGGACTGCACCCGCTTGGCCACCAACGCCTTGGCTGCTGCCGGAATCAACCACCACGGCTGGCCGGCCAGCTACTTGAGCTTGGGCCGCACGGTTTCTGCCGCTGAAGCTCAGCCCGGCGACTTGATTTATTACGCCGATGGCGGCATGGGCATGGCCCACATCGCTGTTTACATTGGCAACGGTCAGGCCATCCACGGTGGATGGGGCGGCGGCATGACTGCCCAGTTCTCAGCCAATGTTGGTTCAGGCCCCGTCTTCATTGCCATGGGTCACTAAGAAGTACCTTTAAACTAATGAACCCCGTCCTTGGACGGGGTTCATTAGTTTAATCCTCAGGACACCTTCCTAGAGGGCTCAAGTCCAGCTTTGTGGACTCAAGGATTTGCTGCAGCCGGGGACAAATCCATCCGGTTTTCCGGTTGGCACCTTTCCAACTCTGGCAGCGCCCTCAGTAGCTGTGGCGGGGACCAACCATTAGCATGGCAAGCATGCTCCAAGTTAAGCGATGCGTATGCAGGCAGTAATTCTTGCCGGGGGACTGTCACGTCGACTCGGCGGAGTCCCCAAGGCCGGTCTGGTGTTGGATGGTCAAACTTTACTGGCCCGCACCGTGGATGCCGCGGCGGGGCTCATCACCCGGCAACACGCACGCTCAGCCGAGTCATTGGTCAGTCACGCGGGATCCACGGCCGCAAGCATCGCCGTCGTGGGTCCTGCAAAGAATATTTCACAGTGGTTGGAGACTACGCCCAACCGGCACTTGGTAATCCAAACGCAGGAGGAGCCTGCTTTCGCGGGCCCGGCGGCTGGAATTGCCGCTGGGCTGGCCGCTCTTGGAAGCTGCGGAGGTAAGGTGCTGGTTTTAGCGTGTGACATGCCCCGGGTCGCAGAGTTGACTGCTCTCTTGGTGGCCAATCTTGCCGGTGCTGGAGCTGAGGTTGGGGTCATGGCCAGCGATGGCACCCGGCAACAACCGCTGGCTGCCATTTATCCTGAACGGGCATTACGGGCTGCCGTGGCGGAAGCACGTGCGGCGCACCGACTTGAGGATGCCTCTGTCTTCTCCCTGGTTGCTAAGGTGTTGCTCAGGGAGTGCGCCGTGCCTGCAGGACTTACGGCGGATATTGATACGTGGGAAGATGCCCGCGCGCAAGGCATTGCGCCCGGGCCCGCGGCAGCGAAGGGATAGCATTTGGAAAATCACGACGAGCTTTTGCAGCAATGGACTCAGAAATTGCTCGAAGCCTTTGAAATAGGCGACATTGAGGTGGACATTCATGCTGTTTTAAATGTCGCAGGCGTCGCCGCCCACTCCGTGGTGCGCCCGGCCGCGCCGCTTACCACCTTCGTGGCCGGTCTTGCGGCAGGCCTGGCCGCGGGCTCCGGTCAGGCCCCTGAGGCGGCGGCCATGAAGGTCGCCCTCACCATGGCCAAGCAGCTGGCGGCAGCGCAAGCACCCGAGCAAGCCTCCGCATTACCGCCGTCGCCCCCTGCCTCACTTAACGGGGAATAGCGGCTCATGGCTCAGCCTGTGAAACGGTCCGGGCCGGTGGAGGAAGCGCCGGCTGTCGCCTCCGGCCTCGTGATGCCCCATACGTGGTTGGAGGCACGGAAATTGGCTTGGTCCCTCGCTGAGCCACTTGTCTCACACTCCGTGCCGTTGGCCTCAGCTGTGGGACGTATTCTTGCAACCAATGTTGTAGCGGCCCATCCCATGCCGCATTACGCATCGTCGGCCATGGATGGCTGGGCTGTGGCAGGGAGCCCGCCGTGGATTCTTACGGAAAAGGGGACACGGGTATCGCCGGGCCAAGCCGTGCCCATAGTGACAGGCGGCGCCATTCCCGCCGGTGCCAAGTCCGTGCTGCGCAGTGAGTCGGGGGAGTTGGCCAAGGACGACGACGGTTTGCCCGTCCTAATATTGGGCGGTAAAGCCCGCCCGGGGGAACCCAAAAACGGCCAGCACATTCGTCCTGCAGGGCAGGAAGCCGCAGAGGGGGAACTTTTGATAAAAGCAGGATCCACATTGAATCCGGCACATATTTCGCTGGCTGCGCTGGGCGGACTTGATGCCGTGTCGGTCCTCGGCAGACCGGGCGTGAAAATAGTTCTGACCGGGGATGAAGTGGTTCCCTCCGGGATCCCGGAGGCGGGGTTTGTGCGCGATGCATTTTCGCCGCAGTTGGGCGCCGTGGTGGAGATGCTGGGCGGCACCATAGTGGGTTTGCAGCGGTCGGCAGATAACCTGGCTTCCATGCTGGAAGCACTGGCTGATGACGAGCTTGAGCCAGCCGATGTACTTATTACTACCGGAGCGACAGGAAGTTCCAGCGCGGACTTTTTGCGTGAAGCCATTACGGCCATGGGTGGCACCTTTCATGTTCCCCACATTGCCATGCGTCCTGGTCACCCCACACTTTTGGCGGAATTGCCGGATGGTCGCTTCATTGTTGGCTTACCGGGCAACCCCTTGGCGGCCATGGTGGGACTCATGGTGCTGGGTGCACCCCTGCTGGCGAAACTGGGCAGTTTGCCGGAGCCCGTTTTGACCGAAGTGCCCTGCGGCTCGCCCATCAAGGCATTTTCCGGCCCAACCCGACTCATGCCCTACAGGTTGGTGTATGGTTTGGCGTCACCCTGCGCGCACACCGACTCGGCCATGATGCGTGGCCTGGCCATGGCCGATGGTGTCATGGCCGTGCCACCCCGCGGCGCGAAAATGGGTGAGACACTGCCCGCCATGCTGCTGCCCTGGTCATAACGGGTAGCGGGACCTGGGTGTTTGCAAGGTCCCCGTCCTGCCCGTCCTCCCCGCCGAATCCGTCCTCCCCGTCCGCTCTCCGCCGAGACAGTGCTCCCCGCCTTCCCTGCCGAGTCCGACGCAGCCCCGGGGGCTAACGCGACGGGCGGGGGGGGTGGGGGGGGGGGGGGGGGGGGTTTGGGGGGGGGGGGGGCGGGGGGGGGGGGGGGGGGGGGGG
>JBBSSM010000003.1:0-144371 GCA_038242155.1 Actinomycetales bacterium | reverse complement strand
TCTTACCTGTTAGCTACGGGCAAGGCGCATCTTTGATTGTCTTGGAGTAACTACCGTGAGCAAGCGGACTTTTCAGCCGAACAACCGCCGTCGTGCCAAGAAGCACGGCTTCCGCCTTCGTATGCGCACCCGCGCTGGCCGCGCCATTTTGGCCGCCCGCCGTGGCAAGGGTCGCGTAGAGCTGTCGGCCTAACCAATAACTGCTTGGCACTTCGCCAGGTCCTAGTGAAGTTGCAGTTGATCGCAAGGTGCTAGCCACCAAAAATAGAATGCGGACTTCCGTCAACTTCTCACATACTGTACGTTCCGGCGTCCGCAATGGACGCCGGAACGTAGTGTTATATATGGTGTCCACTTCTTCCACAGAACCTAGTCAAATTGGGTTTATTGTGGCGAAAACTGTGGGGAACGCTGTGACCCGTAACCTCGTTAAGAGGAGACTAAGGGAAATAGTTGTCCCCACGGTCAAAGAGCATCCCTATGGTGTCAATGTTGTGGTGCGGGCCTTGCCCGCTGCTGCGGCCGCCTCCTTTAGTGAGCTTGGCTCGGACTATCGCAAAGCATATTCTGCAGCAGCTTCCCGTTTGGAAGGTGTTGTCGGAGGTCTTGGGCAGTCTTCACCAGAGAAACCAGCAGTTAAGGATCCAGGCGCTAGAGGAGAAGATGTCTAGTGAGTTCATTACAGACCGCAGGCAAGGCACTTGAGCCGCGGTCCGTCGTCGTGCTCTTCCTATGGCATCTTCCACGCAATACCCTAATTCTATTTTTACGGTTTTACCGGCGCTTCATCTCACCCACTTATGGGCAGGTGTGCCGGTTTTTTCCATCATGTTCGTCATATGCTCTTGAGGCCGTGACAGTTCATGGGGCGCTTAGGGGCTGCTGGTACGCCGTGCGTAGAGTGCTGCGCTGTCATCCATGGAGCGCAGGCGGCTTAGACCCCGTTCCTTTGCCGGATAATGTTGATTGGGACGATCCGTCCAAAGTTCCGCTTATTGTCCAGTTGAACCATCCGCATTTTTTTCTGGCGAAGCAACAGGCTACACAAAGCCGCCAAACGGCTTGAGGAGATAGATAAAGAAATATGGGTTTCTTCGACACAATTCTGTTCCCCTTTAAGTGGGTAGTTTCTTGGATCATGGTCTCGTTCCATGACCTTTTGACGTGGATGGGGATGGACGCCGCCTCAGGCGTTACGTGGACCCTGTCTATCATCGGCCTGGTGTTGGTAATTCGTGCAGCGCTGATTCCTGTCTTTGTGAAGCAAATTAAAGCGCAACGCGGCATGCAGGCGCTACAGCCTGAAATGAAGAAGTTGCAGGCGAAGTACAAAGGCAAGACGGATCAGTTGTCCCGTCAGGCCATGGGCCAGGAACAAATGGCTCTGTATAAGGAGCATGGCACAAACCCGTTCTCTGCATGCCTGCCCATGTTGATCCAGATGCCCTTCTTTTTCTCCCTATTCCAGGTTCTATCTGGAGTGGCCAAGGCAAATGCAAACAACAACGGCATTGGGGCGATGACGCGTGAACAGGTAGCCCAATTTGATCAGGCCACCATTTTTGGTGCCCGCCTTTCCGATGCACTGTTGCCCTCCCTTCAGGGTGGAAACCTGACGGTTGCCATTGCAACGCTGTCCATCGTCATGATCATTGCCATGATTGCCTCGCAGTTCATTACGCAGAAGCAAATCATGTCAAAGAACATGTCTGAAGAAGCGATGCAGGGTCCGTTCATGCGTCAGCAGAAAATGATGCTGTATGTGCTACCCCTGGTGTTCGGTATTGGTGGCGTGAACTTCCCCATTGGTGTGCTCATCTACTGGACCACCACTAACCTGTGGACCATGGGTCAGCAGTTCTTCGTCATTCGCCGCATGCCTACTCCCGGTTCACCGGCCTACAAGGAGTACCAGAAGCGCCGCGAAGCGAAGGGTTTGCCCGTGCTAGGTTCGTCCAGGAAGATCGCCGCTGAAGAGGCAGCCGTACCGGAAATTTCTGAGGTCAAAAGTCAGCGAGTCCAGCCACAACGTAAGAACAGGAAGAAGCGATAATGTCTGAAGAAACGCCTGTTTTGGCTGACGCGAAAGCAGCTCCCACCGAAGCAATCAGCACTGGTCGCCTCGAGGAAGAAGGGGACATCGCTGCCGATTACCTCGAAGAGTTGTTGGACATTGCTGATATCGATGGAGATATCGACATTGAAGTACGCAATGGACGCACCTACATTTCGATCGTGACAGACGAAGAATCCGACGTTTTGCAAAGTTTAGTAGGCCAGAATGGCGAAGTTTTGGACGCCCTTCAAGAGCTAACCCGACTGAGCGTACTGTCTGCCACGGAGAGTCGCTCTCGTTTAGTGCTGGACATCTCTGGGTACCGCGATCGCCGTAACGCAGAACTAAACGAAGTTGCCAAGAATGCGGCTGCCGAAATCGCGGCGGGTAGTGAATCGGTGGCGTTGGCTCCCATGGGAGCTTATGAGCGCAAACTTGTCCACGACGCTATTGCAGAGCTTGGGTTGGATTCAGAATCTGAAGGTGAAGGATCCAAGCGTCATATTGTGGTGACTGCTGCACAGCAGTAGTGACTTTCCCAAGAAATTTTTATCTGATCCCGGCCGCTCCAAGTACTTGCAGCCGGGATCAGAATTTTATGTGTTTAGAGGATGCAAACCGTGGTGGAATTAACTGCTGAAGAAGCCCTTGCGGCGGAGCATATTTTTGGTGACCGGTTGGAGCTCGCTAAGCGATACGTCGAGCACTTGGCTACCTCAGGCATTGAACGCGGGCTTATTGGTCCGCGTGAAGTTCCGCGTCTATGGAGCCGGCACGTCTTAAACTGTGCTGTTGTAGCTGATCTAATTGACGACGGCGCCAAGGTGGCCGATGTGGGCAGCGGAGCCGGCCTTCCTGGACTTTGTTTAGCCATCGCTAGACCGGATTTGTATTTGACTTTGATAGAACCCCTTGAGCGTCGTGTTGTGTGGCTGGAAGAGATCATTACGGATCTGGGCTTAGGCAATGTGGAAATCGTTCGTGCGCGGGCAGAGGCCGCCATTGGCAAGGTTGAGTGTTCAGTAGTAACGGCCCGCGCGGTGTCAGCATTGAACACACTAGCTCCCCTGACGATCCCCCTTTTGGGCGGGGAGGGGCAGCTCCTTGCCATTAAGGGTCGCAGCGCAGAAGAGGAGATCGCCAAGGCGGCGAAGGTGTTGAAGAAATTGGGCGGCGTCAGAACTGAAATTTTGATGGCTGGTCAGGAAATTCTTGAGGAACCTACAACTGTGGTCCGTGTTCTGGTTCAGGCGAAGCGGCGTTGATGCCCTCGGGTGCCCGTGGAAACCGATAGGCTAGAGGTCGGCAACCAATGCCACAGAAAGTGAGAGTGTCAGCGTGAGCAGTAGCGAAGCGGCTTCGCAACGAATTCCTCCGTTTATGACTTTGGGATCGGCACGTTCAAACGCCTCTAGTCAACCTAAATTGGTTGATTTATCGGTCGTTAAATCCAATGTTTCACGTGAAACAGTAACTGCAGCCTCAGCTCGTAAAGATCTTGATGAAGGTAGCCCCATAGCAAGTCAGCTGATCAGTGAATCGAAGCGGCGTGAGAAGCTTCTGGGCAAACGTCTACCTACGCCGGGTCAAACGCGTATCCTTACTGTCGCCAACCAAAAAGGTGGTGTCGGAAAAACCACAACCACCGTTAATATGGCCGCCGCACTGGCCTCCGCCGGGCTACAGGTATTGGTTATAGATATCGATCCGCAGGGAAACGCTTCAACAGCCTTAGGTGTACCCCATCACGCTGAGGTTGACAGCATTTACGATGTATTGATCAATGATTTCCCCATGTCGGAAGTGATTGCCGAATGTCCTGATATTGCCAACCTTTTCTGCGCGCCTGCAACTATCCATTTGGCCGGGGCCGAAATTGAACTTGTGTCCTTGGTTGCTCGCGAACAACGGCTACGACGGGCCATCGAAGAGTACGTCAAATTCCGCGCTAACAATGGACTTCAGCGCCTCGATTTCATTTTTATTGATTGTCCCCCCAGCCTCGGTCTCCTTACAGTTAATGCCTTCTGTGCAGCCAACGAGGTTATGATCCCTATCCAGTGCGAATACTATGCATTGGAGGGCTTGAGTCAACTTTTGAAAAATATCGAAATGATTCAACGGCATTTAAATTCGGACTTAGTCGTTTCCACCATTTTGCTTACCATGTATGACGGGCGTACAAACTTGGCCGCACACGTGGCTGCCGATGTGAGGGAACATTTCCCGCGCCAAGTTCTAAAGGCGCTTATTCCGCGATCTGTTCGTATTTCAGAAGCTCCCAGCTACCAGCAGACAGTAATGACCTATGATCCTTCCTCTACGGGCGCCCTCTCTTACTTGGAAGCGGCTGCCGAATTAGCTGAGCGGTCTGCGGTCTAATATAAGCATGAATAAGGATTTAGTAACTTACAATGATTACCGGAACCCGACAGCCATGCGGGTCCTTCAGTGGAGGAAGTCCTAATGAATGACAAACGCAGGGGTCTTGGCCGCGGTTTGGGTGCATTGATACCAAGTTCTTCCGACGATGAAACTGAGTTCTCCATGCCGACAAGGCCAGTAGACCTTTTTTTTCCGGAACCCAAAGCTAAAAAACCGTCGACGCAGACCTTACGTACGGCAGGTAAAAAAGCAGCTCCTGATAAAAATATCGAACTAGTGCATGTCCCGGGTGCTACGTTTATGGAACTCGGGGTGGACCAAATCCACCCGAACCGTAAACAGCCCCGTACCGTCTTCGACGAAGACGACATGGCCGAATTGGTGCATTCTATTCGTGAAGTGGGCGTATTGCAGCCCGTTATTGTACGCAACTCCCTGGAAAAAGGCGGTCAGCCCTATGAGTTGGTCATGGGCGAGCGACGCTGGCGCGCGACTCAAGCCGCCGGTTTGGAAACCATACCGGTAATTGTCCGTGACACCGCAGATGATAATTTGCTCCGTGATGCGTTATTGGAAAACCTTCACCGAAGCCAGTTGAATCCGTTGGAAGAGGCAGCGGCCTATCAACAGCTTCTAGAAGATTTTGGCACTACCCATGAGCAGTTAGCTGATCGAATTGGGCGTTCACGTCCCCAGGTTTCCAACACTTTACGGCTATTAAAGCTACCGCCTGTAGTTCAGCGGCGAGTAGCTGCAGGCGTGCTTTCGGCAGGCCACGCTCGGGCTCTCTTGGCTCTGCCGGAGACCGCGGCAATGGAGCAATTAGCACAAAAAATTGTTGCTGAGGGTATGTCTGTCAGGGCTACTGAAGAAGCGGTGCAGTTGTATCAGGGGCCAAAGAGCAGTACCAAGCCTTCTAAGTCCACGAGTCCTCGTCATGAGAGGCTCGACTTTTTGGCGAGCTCTCTGGCTGATCGTTTAGATACAAATGTCAAGATCTCTTTGGGAGCTCGAAAAGGCAAAGTCAGCATCGAATTTGCCTCCGTTGAAGACTTGAACAGAATTATGGACGTCCTTGGTGCCAGTAATAAATAGTTTTGGATGAGGGACTGTTTCACGTGAAACAGTCCCTGGCCGTGTTCATGAAGAGTAATTGTAAACAACAAGTGTCAGTAGTTTTCCGTGTGCAAGACTGTAAAGATGCACGTAATTTTGCAAATGATGTACCTCGATACAACGTTACTCCCACTGTGTCTCTGCGCTTCTCACACACTCAACTTGGTTTGTTTCACGTGAAACGACACGCCCCTTCTGATCGTAGACTCAAGGAACTTTATGGGTGCCTGACAGTTCCTGGATGCCACTCGCTCATGATGAAATGGCGGGATCACGCTCGATTGGGTCCTGGGACTTTAGATTTTTAGAAGCTCCAAAGCAAACATCGGCCCTCGATTTTAGTTGGTATTACCAGTGACTAAAGGAACCCGCGGCTTCCGTTTGGGACTACAGACCTTCGACAATCATTGAGGCAGATCGCCTCTTCGTGCTGTAAACCAAAGAATGTACAAACGAACTAGACGAATAATTACCAATGATTGGCTCTCCACATCATGCTTTTGAGGCAATCTTTTAGGTGCCAGTAGGGGTTCCTTGGGTTCTTGCGGTGATTGCAACACTTAGTGAATGAGTGTTGATATGGCGAAGTATTCAATCCTTCGCAGGCCGGATTTGTTGCAGGTGTTTTGGGCCAGGATGCAGGCCGGTGATTTCATCACCGATGACGTGGTCCCCATCAATACCAGTAGGCGTACCGGACGCAGTGTTTTGGCCGCTGCCGGTGGCGTGCGGCCTCGCCGTGGCAGGAATTTGAAGGGCCGGTGCTTGACGATCACCCAACGTGAGGAGATCGCGATTCTCCGCGCCCAGGGCCAGTCCTTAAGAGCGATCGCGGAGACTATTGGGAGGTCTGTTTCGACGGTCTCGAGGGAGGTGAAGCGCAATACGAAACCCGGCACCGCCTACCGGGCCACGTCCGCCCATGTGTTTGCTTACGACCGTGCCAGCCGGCCGAAACCGGCCAAACTTCACACGAACACTGTCTTGCGTGGAATAGTCGAAGAGGACCTTGCCAAGAAGTATTCACCGGAACAAATCGCGGGACGCCTGCGCCTGAGGTTCCCTGACGATGCAGAGATGTGGGTGTCACCGGAGACCATTTACCAGTCCCTGTATATCCAGTCCAGGGGCGCCTTGAACCGGGAGCTGACGCTGTGTTTACGCACCGGGCGGGCCGTGCGGCACCCTTCCCGCAAGGCCGGTCAGCGTAAGAACCGGATCCGGGGCATAATCAATATTTCCCAACGCCCATCCGAGGTAGAGGACCGCGCCGTGCCAGAGCATTGGGAGGGGGATTTAATCATCGGTAAGGGCAACCAGAGCGCCATCGGGACCCTGGTGGAGCGGAGCACGAACTTCACGATGCTCGTTCACTTACCTGATGGGTACAAGGCCGAGCAGATGCGTGAGGCGTTGACCGCGAAGATCAAAACACTCCCTCACGCGTTGCGGCATTCACTGACGTGGGACCAAGGTATTGAAATGCAGGACTGGAAAACGGTGAAGATGGATACCGGCATCGAGATCTACTTCTGTGATCCGCATTCACTCTGGCAGCGTGGCATCAATGAGAACACCAACGGACTCCTGCGCCAGTATTTCCCTAAAGGGACAGATCTGGGTATCCACAGTACTGAGGATCTGGACTGGGTTGCCGCCGAACTCAACGATAGACCACGCAAACGACTACAGTTCAAGAAACCGATCGAACTGATCGAACCCCTCCTGTTGCAATGACCACCAGAATCCGCCGAACTCTCTAAACTTCTGGAATGTCGGGATGACTGAGTGAGCGATGCTTGGGATCCCTGTCATCGAGGTAGCTGGTAATTGGTATTGCACATGGACCCGTACCTACTGAATCGAATGCTGATCGCTTCGCATTTTTCACCATTCCTTAGCGGATCGGGTTCATTCACGCAGAAGAGTTCTTGCTCTTGACGCAACTGGTGTTGTGGATGGTCCCGCTCATCCGTCGTTGGCGCTATCTCCATATCGAGAAGCGATCGCCGCCACGGATTCTCTCAGCAGACAGAATATTGAACCATCCCGGCTGTGAGCTGAACAAAAGGTGGTGTGGCAGCCCTAGTCTTGGAGTCCGCCCCAAATACCAAAATGAACCGCTTTTGAGGTGAAGCATTTAACGGTGTGGTCAGGTCAGTAAATTGACTGGAGAAGAGACTATTTGGAGAACCAAAATTACACAAACCTAGCGGTATGCTGTGCAGGGTGCATGGACAGTACATCGGACCCTCATTGGCCTCGCCAGATGCCCATATTCTGCCGTTGCTGTGGCCCGTGTGTGCCGTGAGTCTTATTGGGGTGGGGATCCCGCTCGTCATTGGTCCTAGTCGCTTAGATGGGCTCGGGAGGCCTGGGCAGCCCGTCGCGGCCGACGATCAAAACATTTTCTATCGCGATTGGTCCGCTACGTATATCCCAGTCCGAAAATTCATTCTTTGAACGCTTAGAACGAAACGTCCAGATCGTGCTTGAAGGTTTGCAAACTCAGGTCCACAGCAACATGCGTGGCCTCGCATTTTCCAGATGCCCGCGATGAATTTTACGGTGGTGCGTCTAGGATCGGGTTGATAGACTCCAGCAAGCGAGCGAGCCTGCCAAGGGACTACTTTGCTTGGAGCTCCACCGGGTAGCTCGCTGATCGTCTCGTATTGAAGCTCCATACCGATCATGAATTCAGGACGTTTGCGATAGCCAGCACGGGCACTTCGACAGCTCGCCCTTGGGCAGAGCGTAGATCCACCGAAAGAAATGCCTCGTGGGACACGGTGCGGCTCTGGGTATCGGGTAATTTCGTCATCGTTTCAAGGTTGGTAGCTGTGGCTTCCAAACGCGAACGGCCGGCGGTCTGCCGTGGCGTCCTGGACCGGGTCAGATCCGCCTTCACCCGTGCAGCGAGGATCGGATCTGTCTGAATATTCGACTGTTTGAGTGTCAGCAATATTGCGCGTGGGGACCATCGCAGGAAAACCCGAATATTGTCTGTAGCACCAGGGGCATTGCCGGGAACTGCTTTGCCTGCGCGGCGGTGGGTACCGCGACGTGAGTAGGTCCGGTCTGAACCGGTCGCACTTGTAGGCAGCCCAGCGTTGTCGATCCCGGGAAATGCACGGCGAACTTCGTCCTGCCGACGATAGTGGAGCCGTTGCGCAGAAACGCTGTCGGGAAGCGTCTCTGTAGGCAGTCCGCGCCCATGATGTCGACGTCGCGGCTGCCCGGCCCTGCGTGTTCTGGACGCCGTGTCTGTAGAAGGGTCGACATCGGCGGCTCGGTACCGGTGACTACGCAGAGAATAGTGATGGAACGCGACGCCCACTACACCGTCCGTCCCTGAGCAGGAAGGCACACGTGCCGTGAGAAGATCAGCGCCGTCATGAATCAGGTGGATCCGCCGGAGGCCGGTGGCTCCCACGCGGGGAGGTACCGGCCCTCAACGATAATATTGGTGGCCTCCATCGGCAATAATGGGCGGTCCCCAAAGCGTCGAATACTTACGCTTCCGCTCAACGGCACATTCAGCACTGACCGGCCGGTAACCCCGGGTCTTGGTCGAGTTCCCGTTCCGCTCCCCCCATATGATGGTGTGGTCCCGGCCCAGCTCAACCTCAATCTGTCGATTCGTTCTATCAGCCAAGATGCCTACAGCGAAGTCCGCCAGATCCGAAAACGACAATCACCCGCGCCCCATCAGCAACTCCTTTATCCAACCAACTTGTTGCATCGAGAGTATGACCCCGCCCCGTTCACTTCGTGGCTGCCGCGGGAAATCTTTGCGAGCTCACTCTCACACCAGCCAGCACTTTCCACGACAGCGGATCTAGAAGCTATGGGTTTAGCAAGCTACCGACACCCAGACATATCTATGGACATTTTTCGACAGCACTGTGTCAAGGATGGCTCGGATCATATATTTTGAATTCGCACTAATTGCCTTGTTTTAGCCTAGTTTCAACAATGCTCATCAGCCCCTGACAAAAGATATTTCGGGGTATTAATTTTGGGGTCGAGCCCGATTTGTGCAACTGGCAACCTCGCATGGAGGGTGAAAGCTGTTCTTCGCAAAAGATGTAGACGAGCTTGCCTTGAACCCATTGAACGTAATACTCACAGCGGATCATACCGAATCAATTTTGATGAACGTATTAATTGTCCGTCTATGACCGTTCAGGTTTGCTGATATGGGGTAGCCCCAAAAATTGTCGGGCGAAAGGAGGTCCTGCAGACGTTTCACGTGAAACGATCTGCCTCAAATGATATTTCAGAGCGAGCACGTAGATGCAGCCATAGAAGTGGTTGAGCAATTCGCGGACCGCGAATGAGCATTTTTATACATACTGGGCGTTTATTTGTAGCCTATGGGTGGTTAGTGGTCGGCGAACATGCCTGGGGGGTGGTTGGGGGACGTTTGCGGCTGTCCAGGTGGGTGGGGTGGCCTCTGGTGGGAGGTCCGCTGAGCGGTAGTCGGTGTCCGTGACCCAACCATCCCCGTCTGCATCATACTCCCCGTCTGCACTGTACCCATCGTTGGGGGCGTCTGGGCTGTTGACGCTGTCGGGTCCGTCGGTATGACCCCAGGTTTGTGGATAGTTTTTGAGCCATTGTGGATAGCTGGGCGGCTCGGTGTCCATGGGGGCCGGTGGGTAGTACCGGCCGGCCGGTGACGTCCAGCCAGGATGCCCGGGTGCGGTCATGGTAGGGGTCCAGCCCCGCAACCTGATCTGTTGACGTTGCGCGCTTTGATCCGTGCGGGCACACCCGTGACGGGTTTTATCGTCCTTGTAATGCTTGATCCGGTGATGCCGTTGACACAAACACTCCAAGTTGTTCTAAACACTCCGACCCCCGGTTTCGAACTTCACCACATGGTCCACCTCGCAATTCACCGCGATCGTGTTACAGCCGGAGAACTGGCAGTATTCGTCCCTGATCCGCAACATCACCCTCATGGCCTTGCTCATCCGGTACGTATCCGGTGCCCTGTCAAGGGGCTTATTCGTCACCGGGTCCACCAACACCCGATAAAAAGAGGAAGCATTCGCGGTGAGGTGCTTGGCGACCTCAATACTGATCGGTCCCACACCCTCCATCCACGCCGGATCACTGGAAAAGCCCAGCACTGACAACACCGGCAGCAACACCACCGGGGTGACCTGCGGCAACGGCGGCCACACCCCACCACCAACAGCCCCTAAAGACGGGGAACCAGGTGCGGGGGTCAGGACCGGCGGTCTGGCAGGTGGCTTGGTCAGGGGTTCAGGAACAAACGCCCCTTCCAGTGAGGGATTAGCATCGGGTTCCACAAAGTTCGGATCCGCATAGTTAGGATCATCAAAAACCGGCACCCACCCCGTAGACACACCACATCCTTCACCGGCAGGCTCCGGATAAAACCCGCCACCAAAGAAGAAGGCCCCAGCCCCGTTGTGGATGCAGCGGTAGCAGTGGTACCCGCAGTCGTCGTGGTGGCAGCGGTAGCCGGGGTGCTGGTGGTTGTGGGGGTGTGGAGGTGGTTTTGTTCCATGCTTTGGCCCAGGAGGAGGATGGTGGCGATATTGGCCCGTAGCTGGGTCAAGGTCCGTGTCTCGTGGGGTCCCTGCACCGCGTGGGCGGTGCTGGTGCACTGGGTGAAGATCGCCTCGATCGCGGGTGAAGAAGCAAAGAGCGTCAACCATGACATCCCGTCCTGACCACGACTGACACGCATGTGCCGGTCCGCCAGCGCCCGACGTGTCCGCGGCACCAGGGTTTGCGGATAAGCCCGTTCCCGGGCCCGGCGGGCTTTTTCCCGGAAACTTGGGTTTGTGGAATCCTCAGCCTTGTCCAGCAACAACTCCTCGAAGGCGTCCCTCAGGTGTTGGTCCACACCTGCTTCGCGGAGCAAGGACACTTCTTCAGCGATGATGACCGCGTGTTCCCACCCCAACCAGCCCTCCTGCATCGCGCCCAGCGTTGCCGGTAGTTCCCGGACCAACACCGCCCCGTGGCGCATTAAACGCCCCGCAGCCCCCTTAGGCACATGTAACACGGTGGCGATTTCGGAGCGTAAACACATGAACGAGGTCTCTTGCTGCCACGCATCCAACGACAAAATCCTGCCCTCAACCCCCGCGGTCGCCTGGATCTGTTCCACTAATACCGCCACCAGGGCCGCGCACCGGTTCTGATGCTTCGCCACCGCCGCTAATGCCGCCGTGCAGTCATCCATGACCGCCCGCGCCCCGAACAAACGACACGGGAAACTATCCTCCACCCCGCCTCAGAGGCAGGGAAATCAGGCAACCCCACCCACCCCGGGACCGCAACCTCCACCGGGAAAACACTAGGAAGTATCAGCGCATCGAGTTGGTCCGCCACAGAAACTGTGGCGGAAAAACCATCCCGACCCACCGGGAAATTCACCGAACCGCCCATACCACAATTGTAAACAAAAACAGCGACTAATGGAACGATTTTCCAAAAATCTTCAAACAGGTTTTCGACTGACGGGCGTGCAAAGGACCAGGGAATTTGTTGATGTTGGACCCTGATACCGAGCTTAAAAGGCAGTCTGTCTGCAGTCTGCCTTTTCAACATTTCAGTATCGGTCATTTGAACTCATGGCACCAGCGGGCCAATGACCGCGCGAGGGAGTAGCAGTTCCATGTGACCACTGTGAATAATTGCTTAGAATCAATCTGGGAGAACCGGTGAATACCGCAAACGAAGCTTAAATAGCTGTGGGCCGGACATTGTCCGGCCCACAGCTAATGGAACTACCTAACGAAATAGTTTGCTTAGCTCAGGTAGTCAGCAAATTCTTTCTCGAAATACTGCTTGGGCCGGGCACCAATAACTGTGCTCTTGACCTCGCCACCCTGAAACAGGTAGACAGCGGGGATCGACGTAATACCGTATTTTGCCGCAATACCCGGGTTTGCATCCACATCGACCTTTACGACCTGAACTTTTTCTGCATAGTCCACAGAAATCTCATCCAAGATGGGTCCCAGCTTGCGGCAGGGCCCACACCATTCAGCCCAGAAGTCCACAATGACGGGCTTCTCCGCGTTTAAGACAGTATCGGTAAAGTCTGCATCAGTTGCGCTTATTGCATTGCTCATGAGTTGCTACTTTCTCTTAGGAATCGTGTTCGGCTAAAAAGTGTTCTACATCCAGGGCAGCGACACATCCTGAGCCAGCGGCAGTGATTGCCTGACGGTAAGTGGGGTCAATGACGTCACCAGCTGCAAATACGCCAGCAACACTGGTTTTGGAAGTGCGTCCTTCGACGGCAATGGTTCCCGATGCCGTCAACTCAAGGACGCCCTTTACAAGGTCCACGCGGGGGTCGTTGCCGATGGCCACGAATACACCCGTCACAGCCAGCCCGGACTGTTCACCCGTCACTAAGTTGTTGAGCCGGATGCCGCTGACTTTGCTTTCCCCCTCAACGCTCACCACTTCGGAGTTCCAGATGAAATTAATCTTGGGATGATTGAGGGCTCGGTCAGCCATAATTTTGGAAGCACGCAAAGTGTCGCGGCGGTGTACAACCGTGACGGAATCGGCAAACTTCGTGAGGAAGATGGCTTCTTCCATTGCTGAATCGCCACCACCAATTACTGCAATGTTGTGGCCCTTGAAAAAGAAACCATCACAGGTGGCACAGGAGCTGACACCGTGACCAACCAGGCGCTTCTCGCCCTCAACACCCAACTCACGATAAGCGGAACCCGTGGAAACAATGACCGTGCGGGCCTTGAATTCCTGCCCATCCGCCAACGTTACAGTCTTAATGGCACCTTCAAGCTCAACGGAAGTGACGTCGTCGTACATCACTTCCGTGCCAAACCTCTCCGCTTGCTGACCTAAGTTTTCCATCAGGTCCGGACCCATGATTCCTTCGGGGAAACCGGGGAAGTTTTCAACTTCAGTGGTATTCATGAGCTCACCGCCGGCAGTGACAGAGCCTGCAATCATGAGCGGTTTGAGATCCGCACGCGCAGTATAAATTGCAGCTGTATATCCAGCGGGGCCAGAACCGACGATAATGACGTCACGGACATCGCTTGCGGGGGTGACTTGCGTGCTCACGAGTGAGTATTCCTCTTCCTTCAGTGACCGGGCTGCCAGAAGCAGCCCCATGGACCTTCGCTATCCATAACTGGGATTGCGGCGAAGATATTCCGCCACGGGAGTGCGACGGAAAGGGGGATATTTACTTAATGCTGATTTCCGTAATCTTCAGGCCATAGGGGTACGTTACAAATGGTTGCAGCTTCGGAAGTTCCGTGAAGCTGATAATGAGATATTCGGCCTTGACTCCAGGGGGCGCCGTAAACGTGAAGTCCGGGGCGCTGAAGGATCCACTGCCAATTTTCACGGCTCCGTCCAGCCCGGGAGTGCTGTTGGTCAAAATATTGAATTGCCCACCAGAGCCTGTGAGCTGATTGATGGTGACCGAGCTGATGTTGGATTCTTCAGCGAGTTCAACCACCAAGTTAATGCCTGTATTGAGGCCGGCAAAATCCGCATTCGAGTACTCAACCGTGGGCCAGTACGTTGCCTTGTTGCCGTCAAATGCCTCCTTGAGGCGGGGGAAATACGCTTGGCCGTAATTTGGTACGCCTGGGGCGTAGGCTGTGATGTCCGTCAAACCTGCTATGACGGGGGCGACGGGTGCTGGTTCAGCGGGGGCAACGGGTGTTTGTTCAACGTTGGACGGCGGAGCTTCAGCCGAGGTAGTGGTGTCAGCGGCTTGATTGTCTCCTTCACCAAATAACGTGCCAATGTGCTGAACAGCGAAAATCAAAGCACCAATGAGCAAGACGCTAATAACTGCCCCCGTGAGCCAGCGGCCACCTGTGCGGGGCGCATTGTCATCGTCTTCGTCCTCCAGCAAATCATCGTCGCCGTAGGCATCGTCTGGATTGTCCCCGCGCAGCTCGGCCGGGAAGATACCGGGACGCTGTGCCGCCTCTTCTGACTCGTTTTGGTTGAGGGATCCGTAATCCTCTTCTTCCCACAACGTGACCTTGGGTGTTGTGGCGGTTTGTGCGGCCACGGGAGGTACGACGGCGGCCGTGGGGTTGGCCTCTTTAGCTGGCACTGCGGCTGTGGCCGTAGAAACGGCAGCGGCAGCGGCAGCGGGAGAATGTCTGGCAACCGCTGGCTGCGGGTCACCCGGAGTCAAGGGTGTGTTGCCGTAAATGTACGGACTGGAAACTGGCGCCGCATCGCGGGCCTTACCAAAGATTTCCGTTCCCAGCGTGTCGGTAAAGAAGGGTTCCTGGTAGGCGTCGTCCATTGGTTCGGTGGGAACCACCAAATCGAGCAGTTCAGCCGGGGACGTACGTGAAGCAATGAGATAAGTGGCATGATCCTGCGTACCCAAGTCCAAGATTGAAACTTTGGATGCGCGGGTGCCTGTCGCCACCTCTCGGGCACTTTGCATCAGGTATTGCGAGTTCTCCACAGCCGAAACCAGGATGCTGACGGGACGGTTAAGAACCTGGTCCAGGCCGTCTAAAATGACGTCATTCTCAGCCGACGCCAAAATCCGGCCGGTCACTTTATAGCGGCCGCCAAGGATGGAGCCCACATCGATGGGTTGTGGCACCAAGTCCTCCTCATTACATGCATGGTGGCCCGTGAAGTAATATGCACTAAGCCGTATTTTCACTGATTCTATAGGACAAAGCCCGCTGTCCCGGGTTGGCGCGTACCGCTTGGCGTTATTTAAAGCTGCAGTCAGCCCCGGGAGGGCAACCGGCCCCTGACTTTAGCCATGAGTGGTGTTAGAACCGCATCAACTTCATCAACGTGGAGCTGCTTTAACACCACTATGTAAATGGTGGCCATCAACGTGCCGGTCACTGCCATGGTAATTACCGACGCCGGCATGGAAGTCCACATGAAACCGTCAGGGGTGGAGCTGCCAAAGAGCCGCAAGGCCAGCTCACCAATGATCCCTGCCACGAGTGCGGCCACGAGAAAGCGCATGTGGGCGTGCATGATCCTGCCTTCACCGTAATTACCCAACCGGGCGCGTAGGAAGAAATGGCTCACTATGGGCCCCAGAACATTGGTCAACGTGTAACTGGCCGCCAATCCATAAATGATGAATTCTTTCGGCAGAAGCGCGGCGGACAAGGCTGAACCCATGCCCAACGCCACCATAATGCATTGAATGATAAAGGGTGTCCTGGCGTTTTCCTGCGCGTAAAACACCCGATTAAGGATGAAGTTAATGCTGTAGAACGGCGCACCAATGGCCAGAATGGTCAACGTGATGGCAATATGACGGGCGGGCGTTTCATTGCCGCCCCCAAACAGCATGCCAAAGGGACCCGAAAGCACCACCAGTGCAACGGCTGCAAAAACTGTTGCCAGGCCCGTATTGCTCAATGCCGCGGCAAGGGAGCTTCGCAGACCGGACAAGTCCTTATTGGCCGCCGCATGTGCCATGGCCGTAAACATCACGGTGGCGATGGACAGGGCAATAATGGAATGCGGCATGATGTAAAGCTCGGTGGCACGGTTGAGCGCGTACAGGCCAGGGATGGTGGATCCCGGTTCCGGTACGCCGTCCCCGCCTGAGGGAATCGTGGCCACGCGCAAAATAATGATGAAGCTCAAGTTGCCAATAATCATGGTGCCCATGGTCCAGATGGCAACTTTGGCGGTGGCCCCAAGGCCCGTGCCGCGCACTCCGAAGCGGGGGCGCAAATTCAAGCCCAGGCGGTGGACGGGTATCAACAGCACGGCCGACTGCACCACAATGCCCAGGGTGGCCGTCCCGGCCAGCAGCCACGTCTGAGTCATGGTCCAGTTCTCCACGGAGTGGGGGTTGCTGGCATTGCCTCCCGCCACGGCAATAAAGACCAGCAGGCCCCCAATAACCACCACATTGTTCACGACGGGAGCCCACGCGTACGCCTTGAAGGAATTGTGGGCATTGAGAACCTGTCCCAACAGGGAAAAAAGCCCGTAAAAAAATATTTGCGGCAGCAGGAACAAACCAAAAGTAATGGCCAGTTCCAATTGTTGGCCGGTAAAGGAGGTGGACAAGCCCATAATCGGTGTCACGAAAACCACGACGAGCCCGGTCAGCACCAGCAGCCCCATGACGCCCAACGTCAGGAGTCGGGAAATAAAATCCGAGCCCTTGTCCGGATGCTTGCTGGCTTTGGCTATTTGCGGAATCAACACCGCATTGAACACGCCGCCGGCAACCATGAGGAAAATTAAATTGGGCAGGTTGTTGGCGCCTTCAAAAATATTGCCCACCGTGGTGCCCGCAATGGCGTAACCGAGCACAATTCCTTTGAGGAAGCCCAAAATGCGTGATGCCAAGGTTCCCACGGCCATGGATGCGCTGGAACGGGTCGCGCTCACCACTGGCCTGGCTGGCTCCTGCACAGCGGCATCCTCGTTCGCGGCCCCCAAGCCGCTGCCAACTGCTGCCGGGGAGGCTGCCGACGTCGAACCTGCCGGCGTCGAGCTACCAGAAGATGACATACGGTTATCCTCCGTGGGGATTGCGGTTGGTTGCCCGGCCATGTAGGGCGAGGCCTGCATGGCGGCCTGCGGCGAGGCTTGAACCACCGCCACCATGGAGGTGTCCACGCTGGCCGCCATGGCAGCGGAACGTGGCGAGGCAGCTGGTTTAGGTGGGACGTTGGTCCGGTTCTGGTAAGACATCGATCCCATCATCTCACTGGAGCCTTTAGAAGGCCGTCAAAAGGCGGCGCTAGAAATACTCGGGCAGCAATTCTCTGGCCAGATCGGTTATCCGGCGCTCGTTCGGGAACGAGAGCTTGCGTGCCAGTTCATCAAGGCGGACCCATGCCACATCCACAGCCTCATGGTCAGGGTCGTTTTCAATGGTCAGGAAGCCGCCCGTGGCGCGCAGCAGGAAGTGGTGGACAGTTTTATGCACGCGATGGCCGCTGACTGTGAACCAATAGTCAATGCTGCCTAAGGGTGCCAAAATATCCCCGGCGATGCCGGTTTCTTCCTCAATTTCCCGCACAGCAGCTTCAGCATGGTTTTCCGCACCCTCAGGATGCCCTTTGGGCAGGCACCATTCCAATCTGCCACCACGGTTAATGCGGGCAATGATGGCCACTCGTGGGACACCGTGGTGCATTTCCACCACCACACCGCCGGCGGAAACTTCCTCAACCGTAGGTAACTGGCTGGGGGCGCCGGGTGCCATGGGCGTAGCCGGCGAACCCATTGCCGATGACAATGGGTTCCTCTTCGGCGCGCGCGGCACGGGGTGAACCATGCAGTCCACTCTAGCTATCTTTATCCGCCGATGATGACAGGGCGCAGGGCTGTTTCCGGACAGGGTCGGTTGTGTCGAAAAGTTGGGAAAGTCGCTGACGGCAAAAGTCTGGCATCCTTAAGGAACCATGGATTTTACGCTTGATACCTCCACATTTGACCCGGCAGTCCTCGAGCTGGGCCGGCTATTTGTCGACGCCGGATACGAGCTTTCCTTAGTGGGCGGCCCCGTCCGTGACTTGTTTCTGGGGCGCACGTCCCCGGACCTGGACTTCACCACCAATGCCACACCGGATGAGATTTTGGCCGTCGCGGGGAAGTGGGCCGATTCGCACTGGGAGATGGGGCGTGATTTTGGCACCATTGGTTTCCGCAAGCGCAACCGGAACAAGGAGGTTTTGCTCATTGAAATCACCACCTACCGTGCTGAGGCTTACGACCCTGAGTCCAGGAAGCCCCTGGTGGCGTTTGGCACCTCCCTGGTAGATGATCTGCAGCGCCGGGACTTCAGTGTTAACGCCATGGCTCTGCGGTTGCCCGCCATGGAGCTCGTGGACCCGTTTGGCGGAGCGCAGGATCTAGCTCAAGGATTGTTGCGTACGCCCGGCAAAGCGGAGGATTCGTTCTCCGATGACCCCTTGCGGATGATGCGGGCTGCCCGCTTTGCCTCGCAGTTGGGTTTTTCGCTGCACCCTGACGTTTTGACAGCCATGCAGGGGATGGCTGAGCGAATTGGCATTATTTCCGCAGAGCGCATCCGTGACGAGCTGGTCAAGCTCATTTGCGGGGCACATCCCAGGGCCGGTGTGGACATCCTGGTGGAAACGGGTTTGGCTGCGCTGGTGTTGCCGGAAGTCCCCGCGCTTAAACTTGAAACTGACGAACATCACCGGCACAAGGACGTTTACCAGCATTCCCTGCAGGTTTTGGAACAGGCAGTTGAGTTGGAGAGCGGGCCCGATGGCGTCGTTCCCGCCCCGGACTTTGTGTTGCGCTTCGCCGCCCTGATGCACGACGTCGGCAAGCCCAAGACCCGCCGTTTTGAACCCGGCGGCGCCGTCAGCTTCCGCCACCATGATCTAGCCGGCGCCAAACTCACAGCGAAGCGCATGCGGGCCCTGCGCTTTGACAATGACAGCATTAAAGCCGTTTCGCGCCTGGTGGAACTGCACATGCGCTTCTATGGGTACGGGGAAGCGGGATGGACCGATTCGGCAGTGCGCCGTTACGTGACCGATGCCGGGCCGCTGCTGGAGCGCCTGCACCGGCTCACCCGTTCAGATGTCACCACCCGCAACCAACACAAGGCAGAACGGTTGTCGTTTGCCTACGATGACTTGGAACAGCGCATTGCCGTATTGGCCGAGCAGGAAGAGCTTGACTCGATCCGGCCCGACCTAGACGGCGGAGCAATTATGGCGCTGTTGGACATTAAGCCGGGCCGGGTGGTGGGCCGCGCTTACAGTTACCTGCTCGAACAACGCATGGAGCACGGGCCGCTGGGCGCGCAACGGGCTGAGGAAGTATTGCGCCAGTGGTGGGCGCAACAGCCCGAAGCGCAGCCTGTGCAGTCTGCACAGCCAGCTGAGGCGCCGGCCAGCGAACCCGCTTCCAAAACCGCCCCATCCTTAGGAAAATCATGAGTGCTAACAATGTGCCGCCAACAGTAGCTCCAGTCCCTGGCGGACCCAAGCTGTGGTTGCTGCGCCATGGCGAAACGGCATGGTCCCGCAGTGGCCAGTACACCGGACTAACAGATATTCCCTTGACGGAAGTGGGAGAGGAGCAGGCGCTTTCCGCGCGGGCGGCGTTGGCCGGCGTCGAATTTGACCTGGTTCTCACCTCGCCATTGCAGCGTGCCCACCGTACGGCCACTCTGGCGGGTTTCCCGGAGGCCGTGGTGGAGCCAAACGCCGTCGAATGGGATTACGGCGATTACGAAGGTATTAACAGCGCAGTGGTGCGAGCTCAAAACGTGGGTTATTTAATTTGGGAAAACGGTGTCCCCAACGGCGAATCACTGGCGCAAGTGGCCGCCCGGGCAGATCGCATTGTTGACCGCGTTCGCAATGTCACCACGGACGCCGGCGCCCCGGCAAATGTTTTGCTGGTGGCCCATGGGCACTTTCTACGTATTCTCACCGCGCGCTGGCTGGGTTTGCCCGCAGGTGCCGGCAGACACTTTGTGTTGGGCACGGCGAAGGTGTGCACGCTGGGCTGGGATAAAAAAACTCCGGCCGTGGAGCAGTGGGGCTTGTAGAGCCACCGTGATGCAATCCATGGCCGACGGCGCACGCATCCGGGAGGGTCGTTATATGCGGGCTTCACGGGCTTCCCAGGCACGGCCCCCGCGTTCCATAGATGTGCCGTCACGCAGCGATCCCCTGCTGCGTCACCTGAGCGAAGTTGTGGGCGGCCCGTTGGGAAAAAGGACTGCGCCCGGACGCACCGACCCCGGTTTTTTCACCGTGGAACGAGTGCTTGTCATCATGACTGCTGTGGCGGCGCTGATAGCAGTCCTGGGCAAAGAACATTGCCGCGCCGTTGGCTGGAGCACCCCGGATCAGCAATCGACCGGGTGCTGGTCCATGTTTCCCAACGCGTTTATTGAAAATGATCTGAGCACGTCCTTTCCGTTCTTCAGCCAAGGTTCCACCTTTGACCAGTCAATGGTGGCGGGATGGATTGCCGGCCTTGCCGCTTGGCTGACCCGGTCAGCCGGGGAGGGAGCACTGCGGCAACTGGCCTTCTTTGATCTCAATGCCGCACTCCTTGCCGTCCTGTGGATTGTCGTGGTGGTTCTTGTGGCAAGGACAGCTGGGCGACGACCGTGGGATGCGGCCATTGTTGCCAGCAGTCCGGTCCTGATCCTTACGGCGTTTGTTAGCTGGGACCTGTGGGCAGCTGGGCTGGTGACCGTTGCCCTGTACTTCTTCACCCGGAAGAAAACCCTGTGGGCCGGGGTGTTCTTTGGTCTGGCTGCATTGGCCGCGTCCTACGTGGTGGTAATACTCATGGCGATTTTATTCTTGGGATTCCGTGCGGGAAAACCCACGGAAATGTTGGAAATGCTGGTAACCGCCATCATTTCCTGGGTGCTGGCCCTGGCTCCGTTCATGGCACAAAATCCACAGGCTTTCCCGGACTACGTCAAAAAACTGTTGGCGGCAAAAGCCACCGAATCCTCCCTTTACGGGGGATGGAATTTAGTGGCTGAGCGCTTGGGATTGCCCCAATTGGGACTTGAAATGACAAATGCTCTCGCCGCAATCCTGTTGATGGCGGTCCTGCTGGGTGTTGCTTGGTTGGCGTTCCGTGCGCCGCGCACACCGCGCGTTGCTCAACTTGCCTTCCTTGCTGCGGCAGGCTTTCTGGTGGTCAGTAAAGGGACGCAACCGTGGCACGCCGTGTGGCTCGTGCCCCTGCTGGCCTTGGCTTTGCCCCGCTGGCGACCCGTGCTGTTATGGCAAGCGGCTGCCATGACGCATTTCATTGCCTCGCTCTTGTTCCAAAGCAAGGTCCTTGGCGGAATTGGCAATCAACACGCCATTGACATGACTTATTTTGTGCTTGCCACGTGTTTGGCCGGGGCGGCGGGTTGCGCGTTGATAATTTTGGTACTGCGGGACATTTATGTGCCAGCCCATGACGTGGTGCGTCGTGGCAGGGTCTGTGATCCTCAAGCCGGAGTGCTGCAGGGGCCACCCACCGACTCTCCCCAGTCCCTTGAATCCACCACCGCATCAGTCAGGCATGATCGAGCTTCGGGGGTCCCGCGTGATTGATGTTGCAGTGGTGGGATCCGGTCCCAATGGGCTGGCGGCAGCCGTCACCATGGCCCGGGCGGGTTTGTCCGTGCAGGTGTTTGAGGCCGCGGACTCCTTAGGCGGTGGCATGCGTACATCCGAGCTCACGCTGCCGGGATTCCACCATGATGTCTGCGCTTCCGTGCATCCCATGGCGCTCGCATCCCCCTTCTTTAAAGCTTTTGAATTAGCGCACAGGGTGGAACTGCTGGTCCCGGACATTAGCTACGCCCACCCGCTCGACGGCGGACGGGCAGGCATCGCGTATCGCAGCCTGGACCGCACAGTGGAGGCACTCGGTGCTGACGGGCGTCCTTGGCGGGCAGTTATGGAGCCCCTGCTGCAAAGCCTGGACGGGGTCATTGACTTTACGCAGGGAAACCTGCTCCGCCTGCCTCAGGATCCGGCCGCCGTCGTCAAATACGGGCTGCGGACCCTGTGGCAGGGCTCTTCCCTGTGGAACGCCGGATTTACCGATGACGTGGCGCCTGCGATGTTAACAGGTGTTGGCGCCCACGCCATTGGCAAGCTGCCCTCGTTGGCCACGGCCGGAGCGGGGCTGTTACTGGGCGCACTGGCACACGCGGGGGGTTGGCCCGTGCCCCGCGGAGGTACGCAAGCCATTGCCCACGCCATGACGGAGGACTTTACGGCCCACGGCGGCACCATTGAGTTGTCGCACGCAGTGGAAAGCGTGGCTCAGCTACGGGCAGAGACTGGTGCCAAAGCTGTCATTTGCAACACCACACCCCGGGCCCTGGCCACACTGGGGGCAGGGCTGCTGCCGGACCGGTACGTTCGAAAACTAGAAGCGTTTAAGTACGGTGCAGGGGTGTGCAAGGTGGATTTTGCTCTTTCGGGCCCTGTGCCGTGGACAGTACCGGAACTGCAACAGGCACCCACCCTCCATTTAGGCGGCTCCCGGCAATCCATTGCCTTTGCGGAAAACGAAGTTCTGGCCGGACGCCAGCCCGAGAATCCCTATGTTTTGGCAGTCCAGGCAAGTGTCATTGATGACAGCCGGGCGCCGGGTGGCGGTCACACCCTGTGGGCTTATACGCATGTCCCAGCCGGCTCTTTGCGGGATTGCACGGAAGACATTATTCGTGCTGTGGAAAAACATGCGCCGAGGTTTCGGGATTTGATCCTTGCCAGCAACACTCAAACTGCGCGGGACGTGGGAAGCTATAACGCTAATTACCCGGGTGGCGATATAAGCGCAGGAGCCGTCACGGTGGCACAGCTGCTTAAACGGCCGGTGGTATCTTTTGATCCTTGGCGGACACCCGCGTCCGGCTTGTATTTAGGCTCTGCCTCCACTCCGCCAGGTCCTGCTGTGCATGGAATGGCGGGCTGGTTCGCGGCACGCTCAGCACTCAAACATACCTTCGGCCTGCCATCACCGGACCTGGGGTTCAAGCCCGCGGACGGACAGTAGCCTGGCAGGGCAGCGGACGCAAAAAATCCCCTGCCCGCATGTGGGCAGGGGATTTTTTTGGAATATTATTTTCTACGCTCCAAAACACCCAGAGTTTTACCCGCGGCGTCTGTGACAGTCATAACATCGCCAGCAATATTTCCACTGGCGGCTTGGGAAAGCCAGGTATCCACGCCGTCGCACGCCATCATGGTCCCACTGAGCTGCTGGAACGACAGTTCGTCATCCACCAGGAACCACTGACCTGTCAACCGATTGCAACCATCGCTGCCCATGACGAAACCGGCCTGATCAAAATTTTCCTCATTGTCCGCACCGAGCGACAGCTCAAAATAAGGCTCTTTATCGGTGTTGTAACCCTCGCCCCACGTACCTACGGGTCCTGTGGCGGAACCACAGGAGGAGAGGGTCAAAGCTAAGAGAAGGCTGCCGGCGAGGGCTGCAAGGCGTTTCATTAAAGTCGTGCTCCGATCGAGCTGGTCTAGACGTACGTTTCCCTTATGTTAAGCCATGGCGTCTGAAACTAACCGATCAACGCAGTGGCGCCCATTTTGAGAGGGCTTCCGCTTGGGAAGTATTTTTCCTTTTCCTAAATTTTAGTGAGCGTGGAAACATTTCAGCGTAAGCTCGGCCCTACCGCGTGCAAGAATGCAGGAGGACATTGAGTGGCTTTTCCGCAAGGCACATCCCGGCCGTTCCAAACGACCATGGCAGCACTTTGTCTGCTGCTGGCATCCGGTGGTTTTGTGGGGGCGGGCTACGTCAATAACTCTGCCGCCGACGCAGCGATCCTCGCAGCGCAGCACTCTCGCCCCATGTCCATAACCACTGGCACGGTTGTTGCTGCAGGTTTTAGTTCCTTTGGAGCCCAAGGCCTGGGGGTACATATGTCATTTGCCGATACCCTCATCAGCGCTCAAAAACCTGCTGTCAAGCAAATCCTTGATTTGACCGATCCCACGGCAAATACCCCGCATTTGGCCCGCAATGTCAATGCCATGCGGGCAGACCTTCCAGAAATATCCCTTGAACTAATTTCCCAGGTTCGCAAAAACATTCTCGCGGCCGCTTATCAAGGATTAGGTCGTCCCTATGTTTGGGGTGGTACCAGCTTTGACAAGGGTTGGGATTGCTCGGGATTCGTCCAGTGGGCTTATAGGCAGGCTGGGGTGGCGCTGCCACGGACCGAGCAGTGGATGCCCATGGTGGAAACCCAAAACCCGCAACCTGGTGACATTGTGGTGCAAAATCCCGATGGCCCCAATCATTGGTCGCATATTGGCATTTACATTGGCGGTGGGCTCATGATCAGTGCTCTCAACCCATCGGTGGGAACGATCCTGCACGCCCCCAGCGATGTCAGCAGTTCTTCCAGCTACTTCACCATGCCGGCCTTTGCCGCAGCCGACGTCAACACCCAAGCCGATGTCAACACCCAAGCCAAGGCCGACAGTGACGCCAAGGCCGCCACCGCTGCCAGACCCACCGCACCGGAGGACGGCGTCAGTCCTACCGCGCCGGAGACGTCAAATCCGGCTGGAGCAGCGAGCGCCAATCCTGGCACCACGTCCGGACCCACTCCGGGCGCCACGTCTGAAACCGCCGCGCCCAGCACGGCACCTTCCACTAAGCCAAGCACTGCACCTCCGGTCACAACGAAGCCCGGGCCCACGCCCAGCTCCGGCTCGACGATCCCACCCCCGGGCACGACGAAACCCAGTACCACGCCTTCGGCGCCCGAGACCAGTGCTCGGGCAACTAAAACGGCACTAACACTTCCGACAGGCGAGCAATCTAGTATCTCCTCAGATGGTGGACGATGAGCCCAGCGCAGCTGTTTTTTATCGTGCACCGACAGCGGCAGGTTCCTCTGGTTCAATTGCTTCATGACGCCGCAGCCATTTAGCAAAGTCCCGAAGGCCAGAACAGGTGATCGTGTAGCCGTTCTCTCCCCGGCTTTCGCCGCCCCTGCCGTGTCGAAGGCTGTACATGAGCAGGCGATGCGGCGTTTGGCGGAACTAACGAAACTTGAGCCCGTTGAGTACCCGACGACTCGACTGCTGGGCGCCAGCGCGGAGGCACGTGCAGCTGACATCACCGCCGCTTTTGCCGACCCGGCAATTCGGGCTGTCGTGTCCACCATTGGTGGTGACGACCAAATCACAGTCATCCCGCATATCGACCGTGAGGTACTTACTGCCAACCCCAAGCCGTTCCTTGGTTACAGTGACAACACCAATTTTCACAATATGCTCTGGAGCCTGGGAATCCCCAGCTTCTACGGTGGTGCTACGCAGGTTCACCTTGGCCCCGGGCCGCATCCAGACGAGGTACATGTGCTCTCGCTTCGCGCAGCTCTCTTGGACGGTGGCGTGCACGAGTTGACGGAACCAGGGGAGTCGGAAGATTTTGGCGTCCCTTGGACGGATCCTCGGGCACTTAGCGAATTCGGTGTACGGGAACCCAGCGAACCGTGGACCTGGGCTGGCCCGCAGGCGGTCGTCCAAGGCCGCACGTGGGGCGGTTGCATTGAAGTTATCAATCAAATAGCGCTCGCCGGTCGAATGCCGTCCACGGATGACCTCGCAGGTTCGATCCTCCTGCTCGAGACCAGCGAAGAGGCGCCGTCGGCCGACGAGGTGAAACGGTGGGTGCGCGCCCTCGGTGAACGCGGAGTCCTGGAAACCGTCGCGGGTGTAATGGTTGCCCGCCCACCAGTGAGTAAGATGCACCTGCCTCTTCCAAGTCTGGAGGAGCGCGTGCGGTTGCGGGCTGCTCAACGTGAGGTGGTCGTCGAGCAGGTAGCCCGCTATAACTCCCATGCGGTGGTCTGCGTTGGAGTCCCCTTTGGCCACACGCGACCGCAATGGATCATCCCACACGGCGGCTCCATACGCCTTGACGGCGTCACCTGCACCATTACCGCTGACTACAACTAATGCTGTCTTTGCCGGACGCGGCAAGGACAGGCGGTGAGACAAAAGACATCTACGGTGTACCCGTAGTTAATGCGGGGTAGCGAACAGGGTGTAAAAAGTGACTGGCTCTCTCCCCGTGCACCGGTTCTCTCCCCGTGCACCGCAAGACCACTGAGTTCGAGGTCAACTCTCAACGCCTCGCTCATGGTCCCACCAGCCTGTGGCGAATATCCGCCACTGGTGGAAGCCAATGCAAAAATGCTTGCGCCCTGCAAAGACTCATCTTCTTGGCGCGTGGACAGCGGGTGTGGGGTGCGTAAGGGTGCCCGAGAAGATGGGAGGATTGGCAGGTGGGACACATTGACGTTGCAAACATTGACTATTTTCTCTCCGACGGCCGGCAACTGCTTAATGGGGTGAACTTCCGTGTCTCTGATGGCACCAAGACCGCACTTATTGGTCCCAATGGCACAGGAAAAACCACCCTGCTGCGGATCATCTGTCAAGACATCAAGGCCGATGAGGGCGTGGTTTCACGGTCCGGCACCATGGGTGTCATGCGCCAGTTTGTCGGTCAGGTCCGCGATGACAGCACTGTGCGCGATTTATTGTTGTCTGTGGCCTCCGCAAACATTGCCGCAGCCGGACACGCCGTCGATGCCGCCGAATTGGCCATGGTGGAACGCGATGATGAGCCCAGCCAAATGGCATACGCCCAAGCCATCGTGGACTGGGGCGATGTTGGGGGTTATGAGATGGAGACCACGTGGGACGAAGTGACCATGGCGGCCATGGGTCTGGACTTTTATTCAGCCCAGTACCGCAAGGCCGCCTCGCTCAGTGGCGGGGAGCAGAAGCGATTAGTTCTAGAAGCGTTGTTTTCCGGCCCCGATGAACTGCTTTTGCTTGATGAGCCAGATAACTACTTGGACGTACCCGGCAAGCGTTGGCTCGAAGCTAAAATGGCTGAATCTGACAAGTCCGTCCTGTTTGTCAGCCACGACCGCGAACTGCTGGCCAATGCCGCTGACCGAATTGTCACCCTGGAGCCCGGGATTAACGGTGCCGCAAGCTGGACCCACGGCGGCGGCTTTAAGTCCTACGTGCAAGCTCGTGAAGACCGCAACGCGCGCTTTGAGGAACTACGCAAGCGCTGGGACGAGGAGCACATCAAGCTCAAGGAACTTGTCATTATGTACAAAACCAAGGCCGCCTTCCGCTCCGATATGGCCAACCGTTATCAAGCGGCCCAAAGCCGCCTGGCCCAGTTCCTGGAAAAGGGTCCACCGGAGGCGTTGCCCATTGAACAAAATGTCAAGATGCGACTCAAGGGCGGACGTACCGCGAAGCGTGCCATCGTAGCCACCAAACTTGAACTCACAGGCCTGATGAAACCTTTCACCACCGAGATTTGGTTTGGCGACCGGGTCGGCGTACTGGGTTCAAACGGTTCAGGTAAAAGCCACTTTCTGCGCCTATTGGCAGCGGGCGGCTCCGATCCGGACAAGGAACATGAACCCGTATCGGATGTGGACATTGCCCCCGTGCCACACGCTGGATCCGTAAAACTCGGTGCCCGCATTCGACCCGGTTTTTTTGCCCAGACGCATTCCCGACCCGATCTTCTCAGCCGCACACTGCTGGATATTTTGCATCGGGGAGATGAACACCGCTCAGGCCTGGGTCGGGAAGCCGCGGCAGGGGTGCTGGACCGTTATGGCTTGGCGTCCAGTTCAGAGCAGAAATACGATTCACTTTCCGGTGGACAGCAGGCCCGGTTCCAGATCCTGTTGTTGGAGTTGTCCGGCGCTACGCTGCTGTTGCTCGATGAGCCCACGGACAACCTCGATCTGCACTCGGCCGAAGCTTTGGAAAAAGCCATTGATTCCTTTGAAGGAACGGTGCTGGCAGTCACGCATGACAGGTGGTTTGCCCGGTCCTTTGATAGATTCCTGGTGTTTGGTTCCGACGGTCGAGTCTACGAGTCCGATCAACCCGTATGGGATGAAAAACGGGTTGACCGCGCCCGTTAACTGCGGCACCGCACTGCTTGCAAACTCCCACGCTCTACCCGTGAAAAGGGTCCTTTCATCATGAACCAGCAAATAGTCCGCCGGGCAGCCATCGCCACGTTCTTAATTTTTGCCATCAATGGTTTTGTGTTTGCCAGCTGGGCTGCCCGCATTCCGGCCGTAACCCGCATATTGGGCCTTAGCGCAGGTCAAATGGGTGTCCTCCTCCTGACCATTGCTGCCGGATCCGTCATTGCCCTGCCACTGGCTGGCGCTGTCGTGGCGCGCATTGGTACTGCCAGTACCATCCGGGTCGGCGGCTCCTCAGCTGCCCTGGGCGGGTTGATCGTTGCGGGGGGACTCACCATGGGCAGTGTAGGTCCAACTGCCGTGGGTTTGTTTTTCTTCGGCGTGGGGATAGGTCTATGGGACGTGGCACAAAATATCGAGGGCGCGGATGTGGAACGCCATCTGCGCAAGACCGTCATGCCCCAATTCCATGCAGGGTTTAGCGGAGGCGCCTTGGTTGGTGCCCTCGTGGGTGCCGCGTTGTCAGCCCTGAACGTCAGCATGCCCGGACACTTGGTGGTCATTGTGGTGCTGGTGGCTATTTCCATGGTTTTTGTGCCAAAATTTTTCCTCCCCGAATCCTCACACGGTCCCAGCATGGTGGATGCAAAAACTGTTGACCAATCAATTGCGCCTGTGCAGGAACGCAGCGCTTGGCGGGAAACACGCACCCTTATGGTGGGCCTCGTGGTGCTCAGTGCCGCCCTTACAGAGGGAGCCGCCAACGATTGGATCGCCAAAGCCACAGTGGACGGGTTAGGCACCAGTGAATCCGGCGGAGCAATAATGTTCGCTGTCTTTGTGGCAGCAATGACGTTATTCAGGTTCTTTGGTGGACGTTTTGTTGACAGTTACGGGAGGGTCCCGGTCCTGTATGGCAGCCTTGGTTCAGCGCTCATTGGGCTCGTGTTGTTTGTGCTGGCACCCAATATTTGGCTCGCTGGTTTGGGGGCCGTCTTTTGGGGCGCCGGAGCGGCCATGGGCTTTCCCGTGGGAATGTCAGCTGCCGCCGATGACCCTGCCCGCGCCGCGGCCAGGGTATCCGTTGTATCGACCATTGGCTACGTGGCCTTCCTGGCAGGCCCGCCGCTCTTGGGTTTCCTGGGCGATCATGTAACCATTCGTTGGGCTTTACTTGCCATTGCTCTGGCCATGGCGGCTTCCCTGCTCACTGTCCGGGCCACTAAGCCCCTGCCGCAAGATATTAGATGCTAACCGCCGGATATATTCCGTTGTAAGCATTTATTCCGCAGCAAAGCCCATAAAAGCAGTGTCATGCCAGCACCAAGCAGTGCGCCGGCAATGGTGTCAGTGGCCCAGTGAGCTCCTACATAGGTGCGGCTGAACATCATGGTGATACTCAGCAGCGAACCGAAAATCCATAGCCATGCACGACCAAAGAGAACTATTGTGACGAGCATGGCTGCCACAGTGCCACTTGAATGCCCTGAGGGGTATGAACCAAAATCGACGTCCACGATCCTGTTTTCCGGCCGTGACCGCGATACGAGAAACTTCAATAGGTGAGTGGCTGCCACAGCACCTAAATTCACGGCTGCCGTGAACAACGCCAAGCGCCAGTAACGGCGCCACAGCAAAAACAAAAAGAGCAGCAAACAATAAATGACCATGCCCTGGTTACCTACAAAGTCCAATACCCAGTTGGTCTCACTCAGCCAGGGGATCCGCGAGTTCACCATAAAGAGACTCCAGGGGGCGTCAACTGCGGCAAGAAAGGAGCCATTACCTACCTGTGTGAATAAGACGGCGCCAGCCAGTACCAACAGCAGCGACGGCAAGGACAGCCATAAGAGCCGCTTGCTGGTCCAGTTCAAGGGTCGAAGCAATCTGCTGTCTGGCAGGGGATGAGGCGCTGGATGAGGGGGCGCTTGTGTTGGCATTTGGCAATTATAGGGGGTGTCCCTGAGCGGCTTCTTGGGGAATCATCCATGAGGACTACCCTGATTGATCACTGAATCATCCCTAAGATATGGGTAAACCACACCCGCGTTGCGTACCGTAGTGATTAGATCTACACATTTAGCCGCCGCGGCTAGGACACACCCAAAGGGGACGCTCATGATTGAGGCAGTAAACCTGGCCAAGCACTACGGTGCCAAAACAGCTGTGGGCGGTGTCAGCTTCACCGTCCAACCTGGCCTTGTTACTGGCTTCCTAGGCCCCAATGGTGCCGGCAAGTCCACCACCATGCGCATGATCGTAGGACTGGACAAACCCACCCGCGGAACTGTAACGGTCAACGGCAAGCCCTATGCGCAGCACCGGGACCCACTGCATCAAGTAGGAGCCCTGCTCGATGCCAAGGCCGTTCACACTTCACGCAGCGCCTATAACCACCTCCTGGCCATGGCTGCCACACATAACATTCCCAAGCAGCGCGTGAACGACGTCATTGACATGACGGGACTGGCCGCTGTCGCCAAGAAAAAGGCTGGCGGATTTTCCCTCGGCATGGGACAGCGTTTGGGCATAGCCTCAGCCCTGCTGGGGGATCCGCAGACACTCATCCTCGATGAACCCGTCAATGGGCTGGACCCTGAAGGCGTTCTTTGGGTCCGTAACCTTGCCAAGCACCTGGCCGGGCAGGGCAAGACAGTTTTCCTGTCTTCCCACCTCATGAGTGAAATGGCGCAGACAGCCGACCACTTAATTGTGATTGGCCGCGGACAAATTATTGCCGACGCACCCATTGCTGAGATCCTGGCCGGCACGCGGGAGGCGAAGGTGCGCGTGCGTACCCCGGAAGTGACCCGCTTGAGTCAGTTGCTGGGCAATAATGGCGTGAAAGTGGAATGTCATGAAAATGAAACTCTTGAAATCACTGGGTTGAACCCGCGTGAAATCGCCCAGGCTGCTTTGACCCATCAAGTGCTGGTCTATGAGCTCATGCCGTTATCGACGTCCCTGGAAGATGCGTACTTTAACTTGACCAAGGACGCCGTGGAATACCACTCACAGGAATTCAATGGCACCGAGCCGGCCACAGCTACGAAGGGGCTTTAGAAAAATGAGTACGACGACGATTTCCGCACCTAAGCACGCCACCGGCGGGTCCCTCACCTTTGCAGGTGTTTTACGCAGTGAATGGATTAAATTCCGTTCACTCATGTCCACCCGGCTGTTGCTGATTTTCACCTTCGTGGCAGTGGTAGGTGTGGCCGCCATGGCGGCCTGGATCCAGGCACTGTCCCTTGAAGGGGTCATGCAGAACGGTATGGGTATGGGCATGCCGGGGGAACCCGCGGAGCCCATGACTTTGGAGCAGGCCCAGCAAGTCATGGGCTTTAATATCTACGCCATTCCCAATGCCGGCCTGCAGATTGGGGTCTTGATCCTGGGGGCCCTGTCAGTGTTGTTAATTTCCTCGGAATTTGGCACCGGCATGATCCGCTCCACCATGACAGCTGTTCCCAATCGTTTGCCAGCCTTCTTTGCCAAGGCACTTGTTTTGGTGGTGGTGTCCTACATCTTGACCCTCGTGGCTGCGGTGGTGAGCACCCTGGTGGCCATGCCAATCTTCAATGCCTACGGCGTGGAGCTGACTTTTGCCACGGAAGGCGTGCTGTACTCAATTTTCATGGGTGGCCTGTATGTGGCCGGCGTGGCTTTGATGGGACTGTCGCTGGGTGCCCTGATCCGCAGTTCCGCAGGCGGCATCATTGTTCTGGTGGCCCTGATGTTCCTGTTGGAAATCGGTACTAGCCTGTTGGGCCTGGCGCCCGGGGAGTTCTGGAAGTACGTGGTCCAGTATGTGCCCAGCGTTTCCGGTGGGCGCATGTTGGAAATCACTGATAAGGAAGCGTTCATCACCCCACTGTCAGGTGGATTAATTTTCCTGGGCTGGATTGTGTTGATCACTGTTCCCGCCGTGATTTCACTCAAGACCCGTGACATCTAAACCGTTGTACCTGCCCTTTTCCGGGCTGTAGGACGCTTTATGCGAGCCATCAGCCAGGCGGGGAGGTTGGAACGAACGCCCGCTTTCCCCGCCGAATTACCCTCCGCTGAGCGGCGGGCCGAAGAGTTCTCGGCCCGCCGTCTTGGCATTGTCAGGAAGTACTTCCGAGCCCATCCCCGCATCATGGATGGGGTGGTGGTTTTAGTGTATTTGCTGGCAGGTTCCGGCATCTTTGTGAGTGGAAACTACAAGATTGACCTGGTTTCCCACCTGACCATGGTGTTCGCCTCGGCTGTGGTGTTGATGTTCCGCAGGGACAGGCCCATGACCGTGCTGGCGATACTTTCCCTTTTTGAACTACTCAATATTGCCGCCGCTCCTACCGCAAGCAACATTGGAGCCAGCATTTGGTTTGCCCTGTACGCCGTAGCTGCCCGGTACAAGCCGGTGTTGAGCTTTATTCTCGCCGTGGTGGCAGCGGTGCCACTGACCATTTACTTCATTTTCCTCTACCAATATCCACAGGAACTCTTGGCTGCCGGAGGCCCCAGCGCAGAAGTCAGCAGCAGTATCTCCGCGATCATTATGTTGTTTTCCAATATCCTGGCGGTGGGTATTGGGGCGTCGGTGCGTCGCAGCCGTTCCCATGAGCAGGAGCTGCAACAGTGGGCAGTACGCAATGCACAACTTGCTTCAGTTGCTGAGCGCAATAGGATTGCCAGGGAAATGCATGATGTGGTTGCGCACTCGCTGACAGTCATGGTGGCCCTCAGCGACGGTGCCGCAGTGGTGGTCAAACGCAGCCCTGCACAGGCCGGTGAGGTGCTGGGTCAGTTATCGCAGACCGGCCGGACGGCTTTGGCGGACATGCGCCGCGTTCTAGGCGTACTGAGGGACGACGGCGGGACTGACCGCTCGCCGCAGCCCGACTACGCCGGCATGGCAGCCCTCATTGAAGGGTTTCGACATGCTGGTCTTCCCATTAGCTTTTCCCAAAGTGGACCGCCCACACCCAATGACCCGGCTCTGGCACTGACGGTGTACCGGATTGTGCAAGAGTCGCTGACTAATGTGTTGCGCTATGCCACGGCAGTGTCCCGCGTGCGCGTTGAGGTGGATAACAACACCACGAAGGGGGAGCTGCGGATTTCAATCCGTGACGACGGTCGGGGCACCATGCACGCCTCCATCGGTACAGGGCGTGGAATTGTAGGTATGCAGGAACGGGCACGCTTTTATGCAGGGGCCGTCCAGGCCGGACCGGCCCCGCAGGGTGGGTGGCTCGTTGAAGCGGTATTGCACCCCGCCGAGGGGCCGGCGTAATGACTGAAATGACCAAGGGGGATGCAGTGGCAGGTGGAGCGGCGATTAGTGTTTTGCTCGTAGATGATCAACCTTTGCTGAGAATGGGGTTTCGTCTCATTTTGGAGGGCGAACACGACATTCGCGTGGTGGGTGAGGCCTCCAATGGACAGGAAGCGTTGGTTGCCGTGCAGCGATGGCAACCCGATGTGGTGTTGATGGACGTAAGGATGCCGAGCATGGACGGCATTGAGGCCACGACTCTCATCAGTGCCTCAACGTCACAGGCACGCGTCATCATTTTGACCACCTTTGACTTGGACGAATATGCGTTTGCGGGGTTGCGGGCCGGGGCCAGCGCCTTTCTGCTCAAGGATGTAGCGCCGTCGAACCTAATTCAGGCCGTGCATTTGGTGGCCAGCGGGGATGCCGTAGTGGCGCCCCGCGTCACCCAGCGGCTGTTGGAAAATTTTGTGCGCAACAGCCCTCCCCGGTCAGCGCATCCGGCCGATCCGCTTTTGGAGGGGCTTACACCCCGGGAACGTGAAGTGACGCAGTGCATTGCGCAGGGGAGCTCCAATGCTGAAATTGCGCACCAACTGTTTTTGTCCGAAGCCACTGTCAAGACCCACGTACGCCGAATCCTTACTAAATTGCACTTGCGGGACCGGGTCCAAGTGGTGGTTTATGCCTACGAGACGGGGTTGGTAGTTCCCAGCAACCCGGATTACTAGCGCCCATGATTGAATCAACGTATGACTTCTGCTGAGCACATTCTTGACCTGCGCGACTTTATTGCAGCTTCGCCCTCAAGCTTCCATGCTGCCCAGGAAGCCGGCCGGCGCTTGGCCAATGCAGGTTTTATCCAGTTGCATGAAACACAAAGTTGGCCCATGCAGGGGAAGTTTTTCATGATCCGCGATGGCGCCATCATGGCGTGGATTGTTCCCGAAAAGGCCACCGCCACGACGGGGTTTAACATTTTGGGCGCCCACACTGACTCCCCGTCGTTCAAGCTCAAGCCCAAGCCCACCACGGGGCGCTTGGGTTGGCTGCAGGCGGGCGTGGAAATTTACGGTGGACCGCTCATTAACTCGTGGTTGGACAGGGAACTGCAGTTGGCCGGGCGGCTGGTGGATTATGACGGTACGGAAACCTTGGTTGCCACCGGGCCCCTGCTGCGCTTCCCACAGTTGGCCATCCATTTGGACCGGGATGTCAACGACGGACTGAAACTGCAACGCCAGCAGCACATGAACCCGATTTGGGGTCAGGGGGAACCCGTGGAGGAAGATTTATTGGGCCTGCTTGCTGCCCGGGCGGGAGTGGATGCAGCCAGTATTGGCGGTTACGACATTGTGGTCGCGGACACCCAGCCAGGGCAGGTTTTTGGGGCACACAATGAGTTTTTTGCGGCCGGGCGGATGGACAACCTCACCTCGGTGCATGCGGGCCTGGTGGCGTTAATTGCAGCGGCCAAAGCGACCGTAGGGACAGTTATTCCCGTGCTGGCGGCCTTTGACCATGAGGAAATTGGCTCCGGCTCACGCTCGGGAGCCTGCGGACCCATCCTGGAAGACGTCCTGACCCGGGTTTCGGACGGGCTGGAAGCGTCGGTGAGTGAGCGCCGTCGTGCTTTGGCCAACTCCTTTTGCATCTCCGCCGACGCCGGGCACGCAGTACACCCCAACTACTCCCAGCGCCATGATCCCGCGAACCTCCCCGTGCTCAATGGCGGGCCACTGCTGAAAATCAACGCCAATCAACGCTACGCGACGGACGGGGTGGGAGCTGCCGCATGGGCAGGATTATGCAAGCGGGCCGGAGTGCCGTACCAGGAGTTCGTCTCGCATAATGACGTTCCCTGCGGCTCCACCATTGGACCCCTCACCGCCACCCGTTTGGGGATCCGCACCCTCGACGTGGGCACACCCCTGCTGTCCATGCACTCTGCACGGGAACTGTGCGGTGTGGCTGATCCTGCCTACCTGGCCGCCATTGCGCAGCTGTTCTTTGCCGAAGCGCTCCCATCCAGCCGTTAAAGTACCGGAGCGCGCGGGGCGGCTGCCTGGGTAATGTCCCGGCAAGCCATGGACCGTGCAGGCAGCGGGCGGCACCGACACAGGGCCGCAGCACCTGCGCCGCCGGACCAAGTAGGGCAAGATGGCATTAGCCGTACGGTTTCATGCACACGCACAGCCGTTCAGGAACTATCAGCAGGAGGCACCATGCCAGTGTTCCGTTATGAAACGCACCTTCCGCACGCACGCGAGGACGTTTTTAAGTGGTTTTCCCGCCCCGGTGCCTTGGTGCGGCTCACGCCGTCGTTCTTTGGGTCGATCCTGGCGGAGCCAAGTGACGGATTGAATCCAGGGTCGACGGCGGCCATGGGCGTCAGTGCCCCCGGCGGCCTGGGCATGTGGCTGGGTTCGGCGGCCGGGACCATTCGGGGTCTGTTGCCCAAGTCGATCGCGGGCAGCAAATGGACGCGCCCGGAAGTCCGCTGGGATGCGCTGCATACGGAATTGGTGCCCGGCAGCAGTTTCACTGACGTCATGGACAAGGGTCCGCTGGCGTCGTGGACACACAAGCATAGTTTCACTGACGGCGCCGCAGGCACCACGGTCATGGTCGATGAGGTTAATTACGAGTTGCCGGCAGTGGCGCGCGGGGACTGGGCCGGCGGAAAAATGGATGCCGAGCTGCAGGGCATGTTTGCGTTCCGGGACCGGCAGCTCCGCGCGGATCTGGCGTTTCATGCAGCCCACCAGGGGGCACCCCTTGTTATTGCCGTGAGCGGGGCATCGGGGCTCGTTGGCCGACAACTCTGTGCGCTGTTGGCAGGCGGTGGTCATACCGTGTTGAAACTGGTCCGCCGGGCGCCCCGTACGGACAATGAGATTTTTTGGGATCCCGACGCCGGCATTATGGACACCGCCGGTCTTGCCCGTGCCAGTGTCGTGGTGCATTTGGCGGGCCATCCCATTGGCGGGCGGTTCACCGACGCCACTAAGGACGCCATTTATCAAAGCCGGATCCGCGGCACCGGCCTCCTGGCGCAAACGTTGGCTGATTTAGCGTCCGACGGCGTTGCACGCACCTTGGTTTCGGGCTCCGCCGTGGGGTACTACGGTGCACACCCCAAGTCTGTCGCTGGTGCAGATGGCGGCGCAGACAGGGAGCTGGTGGAGTCGGATCCCGTGGGGGATGACTTCCTGGCCGCCGTGTGCCGGGATTGGGAAGCGGCCTGTGCCCCTGCTGCTGCAGCCGGCGTCCGAGTGGTCAATGTGCGCACGGGCATTGTGCTTTCAGCGGCCGGTGGAGTTTTGCAACGGCTTCTTCCGCTGTATCTTGCGGGCGTGGGTGGACCCCTGGGTGCTGGCCAGTGGCAAAGCTGGATTGGCATTGATGACATTGTTGGAATTTTCGCGCACGCTGCTTTAAGCACCCAGGTTGTTGGGCCTGTCAATGGTGTGGCCCCGCACCCCGTCACCGCCGGGGAATTCGCCGCTACCCTGGGCCGCGTGCTGAGCCGCCCTGCCGCAGTGAAGGTGCCCGCGTTGGGACCCAAACTGCTTTTGGGTGAACAAGGTGCTTCGGAGCTGGCGCTCGCCAGCCAACGTGCATCGGCTGCAAAAATCCAGGAGTTGGGCTATGAGTTCCGCACCCCTGATTTGGAAGCTGCCCTGCGGCACATTTTGGGGCATCCAGCATAAAGTGCACTTGGGTAAAGATCCTGTGGCCCAGATGGGTTAGAGGAAGCTCATCTCAACCTGCAGGAAGGATTCCGCCGAAAAAACCGCGCCAGTAAAAGCTTCGTCGGGGGTGGGCGACTGCTGAGGAGTTCGGGGGGACCACTCATGAGTATTGGTGCGGACCCGGACCACGCCGCCTCGTGGCGGGGCGTAAAACAAAGCAAAACGCTGCACCGGCCACTCGGCGGACGTTTCAATCCCCACCAACAACGCGGAGTCAAGGGCTGGGTTGAACCACTGGGCAATGGGTCTGCGCCGATCCTCAAAGAAAAGCCCGGAGGCGTAACGACTGGCTGCAGCCGGGCCCATTTGTGCGCATAACCGCTGGCGCCATAACGGTAAAATTGCTGTGTCATGACGCTGCCATACTGCAGGTACCGGTGGCCTGCCGCCGCGGGAGCTCACATTGTTAGTCTAGCCAGCGGCAGACGCCTGCGGAATAAGAGCCCGCAGGCGCGGAAAATTATTGATTAAGAAATAATCAAGTTTATGAGCCGTTTCACTGGTGCATGCGGGTATTAGTGTTGTATCTTTTAAACAGTTCCGGTGAATTCTTCCCGGAATGTCCGCATGCAGCAAGAAGGGAGGCCATGATGTTTACAGTAATCAAGACCGGAACCCATAAGTTCGGCAAGGCCTCTGCTTGGCATGCTTTCCAGACGTCGTAACCGCTCCACGCTACGATTTTTCTGGTTTCTAGGCCCTAGCTAACTCAGCAGCTCTTCTCTCTGGCTTCAAGCCTGCGGGAAAACACGGTCCTATTTTATGCACAAAATTATTCGCGCTTTTTTGTGCTCTAATAAAGCTTTCTGAAAACCAAGAAGTGGCTTTATTTGCCGCGCCAAAAATATTGTCAGCATATTTACCAATGCCACTAAAAGGAGGTGAAAAAAGTGAAAGACCCCTCATATCCTGGTCGCTTTTCAGCTGTAAAGCGGGTATTTTTTGCCCCTGTGGATCAACGGAAGTTTGAGCAGTTGCGTGACCGCACGCAGCAGGACCTGATGCAGATCAACTGGTACAACATCCGCTGATTCCCATCCCCTCGAGAAGGGAGGTGGCGATAATGACCATTACTCATCAACACCACCATGAACACCGTTCGGAACACGCAAAAACCACCGCCGCACCGCAACACAACAGCCCGCGCTGTCCAGCGCGGGCTGTTGTGTTTAAAAGCCGGGTAATACAGCGAAGATGCTTATTCGCAGGCCACACCGTCGCCGTCACGGTCCAATTTTGCCTGAAATCCAGGCTGTCCGACAGAAATGGGTGCAGCGCCGGCTGCACGCACCGCAGTGCAGTTCGCATAAGGTGCCATAACCGGTTGCTGCGCTGCCGGAGCGACGGGTGCTGGAACCGCGGGGACGGGTGCTGGAACTGCGGGGGCGGGTGCTGGAACTGCGGGGGCAGGTGCGGCCGGTGCCGGGGCTTCCGGTACTGCGGGGGCTTGGGCAGGCGCCGGGGCAGGCGCCGGGGCTGCTGCCGTTGTCGGTGCAGCTTGATTGGTAGGTGCCAAAATGTTGTCGCAGTCCGCAAGGACCGTGCCCATGGCGTCATGTTCGCCCTGCGTTATCCATAATGAATAAGTGGCTTTAACGGACACCTGCCGCGCCACGTACTGGCAGCGAAAGGACTTGTTGGGCGGCAACCAGGTGGCAGCATCACTGGCACCTTTTTGCTGGTTGCTGGGGCCATCCACCGCCAGTAAGTTCAACGGGTCATTAGCCAGGGCCGTTCGCTGTTCCACGCTGAGCTGCTGGGCCCCTTTTTGCCACGCATCGTTAAGAGCCACCACATGGTCGATTTGCACGGCACTGCTGGTTGTTGAACCACGGACAAAGTTAATGGCTGTTGCGGTGTAAGGATCGGCGAGCATGCCCGTCAACACCACACACTCGCGTGATTCTGGTTTGAACGTTGTATCGGCCAAGTCCCGGTCCAGGATGTCATTGCGGGTGTCGCAGCCGTTCTTGTCAACGTCAGCCCACGCCTGGCCAAATTCCTCCCGGCTGTATCCGGTCTTGGGTGCCCTGCCCTTGATGGGCAACGTTGCCAACACCTCCACGGCAGTAGCTGCGTAGGATGGCTGGACATTCGCGGCCAAGCTGGCATTCCCGGCATCGGGCACCGTCTCAGCGTCCAGTGGCGTGGGATCTTCCATGGAATCCGCGGCACTAGTGTTGGTGCTCTCCACGGCAAGGCTCGACGCCGGTGCGGACGCCGGTGCAGCCGCTGGTGCTGTGGTGCCACCACAGGCAGTGGCAGTGAAAAGAACTGTTGCAAGAACAGAACCCATGATGAATTCGACGGTCCCGACAGAGCGGGCCGGACGTGATGAAGGCAAGACTGAGCTCTCCCCAGGTTGGTGGAATACGACAAAGACTCCAGCTTAGCGCCGCGCACCCACATTGGCAGCAACGGTGACCGCAGCTAAAATTTCATGCAGCATTTCCTCCCCAGCCAAGATACCCCGCACAGACGAGAGGCGAAGATGGGAGGCGGTGAATCCGGCGTCGTGCAATTCCCCATGCAGGGGGCGGAAGGCCAAGTGTGCCAACTCCAGCATGCCCTGATCAAGAAGGGAGTCTCCTGCTGCAATGACCGTATTGGCGCCTGTGCGGCGGGCCACCTCGGCCAACGCATCGGCCTTGTTGATGGGTGCGGGCACGCAGTAGAGTTTGCGGCCCTGCACCGATACCGTCCAGCCACCACTGGCGCACAGCTCCTCCAGATCACTGAGGAAGCCAGCCGGCATGGCCGCACGGTCCACAATGGCGTAGGCAAATAAATCCTCGGCACGGCGCAGACGTAAAATCCAATCTGAAAATTCGGGCCGGGAGAGGAACGCCTCAATGCTTTCCAGGGGAGCGCAGCCGGCGGTCATCAGGGCGGACAATTGCGCATTCCACGCAGCATCGGGCACCCCGTAATGGAGCAGCACCCCGCCATTGGAGGTAATGGCATATTCCGGGGTGGGTCCGGGGAGTTGAACACGTTCATACTGGGCCTGGGTGCGGGTGGTAGCCGGGACAAAGGTGGCGGCATCCTTGAGTGCACACAGTAATTCCTGGGCGGTGCGGGTCATATAGGACAGCGGAGTGCCTTCATACACCTCTGCCACCACCATGGCCGGGGCGTCCTTGTCCGGGCCCGGCAACCAGAGGGCGCTCTTGGAGTAGATAAGGGTGCGGTCCAGGTCGCAGGCGACTAAAGCTGGCGGTGTCATGCGTTGGGCACTGCCTTTCCATCGGCGCCCACGGCGCTTTTATCGAACTGCGGATGAATTAATCCCACGCAGCTGTAGGGCAGGCCGGGAACTTCTTCCACGGGGGTGCCGCGTTGTTCCGCCAAAAGCAGCACGTGGGCCACCTCCGTCATGGCGTCCGGGTTGACCAGCACCCGCCACGGCACCCGGCGCAGTAACACGCGCGTGGTTTCACCCACACCAGGTTTAACCAGGTTGACGTTGTTGATGCCGTAGTCGGCGCTGATCTTCTCCACTGCCTCCCAGCCCGCCCACGTAACTTGCGGGGCTTGGCGCTGGTGTGCCGCGGTCGCCCGCGCCACCTCGGGGCGAACAGTGTCAAAATGGGCGGTGATGGCATCAAGGAAGCCGTTGGAGACGTCGTTTTCACCCAGTTCCGCGTAAAACTTGGCGCCGTGAAAATCATCCGGACCAATGTGCGCCAGGTTGAATACTGTGCGGGAAACAAGCCCCGACACGGTGGAGTTCAGACAGGCTGAGGGGATAAGGTAATCCTCCCGGGTGCCAAACATGGAAACGCAGTGGCCCGGATCTGCCAGGACCGCTAAATCATCGGGGAAGCGAATGCCCGTGTCCGCGGCATGGTTTTCCAACGCCATGCTCAGTTCACGCGCAATGGCACCTTTGCCCGTCCAGCCATCCACAAAGAGAATTCGTTCCGGTTCAAAGTTTTCCGCCAAATACCGCAACGCATTTTGATCCATGCCCACGCCGCGCACAATGCTCATGGTGAAGTGCGGCAAATCCACGCCATGGACCTGTTGTGCCCAGCGGCGCATGAGGATGCCAATGGGTGTGCCCGCTCGAGCCAGGGATACGAGGATCGGTCGGCCCGCCCTGGCAGCCAGCGCCAGTTCAGTCACTACACCTACAGCCGTGGCCATACGTTCACCGGCACGTTCCAACGCCTGAGCGTACAACGCTTGGTATTCCACGCTGGGGGAGTATTCCACGGGCAATGACTCTGCATAGTTGGCGGCGCCGGACTGGATGGCGCGTTCCCGATCGGCTGTGGCCGCCTCCAGTGCCACGTGGCTGAGGTCTTTGAGCAGCCAGGTCACATCCCCTGCGGCGTACGAGCCAAAGTTAGGGCCATGCAGGGGTGTGGGCAGTGTCAACTGGCTCATAAAGGGCCCCCTTCAGGGCTGGATGCTGCGGTGGTTTCCGGGGTGTCAGCGGCAAGTAATACCACGACAGCGTGCTCAGCTGCGGAGGCCATGGCAGCTCCCAGCGAGGCGAGGCCGGAAACGGAACTGTGCAAAACGCTGCAGCTGTCGGTGCCGGGCTCAGGGAACACCACAATGGTGCCGGGGCGTTGGTGCGGGGAGCTGAGATTGTAGGCAAAACGAATGCCGGGACCGTCATTGCTAAGATCATGGCTGGCGAAGCTCAGAGCGCCGGCAATGGCGTATCCGGGCGTATCCACCGGGACTATGGGTGAGCGGGTGGTCGTGGAGAACCGCACGTGCATCTGGGGCAGTAAGGATTCCAGAGCACGGGCCACGGCAAGGGGCAGGAACATATTTTCCTCACAGCCCACCACTGCAAGGGGGCCCGGGCAGTGGTGGCTTTGGAGATGGCCGGCCAATTGCTGGGCAATGACGGCAATATTGTCAGGATCCGGTGCGCTGGCATTGCCAAAACGATCGCTGCGAACAGCGGGGGCTTTAGTGGCGGACAAATCCAATACGGTGAGAGGACCTGCGCGCCGAGCTACGGATTCCTGACGCGGCAGCGTGGCAATGAGGCCCGCAGCCCGGTCCAAGACATTTGCACCCAGGTCGATCCGGCCCGTGCCGAGTGCCGTCACGTGAATCTGGCAGTCCAATTCCTTGGCCAACGCAGCAAAGCGGTCCTTATCCCCGGTGCTGCGTAAATCAATCAGGGCAGCGACCACGTAGATCGGATGGGCCACCATGGCATGGAGCTCACGAATGGTGTTGATGACGGTGGAGCCTGTGCTGAATTCGTCGTCGACCAACACCACGGGGCCATCGCCGTCCAGCCAGTGCGACGATGTCGGAACCATGGCGTGGGACGTTGCATGCGAGTGTCCCTCTTCGAAACCCGCCACGGGTGCAATGCCTGGCGTGGCATGGCGGGTGGAGTGGATGTAATACGCGCCCAACGCATTCGCCACCAGGCGTCCCAGCCCCGTGGCTGTCTCGGCGTAGCCAATCACAATGGCCTCCGGTACCTTCGTGGCGAGCTGCGCAAGTCCAGACTCCAAAACCGCAAGGGCGTGGTGCCTTTGTCCGGCCGGGAGCCGCAGAGCCGCTGTGAGTTGCGCTGCCGAAGCCGCCAGTTGTTCTGGCTGAACCTGGTCTGAACCCGGGGTTTCTTCGCTGTTCAGTGCCATTAGTTCCGCGGCAATAAATGCGCCGAGCAATTTCCCGGCAGCGATTACCAAGGCAGGTTCTGTGGGAACATGCTTGGCCAAGACACGGGATACCAAAAGATGCGCACGCTTGGGATTTTGGCGCAGTGCCAAACCCACCAAGTCCTTGATAGCCACGGCGCTCGCCGGGTCGCTGTGAATGCGAACACCCAGTTCGCGGGCCACGTAATCTCCGCTCCAGATGCCACGGGGCTGCTGTGCAGACAGGTGAGTGCCTTCCTCCGTGGCTGTCATGACATGTTCCCTTCCAGCAAGTCCACGAACGTGACATCGGCCGCGGAGACCCCGAAAGCTTCGGCGCGCAGGAGCGTAAGGCGGGCCCACCCCTGATGTGGTTTCATTTCATTCATTTTGTTGCCGTACGGTGAGGCGGCCGCTCCGCCGTTGACGTTTCCGGCAATGGCAAGCGCATCCATGTATTCCTCGTGGCTGACAACGCTCATAGCGTGGACCAGCGCCACATGGGTGGGGTGGATAACGGTTTTGCCCAGTAGGCCATTGGCCAGATCAAGCTCAATTTCCCGGATCAAGACGTCCAGATTCGCCGTCATGATGCGTTTGCGCAGCTCCTTCTCCTGCGTTCCCACGAAGGGCGTGACGCGCAGCTGCGAACGCAGCACGCGTTCAGTGTTGGAATAGTGTTCCCAGACCGGACCGGAAATGACAAAACCGCCTTCGGGTCTGCCCAAGACATTGACAATGTCGCTGATGATGTTGGCAACCACCTTGACGTCATAAATGGTGAGGTCCCGGGAGCGGCGCAAAGCAAAGGCGCTGCCCATGTCGGTGGCCCCAATGCGGAGGGATAAAATATCTTCACGGTTGGCAGCCAGCAAAACGGCAATATTGGTCAACGCTGCGGCACGGGTCTCCACATGGATGACGGCGGCAGACTCCAAAATGGGCATGATGCGTAGCCGGTGCCGTCCGGAAGTTTGGCCGTCGAGGCCCAGCTCGCCTTGAAGAATATGCAGCGCATCAATGAAGGCGGCAGCAATGCCGGCTTCATTGTCGAACTTCGGAATAACAAAGCCTGTCAAAACGGCAGCCGCGGGGCCGGCCCGGCGCCCTACGGCCAGCATTTGTTCCGGGGTCCGCACGCGAACAAAAAGCAGCGGGATATCCCCGCCCCTCTCGGTCAGGGCTTCCAAGGCCGCAACTACAGCGGTTTCGGCATGCGGCACATCAGCGTCCGGGATGGAGTCCTCAAGGCACAACACCATTGAAACGCATCCCAGCTCCCGCTGCCGCAGCACGTCCTTGACTAAATCCGCACGATTCGCGGGGGTGTAAAGAGTTCCACCCAAAGCAACAGCTTGAAGTTGTGGTGCGCTGTCAACGGAAACCTCAGCAGGCACCCGGTGAAACAACGCACCCGTTTGGGCAGCTGACAGTGAACGGAAATGACGCATGGAGCCCTTCGGCGTTGAGCAGCAGGTAAGCAGGTTTGGGAGCCCTAACGACCATACGCCGAAGACGGCGCTTGATGGGTCATCATAAAGTTGAACTCTTGCCAAATTTTTAGGTCCGGCCAATCCAGCGGAACGGGTTCAGCACGCAACTCCAGCACATTGCCAATCCGATGCGCCAACAGCACAATTTGGGCGCCGTCAGCTGCGGGCGGCAATGCCACGGTTTCACCGGAAACCAACTTCACGCCCATAGCTTGACTGCTGCGATTCATGAAAATGGCCCGCCGCAGCAGCCGTACGTGCCGCAGTGTAATGAGGGCATCCCGCCCTTGGTAACCAACCAGATCCCGATTTCCGGGGGTCATAATGGGCGTACCTACTTGATGCCCGTCGACTGTGCGGCCGCCAGCCACAAGGCGCACGCTTTCCCATGCCGTGGCAGTGCTGCCAGTGACGAGCAAAGTCCCCACGGCTGATTCCAAGGGTGAAAGCCGCAGCACCCGCTCCACAAGGTTTAGCTCATAGATGTCGGCAATGCCGGGTGCAGGGAAGAGCAACGCCACTTCATGATCTTCATGCTGGGCTTTTTGCCTGTGTGCTGCCAGGGCCTTCGCCCGGGGGCTAGTTGACGACGCCGGGGCGCCGCTGACCCGGGATGGTCCTGTTGGCCCGAGGTTGAGTCCGGCAGAAGGGGGTGCGCTAACCGAAGCCGCGGGAGGAGACGTTTGTGTGCCGCCAGGGCGTCCCAGGGTCAGGTTTGTTGACGGGTTCGACGTCGTCGCAGCTGGTCTTGCCTGCCGTGTCGGCGCAAGCGTAGCTGTGGACGGAATAGGAGAAGGCGTTGCGGCTACGTTTCCGGGCTTAATGCGACGGCGCAAAAAGTCCAGATCGGTGCGGGGGGAGGGAGAAGGGTTCATGGATTGTGGACCTACAACTTGATTCCGTAGTCCCTGGCCACGCCGGCCAGGCCAGTACTGTACCCCTGACCAAGGGCGCGAAATTTCCAGTCCTCCCGGTGCCGGTACAGTTCGCCGAAGACCATCGCCGTCACAGCTTCCAGGCCCGAAGTGGAAATATCAAAGCGAACCAGTTCGCGGTTCCCGTCGTTGGCCACGCGGATATGGGCACTGCGAACAGAAGAAAAGGTGCCGGGCCCACGGAATTCTGGATCCACATAGACAAAGAAAACTACCTTTGAAATATCGGCCGGAATACTGGAAAGTTCAACATCAATTTGCTCTTGATCGTCGTCGCCCACAAATGTTACCGACGCATCGGCACTGACAAGCTGGTTAAAAAACACCAAATGCTCATTGGAAACGGCCTGTCCGCCGGAATCGCACAGGATGGCAAAAGGCACCAGCTCGGTTTGTGGTCCATGAGTGGGAATGGAATCCCAGTTCATCCCCACGACCACATGGTTGAGCCCCGGGTTCTCAGCTGTCAGAGCCGCATTGGCTCCTGCCACTAATGTTGCCAATTCTGGCCCTCCAAACGCAATGTCTCTGTTGCTGGTTGTTGAAGCTGTAGGGCAACGTCCTGAGCGGAAAATTTATCCGCCAAGAAGCGTCCATGAGTTGAAAGTTCTTCCACGGCACCAATGCGAATTTGGTTGAGCAAATCCCCAAGGGTTTCATGCAATGTGGCAAGTTGCTCGGCAAAGAGAAATGTGGCCGGGGATTCCTCCCCATGATGTGATGGCGGCAAAGCCAAGTACGCCTGCAATGGTGTTGGCACGTAACTGCAAATCATGGCGTTCAAAAGCACGCGTTGTTCCGTTGAACAACCCCGAACCTTAATATCTGCAACGGCGTCTCTCATGAGATCACCCAGCTGGCCCAGTTGCGATGTCAATAGCGGAGGTAGCTTGGCGCCGGAGCGGCGCACAGCAGATCGCAGTGCATCCACAGCGGCCCCCATTTCGGTGATCTCTTGCGCAATTGGATCAACTGCAGGGGGCGGAGGCGCAGCCGGTGTCCCTCCGCCGCCAAATCTACCTGCAAAACGGCCAATCATCACGTTACCTTTGCCTCGTCACTGGTACTTTTTCGAGCTTAGTCGCGTTCAGACTGGCGTGAGCGCTCCAAATATGGCTTCGCCTTGGCCAGTCCGTCTTCAAGGGCATGTACCGTGCCTTCCATGTTCCTGGCAGCTGATGCGCGGAAAGTATCAATGGCATCCATGGTCTGGAAGACATTATCAAAGGCCTTTTGCAACGTTTCCACGCTGACTCCGGACGTCGATGCCTGCTCATGGATGCGCACTGTCTGGTCCTTGAGCATTTCCGAGGTCTTCAGAATCATGTTGTTAGTGGTGGTGTTGATGGCATCGATCTGGTCCAGAACCATCTTCTGATTAGCCAGGGCCTGAGCCACAATGACTGCCGTACGCAAAGCGGAAATGGTGGTGGTGCGTGCCCTGTCGACACCCTTAATGAGCTCAAGGTTGTTCTTGCGGATTAGGTCCATGGCCAAGTAACCCTGCACCGACACGGCCAGCTGCGTCAAAATATCCTGGTGGCGCTGACGGATCGGGAACAAGACGTCAGCCTCCAGCTTCTGGGCCTGCTCAATTTGGCCGGTTGCGCGCGTAGCGTCAATCTTCTCTACACAGGCTGCATCCAAAGCCTTGGCAAAGACGGCGTATTCGCTCAGGCTTTGCATGGTTTCCCACAGCTGAACCTTTTCGCCGGCCAATGAGGCATTGTCCTTGAGGAGTTCATCTTGGCCGGCCATCAAAGATTTGATGATGGCGTCCAGCTGGGTCTGAGCCGACTCATACTTTTGGAAGTACTTGGCCAACTTGTTGCCGCCGGGGATGAATCCCAAAATTTTCTTGCCAACGCTAAGATCTGCGTTATTGGGCGTTAGATCCTCAACTGTGGTCCGCAGTTCATTCAAGGTTCCGGCCACTTGAGCTTGCGCTCCGTTACCGCTTTTCTTGGCACCGGCCATGGAAGTGGTGGAACGCTCCAACATACGGCTGGAGGCGTTCGACGATGTTGTCATCTCGTCCCCCGCCAACTTGGTAATGCCATCAACTTTACTGGTGAACTCGGGACTGCGGGCATCAAAGTTTGCGATTTCGGCAATGTAGTCCTGCGCCTGACGGTGAATCTCCGCCTGGCGTTCCGCGGGCACGGGAACCATGCCCGGGGCCTCTTCGGCCTGCACAATTCCGGGTGCGTCAGGAGCCTTCAGGACCAAGGCCGTTTCAGTTGCGGTGGGAGGTGTCAAAGGTGAGGTCATGGTCGGATCCAAGATACTTTCAGTGGGAGAAGTTAGGACAACAGGAAGCGGCTTTAGCCCAGCGGGACACCGAAGTCGGCGGCTATGCCAGCCAGGCCTGTGGCGTAACCCTGGCCTACAGCCTTGAACTTCCATTCCCCACCGCTGCGGTATATCTCGGCGAAAAGCATGGAGGTCTCCGGCGCAGCGTCCTCGCTGAGGTCAAAGCGCACAATTTCAGTGTCGTTGGCCTGGTTCAGCACCCGGCAGTAGGCGCCACGGACCTGACCGAAGTTCTGCCGGCGTTCGTCGGCTTGGTCAATGGAAACCACAATGACGACCCGCTCAACGTCGGCCGCTATAACTGTCAGGTCGATGAGGATTTGTTCGTCGTCGCCGGCGCCTTCGCCCGAACGGTTGTCGCCAAGGTGCGTGACTGAACCATCTTTGGCCGCGGGCTGGTTATAGAAAATGAAGTCGTCGCCCGAGCGGACTTTGCCATTAGCGGCGACCAACAACGCAGAAGCGTCAAGGTCAAAGGCTTCGCCGGTGGTGGTGCGCGGGTCCCAGCCCAAGCCAACCACTGCTTTTTGCAGTCCGGGATCGGTCTTGGTCAGTGAGAGGTTGTTGCCTTTTGCAAGCGTCAATCCAGCCATGAGATTTCCTGTCCTTACTTTCGTGGTGGAGATGGGTAAGTGTACGGCCGGCAGCCGCACACCCGGAGCTAAAACTAATCCAGAACAATTCCATAATCAGTGGCAATGCCATGCAGGCCACTGGCATAGCCTTGGCCGACTGCGCGGAACTTCCACTCGGCACCATGGCGGTAAATTTCAGCAAAAACCATGGTGGTTTCAGAGGCTGCATCCTCGGAAAGGTCGTAGCGAACGACTTCTTGATCGGTGTCTTGGTTGACTACGCGACAATAAGCGTCACGGACCTGGCCAAAGTTTTGACGGCGTGCATCAGCTTGATCAATGGAGACCACTATGATGACCCGGTCAATGTCCGCGGAGACAGTGGTGAGGTCAATTAAAATTTGCTCATCGTCACCGTCGCCCTCGCCTGTGCGGTTGTCACCGAGGTGCTTCACGGACCCGTCTTTGGCTTCAAGCTGATTGTAAAAAATGAAGTCGTCGTTGGACCGGACTTTGCCGTTGTGGCCGACCAGCAAAGCTGAAGCATCCAGGTCGAAAGCCTCACCACTGGTTGTGCGCGGATCCCAGCCGAGCCCAACCACGGCCTGGGTCAAGCCGGGGTCTGCCTTGGTCAGTGAAAGGTTGCTTCCCTTGGAAAGCGTCAGAGATGCCATGAAAACTAAACTCCTTAGATACGAAGCTGGTGCTGCGAATGGACTGTTGGCGAAACCTTACAGGGTTGCTGCTGCAGGCTGGACAAGGTCCATGACCGTGCGGCCGTTGGCGCGCTCACCAATGGCCGTAAAATTCCACCCGGCACCCTCGCGGGAGACCTTCGCCATGATCATAGCCGTGTGGGTGCCGGCATCAGTGAGCTGGAAGCGGGCAACCTCGGGGGAACCGGGGGTTGACTCGTCCACCAAGCGGCAGAATGCATTGGCCACCATGTCAAAGGGCTGGCGACTGTAGCTGCTGATAACGAACACAATGTGCGCCACGGCGGAGGAGACCTGGGAAAGGTCCACGAGAATGACTTCATCGTCGCCGTCGCCCTCTCCGGTGAGGTTGTCGCCAGTGTGCTGGGTGGAGCCGTCTTTGCTCTTGAGCTGATTGAAGAAGACATTGTCCAAAGCCTTGCCGGAGGCATCAAAGAAAATGGCTGAAGCATCGAGGTCAACTTCGGCCTCCTTCTTCATGCCGCCAAAAAAACCACGCTTGGTGGGTGCCGCTGAATCCCAGCCCAAGCCCATGCGCACCCGGGTGAGGGCAGCGCCGTCGTTCTTCTTCAGTGAAAGGGCCTGACCCTTTTGCAAACTAAGTCCCATAACGTTCTTCTCCTTTGAGGGTGGTGCGGATTTAAGTGGTTTGAATTAGCCTGCGAGCCGACAAACCTCGGGCGGTTTGGCTGCGGCAATAAGGTTGGGGGAAACGCCGCTCTGGGCTGTGCCGCGGGGGTCGTTATTATGCACCGGCGGGAAGGCTACACGCTTAAATGCTTGCAGTGCACCCCATAAAGAAGCGCTGGTCAGCGCGGCTGCTGTGATCCGGAAGGACCAGCTAAATGTCTTCATGAACACGCGCTGACAAGCTCCTCATGAGGTCCCCGGCGCCGGGTGTCCGGGAGGTGTGGACAGTGTTGGTACAGCCGCACGCGGCCCGACGGCTCGCGCGTGGATCGTTCATTCTCAATTATCTCTGGTGTCCCTATATATTCCTAATGGTTGATGCCCGCTAGAAGTTCCCACAATGTGCCTTGCCCTGTGTCGCGCGAGGCCCTCATTGTGACGTCCACAACCCGTATCTACAACGGAGTTGACACTTAAAGCAGTAGGGTCATGCCCACGAAGGTCAATGCTGCCTAGGGGGTCGTGCTGATCTCTCAGGGCGGAAGTTGGCATGGATTCTACGGGCAGGGAGTTGGGGACTTGGACGCTATTTCATTGGATGCCAAAGGACAGATGCGTTTGAAAGCGTTGTTGCAGTGGGCGGAAGCTGCGGCAAGTGGGGGCCATAAAGTGCCCGAAAACAGCCATTTGGTGATGATTGCACATACAAAAGTTGTGGCTGCGGACGGTGATGCGGCAGCAGTGGTCCAAATGTGGGAACCTACGATTGCGTGGATGTTGACGCAGACTGCTTTTGGTGTTGCGGAACCATTTCTCCAGCTGCCCGATGAATTTCAACTGCCCGTCGGGTATGTGCCAGTGCCAGTTGAAATAGCCGGCAATGCACAGCCTGCCTCAGCGGATGACGGCGTTGCGGCCTTATTGGCCACGGAGACGGTGGTGCTGGCGGAAACCCTTCGGCCCGCTGCGGCAACTACTCCAACTTCGGTGTCACGGACCCCTAAATGGGAACTTGCCGCCAGGGAGCAGGTCCACGCAACCATTAAGCGCTGCATCAAGCCCCTGGAAGCTCTTCGAGCCCGGGACGCCAACGAAGGTGATACTCGCATGGTGGTCACGGACATGCTTTGCGAGGGCTTGGACTATGACAAGTTCAAAGACCTCACCACCGAGTACATGGTGAAGCAGGATTTTGCGGACTACGGTGTCCGCATCGATAAGCAAATGGTGGCTTTTATCGAGGTAAAACGCATTAGCCAAAAGCTCAATGAGCGCCACTTACGTCAGGTTCTCATGTATGCGGTCAATGAGGGTGTGGAATGGATGGTGCTGACCAACGGTGCGGTCTGGCAGGCTTATCACCTCACTGGCGGGCTCCCCGTGGTGGTGGACCTCGCATTTGAAATTGATCTGCTGGGGCCGGCAAGCCTGGCCGAGAAGACCGAACTAATGTTCCTGCTGCACAAGGAGGCCTTGAAGCGTCGGAGAATTGACGAGGTGTGGCGGCACCGCGCAGCCACGGAACCGGGGACACTCTTGGATGTGTTGCTCTCTGAACCAGTGTTGGACCAACTGCGCAAAGAGGTGCGGCGCAGGACCGGCATCGCGACAACGGCGGAGTCACTGAGAGAGGTAATCCGCAGCGAGATTGTGGATCCCAAACTCATCGCTAGATTGTTCAAGACCTCAGAGTCTGCCAAACGTTGACTTTTGCTCTGCGTAGACTGCCTCTATGACCCAAAAATCTGTTGAAATTCCCGGTAACGCAGCGCTGACTCTATTGCCCAAGGCAGAGCTACACCTTCATATTGAAGGCACGTTGGAACCAGAATTAATTTTGGAACTGGCGGAAAAGAACGGCATCGCGTTGCCTCACCCCACCCTTGAGCTGCTGCGCGAACAGTACGAATTCAGTGACCTGCAGTCCTTCCTTGACCTGTACTACGCCAATATGGCAGTGCTGGTCACCGAGAGTGACTTTGCTGCCATGGTCCGCGCTTACCTCCACCGGGCCAAGGAATCCGGCGTGCGGCATGCGGAAATCATGTTCGACCCGCAGGCACATACCGCGCGGGGCGTGGAACTGTCGACGGCGGTAGCCGGGATCGCAGCCGGACTCGCTTCCAGCGAGGCAGACTTTGGCATCACGACGGAACTCATTGCCGCGTTCTTGCGCGATGAGAGTGAAAAGTCAGCACTAGAAACATTGGAAGCCCTATTGACTATGCGGGCACCCATCATTGGAATTGGGCTGGATTCTGCGGAAGTAGGCAATCCGCCGTCGAAGTTCATTAGGTTGTTTCGGCGCGCGGCGGATGCCGGGCTGCGTCTGGTTGCCCACGCAGGTGAGGAGGGTCCGCCCAGCTACATCACGGATTCATTGGACCTGTTGAAAGTGGAACGGATTGACCATGGGATTAGGGCCGTCGAGGACTCGGCGCTGATGCGGCGCCTGGCCGCGGAGCAAGTGCCCTTGACTGTATGTCCGCTGTCCAATGTGCGGTTGCGGGCCGTGGACACCTTGGCTGCGCACCCCCTGCCGCAGATGATTTCTGCCGGCCTGAACGTCAGCATCAACTCCGATGACCCCGCCTACTTTGGGGGTTATGTAGGAGTCAACTTCTCGGCACTCGTGAGTGAATTCCAGTGGGATGAGGCAACCGTGGAGAAGTTGGCGGCCAATTCCATCCGGTCCTCCTTCGCGTCGTCCGCGCGCAAGGACCAGTTGCTGGCGGAACTTCGTGGCTGGAGGGAGGCGCAGGAGCAACTACACAGCAATTAGTGGGCCGCACCTGCGGATTTCCAGCCGTAGTCACGGACCTCGTGGCGGCAATTTCCCCATCAAGGAGTCCTCGATGCCGTGAGAAATAAAGTCGGCGTGCATTGGCGAAAACGACTTCCTGCGAAAGATTACGGTGTGGTCAGTCCACATATGGCAAGTTTTGACCTACAGTGAGATTCATGAGAATTGCGCTCTTCGCCACGTGCATCGTTGACGCCATGTACCCACGTACCGCCCAGGCCACCGTGGCGTTGCTCGAGCGCTTGGGGCATGAGGTGGTATTTCCGCCGGGACAGGCATGCTGCGGCCAAATGCATGTAAATTCGGGCTATTTCAAGGAAGCCTATGCCGTGGTGGCCAACCATGTGAAGGCTTTTGACACACATGATTACGACGTCGCCGTGGCACCTTCCGGTTCCTGTGTTGCCAGCGTCAAGCACCAACATGAACTGGTGGCCCGCCGCTGTGGTGACGTGGCCCTGGAAGCCCGGGCCGCCGTCGTGGGTGCCAAGACGTACGAATTGTCCCAACTGCTGACAGATGTTTTAGGTGTCACGAACGCGGCAGAGCAGTTGGGGTCGTATTTCCCCCATAAGGTGACCTATCATCCAAGCTGTCACGGCATGCGGCTGTTGAAGTTACAGGATAGGCAGTTGAATTTGCTGGCCAGCGTGGGCGGCATTGAGATGGTGGAGCTGCCGGAGGCTGACCAGTGCTGCGGTTTTGGCGGCACCTTTTCCATGAAGAATGCAGACGTTTCCAGTGCCATGAACGCTGACAAGGCCGCTAACATTTGCGGCACAGGCGCGCAGCTGTGTTCCGGTGGGGACGCCAGTTGCCTCCTGCATATTGGTGGCGGGCTGTCCCGGCAGGGAAGTGCGGTGGGGACGCTGCACTTCGCGGAAATACTTGCCAGCACGCGCGAAAATCCGGCAGCTATCAGCACGAATGTCACCTTGGCGGGGAGCAAGCGATGAGCAATATTTTTTTGGGCATGCCTGCACTGCCTGTATATGGTCATGGCAATTTACATGCCACCGAGCCCTTCCCCCGGGCTGCCCGCCGCGAACTGGGCAATGAGCAATTACGCGCAAATCTGGGACACGCAACCAGCACCATACGAGACAAACGCTTAAAAGTGGTGGCGGAGCTTCCGGACTGGGAGGACATGCGTGATGCCGGCAGTGCCATCAAGGACGCCACCATGGCAAACCTTCCCGCATTGCTGGAGCAATTTGAAACGAACTTTACCGCGCGCGGCGGCATCATTCACTGGGCCCGCGATGCGCAGGAAGCCAATGAAATCATTACGGCTTTGATTAGGGAGACCGGTGAAACGGAAGTGGTCAAGGTCAAATCAATGGCCACACAGGAAATAGGACTCAACGAGTATTTGGAAGAGCAGGGCATTGCCGCCTTTGAGACCGACCTGGCCGAGCTCATTGTGCAACTTGACCATGACAAGCCAAGCCATATTTTAGTACCGGCCATTCACAAGAACCGCAGTCAGGTTCGGGAGATTTTCCTGCGCGAAATGCCGGTGGTGGACCCGAACCTGACTGACGAACCCGTTCGCCTTGCCGAAGCTGCCAGGACGCACCTGCGCAAAAAATTTCTGCGGACCAAAGTGGCTGTTTCCGGAGCCAACTTTGGTTTGGCGGACACGGGCACCCTGACGGTGGTGGAGTCTGAGGGCAATGGCCGCATGTGCCTGACACTGCCCGAAACGCTCATCACAGTCATGGGCATTGAAAAGTTACTGCCTGCCTGGAGTGATCTGGAGGTATTCATGCAGTTGCTGCCACGCTCGTCCACGGGTGAACGCATGAACCCCTACACCTCGCTCTGGACCGGAGTCACCCCCGGTGATGGTCCCCAACAGGTCCATCTGGTCCTGCTGGATAACGGCCGCACCGCAGCTTTGGCCGACAAATATGGCCGGACGGCACTTAATTGTATACGTTGTTCGGCATGTATGAATGTATGCCCCGTCTACGAGCGCACCGGCGGACATACCTACGGTTCCACCTACCCGGGGCCCATTGGCGCGATCCTGTCACCCCTGATGACGGGGATTAAGAGCGAGGAGAACAACTCCCTGCCCTACGCTTCATCGCTGTGCGGAGCGTGTTTTGACGCCTGTCCCGTAAAAATTAATATCCCCGAAATTCTGGTGCACTTGCGTGGGGAGGATGTTGATTCCCAACGGGCCAAACGTAAAATTCCCACCCAGATGGACCTCATGATGAAGGCCACCGAATGGGCTTTTTCCAGTGGCGCAAGGCTGGGATTGTTGGAAAAGGGGCTGCCCTTGGGAACCTTGGCTGCGGGGCGGGACAAGGTCATTAAGAAACTCCCCGGGATGGCGTCCGGGTGGACACAAAGCCGGGATATCCCCGCTCCTCCCACCCAGTCGTTCCGCCACTGGTGGGACAGGGAGCACCTGCCGCACACTGGCACAGGTCAGGGAATGGCCAAGAACAAAGTGAAGGGGGGCCGGAATGAGCGCCCGTAGTGACATTATGAACCGGATTGCTTCGGCGCTGCAGGACGGTCCGGAAACGCCTGTAGTGCCGCGCGCGTACCGCCGCAACTCCACCATGACGGCCCAGCAACGCCTGGAGCAGTTGGTGGACAGGTTGGAGGACTATAAGGCCAATGTGTTCCTGACGCCGGCAGCCGAGGCCGGTACGCGTTTGGCGGAGTTGCTCAGGGGGTGTTCCGCCGTTGTGGTGCCGCATGGTTTGCCGCAGGAGTGGCTGGAAAAATTGGCGGACGACGCCGCAACCTTGACCGTGCACGTGGACTCACCGGCGCGGCCCCTGACCGTGGAGGTGCTGGATGTCATGGACGCAGTGGTTACAGCTGCAGCTACGGCTGTCTCTGAGACCGGCACCATCATGCTTGACGGCAGTGCCGACCAGGGGCGGCGGGTGATTTCACTAGTTCCCGACATGCACATTTGCTTCCTGCAGGCCTGTGACATTGTGGAGCTCCTGCCCGAGGCCATTGCCCGTCTGAAACCAACCCGTCCACAGACGTGGATTAGCGGTCCCAGCGCCACCAGTGACATTGAACTTGAACGGGTGGAGGGGGTCCATGGCCCACGCACCTTGGACGTCATCATTTTGACTTAGGTGCGAGGTCTCGACAGGGTCCTCTAGCAATGGCAGCATGACCGTCATGGAGACATGGGAAGTGCTAACGGATGCCTTTGGCAGAATTGATGTTGTTGTAACGGCGGTACTGGAGGGCCTGGATTTAGACAAGGTGAACTGGCGTCCCGGGGGAGTGGGCAATTCCATCGCTTGGTTAGTTTGGCATTTGGCCCGGATCCAAGATGAACAAATTGCGGCCGCTGCCGGCACTGACTCCATGTGGCATACGGGTAATTACGCTGAGCGTTTTGCTTTTCCATTGGATGCAGATGACACCGGCTACGGCCACTCGGCCCGGCAAGTAGACGCCGTGCAGGTAACGGAGCTGGGGTTATTGGATGAATATCATGACGCCGTGCTGCAACAAAGCCTTCGCTGCCTCCGGGATCTGGACAATGCACAACTGAACCACATTATTGATGAGCATTGGGAACCACCTGTGACGCTGGGTGTGCGGCTTGTCAGCATTGTCGATGACTGCCTGCAGCATGCCGGGCAGGCCGCCTATGTCAAGGGACTCGCTGATGGGTTGTGGCATAAATAAAGGCACACTCCCCACGTGTGCCCGTGCCGGTGCCCTTACAAATTGCGGTGATACTCCCTAGACTGACTGGAATCCGTCGCCTTCAAACAAGTACACATAGGGTTGTCCGCTTTTCAAACGTGGCGGGGCAATTAACGGCGTCGAATTGATTTCTCGTTGCACCGGAAGGCCTCACTGGATGCCTTTCAAACTAACTTAGAGAAAGAGCTACCCATGTCAGGAAACAAAGCCGTTGCCTACAAATCCCCCGGAGTTGTGGAAGTCATTGACATTGACTACCCAACGTTCGAACTTAAGGACGGGCCGGGTGTCGATCCGGCGAACGTGGGGCGGAAGGTGCCCCACGGTGTCATTCTCAAGACTGTCGCAACCAACATTTGCGGATCCGACCAACATATGGTGCGTGGACGCACCACCGCCCCGTCCGATTTGGTCCTGGGGCATGAGATCACCGGTGAGGTGGTTGAAGTGGGCTCGGATGTTGAATTCATCAAGGTGGGCGATATTTGTTCGGTTCCCTTCAACATCTCCTGCGGCCGTTGCCGCAACTGCAAGGAACGCAAAACGGGTATTTGCCTGAACGTGAACCCGGCCGGCTACGGCAGCGCGTACGGTTACGTTGACATGGGTGGTTGGGTTGGTGGGCAGGCGGAGTATGTGCTGGTGCCCTACGCCGATTGGAACCTGTTGAAGTTCCCGGACCGGGACCAGGCGCTGGAGAAAATGATGGACCTGACCATGCTCTCCGATATCTTCCCCACCGGATTCCACGGTGCCGTCTCCGCCGGCGTAACAGTTGGCTCCACCGTCTATATTGCCGGGGCAGGACCGGTGGGCCTGGCAGCGGCGACGTCGGCACAATTGCTGGGTGCCGCCGTCGTCATTGTCGGTGATATGAATGCAGAGCGGCTCGCACAGGCGCGCAGTTTTGGCTGTGAAACCATTGACCTGACCCAGGGCGGGCCGGGCGAACAAATTGAGCAGATCCTTGGCTCACCCACCGTTGACAGCGCGGTGGATGCCGTCGGCTTCGAAGCGAGGGGCCACGGGGCGGGCGCAAGCGAAGCGCCGGCAACAGTGCTCAACTCCCTGATGGATGTCACGAATGCCGGTGGGGCGATGGGAATCATTGGACTTTACGTGACGGGTGACCCCGGAGCGTCCGACGACGCAGCCAAGAAAGGCTCGCTGTCGCTGAGTCTGGGCACGGGCTGGGCGAAGTCGCTGTCCTTCACCACGGGCCAGTGCCCTGTCATGAAATACCACCGGGGCTTAATGATGTCGATCCTGCATGACAAGGTCTCCATTGCCAAAAATGTCAATGCCCAGGCCATCTCCCTCACCGATGCGCCGCGCGGCTATGCCGAGTTCGACGCCGGTGCGGCCACAAAGTACGTCCTCAACCCGAACGGTTACTTGAACTAACGGTCATTGCCGCGGGTCTGTCCGGCCCCTGATGGAGGAGCTCCCTTATTCCCTGCGAGGGTGGCTCCTCCGTCAGTTGCTGAGCCTTGGCCGGATGCCGCCCGCTTTTTGCCCACCCGTTCGTCCCTTTTGCCACGGCGTCCTCTTCGGACTTCCGGCCATCTACTCAACCAGCTCGCGTGAGCGGGCTAAGTCTGCCATTTTTGCTTCCCACCAGCGGGGGCATTGCCGCCGAGAAAACACGGCCCTGTCCAAAGGTCTCGTATCAGGCGCATCTGAGGTAACGATTGGCTAACGGTACTATCGGGTCCAGTCGCAGAGGTGTGCACTTTAGAGATCAGGAGAAGCTCCCAGCCTGGAAGCTGACCGAAGGAAAGATCGCGCAAGGAAGAGCATTGCTGGTAACCGGAGCCATGGTCGCGACCATGTTTGTTTCGGTGTCGGCGGCGTCTGCCGTCGATGACATTAGCACCGGCAGCCTGCGCAAAGCAGTCACCGTCGGCGGCATCATGTCGCATGAACGAGTGCTGCAGCGCATTGCCAACAACCATGACGGAACGCGGGCCTCGGGAACACCGGGCTACGCGGCATCCGCCGACTATGTCAAGAAGACCCTGAAGAAGGCCGGCTATAAGGTCACCGAACAAGCGTTTGATTTCCCCTTCTATCAGGAACTGACCCCGGCGACCCTAAGTCAAGTCTCGCCCACGCCCACTCCCTACGAAGTGGCAACTTTTCAGGACTCTGGCAGTGGAAGCGTCACTGGCCAAGTGGTGCCCACCATGAGCATCGTGGTTCCTGCCACTCCGGAGCCCAGTTCGACCTCCGGGTGCGAGGTCACGGACTTCGTCCCTGCCTCCGCGAGCGAGCCGCAGGTGGCCCCGATTCAGCGCGGCACCTGCTCTTTTGAAATCAAGGTCGCCAATGCCATTGCGGCTGGATATGGTGCCGCGGTGATCTTCAATGAAGGCAATCCCGGCCGGACGGAGCTTGTCACCGGCACGCTTGGTGGCCCAGTATCCATTCCCGTGGCCAGCGTCAGCTACGCAGACGGCGTTGCACTCTACGAGGCATCCCAGCTGGGTCCCGTGACCGTCGTGGTCAGCACCGACACTATCAACGAAACGCGCACGACCACGAACATCATTGCGGATTCCCCGAAAGGCAACCGCGACAAGACAGTGGTTGTTGGTGCGCACTTGGACTCGGTGGCTGCCGGCGCGGGGATCAATGACAACGGCAGCGGCACGGGCGTGATCCTGGAGACGGCCGTCCAGATGTCAAAGCTGAAGGCCGCGCCGCGGCAGATGGTGCGCTTTGCCTTCTGGGGTGCCGAAGAGTCAGGACTTCTGGGATCAGCGCACTACGTGGACACTCTCAGCGATCAGAAGCTGGCAGCCATCTACGCGAACTTGAACTTCGACATGCTTGGCTCACCCAACTATGTGAGGTTCGTGTATGACGGGGACGGCTCGGCAAATTCCGGTGGACTGGCCGGCCCGCCCGGGTCTGCCCAGATCGAATCGGTCTTCAATGACTACTTCGCCGGTAAAGGCCTGGCGAGCGCACCGACTGCCTTTGACGGCCGTTCCGATTATGGACCGTTCATTGCAGCTGGCATCCCGGCTGGCGGGTTGTTCAGCGGTGCCGAGGGTCTCAAGACCGCTGAGGAAGCCGCCCTCTTCGGCGGAACAGCCGGAGCGCCGTACGATCCGTGTTATCACCAAGGGCGTGACACGGTGAACAACTTGAGCACGGCGGCCCTGAATGAGCTGGGGGATGCCGCAGCCCATGCGGTCGGGACCTTGGCCATGACCGAGTCCGGGTTCTTCGAGGACGGCAGCCGGAGGGCACCACAGCCTGAACTCTCCGTCAAGGACTTCCCGTACTGGGGCAGCCACCAGGTCCGCTAAGGGTCGGCCGGGATCCGGTCCGCTGATGGAACTGCGGGCCGGGTCCTTGCTGTGTCCGCTTCCTGCCATACACGCGGCACCGGACGACGCCCGGATCCGCTAAAGCCGTATCTCAGCAGGTCCGTCCGCCGGCATGCTATTTTTCCCAGGGGGCCTTGAAGGGGAAGTACTTTTCCAGGAAGTCCGTGACAAGTTCACGGCGCTGCTCGGCGGTGGCGTCGCCGGTACTTCCGTCATTGAGGCAAATGAAGTCGGCATTGCGTTGAGCCAGGATTCGCGGCAAGTCGGCCAGCCCGGATGTTGCGGCGGTATCAACGTAAAGTCCCCTGCCGTCTTGATGTGCCACTGCCCGCCCCGTGAGCAGTGCGAAGTAGTGGTACAGGGAGTTGGTGACGGAAATATTGTCAGCCGCCCGGAATGTGCTGGCGGCCGTGGCGGCGAACTCGGCGCTAAATTCGCCATTGAGCTCAGCCAACACTGACCTGCGCAGGGGGGTGGCGTTGTGCTCCAAGTGATGGGTGGTGAACGCCCCAAAACGGTCCCAGAGCAAGCGCCGGTTCACGCGGGCGGAGTTTTCAAAACCGCTGCGGGCTGCCTCGCTCTCACCCAGGCCTATCCGGGTAGGGGACAGTACGAAGCGTGTGATGCCGCCGGCGGTGAAGAATAAATCAGGCGAGACGGGCCTGCCAAAAAACATGTCGTCATTGGAATATAGGAAGTGTTCGGACAGGCCGGCAATATGATGCAACTGGGATTCCACTGCCATGGAGTTATGCGTGGGCAAAACGGACGGATCCGCGAAATGGTCCTTGCTGCGCACCAGCGTAAGTTTAGGATGCTCAGCCAACCAGGCCGGGGCCGGGGAATCGGTGGCAATAAAAATCCGCCGCACCCAGGGAGCAAACATATGCACCGAGCGAAGCGCGTATTTCAACTCTTCAATTTGACGGTAGCGTGCTTCATGCCTGTCGCCCTCGCCCAGGATGGCGTCTTCTTCGAGCTGGCTGCGAGCCTCTTGGTAGCCCGCCGTACTGCCATCCACCCATGAAAACACCATGTCAATGTCAAAGCCCACATCAAACACGTGGTCAATGAACATGTTTTCAATGGTGGGCCAGCTGACGCCGTAAAGTTCCACGAAGCTGCGGGCCGCATCCCGATGTTCCACCGTGCGCCGTGTCAGGGAATTTTCCACAGGCAGCCGGATGTGGGCAGGCGTGAATCCCCAAAATTCCAGCTGCACACCCCAATGTGCCCCATAAAACAGTCCGCCCACAGTCTCCACGCGGGGACGAAAGAGCCGCACAATCCGTGTCTGCGCGGAGGCGGCCAGCACGCCGTCGGCTACTAAAATGGTTGACTTTTTAGTGTCGACGCTGCGCGCATAAAAAGGTTCATGGGCGCAAGCTGCAGCGAGCGCCGCTTCCAGCCGCGGACGCAGGGAGAGGTCAATGGCCAGCACTGGACGTTGATCATTGCCGCGAACCAAGAGAAATTCAATGCTGTGCTCATCAAGTATCCGGCGAATGAACAAGAGGTCGCACACCATTGCCTCATGCGGCGTCAGGCCACTTCCTCCCATGGTTCCGTTGCGCAATGCCAACCTGCCCCGGCGTAGTACCACGTCCTCGCGCGCGGCAATACGCGCGATGCTGGCGGGATTGGGCAGTGGTGTGGTCAAGGCGTGCTCCTAGGGCTGACAGTGGGCCAGTCCCGAGTTTACAGCGCCGGGACGTGCGCTTCTTTCACGTTAAAGCGTGCTGAGCGTTTACGGTGAAAGAGCAAAGCCACGGCAATTCCAACCAACCAGAAATCCTTGGCAAGGGCCGTTCCCTCCGGGGTGGGGCGAAGACCATCGGACTTAGTCATACCGGGGGTTTTCAAATACGTCGCTATGAGGCTGCCGGAAAAAACGGCCAAGGCAAGCCCGGCGAGACGGCTCGATACCATGGGGGTAAGCAGGAGACCGCCAAGGCTGATTTCCGAGTAACTAAGGTACTTTCCAAATTGCTCCGGAGTCAGTGTTCCCACGGCCGGAATGGCCTGCCTGGCCATGTCCTGCAATCCGGAAGCATGCTCAGGCGGAAGCGAGATTTTATTGATGCCGGAGTTGAGGATAAAAGCTCCTGACACGAGTCGAAGTGCTGTATTGCTGATGCTAAATCCCATGGTGTGCTCCTGTGAGTGGCTCTAGGTGTGCTGCGTTTAGCCTAGGCGTCACCGCAGCGGCTGGCTAGTGAGCCAGCTCCACCCCCGCGGCCAAACCAGCCACCATGGCGCGTAGTCCCAGATCAAAGGCGGCGTCGGCGTCACTACGCACGCCCATACTTATCCCCCGGCGCTCAACGGCTGCACTAAAATTGGGCGCTTTCGGAGACAGCGAACCGGCGTCGAAAATGTCAGCCGGAGCATTGACGTCATAGGCGGAACCGTAAATAAAGGATTCCAACGCCACCACGGCGTCAATGATGGATTCAAGTGGCCAGCCAGCATTTTGGAAGCCTTTGGTCACGGCTTCATACATGGTGATGGTGGCGGGCGCGTTGGTGACGGGGAGCAGTGCAATGACGGGGATGAGGGGCAAGTGGGTGGCAAAAACGTTGCGGTAGGAATATGCCCACGTCACCACAGCCTCCATCCATGGCTTGCTGCGGAAGGCCGAGACATCCACGCGTCCCATGAGATGGTCCTCCACGAGAAGCAGTACGTCCTGCTTTGATGCCACATGGTTATACAGCGCAGAGGGTGCCACATTGAGCGATTTTGCCAGGGCAGCCATGGTGAGCGACTGGTATCCGTCCTGGCTAACCAATTTTAAGGCCGCTTGCGTAATGCGCGTGGAATTGAGCACCGCGTTTACCGGCCGACCGGCCCGACGCTTGACGGGAATGTTCGTCGTTGCGGATGGTTCCACTGCTGCCCCCTGTGGCATCTATCTGCCGCAGAGTTTTTGCGGACCTCTTTACGAGTGTAGTGATGTGCATTACCATATACAATAAATGAATAGTATTCATTTATTGTCAGCACGCCACCTAAGTTTTGCAGGAGAGAAAATCATGACAGCCGCAGCAGTACCCACCCTTGAACGTGATGTGGTCATCATTGGTGCCGGTCCCTCCGGACTGACAGCTGCCCGGGAGCTTAAAAAAGCGGGCCTGAGCGTGGCAGTTCTTGAAGCCCGCGAACGGGTGGGCGGACGCACCTGGTCCAACACCATTGACGGTGCATGGCTGGAAATTGGTGGCCAGTGGGTCTCCCCGGATCAAGATGGTCTCATTGGCTTGCTCGAAGAGTTGCAGATTGACACCTACCCGCGCTACCGCGAAGGGGACAGCGTGTACATTGCACCGGACGGCACCCGGACCCGCTACACCGGGGAAATGTTCCCCGTCAGCTCCGAGACGGAAGCCGCCATGAACCAGCTCATAGCCGTGCTTGACGGGCTTGCAGCCGCCATGGACCCTGCCAAACCCTGGGCGCACCCCCAGGCCCGCGAGCTGGACACCATCTCCTTCCACCACTGGCTGCGGAGCCAAAGCAATAATGAAGAGGCCTGCAATAACATTGGGCTTTTTATTGCCGGTGGCATGCTGACCAAACCCGCCCACGCCTTCTCCGCGCTGCAGGCAGTGTTCATGGCTGCCTCCGCGGGGTCATTCAGTAATTTGGTGGACGACAACTTTATCCTTGACAAGCGTGTGGTGGGCGGCATGCAGGGCGTTTCCCTTGCCATGGCCGCCGAGCTGGGGGATGACGTGATTCTCAACTCCCCGGCCCGGACGGTGCGGTGGGAAGAAAACGACGCCGGTTACCTCGCCACAGTGACTTCCGATGCCGCGGTTGTCACTGCCCGGCGCGTCGTCATGGCCGTTCCGCCCAACCTTTACAGCCGTGTGTCCTTTGACCCGCCGTTGCCGCGCCGTCAACACCAAATGCACCAGCACCAGTCACTGGGCATGGTCATTAAAGTCCACGCGGTCTATGAAACACCGTTCTGGCGGGCAGACGGCCTGTCAGGGACGGGCTTCAGCGCCTCATCCCTGGTCCAGGAGGTCTACGACAACACCAACCATGAAGACCCCCGGGGAACGCTGGTGGGCTTTATCTCCGATGAGAAGGCCGATTACGCCTTCACGCTTTCCCCCGAGCAGCGGCAAAAGGAAATCACGGCAGCGCTCGCAGAGTTTCTTGGCGATGCCGCCGCTGAACCTGTGGTTTATTACGAATCCGACTGGGGTTCGGAGGAATGGACCCGCGGCGCCTACGCGGCCAGTTATGACCTGGGTGGCTTGCACCGCTACGGCCCGGACCAGCTGACCCCCGTGGGCCCCATCCACTGGTCCTGCTCCGACTTGGCCGCGGAAGGCTATCAGCACGTGGACGGCGCCGTGCGCATGGGCCAATTTACGGCAGCACGGCTTATTGCGGACCTGGCATAGCACCGCCGTCGAACTTTTCCCCACTAAAGCAGTGACGTCCTAAGGAGGACCCATGCGGTACGTAGTTGGATATGCGGCCACGGCGCGCGGCGGCGACGCCCTTAATTTGGCCGTGGCTTTGGCCCGCCGGCAGGGTGCCACCTTGGAGTTGGTCATGGTGATGCCGGCGGATTCACCCTACAACGGGGTCTATCCGCCCGTCTCCGGGTTTGGCGAGATTCTGGCCAAGCAAGTGTCGCAGTGGCTCGATGAGGCGCTGGCTCTCATCCCCTCGGACGTGCAGGCTCAAGCGCACATTCGACGTGGTGAATCCGAGGCGCAGGTGTTGCTTGAGGCCGCCCGGGAACTGGGCGCAGAACTGTTGGTCATTGGTGCCAGCAGCACCGGGTTGTTCAAGCGCTTTTCCATTGGCTCGGTAGCCAGCTCCCTACTCCATGCCGCGCCCATGCCCGTCGTGCTGGCCCCGGCAGGATATAGCCGTACCAAGCCCATTACCCGCCTGACCTGCGCGCTGGGTACCAGGGCGGGGGCGGCGGACGTCGTGGACACCGCCATGACCATGGCTAAAACACGCCAGGTGCCGCTGCGCCTGCTCTCACTCGTGGCCTTGAGTCCAGGCGATTCCACGGCCAGCACTGAGCAGGCACGTGCTCATCTGCACCAGGTTGCCGAAGCCAAGCGGGGACTGGGGGTGCAGGAACTCGACCAGTTCGACATTGTGGTGGGGCAGGGGCGCAGCATTGAAGACGCCGTGGACGCGCTCGACTGGGACAAGGGCGAGATCCTGCTCATTGGCTCCAGCAGACTGGCCCAAAACAAGGCCATCTTTCTCGGTGCCACGGCCAACCGGATTTTGCGGGCCCTGCCGGTTCCCATGATTGTCGTGCCACGCAATTATCAACAGCAGTCAGGGGAACCATTTCCCCCCAATAGTGGACCCGAGACCCCGGAGGCAGCGAAATGAGCACAACGAAAGCCGCAGATACTGGCTTGAGCGAAAAGGGTCTGAAAGCTGGCTCTGTGGGGCTGATTGGCGCAGTCGTCATTGGTGTCTCCTGCATTGCCCCCGCTTACACCCTGACGGCCGCTTTGGGTCCCACGGTTTCTGAAGTGGGTGTGCATTTGCCAGCTATTTTTTTGGTGGGGTTCATCCCCATGCTGCTGGTGGCACTGGGCTACAGGGAACTAAACAATGCCATGCCCGACGCCGGAACCTCCTTCACGTGGGCCACCCGTGCGTTTGGTCCATGGCTGGGGTGGATGGGTGGCTGGGGGCTGATTGCGGCAACCATCATTGTGTTGTCAAACCTGGCAGCAGTCGCTGTGGATTTCTTTTACCTAATGCTGGCCCAAATATTTTCCAATGATTCCCTGGCCGATCTCACCACCGTGCTGCCGTTGAACATTGCCACGACACTGGTTTTCATTGCCGGTGCCTGCTGGATTTCCTACCGCGGCATGGAAACCACCAAAACGTTTCAGTATGTCTTGGTGGGCTTTCAGCTGTTGGTCCTGGGTTGGTTTGCCATTGCAGCGTTTGCGCACGTGGCCAATGGCACGGCCTTTGCTGCCACGGCCATTACGGCGGATTGGTTCAACCCCTTTGCGGTGGAGTCATTTTCCCAATTTGCTGCAGGTGTTTCACTCTCCATCTTCATTTTTTGGGGGTGGGACGTGACCTTGACCATGAACGAGGAAACCAGGAACCCCGAAAAGACCCCTGGCCGTGCAGCCACTGTCACGGTGATGGTCATCATGGTTATTTACATGACAGTTTCGTTGGCCACGCTGGCCTTTGCCGGCATTGGCACCGAGGGGCTGGGCGCCGGCAACCCGGAAAACCAAGGCAGCATTTTTGCGGTTCTGGCCGGTCCGGTGATGGGACCCTTCGCCATCTTGATGTCATTGGCCATTCTCAGCTCGTCGGCTGCTTCGCTGCAATCGACCTTTGTTTCACCGGCACGAACGCTGCTGTCCATGGGTCATTACCGGGCCTTGCCGAAGAGCTTTGGCAAGATCAGCCCCGCCCACAAGTCACCGGGCTACGCCACCGTTGCGGCTGCGATGGCTGCGGCCGGGTTTTACGTCATCACGCGGATTTTGTCCGAGAACGCCCTGTGGGACACTATCACGGCACTGGGCATGATGATTTGTTTCTACTACGGGATCACGGCCCTGGCCTGCGTTTGGTACTTCCGGGCCGAAGCGTTCCTCGGTGCCAGGAACTTCTTCTTCAAATTCTTAGCACCCCTTGTCGGCGGGGTGATCTTGCTGGTCATGTTCTTCAAGACGGCCTATGACTCCATGGACCCCGGGTATGGGTCCGGGTCCAACATTGGCGGACTGGGCTTGGTGTTCATCCTTGGCGCTGGCGTGCTTTTGTTGGGCGTCGTATTGATGTTGATTATGTATAAGCTCCACCCGGAGTTTTTCAAGGGTGAAGTACTGAGCCGTAAATCATAAAGGACGGCGTTCGCGCATAAAGCCGGTGGTCTAACACCGGCCGAATGCGCGAACGCCGCCCTTTTGCGGTTAGCTCTTGGGGCGGCGGGCCGTTTCGCGCTCCTTGGCCAGCTTGGCTTCGGCCCGGGCCTTGGCATGCACGGCACGCTCCTCCACCAACCAGGCCGGGGGAGCCTGCAGCAGTGCGGTGATATCCGCCGTCGTCAAGGCCTCAGTAATATCGGAGCGGTTCAAGCCACCAATGGAAATGTTCAATTTCTGCGCAATGACCTGGCGGGGGTGCGGACCATTGCGGCGCAGCTCAGCCAACCATTCCGGCGGGTTTTCCTGCAGAACTTTAAACTCTTCCCGACTAATGGCGTTCTCTTGGAAATGCGCGGGGGCGGCAGGCAGGTGGATGCCCAGCTTCTTTGCCGCTGTGGCGGGTTTCATGGCTTGGGGGGAGGGAACTGTGTTCATATATCAAGGGTACCGGTGGCGCAACGGTAGTTTAGTGGAAAACCTTACGTTAGGGTTGGCAAGTGCTTGAATCCCGCGAACTGATAGTGACCTTTGTGCCGGGTGTTACCCCCGGAAAGTGGATCCACCGCTGGCAGGAGCGCATGCCTGACGTGGCACTCGCCGTCAAACCTGTCTCCGAGGACCGCCAGCTCGACGCCGTACGCGGGGGCCGGGCCGATATGGCGTTTGTGCGCCTGCCGGTGGACAAATCGGGGCTGCATGTCATTGAGCTCTACCGGGAACTTTCAGTGGTGGTGGCCGTCAAGGACCACCCTATTGCCGCGTTCGACGAACTTGATGTCATTGATCTGGCGGATGAATATTTACTTGCTGACCCCGAGGATTTCCCGGACTGGCGCGATATTTCCACTGAAATTGCTGCCGGTACCCGCAAACCTTTGCCGCCCATGGCCACAATGGACGAAGCACTGGACCTGGTGGAAGCGGGCCTGGGAATCCTGATTTTGCCGATGTCCGTGGCGCGGCTGCTGAATCGCAAGACGCTGCGCTCCCGGTTGCTGCACGGCGTCCCGGAGAGCAGCGTTGGACTGGCCTGGATTGATTCCATCCAGCCGTTGCCGGAAGAGGACGAGGCCGTGATCCAGGAATTCATTGGTGTGGTCCGCGGCCGCAGCGCCCAATCATCCCGCCAGCCCTCCGTGCAGGCAAAGCAGGACGCAGCACCTAAGAAGGGTGCAAAAGCGCCTAAAAGTGCGACGTCGGGCAAGGGTCAGGCGACGAAGTCCAAGTCGGCGGGGGCCAACCTTCGCGGCGGGGGCCGTCCAGGGGGTAAAGCCCGGGCGCAAAAGCGCGGCCGCCACTGACTGCCAACGGTGCTGCCGCGGGCGTCAATTTAATCTTCAACCATTGATGTGTCACAAAAAACCGACCCGCAGCGCTGGCCAATGCCGGTGCTGCGGGTCGTTCCGTAAATGGGCCCTGGGGCGTGGGGATTACGCGGAGGCGCTTTCCTGCTGGGCCTTTTGGCGGGTGACGAGGACCTTCACTTCGTTGAGGTCCGCCACCACGCGGTTGAGCTGCTGCTTGGACTGCGGCCATTGCGAACCCTTGAAACGCTGCGCGTCGGGGCCTTCCCAGCGCACTGACTGGGCCTTGCTGTCAAGGGTTCCCATGGCCGACTGGATTTGATCAATTGCCGTGGCAATCTTTGAAATCAGTTCCGCCATGTCCTGGGGATCGCTACCGAGCATCGCCATGGTGCACTTCCTTTGCTAAAAGTTTTTGCAGCGTCCGCTGCAGTGATTGCGCCTCCCGGGGGAATGTCCGGTTCAGCGATTACTAAAAATCTATCCCAGCCCCACAACCAACGTCGATGGTCTGGGCTCCCCATGCAGCTCTCCCCATCCGCTGTGGCACACCCCTCATCCATTGACACTCCGGGAACGCCATGCCATATTGACCAAAATAGCCCGGCACGCCGGGGGTGGGGCCAACTCAAAGGGGAATGGACTGTGAAAGCAACAACGTGGGAGATATCAGCCTTCGATTACCACACAGCCGGTGAGCCATTTCGCATAGTTCCAGCACTGCCTATCTCCCTTGAGGGCGCCACAGCCAAGGAGCGTCGTGAGTTCGCCAGGACGGGGGACGCCGACCGCATCCGTAAATTGCTGGTCAATGAGCCGCGGGGCCACGCTGACATGTATGGCGGTTTTGTGGTGCCGCCTAATGACGACGGTGCTCATTTTGGTGCCATATTCTGGCACCGGGAGGGTTTTTCCACGGTGTGCGGTCACGGAACCATGGCTCTCGGTACGTGGGCTGTCCGTAGCGGTTTAGTACGGGCTCCAGATGACGGGGATACGGACATTGTCATTGACATTCCCTCGGGCCGTGTCACAGCCAGGGTCAGCATGTCGGGAGGGAAAGTCAGCGAAGTGGCATTTCAAAATGTGCCTTCCTTCGTCGTGGCGCGGGATATAAAAGTCAAAACAGCCGACTTTGGCTCATTGCGTGTTGACTTGGCTTGGAGCGGGGCTCTCTACGCAGCACTGCCGGCAGCAGCTGCGGGACTGGAGGTCACGCCGTCGAACTTGGCAAAAGTGGTCGCTGCCGGGCATCAGGTTTCCACAGCTTTGGCAAACCACCCTGCCGCACTTGACCCTTCCGGCACACAATTGGAAAGTGTTTTCGGTACGATTTTCCATGAGCCAGTTGAGGGTTCCGCGTTTGGTCTTGCGCAGCGCAATGTCAGTGTTTTTGCAAACGGGCAAGTTGGTAGATCGCCCAGTGGTTCAGGAACGGCAGCTCGGGTGGCTCTGCTCCATGAATCAGGGGAATTGGCACAGGGTGAGGTGCTGGAAAACTACTCCATTATTGATTCACGCTTTGCTGCCCGGGTTGTGGAAACAGCCGGTTCGGGCAATGGCGGGGTGGTCGTGGAGGTCAGCGGGAGGTCATTCCCCGTGGGCGAGGGAAAGTTTATGCTCGATGCCGATGATGAGCTGGGCGTGGGATTTGTCTTGCGGTAGGGACAGGGAATGGTGTTCAGCGTAAAAGCTGGGACTATTGCTGTATGAAGAAAGCCACGTCTGCACTTCCAGCCCCGTCTGGTGGCCGAAGATATGCCAGTTGGGTTTCCGCGTTGAAACTGGGCCCTTCGCCCCTTCCGGCGTGGGTGTCAATTGTCATTGCGGTTTTTGTCACCGTCTCAGCGATAGATGATTTCAGATTATTCATTCAACCGGATGTCAATCACCCTCATTCTTGGCTGCCGTTGGCTGGTACAGCACTTTACTGGCTGGTGTGGATGGCCTTGGCCTTTCGTCCAAAATACACAGTTTTGGGTTTTCTGATCATGTTGATCCTCATGTTCCCGCAGATTGTCTTGGGGGGGCCGCTGCTGATGACATTTGGGGCGATAGCAATAGGTGCGTTTCGTGCATCTACCCGGAGTCTTGTCGTCATGGTTGGCAGCTTCCTAATCTGGCAACTTATGTGGATTCCTTTTGTTTCCGGGTTGGACACAGTTCAACTTTGGGCCTACTTCTTGGTGACATTGCTACTCACCACCCCTGGATTCACAATTAAGCTCATGCTGGAAAAAGCCATTCGGGTTGAACAGGCCCAGAAATTTGCCGAGGATACAGCTGCCAGCGCCGCCGCAGAGCAGCGAGCGGAGCTGGCGCGGGAGCTTCACGATGTAGTGACTCATGGTCTTACCATGATCGCCGTACAGGCCAACCTCGGAACCATTACCTCGGACAGTGGAGGGCAGCGTCACGCGTTGGATGAAATTGGCACCATGGCACGAAACTCTCTTGATGATCTGCGGCGTCTACTTAAAACCATGCGTGCGGAGGAAACACCCGAACAAACCAAGTCGGCCCTGCTGACGGGTGTTGAACCCAGTCCGGCTGCCATTGATTTGGCCCAAAGCGTGGCAAATACCCAAAGGCGGCTCAATGGATTGGGATGTCCCACCACTGTTTCAACTGCGGGTGAATTGAATGCCACCCCCAACGGCTTGCGTTCTACAGTGCAACGTTTCTTGCAGGAATGTGGCACCAATGTGGTCAAGCATTCAGGCAATGACACCAAGTGTGAAATATCCATAGCTGTATCCGAGGGCAGCATTCAACTGGTCATGAGAAACCTCATGACCTCGGGTAAGCCACGGTTACCCGTCTCGGGGACGGGGCTGGCGGGGCTGCGCGAGCGCGTCTCCCGACTGGGCGGAACCTTGGATGCAGGACCCGACAATGACTGGTGGAGCGTACGTACCATTCTGCCGTTCAAGGAGCAGAAAAGACTGCCCTGATCTTCCACTAGAATTTCACTCGGGCTCCTGGCCATAGGGGCAAATTTCGGGATAAATCCCTTGAAAGTGTTGACCGTATGGCTAGTCCATGACGTAGTGCATTGATCAATTATTTAGCCCCGCGTAACGTCACGAGTGCTGAGGATTTTCCCGCAGCTGCCTTTGCCGAAATCTGCAGTTTCGGACCCAAGTTCACGGAGAGCATCATGAGCACACAGCACCTACCATTTTTCGCCATTACCGTCGGAGCGGCTAAGCGGCGCCCTTCAGGCATCTGGCCTTCAGGGCTTTCTGCACTTTCAAGTCCTGAACGCTAAGCCACTTAGCCCTTGGAACATTAACTCACCTTGAAGAGTGGAAGCTCCCCGCGACGTGACACCGCTACGTAGACTGTTCGCATGAATGCAAGTGTGACTACGGTCGAGCAAATTAGTGTGGTCATTGTTGACGACGAAAAGTTCGTTCGCGGAGCGTTACGCACTTATCTGTCGCAAACCACCGACATAGTGGTAATCGCCGAAGGTGAAAATGGTCAAGAGGCGATTGACTTGGTCCGGAAACACCACCCTGGCGTGCTCATTATCGATGTGCAAATGCCCGTCATGGATGGTGTGGCGGCAATCGGACATATTGTTGCCGAGTTCCCGGAAATCCGGATCTTAGTGGTTACCGGCCATATTTCAGACGTTTACTTAAAAGCCGCATTGATTGCCGGAGCTAGCGGCTACGTAGTTAAGGACGCTGAACCTGGGCGCATAGTTACAGCGGTTCGGGAAGTTAATGCCGGCGACTGTCCCATAGATCCGGCAGTGGCCCATCTTTTAGTTGAAGACATTCGTGGGGGCCGCCCCGCAGCCGGGCAGAACTCAGTCATTGAGCTGTCGGACCGCGAGGAAAATGTGCTGAAGCTCCTCTGTGAGGGCCTTAGCAACAGTGAAATTGCAGCGGCCCTTTTCCTTTCTGAATCCACCGTGAAGTACCACTTGGTGCGGCTGGGGCGGAAGTTTAACACCCGGGACCGGCTGCAGCTGGTCATTACAGCCCTCCGTTCGGGGCTCGTATAACCTCCGCGCCCACAGCCACGGAGCGTGATGTGCAAACTAATAGTACAAATGTTTGCATTTGCGCTCTAATATAGATAATAGCCATGCCTTGGCAATTCATGTCATTGTTTTTGAAAGGAACAAATATGAAGTTCCCCCTCGCGTCTACCGGTGCTGCAGCAGTTTTAGCGGCTGGTCTCATTTTGGCACCCGGGCTTTCCCCGGCCCAGGCCGCCAGCACGCAAAATGTTGCCACTGTTTCCAGCCAGGCGAGCAGTGCTTCCGTTTCTAATGGCTCCATCCTTGCTGGTTCCGGTAACGTCGCGACGACCTACGGGATGTGGTTTGTGCCCTGTAACGTCTTTGGTCTGCGACTCTGCTAATTTTTGACTCTGAAAGTAGCGTCAAGAATTGACGATTGAGGGTGTCTGCAAAGTTGCGGACACCCTCAATTTATATGGACCTTAAAATCCTTGGGCTTTTCGGTAGCGCTGCATTTGCTGATGTCTGCGGATTAAACTATCGCGCCGGGGAGTCTGCTCGGCCGACGGTGCCTCGGCCGTCAGGTCAATATGGTTCTCACCAAATTGCCACAGCAGAAGGTCATCCAACAAACGATCTGGTCCCGGAGAGTATCTGTGGTCCAGGGCTTTGCGCACATTGGAAATGATTTCCGGCTGTAGCAGGGCCGCTAGATCCACTGTTTTACCCAGACCATGCGCGGCTACCAGCTCGGCCGCCCAGCCCCAGTCGTCGTCGGACTTTCTATCCACGTGCGGCAACAGTGTTTGCCACACCGCTTTAATGCGGTTGGGTGTCAGGGAAACGTTGCCTTCCCCGCCAATATCCCAATAGCTGGTAACAGTCTCATAGCGGTCATGCAGTTCCGAAAATGCCGATTCCACCGTCTCCAACATGGCAGCAGTGGCAGTAAACTGCCTGTCAAAATAGGGGCTCCAGGCCCGGGGGTCTTGGGACTTGAAGCGGATATCATGCTCAATTTCGCTCCAGGCATGGGCAAAAATGGTGCGGATCTGGCACTCAAAAAAGTAGCTGCCGTTATGCCGTGATTCGGGGTCCAACAGTTCTTGATAGTTGCGGACCACGTCATTTTGAATGGCGCGAAGAATCAAGTGACGACTGGAATAACCATAGGTCCCCGATTCAATGGACCCAATATCCTTCTCCGTATCGCCCCGGCAGTCAAAAATGCTGCGCTGGCGCTTAATGAGGTTGGCGGCGTGCGCGTTTTCACCTGGCAAGGTGGTAATAACACGTACGCCCACCATGTCCGTTAGATTTCTCATGGGCTCGGGAAATGTGAGACTGACGGTGCCGTCGGGCTCGGGCGTCATGCGTGCAGCCTTTTCGCGGAAAGACTCCACGGATTTGGTGCGGCTGGTGACAAAAAGGGGAATGTCATCCGCACTGGAAAGAACGTCACGGATCAACGACTCCATTTCTGCGGTCACCTTCTCCAATGCCGGCCGTGCCCGCGCATACTCTTCCACGGAGGCGTTGACCGCTGGCCGCAGCGGGTCTTCGAGCCGTTCCCAATTGCTACTCATCACTTGAGCCTATTCGTCCAGCCCATACGCAGGCGAACTGCTTCGCTTCAAACGAAAAAATTCCCTGTCAATGAGCGGCAAAGGGCTGCCGCGAACCGCCACCTCAGACAGGGGTCGGTGCCGGCATGCCTGGTTCACTAAATGGGAACTGATGCTACTGGGCACGAACACCACTTAGTGTGCCTATGGAAAACGTCAGAAATACCATTGTCTGTTCCGGACAAGGCTTGGGCCGTAGGCTAGTGCCATGTTGACTGTTATTGGCGAAGCTTTGGTTGATGAAGTGGTGCATGCTGGCAAGGATCCAGTGCCACACGTTGGCGGGAGCCCCCTAAACGTCGCCGTTGGATTGGCTAGACTGGGACACCCCGTGCAATTTATAGGCCGCTATGGCCGCGACGTTTATGGGGATATGGTGGCCGAACACTTGCGCAGCAATAGTGTCATGCTCCCCCTGCTGTCAGATGCGCTGCCCACATCGGTGGCCCGTGCCACCTTGGACGCGGATGGTTCTGCCAGTTATGAATTTGTCCTCGACTGGCAGTTACCGCAACTGCGTGACTACCTTGAGACCACTGACAGCATGCTGTCCACCACTACTTTGCTGCACACCGGCTCAATTGCCACCATGTTGGCCCCGGGTGCGGAACAGGTACTGGCAACTGTGACGGCGGCCCATCCCTTGGCAACCATAAGTTATGACCCCAATTGCCGGCCCAGCATTATTGCCAATGCCGACTTTGCCCGCGAGCAGGCTGAGAAATTTGTCCGCTTAGCCGACGTCGTCAAAGCCTCCGATGAGGATTTGGCATGGTTGTACCCCGGAGTCGACCCGCAGGAATCAGCCCGCCGTTGGCTGGGTTTGGCTGGTGCGGAAGGTCCTGCCGTAGTAGTGGTGACGCATGGAGGGGCAGGGCCATGGGCGGTTTGCGCCGCCGGGGAGGTTTCCAGCGAGGCGCCGCCGGTATCAGTTGTGGATACCGTGGGCGCAGGAGATTCCTTCATGGCGGCACTGCTGTGCGCGCTGGTGGATCGTGAGTTAGATGGTGCCCAACGTCGTGTTGAACTCCGAGGCATCAGTACCCAGGAACTGTCCCACGTCATTACATACGCAACGAAAGCAGCGGCGGTGACTGTCTCGCGCGCCGGCGCCAACCCGCCAAGCCGGGCTGAACTCCTGACCTAGAGTGCGCGGTGAGGCCTGGAGTGCGCGGTGAGGTCTGGAGTGCGCGGGGAAGTTGGATAGCCTTGGGTATGCGTTTAATTGCCAGTGACATTGACGGGACGATCTTAGGCCACGACGGAAAAATCAGCACCCGCACCGTGGCTGCCTTCACTGCGGCCGCTGATGCCGGAATTGACATTGTGTTCGTGACGGGCCGGCCGCCGCGCTGGTTGGCGCCCATTCGGGAACAAATGGGGCACTTAGGCACTGTCATTTGTTCCAATGGCGCCCTCACCTATGATTTGTCCGCGGAGCAAGTCCTGGAGTCCCACGTCTTGGATTGGGGCACCGTGGACAGCGTGCGCAGCATCATTAGGGAGCTGGCCGACGAGTCGTTCTTCGCCCTGGAGTCGTTAGCGGGCTTCCATGTTGAAGAGGGTTTCCTAAGAGGTCGTGTGGTGGAGCAGGGAGACTTTCCCGTAGGTACGTTGATGCCTGAGTTGGCGGAGGCTGGAATTGTGAAGATGATGGCCGTCCTGCATGCGGGAAGCGCTGACGAGTTTCTGGCCCTGGTGGCGCCCGCGGTGTCCTCACTCATTACAGTTACGCACTCTGCCCCCGAGCTGGCAATGCTGGAAATGGGTCCTCTCGGTGTCAATAAGGCGGTGACGTTGGCTCAATATGCTGCCGCCCGGGGGATTAGTTCCACTGACGTTGTGGCCTTTGGGGACATGCCCAATGACATTGAAATGCTCAGCTGGGCCGGCGCGGGTTACGCCATGGCCAGTGGCCATCCCAGTGCGCTCGCCGCCGCTGCGCTTCAAGCACCCCGTTTTGAAGATGACGGCGTAGCCCAGGTCATTGAGGCCCGTCTTGCTGCCCGGTAGAACAATGCAGCCTTACCTGGATTCCCGGCAACCCTTGGCCATTGCCCATCGCGGGTTCTCCCGGGAGGGTTTGGAAAACTCGCTGACGGCGTTTCAAGCCGCACTGGATTTAGGCTTTTGTTACGTGGAGACGGACCTCAACACCACTGCCGACGGCGTGACAGTGGTCTTTCACGATCCCACCCTGGACCGAACTACTGATCAAAGCGGCGTCATAGCCAAGCTGCGGTACTCAGAGGTGAGCCGGGCCCGCATTGGTGGCCGGGAAGTCATTGCCACCCTGCGGGAATTTGTCACGGCACTTCCCAGTGCATGCTTCAATATTGACGTCAAGGATGCCGGCTCAGTGCGGAACCTGGTGGACATCATTGAGGAGCTGAGGCTCCATGAGCGTGTCTGTGTGACGTCCTTTTCGGAGAAACGCCGCCGGAAGGTATTGGCCGGGCTGAGCCGCCCCGTCAGCAGTTCGCCCGGAAAGGTACTGCTGGTGGCATATTTCCTGCTGTCACCGTGGCTTCCTCCTTCTGTGACCCGGGCACTGATGTGCAGCGTGGACGTGCTGCAGATCCCGCGCAGCTATAAAGGCATGGAGTTGGTGACACCTAAAAATATACGCCGGGCGCACTTTCTAGGGTTGAAAGTGCATGTCTGGACCATTGACGACCCCGCCGAAATGCATGAATTGTTTGACTTGGGCGTGGATGGGATGATGACCGACCGGGCCGATCTTTTGGTGGATGTCATGCGTGAGCGTGGCTATTGGCAGGAATAATTCGTCCATCCGGGTGGCCAGTGGCAGGATAGTCAAATGCGCATCTTGATAGCCCCCGATAAGTTCAAGGGGACCCTCACCGGTCCCGAAGCCGCCGCTGCCATGGCAGAAGGTGCACTCCGCGTATACCCGGACGCCGTGGTGACGGCCCTGCCCATTGCCGACGGCGGCGAGGGCACGGTGGAGGCGGCAGTGGCAGCTGGTTTTTCCGAGCACTTCAACACCGTGGTGGGGCCCATTCTCAATCCAGTAGGCGCGGTGTGGGGCTTCCACGAAGAAAGCCGCACGGCAGTAGTGGAGACTGCCCAAGCCAGCGGCATGCTCCTGTGTGAGGCCACCGTGGAAAACGCGCTTCGGGCCCACTCTTATGGCACCGGCCAGCTCATTGTGGCAGCCCTTGAGACGGGGGCAGAGGAGATTATTATTGGTCTGGGTGGTTCAGCCATGACCGACGCCGGGACGGGCGCCCTGCGTGCGCTGGGGCTGCGGCTACTCGACGCGACCGGGAACCTCGTGCCCCTCGGTGGTGGTTCGCTGGTGGATGTGGTCACCATTGATGCCACGGGCCTTGACCCGCGGCTCGCGTCAGTGCGGCTGCGCATGGCCGTGGACGTGGATAATCCGCTTTACGGGTACAACGGAGCCGCCCACATTTTCGCCGCACAGAAAGGCGCTGACGAGGATGCCGTCGAGCTTCTGGATGCCGGCCTGCGAAACCTCGCCTCAGTGGTCCGGGAAGGAACGGGAATGGACATTGACATTTCAGGGGCCGGGGCAGCAGGTGGGTTCCCGGCGTCCTTCCTGGCCTATGCGGGAGCTTCCGTGGAGCGGGGATTTGATTTGGTCGCCACCCTGATTGGGTTGGCTGAGCAGCTGGACCAAAGCGATCTTGTCATTACCGGTGAGGGCTCACTGGATGCACAGTCGCTGTCCGGAAAGGGCCCCATGGGGGTAGCTGACGCAGCACACACACGGGGGCTTCCCGTCATCGTGGTTGCGGGGCAAATTTCCGTGACACTTGAGCAACTTGCACTTCATGGTGTGGTGGCGGCTGTGAGTGCAACAGATGTGGCCGGTTCTTCCGAGGCAGCGCTTGCGGAGGCCGGGCACTACGTCACCCGTGCCACCTCGGAAGCGTTGAATGGTTTTTAGCAGGCAATTGCCTGCCTGCTATTTGGCGAGGGTCACCGGAGCGGGGTCGGTGTCCGGTTCCAGCGGGTGTGGCGCTGTGCCGCGCCACTTAGCAAGGGCGCTCATGCCGTGGTAAATAATGAGGGCGGCAGCAGTGCCAAGGGCAATGCCTTCGAAGGTGAGGCTGCCAATGCTCCACGTGAAGTTGGCGATGCCAATAATGAGCGCCACGGCCGCTGTGGTGAGGTTGATGTTATTGGAAAAGCTGACCTTGTTCTGGACCCAAATCCGCACACCCAAAACGCCAATCATGCCGTAGAGCAAGGTTGCCGCACCACCTAGAACTCCTGCGGGAACCGTGGCAATGAGCTCACCGAACTTGGGGGAAAAGCTCAGCAGCAGCGCGGCAAGGCCGGCCACCCAATAGGCTGCGGTGGAGTAGACCTTGGTGGCTGCCATAACACCAATGTTTTCCGCGTACGTGGTGGTGCCGGAACCGCCGCCAAAACCGGCCAGGGTAGTGGCCAGGCCGTCGGCCATGATGGCGCGGCCCGCATAAGGGTCAAGGTTTTCGCCCGTCATCAGCGCCACGGATTTTACATGGCCAATGTTTTCGGCAACCAGCACCAGCACCACGGGAATAAACAAACCCAGGACTGCAAAGTGAAAGGCGGGGGTTTGGAACTGGGGCAGACCGATCCACGGGGCGGCGTCGATCTTGGAAAAATCAACTTCGGTGCGGAGAACCGCCGCCCCGTAGCCCACTATGACACCGACCAAAATGGCAAGCCGACCTAAAATGCCGCGAAACAGCACGCTGACTAAAATAATGGTCAACAGGGTGACGAGGGCAGTGATGGGGGAGCGCTCAAAATTGCTGCGGGCGGACGGGGCAAGGTTCAAACCAATCAATGCCACGATGGTTCCTGTGACGGGTGCCGGCATGAGCCGGTTGATCCAGGAGGAGCCGAACTTTTGCACAATGAGACCCAAAACTGCCAGCGAAACACCGGCAATCACCACGCCACCGAGCGCACCACTGACGCCATATTGCTGTTGTGAAGCCATGATGGGGGCTATGAAGGCGAAGCTGGAGCCCAAGTAGCTGGGCACGCGTCCCCGGGTGAGAGCCAGAAACAGCAGGGTCCCAATGCCGGAGAAGAACAAGGTGGTGGCTGGCGGCATGCCGGTAATTAGGGGAACCAGGAACGTGGCACCAAACATGGCCACTACGTGCTGCAAACCAATGCCTATGGTGCGGGGCCAGCTCAGCCGCTCGTCGGGAGTGACGACCTGCCCCGGTGCCACTGATTTTCCGTCGCCGTGGATCCTCCACGTAGTGCCCAACAAGTTCATCTGCTTCTCCCGTGATCGTGCCGCACCCGTGCGCGGCCCGCAGAACAGAATATCCGTAAGTGCGGCCCTGCACGGGACAATTGGTCACTTACGGGTGCGGAATGTGACTTTCATTTGCCAAAAGTACGACGCCGAGAAGGTCGTTAAGTGCGTGGGCCAGGGCCGGATGGGCTAATTCATACCTCGAGCGTCTGCCCTCGTGGACTGCCACGGCCAACCCGCATTCACGCAGACAGGAGAGATGATTGGAAATGCTTTGACGCGATACCCCCAACTGGGTGGCCAGCTCGGCAGGGTAGTTTGGTTCACGCGCCAAACTCATGAGAATTTCAGCGCGCGTGGGATCGGAAAGCGCGTAGCCAAATCGTGCCAGGACAGCTGCGTTGTCAATGCGTTTCATTCTCAATATCATACATCCTTTGATGTATTCAGCGATCAATGTACTATGGTGATATGTCCGGCCACCATCACTCCCATGCCCCCACTGACGCTGCGGGCGCAAACCACAAGGGACGCATTGGCGTTGCTCTAGGCATTACCCTGGCTGTCTTTGTTTTTCAGGTCATTGGTTCCATCCTGACCGGGTCCCTTGCCTTGCTCTTTGATTCTGCCCATGTACTGACCGACGCCGGTGGGCTGGCCATGGCACTTGTGGCCGCCCGGCTGATGGAGCGGCCGGCCAGCAGCAAGCGCACCTGGGGTTTTGCCCGTGCGGAAGTCTTGGCGGCGACGGCGCAGGCTGCCGTGCTGCTCGCCGTCGGGCTGGTGGTCTTGGTGGAAGGCGTGCAAAGGCTCTTTGAGCCTACGCAAATAGCCTCCACTGAAATGATCATCTTTGGTGCCATTGGCTTGCTGGGCAACATTATTTCCATGTTTGTGCTCCTGGGCGGACGGAATGCAAACTTCAACATGCGCGCGGCCTTCCTGGAAGTTGTCAATGACGCACTGGGATCCGTGGCAGTCATCGTGGCAGCGGTGGTCATTGCACTCACGGGCTGGATGCAGGCGGATGCCCTGGTGGCCCTGTTGATAGGGGCCTTAATTTTGCCGCGCACCCTGAAATTGCTTTTGGAAACCCTGAGCGTATTGCTGGAATCCACACCCTCCGGCCTGGACTTGAATGAGGTGCGCGAGCACATCCTGCGCCTGGATCATGTCCGCGGAGTGCATGACCTGCATGCAAGCCAAATTGCCACAGATCTGCCCATTCTCTCCGCTCACGTAGTGGTGGATGACGAATGCTTCCATGACGGCCATGCACCCGAAATGCTCGCTGCCTTGCAAAGCTGCGTTGCCGGGCACTTCACCGTCAGCATTGAGCACTCCACGTTTCAATTGGAAACAGCAGCGCACGCCGAACATGAACTCGGCGCACACCACTGACTACTGGCACTTCTGACTACTGGCGTGGCGGCTCTTCCGCGCTAGGAGATGACGCCGTCAACCAGAGCTTTGGCCTCCGCTTGTACCTGGGCCAGGTGCTGTGCGCCCTTGAACGATTCGGCATAGATCTTGTACACGTCCTCAGTGCCGGAAGGGCGGGCCGCAAACCAGGCGTTTTCTGTGGTGACCTTCAGGCCACCAATGGCGGCGCCATTGCCGGGGGCCTCAGTGAGCTTGGCTGTGATGCTCTCACCGGCCAACGTGGTGGCCGTGACGTCGGCGGCTGAAAGCTTGGCAAGAGCTGCTTTTTGCTCACGTGTGGCTGCCGCGTCGATGCGGGCATAAGCGGGGGCACCAAAGCGGTCGGTGAGCTCACCATAGTGAACAGACGGTGATTTGCCTGTGACGGCTGTGATTTCCGAAGCCAGAAGAGCCAACAAAATGCCATCTTTGTCGGTGGTCCACACAGACCCATCCATCTTGACAAAAGATGCTCCGGCGGATTCCTCGCCGCCAAACACGCCTTTACCGGAAAGCAAGCCGGGCACAAACCACTTGAAGCCCACGGGAACTTCCACCAGCTTGCGACCCAGATCGGCGGCAACGCGGTCAATGATCGAGGAGGAGACCAGGGTTTTCCCCACACCAGCGGATGTCGGCCACTGCAGGCGGTGGGTGTACAGGTACTGAATCGCCACTGCCAAGTAGTGGTTGGGATTCATCAACCCTGCATCGGGGGTGACAATGCCATGCCTGTCGGCATCGGCGTCGTTCCCGGTGGCAATGTCATAGGGAGCACCGGCGGCAAGTTTATTGATGAGCGAGGCCATGGCGGACGGCGACGAGCAATCCATCCGAATTTTCTCATCCCAATCCAGTGTCATAAAGGCCCACTGGGGATCCACCGTGGGATTGACCACCGTGAGGTCCAAGTGATGGCGCTCGCCAATTTCGCCCCAGTAATCAACAGCTGCCCCGCCCATGGGGTCAGCGCCAATGCGGACGCCTGCGGCGCGAATGGCATCAAGGTCCAGGACGGACGGAAGGTCATCGACGTAACCGGAGAGGAAATCAAACTTCCCCGTGGTCGAGGCGGCAAGGGCCTGCGCAAGCTGAACACGGCGGACGCCCCGGAGGCCGTCTTCCAGTAGCTCGTTGGCGCGGTTGGCAATCCAACCCGTGGCATCGGAATCGGCTGGGCCGCCATGCGGGGGATTGTACTTAAAGCCACCGTCGCCGGGAGGATTGTGCGAGGGGGTGATGACAATGCCGTCAGCAAGATCCTCGGTGCGGCCCTTATTGTGGCTAAGAATGGCGTGCGAGAGTGCAGGGGTGGGGGTATAACCGTGGCGTGCGTCAATGAGAACCTGAACGCCGTTGCCCGCCAGCACCTCAAGGGCCGTGTTTTGCGCCGGCTCGCTCAGTGCATGCGTATCTTTACCCATGAACAGGGGCCCGGTAATTCCCTGTCCCGCCCGATATTCCACAATTGCCTGCGTGATGGCAACAATGTGATTTTCATTGAAGGATGCTTTCAATGAGCTGCCGCGGTGCCCGGAAGTACCAAAGGCCACCCGTTGAACCGGGTCGCTGGGGTCGGGAACCAGATCGTAGTATGCATCCAGCAATGCAGAGAGATCAACAAGGTCTTGGGGGAGGGCAACAGTGCCCGCGCGGCTAGCCATACTGAAAGCATGCCAGAGGAGGGCGGACTTAGCACGCAATGACCAAGCAATGAAATGATTCTGCGTCGGCCAGGTCCGCATGAACAGGGCCTGGACTACCATGGAGAGCAAGATCATCCTTGGCCCTGGCTATGAGCGGGGCACCCGTTCTCGCAGGAGCAATAGTGACAAATCAGCCAAACCAGCAGCCTCCGTCCAATAATGAGAATCCGGAGCATATTCCGGCCGGCTATTACGTTCCGCCAGTTCCGCCCTATCAGGCGCCAGTCCCGCCCCACGCATTTGCCGACCCCACTGCGGAGACCCGCCCCACCGTTCCGCCCTACGGGCAGGGGCAATTTGCAGCGCCTGCAGCTTATGGCCAACAACAAAATCCCGCCACCATGGCCTACCGCAGCGGCTCCGGCTATGTCACCGGCCCCAAAGGCCTGAGCTTGACCAGTATGATCCTCGGCCTTGCGTCCTTACTGGTGGGCTTTGGCTTCTTTATGGTTCCACAAATTGTGGGCGTTATCCTGGGGCATCTGGGCCTGCGCAAAGAATCTCCCCACGGCCGGGGCTTTGCCATCACAGGCCTTATTACCAGCTACTTGGCAGTGCTTATTTTCGGTGCCCTTTACGCTTTGTTCATTGTGGGCATCTTCGCTTCGGGATTTTAAGTTCCACCGCCTCACCCGCTAAACACACGCGGCACCCAACCCCAGGTCAAAGCCAAAGGGTGGGTGCCGCCGTCGTACGGGGTCCTTTTACATGACTCCGGCCATGAGCTTCTTAATGGGCGCCTTGACGGCGAACAAAACCACGCCGAAGACAATCGAGACCAAACCAATGGCCAGGAAGTAGGGGGTCTCATTGCCGGGGTCATACCACTGCGCAAGCACGCCGGACATTGCTGTACCCAAAGAAACGGAGAGGAAGAACAGCGCCACCATTTGCGTCTGGAAAGCCGGGGGCGCCAGCTTCGTGGCCAGGGACAAACCTACAGGGGACAGCATGAGCTCGGCCACTGTGAACAGCAGCAAAATGAACACGATGGCCAACATGGGAACCATCGCCATCCCGGCAAAGGGAATGAACGTCAAGTACGCCAGCCCCATGACCACAAGTGCCACGGAGAACTTCACAGGCGTTCCGGGCTGACGGGCGCCCCACTTGGTCCAGAGCGCGGCAAAGACGCCAGCCAGGACAATGATGAACACCGGGTTGATGGAGGCGACCCAGCTCGGGGGAATCTCCCAACCCAGAATGCTGCGGTCCAGGCGGGTGTCCGCGTACAGGGCAATGACTGTGAATTGTTGCTGGAACAGCGACCAGAACACGGCACTGGCCAAGAACAGCGGCATGAAGGAATAAACGCGGCTGCGTTCCGGAGCTGTCAGGGTCTTGTTGCGCAAAATAATGGTGAAGTAGGCAACCGTGGCCACGATGACCACTGCAACAATGATCCACTTGAGGTTTTCAGCCGTAATGAGCTTCAAAACCACTGCGGCAATGATCAAGGCCACTGCGGCCAGAGCCACGCCCCCAAACTTGCCGTACTGGGATTTGGGCAGGCGGTTGGGAATACGGTGTGCGGACTCAGGGAGGTTTTTGCGGGTCAAACCGTATTGCAGCAGGCCCAAGGCCATGCCGACGGCGGCTGCGGCAAACCCAATGTGGAAGCCCCAGGTGACCTGCAGCCAACCAGTGACCAACGGACCAATAAGACCACCAATATTGATGCCCATGTAAAAGATGGAGAAACCAGCGTCACGTCGATTGTCGTCCTTGGCGTACAGGGTACCCACCAACGAGGTTGCATTGGCTTTCAAACCACCGGATCCCACGCCAATAAGAATCAAACCAGTGGCCAGACCACCGGCGCCGGGAAGTAAGGCCAGGGACAGGTGGCCAGCCATAATGAGAATGGCACTGTAGAACAGCACCTTCTCCGAACCCATCAAGCGGTCGGCAACCCAAGCGCCAAGGATTGTGGACAGGTATACGCCACCGCCATACGCACCCACGATGCCCAGGGCTGTGGCTTGATCAATGCCGAGGCCCCCATCGGTAACGGTGTAATACATGTAGTAGGCAAGAATCCCCTGCATGCCGTAAAAGGAGAACCTCTCCCACAGCTCAACGCTGAAGAGATTCAACAGCATTTTGGGCTGTCCGAAAAATGACGTGTCCCCGGCGCTGGGGGGAACCGTGGCTGGGCTGGCGGGGCTATTTGGTGAACTCACAAAAATAATTTTCGCACCTGCTTCACAGAACGTCACATTTTAGATCCTTTCTGCCCACAATTTGGAAGCTCAGCCTCCCTGAGTGTTCGCTGCGCTCACACCGGGTCCCTCGGCGGCTAGCGCCCAGCAGCCTCCCTGAGTGTTCGCTGCGCTCACACCGGGTCCCTCGGCGGCTAGGCTTGGGTTTGTACTGCTTTCATCGTTCTCAAGGAGAAACACATGTCAGACATCATGAACGTCACCGTTGAACAACTAGGCAGCGATGCTGTGATTTTGGACGTCCGTGAAGACTACGAGTGGGAAGCGGGGCACGTGGACGGGGCCGTGCACATTCCCCTGGATCAGTTGCCGGCACGTTTGGAAGAACTGGATCCCGATACGGACCTCAATGTCATTTGCCGCACCGGTGGCCGCTCCTTCCGGGCCACTACGTGGTTGAACGAAAATGGTTACAGCGCCTTTAACGTGGTCGGTGGCATGGGTGCCTGGTTTGAGGCCGACAAAAAAATGGTCTCCACCACCGGAGAAGCCCCCCGCGTTCTCTAAACCATTTCCGCCCCAGCGAACAAGAAAGCCCCCCGTGACCCCCGTGCCATACAACCCTGCACTGCCACTGACATTCCTCGGCCCGGAGGGAACCTTCACTGAAGCGGCCCTCTTGCAGGTCCCGGAGGCCATGAACAGGGTGCGCATTCCGTCCACGAACGCTGCCGCGGCGTTGAACAAGGTGCGCTCGGGGGAAGCAGCTGCCGCGATGCTGCCCATTGAAAATTCCATTGAAGGTGGTGTCCCGGCCACCCTCGACGCCATTTCCAATGGGATTGAACTGCGCATACTCCATGAAGTAGTGGTACCGGTGAGCTTTGTCCTGTTGGCTCCTGCAGGCATCACTTTGGCGGACATCACGGCTGTGGGAACCCACCCCCATGCCTGGGCTCAAACGCGGGACTGGTTCGGCAAACACCTTCCTGCTGCCACCCACGTTCCCGCGCATTCAACGGCAGCCGCCGCCCACGAATTGGTCAAGGGGACTGCTGGGTTTCAAGCTGCCGTGTGCGCTCCATTGGTGGCAGAGCAGACGGGCCTGAGTATTTTGGCGGCAGGCATTGAAGACAATATTGGGGCAGTCACCCGTTTCGTTCTGGTGGGTCCCCCCGGAAACCTCCCGGAGCCCACCGGCGCCGACAAGACCACCCTGGCCATCCCCCTGCCAGAGGATCACCCCGGCGCGCTCATGGCTATTTTGGAGCAGTTCGCCAGTCGTGGCGTGAACTTGAGCCGCATTGAATCGCGACCCACTGGACAATTTTTAGGGCATTACATTTTCAGTGTGGACGCGGACGGGCATATTCTTGACGCCCGGGTTGCGGATGCATTGCGCGGACTTCACCGCGTCAGCCCCGACATGAAATTCCTGGGATCCTACCCTCGAGCGGATCAACAACCACCGCTGATTCGCCCCTACAATTCCGATGCCGCCTTTGATAATGCCGCAGCCTGGGTTGACTCACTGAAGTAGGGCCCTCAGTGCGGGGGAACCCCTTGCTTCACGGCTTTTGGCCTAAACAAGTGCCTGCTGCGGAACATTCCAAGCGTTAAAAGAATGACGATGGGTATGCTGGTGACCAATGGCAGTGCCACCCCGGACAAGGTACCATTCATGACCAATGAACCCGCCGCGTCCAGCACTAAGACCGCTAAAGTGCCGGCCAGACCGACCCGGGGCGTGAGTTTTTCAGCCACTGCGTATTTGAAGAGCATCACTGCCCCCGCCGTCATGACAGCGGCGGAAGTGATGAATTGCAGCAGTGAGATCAGCACGCTGAGCCAACTATTAATATAGAAAATATAGGACAGCAACTGGCCGGAGGCCGCCAGGAATCCTAGGACGCCCAAGAGAATGAGGAGCATCCCCGCCGGTGCTTTATAGCGCAGCAGATTCTCGGAGCGGGGGTCCGGGGCAGCCGAAGAGGGAAGACTCACGGGATTCCTCATGCTTAATTTTCAAGGGTTGGTACTCCAATTAAGGCTGCCCATCCGGGGATATACAAGCCAAACACGCTGAGCGTGACCAATCTCCCAGTGGCTCACTGTAAAGAGCGGCTGCAAAGCATCAATTTTTGAGACAGGCCGGCCGCGCCTATGCTTGGCGTATCTTCACGGAAACGTTGACGATGCCATGTTGAGCCCATCGAGAAAGAGGCGATTTATTATGGATTCGCAAGCGGACAGGAACAGCAGCCAGGACGGCAAGATTGTAAATCCCGGCAATGAAGCGGGCCCGGACACCTCAGTGGGGGATGAGGGCGATGAGGCCAATGAGCTGCGCTTCAATGAAGAGCAGCGTTTAATTCAAGAGCAGTCCCAGCAGGCTGAAACCGACTAAGAGCGGTAGCTTCGAACAGGAGTGCAGGCGTTAGCTTACGCAGCAGCGCTTGCACTCCTCCTTGGACTGCCGCCCCGTTGGGTGGCAAAGCGGTTGCTGCCAATAGGCAGTGTTGGCCCGGGTTGCCCGGTGTGTTAGCCCGGGTTCCCCGGGGCGGCCACCCGGACCAGAACAGCCTTGGCTTCCACGCTGACTTTCACGCAGGTGGCCGGACCCGTGGGATCACCATCTATTTGTGTCTCAACGGGCAGGACGGTGCGAATAACAAGCTTCTTGAACCGGTAGAAATCAATGACCGGCACATTGTTCTTGTGCCGAAAGATCACCTTGCCTGCCATGGCCAACCACCCAAAAGCACTCCGGGGGCTCACCACCACAGCATCCAGAACGCCGTCATCAATAACAGCATCAGGCACAAAGTTAATCCCGCCGGGCAGTCGTCCGCAGTTCGCAAACAACACGGAGCGGACTTTGCGTTGTTGAGCGGGTTCATCGTCCAAGGCAATGCTGACCTTTTTGCGGCGCCCGGCCATGTGACGCAGGCCCGCTTCGCTGTAGGCGAGCCAACCCACGTGCTCTTTGAGCTTTGAGTTGGTGTCGTTCATGACGTCGGCATCCATGCCCAAACCCGCTATGACCATGAATGAATGCTTTGAGGCGGCCCCTGTGATCCCGTCCTCAAGCTCCATCAGCCCCGCATCAATGTGGCGCTGATGACCAAAGAGCGCAATTTGGACGCTCCCGGGTATGTCGGCAACATCCAGGTCCAAATTGCGGGCCAGCAAGTTCCCCGTGCCCAGCGGGATGATGGCCATGGGCACCTCGGTGTGCCGCATCGTTTGGGCCACGGCGCGGACTGTACCGTCGCCGCCGCCCACGAGAACGACGTCGGCCTTGGTATCCAGGGCGACCCGGGCCATGGAGTAGCCAGGGTCCTGCGCCGTGGTTTCCAAAAATATGGGCGCGGGCCAACCGGCTTTGGACACGGAACGCGCAATAAGTGTTTTGGCATCTTTGGCGCCGCTTTTAGTGGGGTTGTAAATGAAAACAACCTGCTGCGTGGCCTGATGAACCTTACGCGGGGAATCGGCTGCGATGCTGCGCGTATTCTTCTGTACCAGCTTGCGTACGCCGAGCCAGCTAATAGCTGTGGCGAGCACAATGATGGCCACAATGACGACGACGAGGATTTCAGTTGACATGATTTACCCACCATATCTCGTGAACTTGTTTTGATTGGATAGGCTTAGCCAGTGATCGATGTACGAGACCTCTGCGAAAAACCCGAAGCTTACCGTGCGAGCCAGCGTGCCCGTGGGGCCGAACCGTCTGTAGTGGATTCCATCATTGCCGCTGATGCCGCCCGTAAGGTGGCAATCACTTCTTTCGAGGCCCTGCGCGCCGGGCAAAACGCTTTTGGTAAAAAAGTGGCCAAGGCCAAGGGGGAGGAAAAGCAGGCCCTGCTGACCGAGGTCAAGGAACTGGCCATTGCTGTGAAGGCGGCGTCCGCAGCTGCCGATGCTGCCAGCGCCGAACAGGACGCTTTGGTGCGCAGCATGCCCAACCTGGTTTCCGACGGCGTCCCGGCAGGCGGTGAGGATGATTTTGTGGTGCTTAAAACCGTCGGTACGCCCCGGCAATTCCCTGATTTCGCCCCGCGCGACCACTTGGAAATTGGTGAGCTCATTGGTGCCATTGACATGGAGCGCGGCGCCAAAGTCTCAGGTTCGCGGTTTTACTTCCTCAAGGGCGTGGGCGCGCGGCTGGAGATGGCGTTGCAGCAAATGGCCATGGACCAGGCCATTGCGGCCGGTTTCATTCCCATGATCACCCCCACCCTGGTTTTGCCGGAAACGATGGCCGGCACAGGTTTTGACGTGGCACATGACGCCGAAATCTACCGTCTGGCCGACGATGACCTGTACTTGGTGGGCACTTCCGAGGTGGCCTTGGCCGGCTACCACGGCAATGAAATCATCAGCGTGCAAGAGCCTGTGCGCTACGCCGGCTGGTCGTCCTGCTACCGCCGCGAGGCCGGCTCGCACGGCAAGGACACCCGCGGCATCATCCGCGTGCACCAGTTCAACAAGGTGGAAATGTTTGTTTACACCAGTGTTGAAAAGGCCGCCGAAGAGCACCAGCGCCTGCTTGCCTGGGAAGAGGAAATGCTCGCCAAGGTTGAGCTGCCGTACCGTGTCATTGACACGGCTGCGGGGGACTTGGGCATGTCAGCGGCCCGCAAGTTTGACTGTGAGGCGTGGGTTCCCACCCAGGACGCCTACCGCGAGCTCACCTCCACCTCCAACTGCACCACCTTCCAGGCCCGGCGCCTGAACATTCGGGAACGCCAAAGCGCTGACGACGGCGGCAAGGGTGGCACCCGCGCCGTTGCCACGCTTAACGGCACGCTGGCCACGACCCGCTGGATCGTGGCCATTCTTGAGCACCACCAAAACGCTGACGGCTCCGTCAATGTTCCTGTCGCATTGCGCAGGTACCTGGGCGGCATGGAAGTTTTCCCGGTCCTGTAACCACGGTCAAGTTCTTAGGTGAGGACAAACACAGCTGCCATTTTTGTCTCCGTCTGTTTGACTTGAGACATGACAATGACACTTAATAATGCACTTTCCGGCAACGACGACCGGAGCAATGCCCCCGCCAAGTACCTGGTAGCGCTTGATGTTGACGGAACGCTGGTGGACCATGACGGGATCATGAGTGACGGCGTCCGTGACGCGGCACGGGCAGTCGTGGAGGCCGGGCACCACGTCATCATTGCCACTGGCCGCTCGTTGGGGGCCTTGCTCCCGATTGTGGAAATGATTGGTCTGCGCACAGGGTACGGGGTCTGCTCCAACGGCGGTGTCACCATTCGCCTGGATCCAGAACTGCCGGCGGGTTACGAGGTCATTGACAGGGTGACCTTTGACCCTGCTCCCGCCCTTAATGCGTTGCGCGAGCGGATCCCCGGCGCCCTCTTTGCGCTGGAGGATTCCGAAGGAAACTTTTTAGCCACTTCACGATTCCAGGATGCCAGCTTTGGCATTGAGGCCCGCGGTGTGGATTTCCAGGACCTTTTGGAAGCTAAAGCTGTCCGCGTGGTGGTCAACAGCGCCGAAGCCAGCACTCACGAGTTCGCTGACGCCATTGCCGCCGCCGGCCTGCAGGGCGTCACCTACGCCATTGGCTGGAGCGCATGGCTTGATATTGCCGCCGCGGGTGTCACCAAGGCATCTGCCCTGGAAATCCTGCGGGGCACGCTGCAGATTGATCCGTCCCTGACAGTTGCAGTGGGGGACGGCTCCAATGACATTGAAATGTTGCGCTGGGCCGGACGGGGAGTGGCCATGGGCCAGGCCGAGGATGAGATTAAGGCAGCAGCGGATGAGGTGGTGGCCTCCGTGTACGACGACGGTGCAGCCGCCGTCCTGCGCAGCCTGGTCTAAATAACCAACAAACCCAAGACGACGGCGCCCCCTCACGCAAGAGGGGCGCCGTCGTTTTTAACATTGCTTCGTTGCCGCAGTGCGGCGCGCGGGAATTAGTGCTTGGTCGCTTCGTAGCGCTTGATGGACGCTTCGAGCTCAGCTTCTGCGGCGGCGCGGTCGGCCCAACCTTCGGCCTTGACCCACTTGCCGGGTTCCAGGTCCTTGTAGCGGGTGAAGAAGTGCTCAATTTCCTTGACCAGGAAGTCATCCACGTCGGAAAGTTCTTGAATGTGGTCAAAGCGCTTGTCGTCCACCACGCACAGGACCTTGGCGTCGCCGCCGCCGTCATCGGTCATGTTAAACACGGCAATGGGGCGGGCATCGACCACAACGCCGGGGTGCAGGTCAAAGTCCTGCAACATCACGAGCGCGTCCAGGGGGTCGCCGTCCTCGCCCAAGGTGTTGTCGAAAAAGCCGTAATGGGTGGGGTACGCCATGGAAGTGAACAACACGCGGTCCAGACGGACGCGGCCGCTCTCGTGGTCAACTTCGTACTTGACACGGGATCCGCGGGGGATCTCGATGGTGACATCGTGCTTCATCGTCATGCTCCTCATGATGGGTGATGTGCGGCCACAGCGCGGCCGCACGCGAGAACTCGGTCTAGTATGAGGATATAGGCGCATTCGTTACGTTAAAAACCCGGCCAGACTTCAGGGTGCCGGGGTACTGTCTCCGGGGACGGATCCGCCGCAGTCAACCACCAGTTGTGAAGGAACCGCCTGCTCCATGGGACGTGCGTCAAAAATTCTGACGAGCGGCTTGCTCATTTGCGCATTAGCCGCTGTGACGGTTCCTGCAGGTCTGCACTTTGCCCCCGCATTTTTACCGCAGAATCCTGCAGCCGTGGCAGTCATTCCAGCTACGCAGCAGCTGCCCACTGCGCTTGCTGACATTTCCCAAGTCACGCCGCTCGTGGAAACTGCGCCGCTGCCCGATGCCGGCAGACTTGCCGCAGAGCTGCAAAAAGCACTGACTTACGACGGCGCCGGCACGTTCAGCATGTACGTCGCCGACGCGTTGACAGGTCAAGAGCTATTTTCCCAAAAGGGTGCCACCCCGGCCACTCCTGCCTCAAACTTAAAACTATTGACAGCTGCCGCGGCGCTGCACACTTTGGGGCCCGAGACCCGTTTCTCCACCCGGGCAGTCGCTGGGGCCGCGGTTAATGAGGTGGTTCTTGTTGCTGGTGGAGACGTCATGCTCAGTGCGGGAAAGTCCAAGAGCGAGGCAGTCATGGGCCGGGCCGGACTGGCGGACCTGGCGCGTGAAGTAGCCGCGGCACGCACTGCCGCCGGGGCAGCAGGCCCCGTCACGCTCACCATTGACGACGGTCTCTTTACCGGCCCTGCCCTTAACCCCAATTGGGCCGGCGGTGACGTGGAGGCGGGAGAAATTGCGCCCATCTTTCCCATGGCCCTGAATGCCGGAAGGTTAGTGCCGGAAGTTCTCAGCGGTCCCCGCCCGCAGGATTCCGCCGTTGCGGTGGCGGAGGCTTTTGCGCAAGCCTTGGAGGGGGCAGGGGTGGCTACCTCGGGCAACATCACCCGCGGCAAAGCTCCGGCACCTTCGGGGGCCTTGCCCGAGGGTGCCGTGCAGGCAGGGACCATGTTGGGTGCCGTCGAGTCGGCAACGGTGGCCATGCAGGTGCAGTACATGCTTTCTGAATCCGATAATTATGTGGCCGAAGTTTTAGCCCGCATGACGGCTGCAGAACTGGGGGGTGAGGCAAGCAGTTCCGGCGCTGTGGCTGCCGTGCGGCAAGTAATCTCGGAGATGGGGCTGCCCATGGATGATGTCATCACCACAGATACGTGCGGCTTGGCAGTGGGTAGCTTAATCAGCCCGGCCAAGTTGGCCCAATTGGTGAAGCTGATGCTGGTCAACCCTGCCTCAGATATGGGTCATGCCCTTCCCGGACTGCCCATTGCGGGGCTAAGCGGGTCCCTGTCGGAACGCTTTGCGGAGGTACCTCAAGTGGCAGCCGCCGGTTTGGTACGGGCCAAAACGGGTTCGTTGAACAGCGTTACCGCACTCTCCGGCCATGTCATTAATTCCCACGGCAGGGTTTTGGTGTTCTCCATTATTGGCAATGGGCTCAGCGAAGGAGCGGCAGCTGCCCGCCCTGTAGTGGATGGCGCAGCAGCCGTTCTGGCGCAGAGTTAGCCCGCAAGCGTTCCCTGCAGTGTCGTTTTACGTTGCTCCAAGGAGGTGGCCACGGCATCGCAGGAACGCAACGATGGCGTCCTGACTGTCCGTTGTGCTCAGCTGCCTCATTGATTGCGGCCGTTTTTCCTCCCACCTGCTGGCGGGAGGAAAAACGGAGACCCAAGACAGAAAGCTTCACGCTTCAGGGGAAAGCCTTGAATGTGTCAATCAAATGCCGCGACCGCCAAAGATCCTTTATTGGCACATAATTCGCAGAATCGTCCACTTATTTTTTCATGGCCACAGACTCGGCCATGAATTCGGCAACCTCTTTTTGTGAAATAGCAACATCCAGAACGAAGACACCTTCCTCATGAGTGGCAAGCCAGTCCTCGAGCAACTTCAGGTCAGCTAAGGTGTGCGCTTTGGCGCCGGCGGCGCCAAACGCGCGGCCCACAGCAGCGAAATCGACTTCGTCAATCAGCATTGCCTGGTTGTGAAGACCCTTTACGGCGTATTGATGCAGCTCGGCCCCGTATGCGGAGTCATTGAGCACCACCACGACGCCCTTACGGGTGGCCCGGATGAAGGTTTCAAAATCAGCCAAACCCATTAGTCCACCACCATCACCACTTACCAGGACCGTGGTGCGTTCGGGACGGGCAATTGAGACGCCAGCGGCAGACCCGAATCCCAGGCCTATGGACTGGAAAGCAGTGCCCACCAAGATCATGGCGTGGGGGTCCGGCACCGACAGGTACATTGGCGCCCACCCGATGAAGTGCCCGCCGTCCATGACCACGGAGCGTTCGGCCGGCAGGATTTGATCCAGCGCCGCGACTACACTGCGAGGGTTCAGGCGGCCGTCGGAACCGAATTCGGCCGTGTTTTCGCTGGGGCTGGAGGAGCGGAATTCTGACTGGGCCACCTCCGGAACCTGGCTGCGCCACGTCGATGACGCTGACGGAACCTTTTCCAGCAGGCCTTCGATGAAGGGGCGGATGTCCGCCCGGATATACTCCGTTTCCGTGTGTCCGGGGTCAGGTTCGTTGTCGATCCGAATGATCTTGGTGCCTTTGGGGAACAGGGTTCCGTATCGGGTCTGGAAGGTGTTCAGGCTGGCTCCGACTACCAGAACCAGATCTGCCTGCCGTGCGAGCTCGAGGCGGTGGAGGCGGGTAAAGCCGCCGGCGATGCCAAGGTCCCACGGGCTGTTGAAGGCGTTGGCTGCCATCACCGAAGTCATGAACAAAGTGCCCAGCCGGTCGCCCAGTTTTCGTAGTGGATCGATCGCGTCTGACAGGAGAATGCCGCGTCCTCCGAGGATTATGGGACGTTTTGACGCAGTGAGCAGGCCGGCCACGCGGTCCAGGTCTTCTGCTGCCGCGGGCCACACTGGCTTCGGTGGCAGAGGCTGAACCGGATGCTGTTCACACAGTGGTGCGGTCGCCAGGTCGAAGGGAATGGCCACAATTACGGGCTGGACTGTTTGCAAAGCGAGGTCGAAGGCGTGGTGGGTGATGGCGGCGGCGTTCTGCGGGCTCGCCACCAGGGTAACGACACCGGCGGCTTCGGCGGCCTTCGTCTGGTCCACGTCAAAGGATCGGAGGCCCGTAGAAGGCGCATCTCCAACCACGAGAACCAGCGGGATACGGGCCATTCGTGCTTCAGCGAGGGCGGTGTAGGCGTTGGTGAAGCCAGCACCGTAAGTGGTGGTGGCGGCTGCGATGCTTCCGGTTGCCCGGTGATAAGCATCCGCCATAGTGACGGTGGATGCCTCATGGCGGGCCGAGGTGTAGGGAAACCCGCTGCGGGTCAGTCTGCTGATGAGATGGGCGTTGCCATTGCCCATCAGCCCGAAAAGGTGACCTGTGCGTTCGGCTATCACGTCGGCGATTGCGGCGGACACGTGGCCCTCGTCGGGGAAGGCAGGCTTATGGATGGTGGACGCGGCGGGGGCGATGGTGTTCGTCATGACGGATTCTTTATGTTCCTTTTGGATGGAAGGGGCAATCTTATGAGGCAGACTTTTACGTGGACCCAATCAACTGCACCCCGTGGCGTGCAAAGGGGAGTGTAGTTGGCCGGTTTATGCGTTTTCTTGTCGTCCTGAAAGTGCGGTTTTAGATCGCCGGGATAGCCAGATTCCGCAGACAGCAATGAGCGCTGTAACGCTGAAGGTCAGGAGCAGTTGGATACGGGCTGTCCCGTCAAGCATCCCAATGATGACGACCCCACCCAGGATTGCGACTGCGGCATAGGAGAGGTACGGAAACAGTGGCATCTTGTAAACCGTCGATTTTTGACCGGACATCAATGACTGCCGGTCCCTCAACCGTCTGAGCTTGATCTGGGATACAGCGATGGAGGTCCAGACCACGACCATCGTGGATCCCACTATCATCAGCAGGATGTCCAGGATCTTGCCCGGGAAAAGTGCTTCCAGCACGGCGGCAATGAAACCAAAGGCAACTGTCAAAAGTACGGCGTTGCGAGGCACATTGTTGGTGGTCGTGTTGGCGAGGATTGCCGGGGCGTGCTTACGGTGCGCGAGTGAGTACAGGATCCGCGACGCAGCATAGATGTTCGCATTCAGTGCGCTGAGCAGGGCAAAGACCGCAACCAGGGACATAATTGTTCCGGCGGCCGGCAACCCCGCCATGTTCAGCACGGCGGCAAAAGGCCCTTCGTCTGTGTTGGCCGCTGCGGGTGGGAGTACGGCGACGATAATGAACACCGAACCGATATAGAACAGGCAGATCCGCCAAGCAACAGTATGAATGGCCGTTACTACGCTCTTTTCCGGATTTTTTGTCTCACCCGCTGCTATCGCCACGATCTCGGTTCCTCCAAAAGCGAAGATCACGATCAGCAATCCGGCACCAACGCCAGCAAGACCGCTGGGAGCAAAATCGGAAAAGTTGGAAAGGCCCGGGCTCGTTGCCCCATTGGAGATGCCGAACAGGAACAGTATGCCCACGGCTAAAAAGGCCACGATGACGGCCACTTTAATAAGAGCAAACCAAAACTCAAACTCGCCGTATTTGGCAACACCGAACATGTTGACGGCGGTTAGAACTGCCATGAAGATGAAGGCAAGCAGCCATGCCGGTGGGATGAGGGTGCCCTCCGGTGCTGCCTTCAGTACACCGGTCAAAATGGCTGCAGCACCGACCGCCTCAGCCGCCACGACGACGGCAAGCTGCATCCAGTAAAGCCAGCCAACAGTAAATCCGGCGACGGGGCCGAATGCGGTTTCGGCATGTGTGGAAAATGCACCGCTGGCAGGATTGTTTGCCGACAGTTCCCCGATCATCCACATGATCAAGACAACCAAGGCTCCGGCTACGGTATAAGAAATCAAGACGGCGGGCCCGGCAACTGCCACTCCTTTTCCGCTTCCCAGGAACAAACCGGCTCCGATGGCCCCGCCCAATCCCATCATTGCCAACTGGCGCGGCTTCAAGCCGCGTACAGTACCCTCTGGAGGAGCTGGTGCAGTCAAAGTTTTAGCTGATACAGAAGAACTCATGCTCTTAATTACCTTTTTCCGTTAGGGAGCGCTGACGAGCTTAAAAGCCGGCTATATGCCGTTCTGGCTGCCCCAATAACTTTTTCATTTGCTTCAGAAGTTCCGACGCTGATGCGAATTCCGTCGCCTCCGTAGGCACGGACAATGACCCCTGCTTCGGCGAAAACCATTTCCAGTTCCCCGGTCGCTTCTGCGGTGCGTAACCAGACGAAGTTTGCTTGTGAAGGGAAGAGCTCCCAGCCGATCTCAGTGAGTTGCTGATGCAGTTTTGTACGTTCACTGACCAGTAAAGCGATCCGGGTGGCAACTTCAGCTTCTGCAGCGAGGCTGGCGAGCGCTGCTTTCTGCGCCATGTCTGATACTCCAAAGGGTATGGCCACGGCCCGAAGAGCTGCCGAAATGTAACCCGGCGCCAACGCGTAACCAATACGAAGACCTGCCAGGCCATACGCTTTCGAAAATGTGTGGAGAACGACGACGTTTGGATAGGTTTTGAAAAAATCAACGCCGTGCGCAGCCGCAGGGTCAATGTTGAAGTGCACGTAGGCTTCGTCGATAACCACCAAAACGTTGGACGGTACTGCTGCCAGGAAGGCGTGCAGCTCATCGGAAGTGACGGACGTTCCTGTTGGGTTGTTGGGCGTGCACACGAAAATGAGGCGGGTATGGGAGTTCACGGCTGCAGCCATGGCGGGCAGGTCGTGCCGTTCGTCATTGGTAAGCGGAACGTGCACAGCAGTTGCGCCGGCCAGGGCGGTCAGGATTGGATAGGCCTCGAATGACCGCCAAGCAAAGATGACTTCATCGCCCTCACCCGCAACGGCACGGATAATTTGTGAGGCAACTTCCACCGATCCGGTGCCGAAGCTCACGGAGTCAGGGGACACTCCCCAACGCGTCGCGACAACCTCAGTGATCGATGCACAAGACATGTCGGGGTAAAGGTTGGTGCTAAGGGCTGCTTCTGCGATGGCTTCAAGAACTGGAGGCAGCGGTGGGTAGGGATTTTCGTTGGAGGACAGTTTGTATTGGACGATGCCGGACGTGGCAGCGGGCTTTCCTGGCTTATAGCCGGGAAGGTGCTGGATAGCCGCACGCAGGGGCACTTGTTCGGCAGTGGTGGTACTGGCACCAGCAATTTCCATAAGCGTGATCTCCCTCACAGGTGTAGTTTTGATCACTCAGAGTCCCAGTTGCGGAACCAATTTACAACTGATCAAAAGAATCCCTGCATGCGTGTCCAGAATTTCGGAGATGTCCGCCTAAAGTAATTACAATTTGTAAGTAAATTTCGGCATGCAGGAGAGCACCATGAAGGTTGATGAACTAGACGCCAGGATTGTCGAGCTGTTTTCTGAACACCCGGACATGGGAGTGCTGGCGGCATCAAGGCACCTTGGGGTCGCCCGCCCCACCGTGCAGGCACGACTGGACAAACTCAAGAAAGCCGGCATTATCGAGCACCTCACACTCATATTGAACCCCTCAAAATTTGGGTTTCCAGTCATGGCCTTCGTCTCTGTGGAAATATCCCAGAACGTAGGCCATGTGTCCGTACGCAAGGCATTGGAGGTGATCCCTGAGATCGTGGAGATGTACACCGTCTCCGGCGACCATGATGTTTTAATTCGCATTGTGGCTGCCTCAAACGAAGACTTGCAACGCGTGCTGGACTCCATCTCGGAAACAGGTGCCGTTACCCGGACCCGCAGCGTGATCGTACTGCAGACCCATTTCCAGAATCGGATGCTGCCTCTTTTCGCGCGGGCAGGTGTAGAAACTGCTGGCACCTGATGGTCGTACACCCCGCCGATAAACGAGATATCTTCCTCGCTCACAGCGATTTAAATGGCTGTAAATCATGCTGGGGGATGTCTGGGGGTCGCCCCACCAGTCACGGCGCGGGCTGTCGATCCCCGGCCACAATTTCGGCGTTGTCCAAGGATGCAATACCTGAGCGTTGCACGGGGCGATGCAGACGCAGCATCACCTCTTCCATGCTGAAGGGCTTGGTGACGTAATTGTCTCCACCGTCGGTCAGCCCGGTAACCCTGTCGTGCAGGCCGTTGCCTGCCGTGGCGACTTCCCAGCCGGCCATGCGTAACCCATGCTGATCAATTCCGTCAGGCTCGCCTCATCATCGACGACCAACGCGCGGATGGGGCTGCCATCCGGGTGGGACAGTGGCGGACGGTCGGTAAAGGAATTCCGCGGAGTTTCGCTCATGGACTCGGCTTTTAGTGACGCTGGAGGGCAGCCTGCTGCGAGGTGGGTTCCACCCTACTGGCCGGGAACCCGTTCGCAGCCCACAGCGAACTTATTACCTTCAGGTGTGGCTGAGGTTCCCATGCCTGATCCATGGCTTTGCTGTGCGGGATCTGTGAGGCAGCCCCAACATCGGCGCCGGATGGGGACCGCGGGTATTGCGCTGCCAGCGCACGTGCAGCCATTTGTGATCTGATGGAAGCATGAGCCAGCAGAGCAAAGTCGCAGCACCGCACGTTATCAACTGGGAGCTGGCAGCCAAGACTGCTGCCAACCTCACCCCTGCCGGGCCGGCCCTGCGCGGTTCGGAAATTTCCGCTGCGGTGGATAACCTGCGCCTCATGGCAGAAAAATCCGTGCCGCACGTGCATGAGATCAGCCGCCTTGAAGCTGCCCGTGATCTTCGAGATTCTGAGGTGCTTGTGGTGGATCGGGCATCATGGGCCAAGGCCAATACCCAAAGTTTTGCCGTCATGCTTGATCCCGTGCTGCGTGCACTCGCCGCGAAGGCGGCAGAGTCCGGCAAGACGCTGAGTTCCGGCAGTGCCAGCGGAGCGTTGAGCGCCACCGTCACGGGCGCTCAGCTTGGTGGCGCCCTGGCCTTTCTCTCCAGTAAGGTCCTGGGTCAGTACGACCCTTTTGCCGCGCTGGCGCCCACGGCAACTGCTGCAAGCCAAGCCTCTGGCGGCCGGCTCCTGCTGGTGGCACCAAATATCATCACGGTGGAGCGTGAATTAAAGGTGGACCCGGCAGATTTTCGCCTTTGGGTGTGCCTGCATGAACAAACCCACCGGGTACAATTTGCCGCGGCGCCCTGGTTGCGTCATCACATGCTCGGCGAGATTGAAAAGCTTGGGGCATTGCTGGTGGGCGATTCAGAACACTTTGGTGAACGGCTCCTGGAAAGTGCAAAAGCATTGGGCGCCAAACGCGGCAAGGCGGGACAGGACCAGGATTCCGGCCATGGCAGTGTGCTGGACCTTTTACAGAACCCCGATCAAAAGGCGGCACTGTCACATTTGACGGCCGTGATGAGCCTGCTCGAAGGCCACGCCAATGTGGTGATGGACGGAGTGGACAGCAAAATTGTTCCCACTGTACGCACCATCCGCCAACGCTTTAACAATCGGGGCAAGGACCGCGGAGTGCTTGAAAAGTTCATGCGTAATGTGATGGGTCTGGATGCCAAAATGCGGCAGTACAGCGATGGTGCCAAATTTGTTCGCGAGACCGTTGCCCTGGTGGGCATGGACGGCTTCAACGCCGTGTGGCTGCGGGCACAAAACCTGCCCACGGAAGCCGAAATCCACAATGCCCGGCTCTGGGCCGACCGAATGGGGCTCTAGATGACTGCCACCCCCCTGGGCGCAGTGGCGCGTCCCCCCCGCCCCCGGGGGCGCCTGGACCCCACGGTAGGTAAGGCCCGCGCCATGGTGGGAGAGATTCTGGGCGTAAGAACCACGGGCAAAAAACACTCAATTGAAAACCCGCCACTGGTTTTAGTGGGTTGCAGCGGCGGCCCCGACTCCCTGGCATTGGCAGCCGTGTGCGCTTTTTTTGCCAGCCGCGGCGAGGTGCGCGTGGGCGCCGTGGTGGTGGATCATCAAATGCAGCAGGGCAGTGGGGTTGTGGCGCAACGTACCGCCACCATGCTCCACGGCATGGGGCTGAATCCGGTGGTGGTGCGCACGGTTAATTTACGGGACGACGGCGCAGGGCCAGAGGGCGCCGCACGTGCTGCCCGTTTTGCCGCGCTGGACGCGGCGGCCCAAGAACTCGACGCCCAAAGCGTTCTCCTGGGCCACACCATGGATGATCAGGCCGAGTCGGTGCTGTTGGGTCTTGCGCGTGGTTCCGGGACCCGTTCCCTGGCCGGGATGCGCGAACGACGGGGGATGTACCTGCGCCCGTTCCTGAATTTGCGCCGCGATGAGACCTTGGCCATATGTGAGGCCCTGGACCTGGACCCGTGGCACGACCCCACCAATGCGGACCCCGCATATTTGCGGGTGCGTGTGCGCAACAATGTGCTCCCGCATTTAGGCGCACAATTGGGCCCCGGGGTAGTGGAATCATTGGCCCGATCGGCCGCAATTTTGGGTCATGACGCCGACTTTTTGGATCAGCTGGCGCAGAATGAATACGGCAAACTTGCTGAAATTGAAGCAGAAAACAGCCAAATTATCAGCATTTCCCTGCCGGAGGAGGCGTTGCGACAGCTGCCACCGGCTCTGCGGATGCGTGTCTTGGCGCTGGCCGTCGTCGAACTTGGTGCGGTGCAACCCAGCCTTGAACGCTTGGCCGCCGCGCAGAGTCTGCTGGCGCGGAAGGGTTCCGCGGGGCCCGTGCAGTTGGCTGGCAAAGTCAGTGCGTGGCGGATTTCACGCAAACAAAGTGTTCCCCAAGAGGGCCGCGGCTATGGGAAGCTTGTTCTCAAGCGCAGCACTTAGGCGCACGCTGCAGTAATGCAGCACCGAGCCAGTAACGAACCTTCACAACCAGGAGTCATGGGTGGATTCACAAGACGTCCAAGCTGATCTCAAGCATGTTCTTTATAGCAAGGAACAAATCCAAACACGCGTAGCCCAGCTGGCCGCGCAAATTGACGCAGACTACAAGGGCCGCGACATCCTTTTGGTTGGCGTCCTCAAGGGTGCAGTCATGGTCATGGCCGATTTGTCGCGTGCCTTGCACAGCCACGTCACCATGGACTGGATGGCAGTTTCCTCCTACGGCTCGGGCACGCAGTCCTCGGGCGTGGTACGGATCCTCAAGGACCTCGAGACAGACCTTATGGGCAAGCACGTCCTCATTGTTGAGGACATCATTGACTCGGGGCTGACCCTGTCGTGGTTGCGCGCCAACCTCATGTCCCGTGGACCTGCCTCCGTGGAAATTTGCACCCTGTTGCGCAAGCCCGACGCCGCCAAGGTTGACATTGACGTCAAATACGTCGGTTATGAAATCCCCAACGAGTTCGTTGTGGGCTACGGCCTGGACTTCGCCGAGAGGTACCGCAACCTTGATTTCATTGGCACCCTCGCCCCACACGTCTACGAGTAGATCCGCCACTTGTCAGCGGGCCCTTAGCGGCGGTGTAAAGCCTCGTAGCAGGCACCGTCATGAGGGTCCGCTTGTGCGTGTAATGAGATATTCGTTATGCCCTCAGGGAACTAAGTGCGATTCCCGTACGTGTAGCAGGGCGAACGGTGCAAAGCTGTTATCCGAAGGCTGTGTCGCAGGCAGTTTGAATGTACGTATTGGTTGAGCGGGAGGGACGAGGCCTGGCCTCGAACACATGAAAGTCAAGAAACTCTTCAAGGGTCCATTTGTCTGGATCGTTGTGGTGGTCGTGCTCATTAGTGCCGGCCTATTCACACTGACCGGAACAGGTCAAAGCCGCGTCAGCACTTCCGAGGCATTGAACCTGCTCGACAACGACAAGGTCGTCTCGGCCAAGATTTTCGGGTCCGAAGGTCGTGTGGACCTGGTTTTGAAGGATGACTTCACCACGGCCGATGACCGCAAGGCCGGCAAAAACGTCCAGTTCTACTATGGCGGCTACCGTGCCACCACCATGGTTGATGCCATTGACCAGGCCAATCTCGAGAAGTTCGACGATCAGCCGGCGTCCAATAATTTCTGGTCCAGCATGCTCTCGCTGCTCATCCCGTTCATTTTGATCGGCCTGATCTTCTGGTTCCTGTTCTCCCGCATGCAAGGTGGCGGGTCCAAGGTCATGCAGTTTGGCAAGTCCAAGGCCAAGCTGCTGACCAAGGATCATCCGCAGGTGACCTTCTCCGACGTGGCGGGCGCCGACGAAGCAGTCGAAGAACTCCACGAAATCAAGGACTTCCTGCAAAGCCCCGACAAGTTCACGGCAGTGGGCGCCAAGATTCCCAAGGGCGTGCTGCTGTATGGCCCTCCCGGAACCGGTAAAACCCTGCTGGCGCGTGCTGTTGCCGGAGAAGCCGGAGTGCCCTTTTACTCCATTTCAGGTTCTGACTTTGTGGAAATGTTTGTGGGTGTGGGAGCTTCGCGTGTCCGCGACCTCTTTGAGCAGGCTAAAAACAACGCTCCCGCCATCATCTTTGTTGATGAGATCGACGCCGTTGGCCGCCACCGCGGCGCTGGCATTGGCGGCGGAAACGACGAACGCGAGCAGACCCTCAACCAGTTGCTCGTGGAAATGGACGGCTTTGACGTCAAGACCAACGTCATCTTAATTGCTGCCACCAACCGCCCCGACGTGCTGGACCCGGCCCTTCTGCGACCTGGCCGTTTTGACCGTCAAATTCCGGTGGAAGCACCGGACCGTCTGGGCCGTGAACAGATCCTGCGGGTTCATTCCAAGGGCAAGCCCATGGCCCCGGGCGTGGACTTGAACGCCGTCGCCAAGAAGACGCCCGGCTACACGGGTGCTGACTTGGCTAACGTCCTCAACGAGGCCGCCCTGCTGACGGCCCGCTCCAACGCGCAGCTCATTGATGACCGGGCGCTGGATGAATCCATTGACCGTGTCATGGCTGGTCCGCAGAAGCGCACCCGCGTCATGAAGGAACTTGAACGTAAAATCACTGCCTATCACGAGGGTGGGCATGCCCTTGTTGCCGCGGCCATGCACAATACCGCACCGGTCACCAAGATCACCATCTTGCCGCGCGGGCGCGCTTTGGGTTACACCATGGTGGTGCCTGAAGATGACAAGTACTCCATCACGCGCAACGAGTTGCTGGACCAAATGGCATACGCCATGGGTGGCCGTGTTGCCGAGGAAATCGTGTTCCATGATCCCTCCACTGGCGCCTCCAATGACATTGAAAAAGCCACGGCCACGGCTCGCGCCATGGTCACCCAATACGGCATGAGTGAGCGTATTGGTGCCGTCAAGCTTGGCTCCGGCAATAGCGAACCGTTCCTGGGTGCCAGCGCCGGCCATGATCGCGACTACTCCGAGTCCGTAGCGGGAATCATTGATGAGGAAGTCCGCAAGCTCATTGATCAGGCCCATGACGACGCTTACGAAGCCCTCATTGCCAACCGCGACATTTTGGACCGTCTGGCGTTGGAATTATTGGAACGTGAAACTCTCAACCAAGCTGAAATTGCCGAGATTTTTACCGGTTTGCGCAAACCAGCTGAACGCAGGGTGTGGTTGTCAAAAGACTCCCGCCCCGTCTCCAATGTCCCGCCAGTGGTGACCGATAAGGAACGCCGTGAAGCTGCAGCAGCCGGGGAGCCCAACCCCGACACTGTTGCTCCGCAGGACCAGTTGGCCAGCGCTCATCTGGCGGGCAATGTTGACGCTCCGGCGAACAATCCCGGCATTAACCCTGGCGCAGGCGATTCGCCGCAGCTGCCGGGCCAACCGTAAGCTGCAGAAGCCAGCCGTAAGCTGCAGAAGAGGAACACAGCCATGAACGATTATGACGATCACACCTTCACCCCGCATGCCACGTTGACTGCCATGGCCTCCGAGGTGAAGGTGGACCTGCCCCGCATTGAGGCGGCGGTGCGGGAAATTCTCCTTGCCATTGGTGAGGATCCTGATCGCAGTGGCTTGGTGGACACGCCCAAGCGGGTGGCCAAGGCCTACGGGGAAGTTTTTGCAGGTATTCATCAGAACCCGGCGGATGTGCTGAGCACCACCTTTGACATTTCCCATAATGAAATGGTGCTGGTTAAGGACATCCCGTTCTATTCAACGTGTGAGCACCATTTGGTGCCGTTCCATGGCAGTGCCCACGTGGGATACATCCCCTCTGAAGATGGACAAGTGACGGGCCTCAGTAAGTTGGCCCGCCTTGTTGACATCTATGCCAAGCGTCCCCAGGTGCAGGAACGCTTGACGACGCAAATTGTCGATGCGCTGGTGAAGCATCTCAAGCCGCGGGGCGCAATAGTGGTCATTGAATGCGAGCACCTGTGCATGTCAATGCGGGGAGTGCGTAAACCAGGCGCTAAAACAGTCACCAGCGCTGTGCGCGGCCTCCTCCATGAGCCCGCCACGCGGGCCGAGGCTATGAGCTTGATTCTCGGAAGGTAACAACACACACCATGGATTCCCTCGCAGCCGCCCCGGGAACGGGTCCGGCCACCTCACCCCTGCCAGTGCTCCGGGCACGTCGCACTGTGGCAAGCTTTGCGAAACTGCCCACGGACCGCACGCTGGTCATGGGAATTTTAAACTGCACCCCTGACTCCTTTAGCGACGGCGGAGAGTACAACTCCACCGAGACCGCCATTGCTCACGGACTGCGCATGTTTTACGGCGGGGCTGACATCATTGATGTGGGCGGTGAATCCACCCGCCCTGGTTCTGATGCGGTGGATGAGGCAGAAGAGCAGCTTCGCATTATGCCCGTGATCTCGGCGTTGGCTAAGGCCGGTGCCTTGATAAGTGTTGATACTCGTCATGCATCGACGGCTGCCCTGGCACTGGATGCCGGTGCCGCGCTTATCAATGACGTCTCCGGTGCCAATGTCCACCCTGACATGATTGCCCTCATAGCCGCGCGCCAGGTGCCGTACGTGCTCATGCACAGCCGCGGTAATTCACGTTCCATGGACTCTTTGACCCAGTACAGCGATGTGGTGGAAGACGTAGTGAGCGAACTTTCACATTTGCGGGAACGGTTCTACGCCGCAGGCGTTTCACCGGAACTGCTGATTGTGGATCCGGGAGTGGGCTTTTCCAAAAATGCTGAGCAAAACTGGGAATTGCTGGCCAATTTGGACCGCGTGGCTGCCCTGGGCAATAAAGTTTTAGTGGGCACTTCCCGCAAGCGCTTCCTGGGCTCGCTGCTCACCAGCGCCGGAAAGGCTGCCGCACCCAAGGAACGTGACGACGCCACGTCCGCCACCACCGCTCTTGCAGGGGAGCAGGGCGTGTGGTGTGTGCGGGTGCATGATGTTGGCGCCAGCCTTGACGCTGCCAAAGTTGCTGCGCGTCTGCGCTTAGCTAAAACAAGCCGCGAAGCACGCCTGCTCGAATCGGCGCAGGTCAGCCAGTGAAGCGTAGGGATGCCATCCGTTTAAGTAGTGTCACAGCGATTGGTTACCATGGCGTTTTTGACCATGAAAAGCGTGATGGGCAGCCATTCATTACCGACGTGGCACTGTTCCTGGATATCAGCGCAGCCGCCGCTACGGATGATCTGCACAAAACAGTCGATTACGGTTCCGTGGCTGAGACCATTGTGGCCATGGTGACGGGACCGGCCCACGACCTCATTGAAACCCTGTGCGTCCGCATGGCCGAACGGTTGCTGACCGATTTTTCGCTGATACAGGCTGTGGAAGTGACAGTGCATAAACCCAAAGCACCCATTCAAGTGCCCTTTGGTGATGTCAGCGTCAGCGTTCACAGGTCGCGCGAACAGGTGGACGAGTGACTACTGACCGGGGCCTGACGCGCGCCGTCCTGGCTTTGGGCAGTAATTTAGGTGAACGGTCAGGCACCTTGCAAGCCGCTGTGGCTGCGTTAGTTGACCGTCCGGAAGTCCGCTTGCAAAATGTCTCACCCGTGGTCACCACCAAACCCGTGGGTGGACCCGCCGGTCAGCCCGATTTCTTAAACATGGTCATTGCCGTGCAGACCAGCCTGACGGCCGTGGAACTTTTGGAGCATTGCCAGGCCGTGGAACTGCTTTATCACAGAACGCGTAAAGTGCGCTGGGGTGCTCGAACTCTTGACGTGGACATTATTAGCTATGGTGAGGTGGTCAGCGCGGACCCCGTGCTGACCCTGCCCCATCCACGCGCCGCGGAACGGGCCTTTGTGCTGTATCCATGGTCGCTCATGGAACCTCATGCCACCTTGGCAGGCCAATCAGTGGCGGCGTTGGCGGCGGCAGCTGCAGACATGCCAGGAATTTCACATGCTCCCGAGGCCGAAACGCACCTGCAGGCCTAAAGGCGAAACGAGCCAAAGCCGCAGCTCCCCAACCCCGGTGTTGGGTGGAGTACGGTTAATCGTGAGGTTGCCCGGGGAATTACCGAGATGAAAATGAGAGGCACAATGCGGACCATAAGGCCAGCATGGCTGGCAGCTGTTGGTGTTGCGCTGGCTGTGGTGGGCGCGATAGCCACCGAGCTGAGCTCACGTGCCAGTCTGGCTCTACCTGTTTTGCCGCTGAGTTCCCTGGCCACCATGGGTCTGATCGCCATTGTGTGCATCTTTTTAGGGCTGAAAGTCCGGCGCTGGCGTGATGGTAAACGGGAGAAGGCCCTTGACCCGCTCATGGCAGCGCGCACAGTGGTCCTGGCCCAAGCCTGCGCCTACGCCGGGGCTGTTCTCCTGGGGTGGCACAGCGGCATCCTGCTGGATCAATTGCCCACCCTGGCCCTGCGGGATGATTTAAGCGTCATTTGGCAAATGCTGGCACTGATGACCGGCGGCCTGACCATGATCATTGTGGGCATTGTGGTGGAGCGTTTTTGCAAGGTGCCGCCAGAGGATGGGAAACCGCCAGAAAGCCCCCGCACCAAGCGGGAGGGCCGCGGGGAGGAAGAATTTGCCTAACTCCCGACCCCACCCCATGACTCCACAGGGCGTGGAATTTTTAGGTGTGTCCAGCAAGCTCATTACGGCGCGGTGCATTTCCGCATGTGGCGGCGCGGCGATCTTCCTGGCTGTCGCCGTCGTACCCTTGATCCTCAAATTCACGGATGTGTGGGCTGGTTACCCTGCGTGGCTTGCGTGGACTGCCCCGGCACTGGTGTTGATCGTGGCGCTGTGGGAACTGCTGTTAATCCCACGCCAGGTCCGCGCCATTGGTTATGCCGAGCGGAACGAAGACCTGCTGATCCGCGGCGGCATTTTGTTCCGCCGCGTCATGGTGGTCCCTTACGGCCGGATGCAGTACGTGGACGTCACCATGGGCCCCCTGGAACGCATGCTGGGTCTGTGCACCATTCACCTGTATACAGCTTCGCCCGGCACCAATGCAGTCATCAATGGTCTGCCAGCGGCGGAGGCTGCCCGCCTTCGGGAACAGCTTTCAGTCCGCGGTGAGGCGAAACTGGCCGGGCTATGAACCTCGAAAAACCTGACGAAGCGAGTTTTACCACTGATTCGCAGGAGACGTGGCACCGGGTCCATCCGGTTTCCCCGCTGGTCCGTGGCTGGGTGGCGGTGGTGGCCGTAGTATACATTTTTGGCCGGAATGCCTTTGATTCCCTGCTCGCCGGTGGCTGGGACGACGGCGGCTCCCTCGACGGCAATTCCGTGACAGGTGGTACCCCGCTGCCCGTCGTCATTGCCATCATTGCCGGTGCCGTGGTGATTTTTGGGGTAGCTTTTTTCCTGTCGTGGAAATTCACGCGCTACCAGGTCACTGACACCTCGGTGCATATTAATTCAGGTGTGGTGTTTAGGCAGCAGCGCCAGGCCCGCATTGACCGCGTGCAGGCGATCGACGTGGTGCAGCCGCTGGTCGCGCGTGCTTTTGGGCTGGCGGAACTAAAATTTGAAGTGGCCGACGGCGGGAAATCGGCCATGCGGCTGGCTTTCCTTAAGCTGGGGGAAGCCAAGCGGCTGCGGGCAGCCATTCTGGCCCGGGCAGCAGGTGTGGAGATTGACCCGGCAGCGCCGTCAGCTGTCCAGGAAGCCCCCGAAACCCCTGTTCTGTCATTGCCGGCGGGGCGCATCATTGGTGCTGCGTTTCTTAGCGGAACCACTGTGACTGCCGTGGTGGTGGGAGTGGGAGTCAGCGTAGCCGTGGGCATGAGCGGGGAACCGGCCATTTGGCTGGGAGCCGTCCCCCTGCTCCTGGCCTTCGGTGCGGGCTATTGGAAAGCCATCACGACGGATTTTAATTTCAGGCTCGCAACGTCCGCGGACGGTATCCGCCTGCACTACGGCATGTTGGAAACCCGCTCGCAAACCATTCCGCCCGGCAGGGTCCAGGCCGTGGGCGTCACGCAGGGACCTATTTGGCGGCTGGTTGGCTGGTACCGGGTGCACGTAAATGTTGCCGGTTATGGCGCAGACACCACACAGTCGGGAACCCGCAGCGTGATCTTGCCCGCAGGCACCATCGATGAGGTGATGAGCGTGCTGGGGCTGATCTTCCCCCAGCCCGGCGTGGACAATCCCTTCGAGGTATTCACAGCCGGCGTGCGGGGCAGCGGGACGGGTCACGGTTTTGTGTCATCGCCGCGGCAGGCACGCTGGCTTGACCCGTTGGCCTGGCGTCGAAACGCCTACCGTGCCACCGACACGGCACTGCTGTGCCGTCGGGGTGCCGTGGTCCGCTTGCTTGAAGTGGTTCCGCACGAACGGACGCAGTCCCTTGGCCTGCAGCAGGGGCCCCTCATGGCGGCCCTGGGCCTGGCCAGCTTTGTGCTGCATTCCACGCCGGGACCGGTGCGACCCCTGGTAAAGCACATGTCCCTGGCCAACGCTTTGGCGCTCTTTGACGAGCAGGCCCAGCGCGCGGCAACAGCCCGGCGCATTCACCGCCAGGAACGGTGGCTGGAAGTGCCACAGCCCCAACTGCACAGTGAAGAGGTGAACCGTGGTGATTAAGCCCGGACGATTGGGTATTGGCATTATTGGTGCGGGCAAGGTGGGCGCAGTTTTGGGAGCAGCGCTCCGCGGTGCGGGGCACGCGGTCGTGGGTGTCACAGCCGTCTCGGAAGCGTCTTTGGAGCGGGCCGAGTTGCTGCTTCCGGGTGTGCCCGTCCTCAAAGCTGCCGAAATTGTGGAGCGCTCGGAGCTGGTGTTGCTGGCCGTGCCCGACGACGTCCTGCCGGAGTTGGTCAGTGGCTTGGCGGCAACAAGTGCATGGCAGGCGGGTCAGCTCGTGGCCCACACCTCGGGCAGGTTTGGCACGGGGGTGCTGGCCCCTGTCAAGGCTGCTGGCGGCATTGCCCTGGCTTTGCATCCGGCCATGACCTTCACCGGTATGAGCCTGGATTTAAGCCGCCTGCCAGACTGCAGTTTTGGAGTGAGCGCCGATCCTGCCATGCTGCCCATTGCCCAGGCCCTGGTGGTGGAAATGGGTGCAGAACCTGTAGTAATTGCCGAGGCAGACCGTGTTTTGTATCATGCGGCGTTGGCACATGCGGCCAACCACATGGTCACCCTGGTTGCGCAGGCAACACAAATTCTAGGTGACATTGGCGTGGCAGCGCCGCAGCAGCTGATGGGCCCGCTGCTGCGGGCAGCATTGGAAAATGCGCTGGCGTCGGGGGAGTCGGCGTTGACGGGCCCCGTGGCCCGGGGGGATTCTGGAACAGTCGCGGCCCACACGGCAGCGCTGCAGGAGCATGCCCTGGACACCGGCGCCACCGACATCCGGGATGCCTACCTGGCCATGGCCGAGGCCACTGCGGCACGTGCCGCCAAGCGCAGGCTCCTTTCAGCGGAGGCCTACCTGGGGGTGCAGGCAGCATTGCGCGGGGACGACGCCGGTCCGGCCACCGGTCCGGGACAGTTGCAGTAAAGAATAAGGGAGTAAAAAATGGGCATTGTCCGGGTGGAGACAGTTGCTGAACTCAAGGCTGCAACGGGCACGTTGCTGCAGGCCAGGGCTGGTAGAGCTATGCGCAATCCCGGCTCCGTGCAGCCGGGAACACTTGGTCTGGTGCCCACCATGGGCGCCCTGCATCACGGCCATGCCAGCTTGGCCCGTGCAGCGGTGGCGGAAAACTCAGTGGTGATAGCCAGTGTGTTTGTCAATCCCCTGCAGTTTGGCGATGCCGGCGACCTGGCCAGATACCCCCGTACGGAAGAAGCGGATCTGGCATTGTTGGATGAGGCAGGGGTGGACATCATGTTTGTCCCGAGTGTGGCGCAAATGTATCCCGGTGGGGAACCCATGGTGCGGGTCACGGCCGGAAAAATGGGGGAGCTGTATGAGGGCGCAGCACGCCCCGGCCACTTTGACGGAGCCTTGACGGTGGTGGCCAAGCTGCTTCACGCGGGCTTGCCCCACACCGGATTGGCAGCAGCTGCAGCGGATACGCCCGTCAGTGCCGGTGTGCCAGTGCCTGCCGGTGCACCGGCCGACGCCCGTCCGGCCTATCGCGCCTATTTTGGCCAAAAGGACGCACAGCAGTTGACCCTGGTACGCAAGATGGTGACGGATTTGAATTTCCCGGTGGAGATTGTGGCCGTGCCCATTGTTCGCGACGCCGACGGGTTGGCCGCTTCGAGCCGCAATCGTTTCCTTTCGGCGAAGGAGCGCGACGCCGCGCTGGTCTTATCGCGTGCCCTGGCATTGCTTGGGGTCCGCGCCGACGCACATGAGCCACTGGACATATTATCCGTGGAAGAGTTGGTGCGCAGTGCCCCCGGCGTGGAACTGGACTACCTGGAAGTGGTTGATCCGGAGAGCCTGGCCGTGCGCGCCGAGAACTGCCAGGATACTCCGTTCACGGGCCAGGCTCTGGCGCTCATTGCCGCCACGGTGGGTCCCGTGCGGCTCATTGACAATGCGTTACTGGGCTGAGCTGCCTCACGCATGCAGCTCAGCCCTGGGTGCCGGCGCCTTAGGCGCTGGACAGTCGGGCGGCCACTTCCGCGGCCGTGGGATAGGCCGTCTGGGTGCCCCTTTTGGTGGCGGCCAAGGCAGCAGCCACCGAAGCATAGCGGGCAGCGTCGGCGAGGGAGCTGCCTGCCGCCAACTGTGCCGCGACAGCGCCCGTGAAAGCATCACCGGCCCCCGTGGTGTCCACAGCAGTGACCACTGTGGGTGAAATGCGCACCACGGGTTCCGTGGGGTTGCTGGCATCGAGCACCACCGAGCCCGCTGCCCCCAAGGTCACCAGAACCTTTTCCAATCCCCGTCCGGCAAATCTTGCCTGGGCGCCGTGCCATTCGCTGGCAGCTGCATGTGCCGGCGGCATGGGGTAGCCGTCAAGGAACTGCGACGCCTCGTGGGCGTTGACCAGCAGCACATCCGTGAGCTGCGCCAGTGCCGATGTGATGGGCGCGTACGGGGAGAGATTCAGCAAAACCGTCGCTCCGGCGTCGTGCCCTGCCGCAGCAGCCGCCTGCACAGTCTCCAGGGGGACTTCAAGACACAGACAAACGACGCCGGCACCTGAGAAGAGCTCACGGGTCATGTCGGCGGGGGACAGGGCGGCATTTGCTCCGGCGTTGATGATGATGGAGTTCTCGCCGCTGCGCTCCACGGAAATGACGGCAACGCCCGTGGGCTCGTCCACGCGGCGTACACCGCTGACATCGACACCCGCGCCGGCTGTGGAGACCAGCAGCATTTCGCCATGGGCGTCGCGCCCCACGGCCCCCACAAGTGTGACTGTGCCACCCAGTTTGGCCGCGGATACGGCTTGATTGGCGCTCTTCCCACCCGGATTCACGACAAAGCCGTTGCCGTGCAGTGTTTCCCCGGGTGCGGGCAACCGCTCGCAATAAATGGTCAGGTCAGCATTAAGGGACCCGGCTACAATAATTCGCTGTGTTGTCATGAGGTAACTTCCGCGTCGACGGGCTTGGGAACCAGCAGTGAGGCGGCAAACGCTGCGGCCGTGATGCCAAGGGCCACCACGACCACCGTGGTGTAGGAGCCCTGCGTGCCCAGAGGCGCCGTGGCCACTAAAATGGCGGGCAGCACCAGGAAACTCAACCCGGCGCCCAGGTTAAACGCACCGGCGTTCATGCCGGGCAGGAACCCGGGGTTGCCTTCGGGGGAGAGCACCACGCCCAGACCATTGAGCATGATGTTTACGGTTCCGGCGTACATGATGCCCAATAATACTGTGCCGGTGATCATCAACGGCAGGCTGTTGAGGCCAAGGAAGCCAATAATGGCAAGGGCCGCAATGCTGCCGAGCAAACCAATGCGCAGCATCCTGGTGTAGCCAAAGACAGGCGCCAAACGGCCGGTAATGGGCCCAAAGAGCCAACCGAGCAGGGCATAGGGGGTGAGAATGAGCAGGCTCATCTCCGTGGCGCCGAGCCCGAACCCAGGATCAGCAGCCTGTACAAACGCCGGGACAATGCCATTGATGACGGCAAAGATCCCCGTCATGGTGAGCACGGTGGTTAAAAGCGGTGCCCACGTGGAACGCTGGCGCAGGTGAACCGTTTCCACCATGGGGTGGGCGGAACGTTTTTCCACCGTCCAAAACGCCGCGAAGGCGGCTAGGGAAATCACTGCCAGGACCACTGCACGCAGCAGCGTCCCCGTGTCGAAGGCGCCCACCAGGGCGGTGGCCTCATTGAGCGCAGTCAACAGTCCGCCGACGGCCAGCACAATGAAAAACACGCCCAGCCAATCCATCTTCGTACCTGCCCCGGGCTTGGATTCCCCGGCCAGGACCGCGATGAGGGCAACTGCGACGGCGGCGATGACTGCCATTAGCCAGAAAATACTGCGGAAGCCGAAGTTCTCGGCAAAGTAGCCACCCACAAACGAGTCAATGCCGGCAATGCCCCCGTTGACGGCCGTAATCAAGCCCATGAGCGCACCGTATTTTTTGGGATTCGCCACGGCTGAACGCAACATGATCAAGCACAGCGGAACCGTGGGTCCGCTGATGCCTTGAATGATGCGGCCAATGAACAACCACGTGATGTCCGGGGCCAGCGCCGAAATGACAGAGCCAACCCCCATCAACACCATCATGGCCATGAGTACCTTTTTGCGCCCAATGATGTCGCTCAGGCGAGGCAAAAAGAGCGAAAAGACGGCCGCGGCGGTGAAGAACCAGGTCTGGGACAAACCAATGGCTGCCTGGCTGGCATTTAGCTCCTCACCCATGGTGACCAGGGCTGGACTGAGCATGGAGGCATTGAGTTGGAAGGCCACACAGGCCGTCAACAACGCCACCATGAGCGCTGTGACATTTCCAGGTTTGCTCAGAGCTTTTGTGGGGGTGGCGCTCATAGCTCGACCTCGCCAATGCGCACCAGTGCGTCAGTGACCAGGTTCCAGAATTTGCCATGGTCCAGATCCACGGCCACGCTGGTTTTACAGCCGGCCGGAGCGGGTGCGCGGAAATCAGCCACCGTCATGCCCAGCGTCAAAGTTCCCGTCAGTTCAATATCCACGGGGACTTTCCGGATGGTCATCACGGTGGGGTCAATGACGTACGCCACGGCGCACGGGTCATGAACTGGCGGGTACTCAAAGCCCTGATTGTCCTTGTAGGCCTTGGCGAAAAAGTCCATGAGTTCCCTGACAAACCGGGCAGGTTTGGTGCCGACGGCCTCAATGGCCGCAACGACGTCGGGCGTGGCCAGGGCTTGGTGGGTCAGGTCAAGGCCCACCATGACCACGTCCCATCCTGCGTTGAACACAATGTGCGCGGCTTCGGGGTCAATTTTAATGTTGAATTCGGCCACGGCACTCCAGTTGCCCACGTGGTAGCCGCCGCCCATCAGAACAACTTCCTTCACGCGCTCCACAATGCGTGGTTCCTTGCGGGCCGCCATGGCAATGTTGGTCAGCCCGCCCGTGGGGACCAAGGTGATGGTGCCTGGTTCGTGCGTCATGACAAGTTCAATGATGAGGTCGACCGCGTGACGCGGGTCCAACTCAAGGGTGGACGTGGGCTGCTCCGGGCCATCCATGCCACTTTCGCCGTGGATGTCCGGGGCGGTCACAATGCTGCGCACAAGCGGGCGGTCACAGCCCGCGGCGAACGGCACGCCCGTGATGCCGGCAATGGTACCCACGGACAGGGCATTGCGGGTGACTTTTTCCAGGGTTTGATTGCCCACCACAGTGGTGACGGCCAGCAAGTCAATGTTGGGATTGCCGTGGGCCAGCAGCAGGGCCACGGCATCATCATGTCCGGGATCGCAGTCCAGAATGATTTTTCGGGGACCAGCAGGGGGCGCTGCCAAATCCAAGTCAGAAGGGTGTTGCGGGTTCACTTTTTCTCCACGTCGTTGGGGGTAGTGCCGGAGGCCAGGTCCGCGCACGGTTTTTAGTGTGACAGCAACTCATGTTGACGTCAAGCGCTTAACGCGGGGTGTCAAGCGTTTGGCGCAGCAACCCTGCGAGCGCCTGACGGGTGCCCGACGGGTGCCCGACGGGCGCCTGACCTCGGTTCCCGGCACCGCCCTGGTGAGCCCATTTTTGTCAGGCCCCGATACTATCGATCCATGTCCTCCCCACTCACCCCCGAGCACGCAGCGTCCGTCAGCGCAGTTACGGGCCGGGTTACTGCAGCCATGGTGGCAGCGAAGGCGGGGGTTTCCACCGCTACCGTTTCGCTGGTGACCAGCGGCAAAACGGCGGGACGGGTATCCAGCGCCAACATTGCCAAGGTTCAGGCGGCCGTGACCGAATTGGGGTATGTGGTCAATGTTTTGGGCAGTTCACTGGCCCGGGGCCGCAGCAATATTGTGATCCTGGTGGCACCTGATGTGTCCAACCCGTTCTATGCCAAAGTCATTGCCGGGGTCCGTGAGGGCGTTGGCCCGGACTTTCAATTGCTGCTCTCGGTTACGGAGGCCGGGCAAACGCCTAAACCCGGGGATGTGCAGCGCCTACTGGGATTGCGGCCGGCCGGTTTGCTCATTGACGCGCCCAGCGCACGCTTTTTGGCGGAGCTTGAAGTCACTGATCCCCTGGTGCTTTTAGATGCGGCCGGAGTCGCCAGCTCCGCTCCTTCCGTCAATTTCAATGTCGCGCAGGGTGCATGCCTGTTGGCGGCCCATCTGGCTGAACTGGGCCACAAAAGCGTCGCTTACCTGGACAGCACCACCGGCACCGAGACATTTCGGGTCCGGCGCGCGGCCTTTTGTGAAGAGGCGCAGCGCATGGGCATGCTGGTTTCCGGGGAAGCAGCAGCCACCGTCGACGTCGGTATGGCCGCGCGTGCCTTTACCGGAGTTTGGGGAGAGTGGGCGCATCAGGGGGTGAGCGCCGTCGTCTGTGCGACCGATACGCATGCCTATGGGGTGCTGCAGGAAGCCCGCGTTGCGGGGGTTGCGGTGCCGCAGCAGCTTGCGGTGGCCGGTTTTGACGACCTGCCCTACTCCCAGACGTCCAACCCTGGTTTGACCACCGTGCAATTACCCGCAATGCAAATGGGAAAAATTGCCGGGCAGCAATTGCGCAAACTCATGGACGGTGAAAGCCTGCCGGCGAGGGAAGTGACGCTCACTGCAACACTTGTTATCCGAGGTTCCACGCTGGCTACGCGCTGATCGGAGGGTTCACTCAGATTCAACCACTAAACTAGTGAACCGTGAGTGCAGATAAAACCCTTAGCCATGAACCCAGCGATGTTTCCGAGCAAATGCTTATTCGGATGGATAAGCGTGCCAAATTGCTGGAGCGGGGTGAGCAGGCCTACCCCGTAGGTGTGGCGCGAACCCACACACTGGAAGAAATTCGCGCCCAGTACCCTGATCTTGCGGCAGACACTGCAACGGGTCAACGCGTTGGCGTGACCGGGCGTGTGGTGTATGTCCGCAACAAGGGCAAGCTGTGTTTTGCCACCCTGCAATCCGGGGCAGGCGCACGGTTGCAGATTATGTTGTCCCTGGCCAACATTGGCGAGGAAGCACTCAGCCACTGGAAATCAATGGTGGATCTCGGTGATCACGTGTTCATCCGGGGCGAGGTCATCAGCTCCCGCACCGGCGAGCTGTCCATCATGGCTGCCGAGTGGGCCATGGCTTCAAAAGCCCTGCGCCCGTTGCCTGTACTGCACGCGGAACTTTCCGAGGAAATGCGTGTCCGCCAGCGCTATGTGGACCTAATTGTCCGCGACGAGGCCCGCCAGCAAGTGCGCACCCGGTCGGCAATCATTAAAGCCATCCGCGACACCCTGCATGGCGAAGAATATATTGAGCTGGAAACCCCCATTCTGCAACTCGTTCACGGCGGGGCCTCGGCCCGGCCCTTCCACACGCACCTCAATGCTTTTGATCAACCAATGACCCTGCGCATTGCCATTGAGTTGTATCTCAAACGTGCAGTCGTTGGTGGCATGGATAAGGTCTTCGAATTGGGCCGCATTTTCCGCAATGAAGGTGTTGATTCCACCCACAGCCCGGAATTCACCATGCTGGAAGCCTATGAAGCATACGGCGACCAATTCACCATGGCAAAAACCATGCAGCGCATTATTCTGGCCGCCGCCGATGCCACCGGGTCACGCATTATTGAAACCGAGCGGGGCCAAATTAACCTCGATGGCGAATGGCCATGGCTGCCCGTTTACCAGGGGCTGTCAGAGGCTGTGGGTACGGAAATTACACCTGCCACCACCGCCGGGGAATTACGGGCCATTGCCACAAAGCATGAAATAAAGATTGATGCAGCCTGGGACGCGGAAAAGCTGGTCACTGAATTATTTGGTGAAATAGTGGAACCCACCATAATCAACCCCACCTTTGTTTGCGACTATCCGCCGTCGGCGCAGCCGCTGGCACGACCCCATCGCGATAAGCCCAATCTTATTGAGGCCTGGGATTTAATTATTGATGGACGTGAAACGGGCACTGCCTTTTCGGAACTCATTGACCCCGTCATTCAGCGGGATCGCTTAACCCGCCAGTCCCTGGCCGCCGCAGCCGGTGACCCTGAAGCCATGGCACTTGACGAGGACTTCCTGCGGGCGCTGGAATACGGGGCGCCGCCCATGGGCGGTTTAGGTTTGGGAATTGACCGTCTGGTTATGCTCTTTACCGGTGTGGGCATTCGTGAAGCCATCCTTTTTCCATTGATGAAACCAGAGTAGGAGTCAAAAGGATATGGAATACATTGCAGTAATTGTGCCCTCCTTAGGCGTCGGAGTGATTTTCTACTTCGCTATGAAGGCAATATTTAATGCCGACAGTTCAGAACGCGAGGCTCTGGCCCAAGCGGAACGCGATGATGAAGCCAGCAATGAGCCCGGTCATTAGATAATAATCAAGATTACTTTTTGACGTGCCGGAGTTTTCGCCACATAATTGGTTTGTTATATACATTAAATCTATGTGAGGCGATTACTCCCCATGGCACAAAAAATCCACGTCACGCTTGTTGACGACATTGATCAGAGCCCGGCAGATGAAAATGTGAATTTTGGACTTGATGGAATTAATTACGAGATAGATCTCTCCGCTGAAAACGCCCAGGCTTTACGGGATGCCCTAAATAAATACATTGCTGCCGGACGGCGTGCGGGGGGTCGTGCGGTTCGCGGCCGCGGACCCGCCGCGGCCAGCAAAGGTGTCAGTGATGTGGCGCAGATCCGCGCCTGGGCCCGTGAAAACGGCTACACGGTTCATGAGCGCGGACGTATTCAAGCAGAAGTTCGGGACGCTTATTACGCCGCTCAAGGCAATTAAAGTTTCAGGGTGGTCCTAGGGGGCCCACTACCTCATCAACACACGTCGGCGAGGACCCCACACGGGTGTCCTCGCCGTCGTGTGTTTAAGCAGCGGCAAAAATTCCTGTTTCCCCTGTGGCGAACACGCTCCCATTGTGCCCGGGCACTGCGTAGCATCAAAGTACGCAGTAATGAGGAGTGTGGCGAAATGTTTGAGCGATTTACTGATCGAGCCCGACGTGTTGTTGTGCTGGCCCAAGAAGAGGCCCGCATGCTCAACCACAATTACATTGGTACGGAGCATATTCTGCTCGGCCTCATCCATGAGGGTGAGGGAGTTGCCGCCAAGGCGCTGGAGTCCCTGAACATTTCCCTGGACGGAGTGCGTGAGCAGGTCCAGGAGATCATTGGCCAGGGGCAGCAGGCTCCCAGCGGGCACATTCCCTTCACCCCGCGCGCCAAAAAAGTTCTGGAACTGTCCCTGCGCGAGGCGCTGCAGCTGGGCCACAACTATATTGGCACCGAGCACATTCTGCTGGGGCTCATCCGGGAGGGTGAAGGTGTGGCCGCCCAGGTGCTGGTCAAGCTGGGCGCCGATCTGGGCCGCGTCCGCCAGCAGGTCATCCAGCTGCTTTCCGGCTACCAGGGCAAGGAGCCAGTGGCCAGTGGCGGCCAGCAGCCCGAGGGCACGCCCGCCGGATCGGTGGTGCTGGACCAATTTGGCCGGAACCTGACCCAGGCCGCGCGGGAAAACAAGCTTGATCCCGTTATTGGCCGCGAGCACGAGATGGAACGCGTCATGCAGGTCCTCTCCCGCCGCACCAAAAACAACCCCGTCCTCATTGGTGAACCCGGCGTGGGCAAGACCGCCGTCGTCGAAGGTTTGGCGCAGGCGATCGTCCGTGGCGACGTTCCGGAAACCATCAAGGACAAGCAGCTGTACACCCTTGACTTGGGTTCCCTGGTTGCCGGTTCCCGGTACCGTGGTGACTTTGAGGAGCGCCTCAAGAAGGTTCTCAAGGAAATCCGTACCCGCGGCGACATCATTTTGTTCATTGATGAGATCCACACTTTGGTGGGTGCTGGTGCCGCCGAGGGTGCCATTGATGCCGCCTCGATCCTCAAGCCCATGTTGGCTCGCGGTGAGCTGCAGACCATCGGTGCCACTACCTTGGATGAGTACCGCAAGCATATTGAGAAGGATGCCGCCCTTGAGCGCCGCTTCCAGCCCATTCAAGTGCAGGAACCCTCGGTTCCGCACACCATTGAAATTCTCAAGGGCCTGCGTGACCGCTACGAGGCACACCACCGCGTCTCCATCACCGACAGCGCCCTGACGGCTGCTGCCACGCTGGCTGATCGATACGTCTCTGACCGTTTCCTGCCGGATAAGGCCATTGACTTGATCGATGAGGCAGGTGCCCGCCTGCGCATTCGCCGCATGACTGCGCCGCCGGAACTCAAGGCCATGGATGGCGAGATTGCGGCTGTAAAGAAGCGCAAGGAAGATGCCATTGACGCCCAGGACTTTGAGGGTGCCGCTTCCCTGCGCGATGATGAGCAAAAACTCATCACTGCCCGTACGGAAAAGGAACGCAAGTGGAAGTCCGGCGGTCTGGACGAAATTTCCGAAGTTGATGAAGAGCTCATTGCCGAGGTTCTCGCGAACTCCACCGGTATCCCCGTGTTCAAGTTGACCGAGGCCGAGTCCACGCGTCTGCTGAAGATGGAAGACGAGCTGCACCGCCGCGTGGTGGGTCAGAACGAGGCCATCAAGTCCATTTCGCAGGCCATCCGCCGCACGCGTTCAGGCTTGAAGGATCCCAAGCGTCCCGGTGGTTCATTCATCTTCGCCGGCCCCACGGGTGTTGGTAAGACCGAGCTGGCCAAGGCCTTGGCCGAGTTCCTGTTTGGTGACGAGGACGCCCTCATCACCTTGGATATGTCCGAATATTCCGAAAAGCACACGGTTTCACGGCTCTTCGGTGCCCCTCCGGGCTACGTAGGATACGAGGAGGGTGGCCAGCTGACCGAAAAGGTCCGCCGTCGTCCATTCTCCGTGGTGCTCTTTGACGAGGTTGAAAAGGCGCACGCTGACCTTTTCAATTCACTGTTGCAGATCCTGGAGGACGGCCGCTTGACTGACAGCCAGGGCCGGGTGGTGGACTTCAAGAACACCATCATCATCATGACCACGAACCTGGGTACACGTGACATTTCCAAGTCAATTGCCACCGGCTTCCAGTCGGGAACTGACACGCAAACCGGTTACAACCGGATGCGTGCCCGGGTCACGGAGGAGCTCAAGCAGCATTTCCGCCCGGAGTTCCTGAACCGTGTTGACGATGTTGTGGTGTTCCCGCAGCTGACCCAGGCGGAAATCATTGAGATTGTTGATCTCATGATGGCTCGCTTGGCATCCCGCTTGGCTGATAAGGGCATGGGCATTGAGCTCACTTCCGCAGCCAAGATCCTGCTCGCCACGAAGGGTTACGACCCCGCGATGGGTGCCCGGCCGCTGCGTCGGACCATTCAACGTGAAATTGAAGATCACCTCTCGGAGAAGATCCTCTTTGGCGAGTTGAACACCGGTGACGTCGTCACAGTTGATGTTGAAGGTGAGGGTGACGAGGCGAAGTTCACTTTCGTCGGCGCAGCCAAGGAGACAGTCCCGGACGCCATTACGGCATCCGCCTAGGAACCACGTACACGCGGGCGGGGCCAACTCTCGAGAACGGGGTATCTTTACCCCCATCTCGAGAGTTGACCCCGCCCGCGTTGTGCACTGCTTGAACTTCACGGGGTCTTAGACTAAAAAACGTGACTATTGAATCCAATGTTGTCCTTAGACCCGCTCGAACCTCCGACGTGCACGTCATCAAAGAGCTGGTCGCTCCGCTGGCCGAGCGTCGGATTCTCATTTCCAAAGAATCCGTGACGTACTTTGAGGCCATTCAAGAGTTTGTCATTGCAGAAATTGCCGGCGAAGTGGTAGGCTGCGGGGCCCTGCACGTCATGTGGGAAGACCTGGCTGAGATCCGCACCCTTGCCACAGCGCAGTCCTGGCAGGGGCACGGCGTGGGCGGGACACTCGTGGAGCAGTTGCTGAACAATGCGAAGAAACTGGGCATAGCGCGTGTTTTTTGTTTGACGTTTGAAGTGGATTTTTTCACCCGGCATGGTTTTACCGTCATGGCAGACCAGAGCGCCGTGGACCCCGCAGTTTACTCCGAACTTTTAAGATCCGCAGATGAAGGCATTGCGGAATTCCTGGACCTGGCCCGGGTTAAGCCCAATACGCTCGGCAATACCCGGATGATCTGCGAACTCTCCCCGCGGTCCTGATCAACGCTGACGCGACCCTATTCAGCTTTAGTTCCCGCAGGTAGTGTTCAAGGCAGTGGCGGCACAGGTGTCAGCCACTCACTTAACGTTGCGTGAATTGAAAGGTCCCTGTGAAAAAGCTCATTAATGATCCTAAACAAGTGGTTAGCGAATCAATGGAGGGCTTTGGACAAGCACACGCCTCCCATGTCCGGGTGCACCCGGAGCCCCTCTTCGTCACCCGCCGGGACGCTCCACAGGCGGGCAAGGTCGGCCTCATTTCGGGTGGTGGAAGTGGCCATGAACCCCTGCATGCGGGCTATGTTGGTTTTGGCATGCTCGACGCCGCAGTGCCCGGAGCCATGTTCACCTCGCCCACACCCGACGCCATCATCCCGGCCACCCTTGCCGCGGACTCCGGCGCTGGCGTAGTGCACATTGTCAAAAATTACACGGGCGACGTGCTTAACTTTGAAACCGCGGCCGAGATGGCGCAGGCGGAGGGCGTGGACGTGCGCACGGTGCTTGTCAATGACGACGTCGCCGTGGAGGACTCGCTGTACACTGCCGGGCGGCGCGGCGTAGCGGGAACCCTTTTGGTGGAAAAAATCACTGGGGCTGCCGCCGAACGCGGTGATGACCTTGACTCCGTGGCGGCCATCGGCAATCGCGTCAATGACAATGTCCGCAGCATGGGCGTGGCCCTTTCAGCCTGCACGGTGCCGCACGCGGGAGTGCCCAGCTTTGAGCTGGATGAGAATGAAATTGAGATTGGCATTGGCATCCACGGTGAACCCGGCCGGCACAAAATCGCCATGGAGAACGCCGATGGCATCACCCAACGGTTACTGGAACCCATACTGGCGGACCTGGCCCCGGAGTCCGGGGACAAGGTGCTCTTGTTTGTCAACGGCATGGGTGGCACCCCCTCCAGCGAGCTGTACATTGTTTACCGCCAGGCCGTAAAGATTCTGGAAGCCGCCGGTCTGGTGGTGGAGCGCTCCCTGGTAGGGAACTACATTACGGCGTTGGAAATGCAGGGCTGTTCCATTTCGGTCCTGCGCCTCGATGACGAAATGACAGCGTTATGGGATGCGCCTGTTAATACACCTGCACTGCGATGGGGGATGTAAATGAACCAGATTTTAGATACGGCCTGGGCCGTGAGCTGGCTTCGGATCTCCGCGGCGGTCATTGCCGAACAACGCGTGGCGCTCAGTGAATTGGACCGGGTCATTGGTGACGGTGACCATGGGGAGAACCTGGACCGCGGCTTTCAAGCCATTGTTCAAAAGCTTGACGCCGATCCGCCGGCCTCCCCTGGGGCAGCGTTTAAACTGGCGGCCATGACCCTCATGTCCAAGGTAGGGGGCGCGGCGGGACCGTTATATGGCACGGCTTATTTGCGTGCCGCGACGGCAGTCGGAGAGGCCGCGCAACTTGACGCGGACTTACTTGTCACGGCACTTGCCGCTGCCCGAGACGGCGTGGTGGCCCGGGGCAAAGCGGAACCGGGGGACAAGACCATGGTTGATGCGTGGAGCCCGGCGGTGGATGCAGCCAGGACCGCCGCGGCATCCGGTGCCGCACCGGCAGAGGTCCTCGAGGCCGCCGCAACCGCCGCCGAGGTCGGGGCAACAGCGACAAAACCATTGGTGGCCAGGAAGGGCCGTGCCAGCTATTTAGGTGAGCGCGCCATAGGCCACCGCGACCCGGGGGCCGTCTCCTCGGCGTTGATTTTACGTGCGGCAGCCCAGGCAGCCACCGCATGAGCGTGGGACTGGTCATTGTCTCGCACAGCGCCCAGCTGGCTGCCGGGGTAGTGGAGTTGGCGGCCCAGATGGCACCCACCGTGGTGTTGGTGGCTGCCGGTGGCATGGACGACGGCGGCATTGGGACCTCGCTGGAAAAGGTCATGTCGGGACTGGAGCAGGCAGATACCGGGGACGGAGTGGTGGTCTTGACGGATCTTGGCTCCGCCGTCATGACTGCCGAGTCAGCCCTGGAGTTCCTCGGCAGCCCGGAATCGCTGCGGATGGCCCACGCCCCGCTCGTGGAGGGAGCTGTCGCGGCAGCCGTTGCCGCACAGTCGGGAGGCACCCTGGACGCCGTGTGCGCGGCAGCCGTTGCCGCACAGTCGGGAGGCACCCTGGACGCCGTGTGCGCGGCGGCAGAATCGGCGCTTCAGCCTCCCGCCCCACCAAGCAGTGGGTCGCGCACAGCGGAAAAAACCGCAAACCCGGACGTGGCCGGCGTCGGCAATACCGCAGGTGTTGTCACTGCCACCTTGATTTTACGCAATCCCATGGGCCTGCATGCCAGGCCGGCCGCCGCCCTTGCCAGTGCGCTCAGTGCCTTGGACGCAGAAATTGACGTCAATGGTGTGGATGGGCAATCGGTCATGATGCTGATGACACTGGGCGCGGGGCAGGGGTCGGAACTGCGCGTCTCCGCCACGGGCGCGGAGGCACAGCTCGCCGTGGACCTCATACGCGGCGAGGTGGAGGCGGGCTTTGGCGAAATGTGAACCTGGTGTTTAACGTCTTGGACTAGTGCGGAAGTTGATAGCCCGCGTCCGTATGCTGCGCCAGGCCGTCCGCGACGAGTCCTGCCAAGGCCCGTTCCAGTTGGGCTGCGTGCGTATTGAGGTCATGGAGCTTGCCAAGTTCGGCCGCCAGCTCCACATGCGTTCGCCCTGCTGTGGGATCCCAGAGCAGGTCCGCATGGACGGGGGAGTTGGCAGCACGCAGCACGGCCATGACCGCGCCCCGCACTTGCCTGTCGGTGCCGGCCCACGGTTGGCCTTTGGGGACGTAGGTGGGCTCCGGCTGACCGGCAGCAATCCATGCGCACTGCTCCAGCACGGGGCAGCTGTTGCACTTGGGCCTCCGGGCCGTGCAGATGAGCGCGCCCAGTTCCATGGCGCCCGCGTTCCATAGCACGGACTGGTCCACGTCCTCCGGAAGCAGCTGGGTCGCTAAAGCCATCTCAGCAGCCGTCAAGGCAGGTGCGGGGAGCGCCTGGCCCACCACAAGACGGGCTTGAACGCGACGGATGTTGGTATCAACTACCGTGGTACGGCGTCCAAAGGCAAAGGCTGCGACGGCGGCGGCCGTGTAGCTTCCCACCCCTGGCAGCTCCAGGAGCTGTTCATAGGTGCCGGGGACATGGCCCCCATGCACCTGCACAATGCGTGCTGCGGCGGCGTGCAAACGCAGTGCCCGACGCGGATAGCCCAGCCGACCCCACGCCCGCAGCACCTCGGCGGCCGGAGCTGCGGCAAAGTCACCCGGGGTGGGCCAGCGTTTTAGCCACTGTTCCCAAACTGGTTGCACCCGCACCACGGGAGTCTGCTGCAGCATGATCTCGCTGACTAAGATTCCCCAGGCTGAACAATTGCCCCGCCACGGCAAATCCCGCGCTTCCTGCTGGAACCAGGCGGTGACTCGGCTGTGCAGGACACTTGACGGCACGGGGGGCACAGCGGATGTGAGCATGAAGGTCCTTTACTGCATGAAGGTGTGTTGGCTTACGGCCATGAGTGGCACATAAGGACGTGCGGCGCGCGAAATCCAGCTTGCCGCTTCTTATCATTGTCCCAGTGGCCGGAGGGGCTTCCAGCCAGCTCCCAGCCGGCGCGACGGCGTGGTTGGCACCAACGGTCCCGAGCCTTAGATACCCTGAACCTATGGGAACTCCAGGGAATTCAGGACGTGGCAGCACTGCGGCCACTTCCCGACCCAAAGTTTCCGCCAAGGTCTACCGCAGACGCCGACTCGTGGCAGGAATTTTGGCGCTTCTTATTGTGGGGGCACTTATTGCGGGGGGTTTTTTCCTGGCTGGTCTTTTCACCTCCAATCCCGCTGCGGAGCCCGCCGCCGGTGTGGCCCCCACTGCTACCGGAGCCCCCGAGGAAGCGCCGCCGGCGGCAAAACCCGGCACGCCGCCGTCGGCCGTTTGCGATGAGGGCGGGATCAAGGTTGTGGCGGCCGTGGACAAGAGCAGCTATGGGCCCGGCGAGACACCGATTTTAAGCCTCAAGGTGACAAATTCCGGGAAAGCGCCCTGCGACATCAATGTCGGCACCAGCCAAATGCAGTATGAAATCACCAGCGGCAACGACGTTATTTTCAACTCAAAAAACTGCCAAATTGATCCCGGGGATCTAGTTAAAAACCTCGCCCCCGGCGCTTCGGAGACGGCCAATCTTGTCTGGAAGGTCAATCGCAACGCCCCTGGCTGCGCTGAAGTCCTCACCACCCCCGGGCGTGGAGGGGCCACCTACGGGCTGGTTGCAACACTGGGAAAATGGTCCAGTGACAAGGTCACCTTCACCTTGTTATAGGGTCCCAGACGGGAGTTATAGGGTGCCAGCCGGAAATGGATTACAAAAAACGGTCCAGCAAGCTGGCCTCGGCTATCCGGGACAGGCCTTCACGGACATTGCGGGCACGCAGCTCACCAATGCCATCAACGACCATTAAATCGTCAATGGTGGCCGCCATGAGGTTCTGCAATCCACCAAAGTGGTCCACCAAACGTCCGGCGACGGCGGGCGGCACGGCTTTGAGACCGGAGACCAAGCGGTAACCGCGGGGCTGAATGATGGCATCGAGGGAATCATTTCCGCTTACCAGACCAACAATGTTCGCTATGAGGGACAAATCAATGAGATTGGCCTGGTCAATGCCCTGCAGCGCCGCCACTGCAGCATCCACATCACTGGTTTCCGGGTCGGTGTAATCACGGATCACCATGTCGGCCCCGGAACCGCGGGTGGTGGAAAGCTCTTCCAATTGCAGGGACAGCAAGCGGCCATCCACACCCAGTTCCAAAACATAGGCGGCAATTTCTTCGGAAATGCGGCGCACCATCTCGTGGCGCTGCAAAGTAACCGCCACGTCGCGGATAGTTACCATGGCTTCTATTTCCAAGGCGGACAACGAGCTGGTGACCTGGTCCAAACGCGCCCGGTACCGCTCCAGCGTGGCCAACGCTTGATTGGCGCGGGCCAAGACCTTTTCCGAACCCTCCAGAACGTAGCGCAAACCATCCACATACAGGGCAATGATTTGCATGGACTGGCTCACGGAAACCACCGGGACGCCTGTTTGAATGGCTACCCGTTCAGCAGTGCGGTGGCGGGTACCCGATTCCTGGGTTTCAATGCTCGGATCAGGCACCAGCTGGACTGCCGCACGCACAATTTTCGTGGCATCCCTGTCACAGACAATGGCACCATCCATTTTGGCCAGCTCACGCAGGCTCGTTGCGGCAAAATCAATCCCAATTTCAAACCCGCCAGAGCATAAATTCAAGATGCTCTTGTCCGACCCCAGCACAATTAAAGCGCCCGTGCGTCCGCGCAGAATGCGTTCCAGCCCATCGCGCAGCGCCGTTCCCGGCGCGACACGGGCAAGCGTGGCCTTGAGGGCATCTTCGGGGCTGCGAAGCATGACAGTTCCTTCTTTTCAAGCACGGGAATCCGCGCAAGTCATTATGCCAATGATAATGGGAACGGACCCTGTGTGCCGCGCAAGGTCAAGGGAGCCTATTGCTGACCAAAGGTGGGTTCCGGGTTGCCGCCCAGGACTATTTCCGTGGCCTCGGCAATATGCTCAATTTCACGCACCGTGAAATCCGGCGGAATGACGCCAATGCCCGAAGGGCTTTTGGGAACCAGGGCATACGAGTAACCCAAACGTGCTGCTTCCTGGATCCGCTGATTAATGCCGGGAACGGGACGAACTTCACCCGCTAAGCCCACCTCACCAAAAGCGACCATGCGCCCGTGCACGGGGCGCCCGGATTTAGCGGACACAATGGAAAGGGCCACTGCCAAATCCATGGCAGGTTCGCTCAGACGTGCACCCCCCACAGTGGCGACATAACTGTCATCCGCGTCAAGGCGCAAACCAGCCCGCTGCTGCAGTACCGCCAGTAACATCCCAACGCGCGTAGAGTCCAGACCGGAGACCGTGCGGCGCGGTGACGAGCCCAACGCCGGAGTCAACAAGGCCTGCACCTCGGCTAAAAGTGGCCGGCGCCCCTCCATGGTTACAGTGATGCACGTGCCGGACACGGGGTGCGAGGTGCGGGAAGTAAAGAGCCCGCTGGGATCAGCCAGTCCCTCAATGCCGTCATCGGTGAGATCAAAGCAACCCACCTCATCGGTTTGCCCATACCTGTTTTTTACCGCACGCAATAAACGCAGACGTGAATGGCGCTCGCCGTCGAACTGGCACACCACGTCCACCAGATGCTCCAAAAGGCGTGGGCCGGCAATGGAGCCATCCTTGGTCACGTGCCCGACCAGCAAGGTGGTCATGTTTAAGCGCTTGGCCGCGGCAATAAGTGAAGCTGCCACTTCCCGCACCTGGGAAACCCCACCGGCGGCGCCGTCAACCATTCCGCTGCTAAACGTCTGCACCGAGTCCACAATCAACAAGGTGGGTTGCACTGCCTCCACTTGTCCCAGCGCCGTGCCCAAATCCGTTTCGGCGCCCAGATACAGGGTCTCGGCCACTGCTCCAATGCGTTCGGCACGTAGTTTCACCTGGGCCGGGGATTCCTCCGCCGTTAAATAAAGCACCTTTTGGGGCGCTTTGCCGTGTTCATTGCGGGCAAACTTCGCTGCCACGTCCAACAGCAGAGTGGATTTTCCGACGCCGGGTTCCCCTGCCAATAAAATCACGGCACCCGGTACCATGCCACCGCCCAAAACGCGGTCCAGTTCGGGAACTCCCGTAAGGTTGTGGGCGGCTTTGGAGGCATCAACTTCGCTGATGAGCTGCGCCGGACGGACCACCGAGGTGGCCGCCGTGGTCCGTACCACCACGGTGCCGATTTCCTCCAGGGTGCCCCACGCCTGGCATTCGCCGCAGCGGCCCACCCATTTCACGGCTGTCCAGCCGCACTCTGTACAGCGGAAATTCTGCCCGGTGCTTGTTTTTGTGCTTTTTGCTGCCATGACTTAACCCTAATGCCGGGGTCTGACACGAACGGCCCGGCACTTACAGGTGGGGCAGCAACGCCCGCGCCTCCGCAGGCTCCATTTCGGCAGCTTCCAGTAAATCCACCATCAAGGTGCGGAAAAGCAGGACCACCGTTTCGCCCTCCATCTGGGTGATCTCCAGCAACGCCGGGTGCAGTTGAATGGCAACGTCTGCAAGGGCGTCACGGGCGTTACTGAGGGATTGCTGGTGTGGGGAACCGGAGACGGCGGCACCCAGCTCATCCACGGCTGCAGCGGCTTGGCTCAGCACCTCTGCCAGTTGCGCCGTGCCCGCGTCAGTCATGGTGGCATTGTTGATGGCACTGGCAAGCCGGCGGGCCAGGATCCGACTGGAGCGCATGGCGTAATCAACGCGAAGCATCAACTGCACCATCCCTTCGACTTCCTGCAGGTGCCGGCGGTACAACGGTGCCAGTCTGGCAATCTCCACCGAACCGCGCAACCCCTGACGCATGTGGTCAATGCGCAGCTGCTGACCGCGGGCACGCGATAGTGCATGCCATGCTGTGGTGGCGTCGTTATAGGTCAGGGCAGAAGCGCATTCGCGCAGCACCAAAGACAGCTCGCCCAGGACCTCCTTGAGGTTGTCCCTGGGTTCGCGGCGCGGATCCTTGGGAATGAGAAAGGTGACAATGAGGGCGAAGCACCCACCCACCACAGCGTCAAGGCTGCGTGAAAACGGCCCGGCGGCAGGAATGGGCAGCAACACCACGAGCAGCGACTGCACGGCAAGCTGAGTGGTGAAGATGGCTCCGCTGTCAAGGAACCGAGCTAACAAAAGGGACAAAAAAACTACGAGTGCTGCTTGCCAAATCCCGGGTCCCAGCCAGTGCAGCAGAAGATCACCCATGGCAATGCCCAGGGTGCAGCCAATGCCCACCTCCAGCACCCGGCGCAGGCGTGGATCCCGGGTAAAACCCAGGGCGACAATGGCGCTGGTGGCGGCAAACAAGGGGCCCTGATGCCCCAACACGAATTCGGAAAAGTAGTACGCGCCCACAGCGCAAATAGCGATCATGAATGCCTGCACCACGGAATTCCTGCTGCGCCGCAGGCCTAAACGTGCGCGGCGCTGGAGGAATAACCGGGTGGCTGCCCCCCGCGTGGGGCTAGCCTGCGCTGACTCTGGCATGCAAACCAGTCTATGCGTGCATAAAAGACCTCCCCGCGCAGGCAATGGCGGGGAGGTCTTTTATGGTTCATCGCGGGTTTCCCACAGTACTGTTTGGCTTAAATCGGATCCTCGTTCAGCCGTTCCAACAGCTCTGCAAATCGGCGGACTTCCTGGACATCCCACTGAGAGAGCCGATTGACAAGCAGCTGGTGGGCCACCGACATGGAAGCTTCGTACCGGGTTCGCCCCTCCACCGTCAGCGACACGAGCTGGGCCCGGGCGTCGTCGGGGTCAACTGTGCGAAAGATCAGTCCCAGCACCTCAAGTTGTTTGATTAAACGGCTGACAGTGGCTTTATCGGTATCTAAAAGCTCAGGCAGGGAGCCCTGATGGAGCTTGTCGCCGCGCGAGAGCAGCAACAGGGCCGAATATCCCATGGGTTGGAGTTCCGGATGGATCTCCGCGGCCCTGGCCCGAAAGCTCCTGCGGGCCCGCACCAGCATGGCACCGAGTTGTTGTTGCGTGTCGGCGATGGCCAGGAGCATGTCCTCGGCAATAATATCCGACGGCGTGGTGACGGATGGGTTTTTTGGCTGGGACACGTCAGTTCCGCACCACGGGATTTTCCATAGTGGGGGTGATGGCCACACTTGCTTCACTTACGTCCACGAGAATTTGCTCAGCCTTTTCCACGGCGCCGCCGCTGTTGATTTGTGCAGCATCCGACTCTGCCCGTTCCTGCCGTGTCTGGTTGCTCAGGGGCAGATTGGGAACAAAGGCAATAGCCAGGATCGTCAAGATGCTCAAGGGTGCGGCAATCAAAAAGATGAACGCCACGGCATCACCATAGCTTGATTCAATAATGATTCGAACCGAGTCGGGCAAACTGTGGACGGCGGGGATGCTGCCGCCGGCGATTGAGGCGCCCAGTTCCTTGCCCTGCTCGCCCAGGGCTGCAATGGCGGCCTGTAATTGTGCGGACTTATCACCCAGCAGCTCGGCCACTTTAGTTGCCATGAGCGCCCCTAGGACCGAGACTCCAATGGTTCCACCCAGTGAACGGAAAAAGGCAATTCCCGAGCTGGCAACGCCAATTTCCGCCGGCGTAACGGCATTTTGAACAATGAGCACGAGGTTTTGCATGACCATGCCCAGACCCGCGCCGAGAATGAACATGTAAACAGAGACCAGGACGAAATTAGTGTCGTAGTGAATGGTGCTCAGCAAGTAAAGTCCGGCAAGTTGCAAGATGGAACCCGTCACCATGATGGCCTTCCACTTGCCGTGCTTGGAGATCAAGGCACCGCCAATGGTGGAGATGATAAGGAGTCCGGCCATCATGGGGATGGTCATCAGCCCCGACTGGGTGGCATTCGCGCCCCGGGCAAGCTGCATGTACTGGGCCAGGAAGACCGAGGTGCCGAACATGGAGACCCCGACGGAAATCGAGGCAACCACTGACAGTGTGAAGGTGCGGTTTTTAAACATGCTCAGCGGAATAATCGGCTCGGCAGCCTTGAGTTCCACCAGCACGAAGGCGAGCAGGGCGACGACGGATCCGCCCACCATGAGATACGTTTCAGTGCTGGCCCAATCGAATTGGCTCCCCGCGAGGGACACCCAGATTAAAAGCAGCGAAACTCCGGCTGACAGCAACACAATGCCGGCGTAGTCAATGCTGACCCTGCGCTTGATTTGGGGAGGCAGGCGCAGTGTCTTTTGAATCAAGATCACTGCAATGACAGCGAAGGGCAGGGCAATGAAGAAATTCCAGCGCCAGTTGATGGTGTCGGTGATGAAACCGCCAATCAGCGGTCCGCCCACCGTGCCCAGCGCCATGACAGCGCCAAACAAGCCCATATACTTCCCGCGCTCGCGGGGGGAAATAATGTCGGCCATGACAATCTGCGTGAGAGCGGTCAAACCACCTGCGCCCAGGCCCTGGAAGACACGCATTGTGATGAGCATTGAGGTGTCCTGTGAGAAACCGGCAATGGCCGATGCCAGTACAAACACAATGAGGGAAAGCTGCAGCAGCAACTTGCGGTTGGTGAGGTCAGCCAACTTGCCCCAGATGGGGGTGGAGATGGTGGTGGCCAGCAAAGTGGCGGTGACAACCCAGGTATATGCGGTCTGGCTGCCGTTAAGGTCCGAGATGATGACGGGCAGGGACGTTGAGACCACTGTTCCGGCAAGGATTGACACGAACATGCCCATGAGCAGGCCTGTGAGTGACTGCATCACCTGACGATGTGTCATTCCCGTGTCGGACACCCCGGGGGCTTCCGGGGTGGTGCTTATTTTTTGAGACAAAAGGGCTCCAAGGAAAAGTTGAGTAGTTGATTTATCTCAACTATATAATTTTAGTTGCGATTTCACAACCATTTCCACCTATGAGCCGCATCATATTGCCTCTCCTTCCATTCGTCCCCGGCGGAACGAAGCGGCAGCACCCGGGGGCATGGACGGTGAGGGACGGTGAAAGTGGGCAGACAAAAATGCTCGCGGCGTTAACCTTCCGTTCACCTTGTCAAGGGTGTTGCGTTACCTCTGCCCCCTACTCTCAAGGAGTAAAGCAACCAGAACAACCCACCGAAGAGGTAAAAAGCGTGAAGGCACTTCACATTGGCCGCATTGCCGCAGTTCTCACCGTCAGTACACTGGCACTTACTGCGTGCGGCACCGACGACGTGGTGACCTCCGGCAACGGCGGAACAACTGCGGCAAACTCAGGCGCCTCCGTTACGGGAACCCTGACGGGAACCGGCGCCAGCTCAATCTCAGCAGCCATGGACGCCTGGAAGGCCGGCTTTGAGTCCGCGAACTCCGATGCCAAGATCCAATACTCACCCGAAGGCTCCGGCGCCGGACGCAAGGCCATCATTGCAGGTGCCGTGCAGTTTGCAGGCTCCGATGCTTACCTGAAGGACGAGGAACTGGTGTCCGCACAGGAAAAGTGCGGCCCCGACGGAGCCATTAACGTCCCCTGGTACATTTCCCCCATTGCCGTTGCGTTCAACGTTGAAGGTGTCAAGGAGCTCAAGTTCGACGCCGACACCATCGCCAAGATCTTCCGCGGCGACATTACAAATTGGAATGACGCTGCCATTGCAGCTGCCAACCCGGATGTCACATTGCCGGATTTGGCCATCACGCCCGTGCACCGTTCGGACAACTCGGGCACCACGGAGAACTTCACCGACTACTTGGCCGCAGCAGCAGCGACGGTGTGGACCGATGCCAAGTCAGGTGACTGGCCTGCTGCGTTGCCGGGTGAAAACGCCAAGGGCACCTCCGGTGTGGTCAAGACAGTGACAGAGACAGCCGGCGCCATCACCTACGCCGATGACTCCGCAGTCACCGCAGCCCTGGGCAAGGTCGAGTTGAAGGTCGGGGACCAGTATGTACCCGTCACCGCCGAAGCCGCAGCAACTGCCGTTGATGCCGCCAGCATCGTTGCGGGACGTTCTGCCAACGACCTGTCCTTGAAGCTGGACCGCACAACCGACGTTGCCGGCGCCTACCCCGCCGTCCTGGTTTCCTACGGGGTGTTCTGCGCGAGCTACCCCGATCAGGCTACTGCCGATTTGGTCAAGGGATTCGGCACATTTGTCTTAAGTGACGATGGTCAGCAACAAGCGGCAGATGCAGCCAAGAGCGCGCCGCTTTCCGCTGAATTGGCCGCCAAGGCCCAAGCAGCCATTGATTCCATCACGGTTGCCGCAAAGTAACTGTCAGTAGAAAGTACTAGATTGTCCACCACAAAGCTCGAACCACAAAAAGTGGAAGTTGGGCAAACCGGAACAGGCCGTATTGGAGACAGGGTTTTCTCCAGTGCGGCCTTGGCCGCCGGTGCGCTGATAGTTGTAGTGCTGTTTGCCGTGGCTCTGTTCTTGATCATTCAGGCCCTGCCTACTTTTGGTGCGCCTGCATCTGAGATCACGGGCGGCGAGGGGTTCTTCTCCTATATTTTTCCCATTGTCGTTGGCACGCTCATAGCTGCAACCATTGCACTGCTCATTGCCACCCCCATTGGGGTGGCCGTGGCGTTGTTCATTTCCCACTACGCGCCCCGCGGACTGGCCCGTGGTTTGGGTTATGTGGTGGACCTCTTGGCAGCCATTCCCTCAGTCATTTATGGCGCCTGGGGTGCCAGTTTCCTAGCCTCCCAACTTAAGGTCCCGTATGCCTGGTTGGCCGAACATGCCGGCTGGATTCCCATCTTTGCCGGCCCCGCATCAGGAACCGGAAAGACGATTTTGACGGCCGGCATTGTGTTGGCGGTCATGGTGCTGCCCATCATCGCGTCCCTAACCCGCGAAATTTTCTTACAAACACCCATGCTGCATCAAGAAGCCGCCCTCGCTTTGGGCGCCACGCGTTGGGAAATGGTCCGCATGGCGGTGCTTCCCTTCGCCCGCGGCGGCATCATCAGCGCCGTCATGCTGGGCCTTGGGCGCGCGCTGGGGGAAACCATGGCCGTGGCACTGGTGCTTTCCTCCGGACCGTTGATTGCTTCGCTCATCCGTTCCGGAAACCAGACCATTGCTGCTGAAATTGCCCTGAACTTCCCGGAAGCCTTCGGCCTGCGCATGCATGAACTAATTGCCGCCGGTCTGGTCCTGTTCTTCATCACCTTGTTGGTGAACATGGTGGCCCGCTGGATCATTAACCGCCACAAAGAATTCTCGGGAGCCAACTAATGGCCACGCTCATGACCGAACGCAAGCGCTCCGCGTTGACACGCGGACGTCTGCCGCGCTACACCTCCTACGCCATCGCCGCAGGCGCAGTTATTGTGGCAGCGGCCCTAATGTCCCTCATTGGTTTCCACGTTCTTGGCTGGGCTGTCCTTTCGGCGATGTTGTTCGCTGCAAGCAACGTCATTACCTCAGCTGTTGTGGAGGGCCGCCGGAAAGCCACTGACAAGCTCGCCACCTCACTGGTGGTTGGCGCATTCCTGATTGCCCTGCTGCCCTTGGTCTCGGTGATTTGGACGGTGCTGGTCAATGGTGTGCCTGGTTTGCTTACCCCGGGCTTTCTCTCCACTTCCATGAACGGTGTGACGGGGGCCGTGGACAATGCGGCGGTGAACAATGGCACCCCCGTTGTGGGCGGTGTTTACCACGCACTTGTTGGGTCGGTGCTGATCACGCTTTGGGCGACCATCATTTCAGTGCCGGTGGGGCTTCTCACTGCAATTTACATTGTGGAATACAGTGCGGGAAATACTTTTTCCAAAGTCATTACCTTCCTCGTCGACGTCATGACGGGAATCCCCTCCATTGTTGCCGGCCTCTTTGCCGCAGCCTTCTTTGCCTTGATTTTGGGCCCGGGAACAAAAACGGGCTTTGTTGCAGCTGTGGCGTTATCGGTATTGATGATTCCAGTAGTGGTGCGCTCCAGCGAGGAAATGCTGAAAATTGTGCCCAATGAACTGCGCGAGGCCGCCTATGCACTGGGCGTACGGAAATGGCGGACCATTGCCAAGGTGGTCATTCCCACGGCTATTTCCGGAATTGCCTCGGGCGTCACCTTGGCCATTGCCCGGGTTATTGGAGAAACCGCCCCGTTGCTGGTTACTGCCGGGTTTGCCTCCACCATTAACATGAATGTCTTTGCCGGGTGGATGTCTTCCCTGCCCACTTTCATCTATACGCAGATCATGACGCCCACGTCACCGTCAAATGCTGATCCGTCCACGCAGCGTGCCTGGGCTGCGGCGCTGCTGTTGATAGTCCTTGTCATGCTTTTAAACCTCGGCGCCCGTCTGGTGGCACAAATCTTTGCACCGAAAACCGGCCGCTAAATAACCTTTGATGGGAATTTTTGTTATGTCCAAACGAATTGATGTCAGCGACTTAAACGTTTACTACGGTGACTTCCGTGCTGTGGAAGACGTCAATATCACCATTGACGCCAAGTCCGTCACAGCTTTCATTGGGCCATCAGGCTGCGGCAAATCCACCTTCCTGCGCACGCTTAACCGTATGCATGAGGTCATTCCTGGTGCGCGGGTGGAGGGCAAGGTTTTACTGGATGGCGACAACCTCTACGCCGACGGCGTGGACCCGGTGACGGTGCGCAGCCAGATTGGCATGGTGTTCCAGCGGCCCAACCCGTTCCCCACCATGAGCATTCGCGACAACGTGCTCGCTGGAGTGAAATTGAACAGCCGCCGCATGCCCAAGTCCGACGCCGACATCCTGGTGGAAAAATCCCTTCGCGGCGCCAACCTCTGGAATGAGGTCAAGGACCGGCTGGAAAAGCCCGGCTCCGGCCTTTCCGGCGGACAGCAGCAGCGTCTCTGCATTGCGCGTGCCATTGCCGTTTCACCCCAGGTGATCTTAATGGATGAGCCCTGCTCGGCGTTGGACCCCATCTCCACGATTGCCATTGAAGACCTCATCAATGAGCTCAAGGATGAATACACGGTGGTAATAGTGACCCACAATATGCAGCAGGCGGCCCGCGTTTCCGACAAGACGGCATTTTTCAACATTGCCGGCGCTGGGAAGCCCGGCAAGCTCATTGAATATGCCCAGACGGCCACCATCTTCAACAACCCTGCTGAAAAATCCACGGAAGACTACGTTTCCGGACGTTTCGGATAACCCTGATGTTCCAAGACCCCTGAGCTTTTGGCTCGGGGGTGTTCCTGCGCCCCAAGCGTCTAGTTCAGGGGCGCCCAGCTAGGGGCTGAATGTCCCACCGCCGCACGTGGTAGCGCTGTAAAGAGTCCTGACCATACTTCTCATCGGCGGGACAGGGCACCGTCATCATCCCCGTTCATGAGTTCACATGGACGCACTTACCGCTGCCGCCCAGCGCTGCGTACAGTGTCTGTCGTGAGACGCTAAGATCCCGGGCTACTTTGGCTTTGTGTACGCCCTGGGCAATCCGTTCCCGTGCCGGTTGGATCTGTTCCGACGTGCGCTTTGGGATTCGGTCGCCGTCTTGCGCGATATGTTGAGTGTCGAATTAGGCTCGTCATATGGATGAGTTCGAAATATCGATCGATCACGAACTGTTTCGTATCAGTGAGAGATACCAGCCTGACGGGAGGCTTAGCTACGACTTTTCTTGGCTCAACGGGCCTGCGGACGGTACCTACGGCTTTACGATCGGCCGTAGAGGGGGCGAGGTAACTCAAAACGATCGAGACGGTGCCTCGCGAATGCCCAAAGAAGCCCTGGTTGAGCAGGCTCACTCGTTCCTGAAGTCGTTCTACGCGTCCGGAGGCATAGGACAGGAAGACTTCCCAGGTCATACTCCCGCGAAGATGCGTCAAGAAAATGGCGGGTAACCGCTCCGATGCAAATAAACCTCACGGTCATCCAAAAAGCCACCAAAACGCCAGATAGGGAACGGCCTGCGGGACATGAGCGGCACAATTTCCCGGTCAGTTCGAACGATGACTACGAACTGGCCGGGGTATTGCTTTCACCACTCGCTGTTAGCTATTGGACTGTCGTTGCAGCAATCGGGTTAGCGTGCTCGTCACGCAAAATGGAATAGAGGAGGGAGTCTCGACGAGCTCCCCTAACCAGGCGGTGCGAACGAAGTCGGGCTTCCAGGGTGAATCCGCTTTTTCCAGGACTCGGATTGAACCGATGTTGCCCGGGTGACAGGTGGCGCTGATGCGCTCTAGTTGGAGCGTGTTGAAGCCAAAAGTTAGTAGCTCGTTCACTGCTTCCGTGGCGTAGCCGTTTCCCCATTGTGCACGGTGGAATGTGTAGCCAAGCTCACCGTTGCGGTCGTGGGGATCGGTGGTCCAAACGGCCACGGATCCAATGGTTTTGCCATCCAGGACGGCAGCGAGTGAATATGCTGCTCGATTCTCTTTTAAGTGTGCTTGTGCGGCATCTTCAATGAAGGAGGTCGTCTGGTCCAATGTGTTCGGCCCCCATGTTGACCAACGGGCGACCTCGGGATCTGAGGTGTATTCGTGAACGGCTGGGATGTCCGCTGGTGTGAAGTCGCGGAACCTTAGTCGGGGTCCGCACGGGTAAGGCGTTGAAAGACTCATGGTTCACCTGTTCAGTCGATTATCGGATTTCAATCCTAGAGTCATAGCCTGCAACGTTTAGTGCTTGGCTGATGGATCGACGCATCACAGGGATGGTCCCCATCGAATCCATCCGATCCTCCCTTATGACGGTAGATTACCAAGACACCAAGACGTGGACCGGGACACTTTTTCGGTTTCTTACCGGGCTCCGGTGTGAAGGCTGGCGATATCAACGGACGGGAGTTCCTTGCGGCGCAGCGGGCAGGCCGGAATGAGTAACCAGCACAACGCGGCGACAGCGGTGACGGTGATGGCCGTGAAGCCCAGGATGAGGCTGGCCGGTGCGGGCAGTTCCTGAACGAGCACAAAGACGCCCATGGCCAACACGAAGTAGCCGAAGCCCTTGCGCAAGGCAGCTTCGGGGATGCGTCCGGCCAGGCGGGCGCCAATAAACGAACCCAGGACCGCAGCGGCGGTGGCCCCGCCGACCAGTGCCCAGTCCAGGGAGACGGTGGTGAGATAACCGCCAAGTCCGGCGAAGGACTTCATGGCAATGACGACCAGTGAGGTGCCGACCGCGACGGGCATCGACAGACCTCCCAACAGGGCCAATGCCGGGACGACGAGGAAGCCGCCGCCGGCACCGACCAAACCGGTGACCAGTCCGACGACCAGGCCTTCAAGAATGGCCTTGCCAACGGGCAGATTTCCCTGGTGAGGTGCGCCTGTGGCGTTTCGACGGCCGTGGATCATCGCCAAGGAGGTGGCGACCATCATGAGCGCGAAGGCCATCATGAGGATTGTTCCGGGGATGCGGCCCCCCAAAAGGCCGCCGCTGAAGGCTCCGGCCATGCCGGCGGCACCGAAGACGAGGCCGGTGCGCCACCGTACTCGTTTTTTACGGGCGTGGGTCACGGCGCTGACGGAGCTGGTCACTCCGACCACGAACAGGGACGCGGCGATGGCCTCTTTAGGGTTCATGCCCGCAACATAGGTGAGGATCGGGACAGTGAGAATGGATCCGCCACCGCCGAGCAGGCCGAGCGAGATGCCAATGAGCACCGATAACAACAGCGTCATTACAAGGGTGAGAGTCATGGGGGGATGCCTTGTCTGGGAAGGAAGTGCGGTGACGGGGTGAGCGGCTGATTGACGCCGTACAGGGTTTTCGGTGATTGGCGGCCCGGCGCGTTGCCAGGCGGTCATGCCACCGGTTGTAGTGTCGGCGGTGAAGCCGGCTCCGGTGAGGGCGTCCGCGACGCGGGTGCTGCGGTTGCCGCTGCGGCAGACGACAATGATGGCCCGGGCCTGGTCGACCTCTCTCAGGCTGGTGTTCAGCTCGCCATCGGAATGTGGATGGTGCCGGGGACCGTACCGTCGGTGACTTCGAAGTCTTCCCGCACCCGCACCCGGACACGGATGTACGGGTGCGGGAAAGGGGAAGAAAATACAGCAGACGGCGGCCCGACCGGGGTGGGTGTGCTAGGCCTTCTTTGCCGGAAGCTGGGCTAGGACCGATTCACGGGTCGGTTCGGCGCCGGTTTTGTTCCACGGCATCACGGATAGGGCTTTGCCCATGGCGCAGGTGTTGGTTACGGCCGAGAACGTCAGGCCGGCGCCGATGACACCGGTGAGGGTGCGAACGCGTGGGGAGAGGAACTTTCCACCAGCCAGGCCGGCAATGACGAGGGATCCGGCGGCCATGCGCACTTGGCGTTCCAGGTCCCAGCGATTGGTGCCTTCGACGGTGGGGCCCGCGGCTTGGCGGAAACCGAGGACTCCGCCAACGAGGACGTGGGCGTTGTTGAAACCCGCCGTTGCGAGGTTTTTCCGGGCTTCGGAGGCGCGTGCACCGGATTGGCAAACGAGCACCACCTTGGTGTCAAGCCTGGCGGCAAGTTCACTGGCGTGTTCGGCCAGCAGCGGCAGTGGCACATTGTGGGAGCCGGTGATGTGCAGGGATTCAAATTCCGCGGCGGAACGCACGTCCAGGATCGCAACGTCGGCACCGGTGGTGAGCCAGGTCTTCAGCTCATCGGCTCTGATGGTTTGGGGAATTGTGGTCATGGTGTGTGGGCCTTTCTGTCAGGCAGGACGCCTGACCATTCGCGCATCCGAAAAAGGAGGAACGGGACTGTTTATATGAGATGCAGGTGTGGGCCTTTAGGTGTCTTGGAGATGCTTCCAGGTGTCCCATCCGGCGTAGCTCCCGGCAAGTTCGACGACGTCGAATCCGGCGCGGCGAAGGGCGGAGGCGGCAACGGAGTTGCGGACCCCGGATTGGCAGTAGCTCACGATGACGCCGTCGTCCGGAAGCTGTCCGGTGTTCCAGAGCACGCGTCCGGCACTGAGCTGGGTTGAGCCGGGAATGTGGCTGGCGGCGTGTTCGCTCTTGTTTCGCACATCCAGCACCAGGGCCGATTCAAAAGTCTCCAGTTCCGCCGGGGAAATGGTGCGGGGAACGAAGGTGGGTAAACCGTCCAGCGACGTCAGATATCCGGCCACACGGTCAATGCCCACGCGGATAAGGTGGTCCCACATTACGGTGGCCGTCGCACTATCAGGAGCCAACAGCACCAGTGGGCGCTGATCCGTTTCCGGATCCACAGCCCACGCACCGAAAGTAGCTGTTTTGGTGCCAGCCGGGATGTTCAGGGCGCCGGAGACGGTGCCCCCGTGGACCTGATCATGGCTACGCGTATCCACAAAGCCCATTAAATCTCTTGCCAACGCCTTTGCTACCTCCGCTGCACCTAGCTCGGGCAGCGGCTGACGTTGCCCGATGATGGCAGGTCCCTCTCGGTTTTCACGTTTCATGCGGGCGAAGTAAGCGTGCGCGTCGGGTTGCCCGTCAAGCAGTTCGGCCACGAATCCAGCCTCGTCGTTGGCCTCAAGGGAAGGTCCCCACCAAGCGAAGTGACGCTCGTACCCGACGGTGGAGGAAGGAATGGCGCCCAGCGCCTTGCCGCAGGCACTGCCTGAACCGTGTCCGGGGTAAACCTGCACGTAGTCGGGTAGGGTAAGAAACTTTTCTTTCAGAGACACGAAGAGATCGTGCGCACCGGCAAAGCGGGTGTCGATCCCGCCTGCAGCCTCGTCCAACAGATCGGGGCGGCCCAGGTCTCCAGAGAAGACAAAGTCACCGGAGAGCAGGAAGCCTGGCTTGTCGCTAAAAGCACCATCAGTGACCACGAAGGAAAGGTGTTCCGGGGTGTGGCCCGGGGTGTGCAAAGCCTTAACGCTGATGTTTCCCAACGTGATCGTGCCCTGGTCGAAAAGCCGTTCTGCCTCAAAACCGTACTGCCAATCGGCCCCACCCTCGCCTGAAACGTAAATTGCTGCGTCGGTGGCGGCGGCCAGTTCCCGGGTGCCGGAGAGGTAGTCGGCGTGGATGTGGGTCTCGGTGACGGCTGTGATTGTCATGCCGTTTTTCGTAGCCAAGTCCCGGTAGACCTGAATGTCGCGGCGGGCGTCCACCACCAATGCCTCACCCTTGGCCTGGCAACCGATGAAGTAGCTGGCCTGTGCCAGATCCTCGTCATAGATACGTTCGAGCAGCATGTCTCTCCTGAATAGCGTCAATAAATTAATACCCTAGGGGGTATTAGGTTCAAGCTAGACCATAATACCCTAGGGGGTATCAAGTCAAGATCATCATCGATCCTTCCAAAAAGCGCCCACGGGCACGAAAAAGGCGACCGGCACCATGGTTGCTGGCGCCGGTCGCCCCAAAGACTGGGAGCAGGTTGCCCTAGCGGCCAAAGACACGTGCGAAGAATCCTCCACGCTCGCGGGCACGCTTCGGGGCATTGGGATCGCAGGAGCAGCGTTCGTTACGCGGCACGTTGGCCATGACCTGCTTGACGTGCTGACCGCATCCGGCCCAGGTGATCTTGCGGCATTGGCGGCAGGTGGTGGTGCGACACATGGGACAGCTCCTCACGGTGGGGATGGGGTTTACGTAACCCCTTGAAGATCAAGCATTGCATATACCCCTAGGGGTATTGCAAATCATCGTCGACGGGCTCTTTGAAAACCCCCAGGGGTATAGACTGGATGAAATGACAACCATTGGAGGGACCATCGTGGAACTGGATGTTGACACCATGAAACCGGCAATCAACAGGCTCAAGCGAGCCCAGGGCCAGCTCAATGCTGTGATTCGCATGCTGGAGGAAGGCAGCGACTGCCGCACGGTCGTCACCCAGCTTTCCGCCGCTTCCAAGGCCATCGACCGGGCCGGCTTCTCCATCATCGCCACCGGACTCGAACAGTGCCTCAAGAATGAGGACTCTACGGCCGACAAGGCCGAAATGGAAAAGCTCTTCCTCTCCCTGGCCTGACTGCGCCCGTATGGTGATTTGGGACAGGGTTTAGGAGAATTTGTTTCATGTCTAATCGTCGTAAGTTCAGTCCGGAGTTCAAGGGGCGAGGCTGTTGAGTTGTTGATGTCCTCCGGCCGGCCGATCGTGCAGCTCGCGAAGGAAATTGGTGTCAGTGATGGCACGTTGGGGAACTGGGTGAGGGCGTGGAAGGAAGAACACCCGGAAGCGTCCAAGGATGAGCAGGGCCGAGTGGAATGGGCGAAATACAAGGCGTTGCAGGCTGAGAATGCCGAGCTGAAGCGGGAGATCGAGTTCCTGGGAAAAGTCAGTGCCTTCTTCGCCGCGAAGCAACGATAGACGATTACTACACGTTTATTTGGCAGGAGATGCGCTAACTATCCGATTGGCTGGATGTGCTAGCAATTGAAAGTGCCCAGGTCCTCGTACTACCGCTGGACCAAGCCGGCGGAACCTACCCCGAGACAGATCCGCCACGCCCAACTCACCAAGGAGGTGTGCTCGGTGTGTGAGCGGGAGAAGGGCAGGGCCGGACGGAACCAGATCACCATGATCCTGGGCCACGAAGGCATCATGGTCGCTGCGGGAACGGTCGGGGCGATCATGAACAAACAAGGCACCCAGGTGGTGCGGATGCGGGCGTGGAAGACGACGGTTGTTGATCCTGCCGCCAGGACCGGACACATCAAGAACCACATGCTCGATGCTGAGTGCCGTCGTGACTTTACTGCCACGGTGCCGGGAACAAAGCTGGTCATTGATGTGCTGATCATGGCCCGTGACCACGGCCGCCTCCCGTTGGGCGGGGCAATTCCGTGGCCGAAAATTTCTTTTTGCGCCTACAGACCGAGATGTACCACCACTATGACTTTCCCAACCACTTTTTCGCTCGGACGACGGTCATGGAATACATCGAGTCTTGGTGCATCCGGCACCGACCTCACAGCAACCACCGAGGACTGCTGCCAGCACGGGCCCTGGCCGAGTACCAGAATCAACGTCTCAAAAACTTGACGGGCGCGATGAATCTAAAGGTTCATCGCACTGCCTCCCTGTCTCCGTCGCTGACGTATCTTTGAATGCTCCCAGCCATGCCAGGTATCCTTCAGTTTTCGGCAATTCTAGAAGCACCGGTGTCATTTTCCGAAGGCGACTGCACTGAATGTCCAAAGTCCTCTGCGCTGAGTTAGAGCGCCCTCAGGGGGAACCTTGAGTGGGCCTCGGGCGTGATTCGTTTGCTGCATGATGTACTGATACTGAATGTTCCAACGGATCCAAAAAAGATGAAAGTAGAGTGCTTTGATGAGCAATGGGAACGATACTGCCAATCTAGCCGAGAATTACGCCGATCAAGCCACAGCGACAGCCAACAAACTGAAACCCGGCACATGGGAAGCTGTTCAAGCATTAGCTACCTTGTCCATTGCCCAGAGTTTGCTTTCCCAGGGCTCGTCGAGCCAGTCAAACGCGTAAAAGCTTAGATCCAAAGGGACGTCCTAGACGGAAAGAATCGGCGCGGAGACTCAGGACAAAAGCACTGGCCTTCGTACCAGAACTGCCATCGTTTTCCACCCAGTAACGCAGTGTCCGTAATGGAACCCTGAGCGGAACAATTCGGACCTGCTCGGGTGAGGGTTCTGGCGAGAAAGCGTTGTATCTGTGTAGTGAGCTATATGCTTTCACGATGGGGAAGAAAAGTAGCTCGTTGTCAGTGTTGCTGGCCGTAGTTTTGGCTTGTGTTTTGTCTGGGTGCACGAACGGAGATGCGTCATCCGCTCCGACGCCAGTCGAGACGAAAACGCAGCCAAGCGGTGATTCCATAAGGATCTTCGGGGACCAGAAGGTAATGGTAGAGAACTCACCGACGTCGTCAATGGTGATGAAGCAATTTAGCGGGACCGGATCTTCAACTGTTCAAGTTGGGTCTTTCCCGGAGGGATACAAGCAGGTGGGCGCTACGGTGGCCTGTGCGGGTACCGGTGGCTGGGAAGTCATTTTGAATCAAGCTGGATCGGGCTGGGGCAAGTGCTCGTTGGACGTCGGGAGCAGCGTGGCGTACCCAGTGGATGATCCTGCGAAGGACCAGGCAGTTGAGGTCAAAGTCGATGCTGGAACTCAAATTTGGGTGACCGTTTTCGCCACCAAGTAAGTGACATCCACATGGCTAACACTCATCACCTCACCCATCGAAATGGGGAATCTGTTGTGAGACCTGAATTATTTCAAGGCCGGGATCCTGTGCCTGAGCCATGACCGAGTATTTCCGCGGTCAGTTGTCGCGCTAGCGTGATCCGGTGGGCGGAATCGTTTGTCCTCGAGGGTGCGGTACATTCTCTGGCGGTCCGGCTGCAGGGTCCGGGGTACGTCCGCGAAGCCGTCCCATTATCAACAGCAGCACTAGTACTACGACAACCAGCGCAAAAATACCGGCCACCACTAACACCCACACCGAGTCGTTCATAATTCCCATTCCCCAAGCGACGTCATCGTTGTCTGATTAGGCAAGTATGGCAGCTATAGGAATTGATGGTTCAGTCGTCGCGTTCCAATCTCGCACATAACGATTGCTGAATCGGCCTACTCTGGTTCTGTTATTTTCAGTAGTCGCCTGCATAAATTTCTGTACTCATCTACACGGCTTTCATTTGCTCGTAGCGGCAACCTTTACCGGACAAGTGACGACTCGACAGGTCCGTGTATCAGCGGACGTGGTTTGCAACCAGTTGGGCATTTGCTTGGTTCCAATGTTCAACCATGGTTGTGCCGCCGTGGCCATCGCCATCGTCAATGAAGAGGACAGATTCTGGCCAGTTCCGGTGCAAATCCCAGGCGGTGATGGCGGGACCGGAAACATCACGCCTTCCGTGGATGAGCGTTCCCGGTATATGCCGTATTCGGCCCATGCGTTCAAGCGGCGACGGCTCGCAAAAACCGACGTTTGCCCAGTAGTGAGTGGTGAGCCGGGCAAAGGCTACGCGGAACGTATCGTTTTCCCACCGGGGATCACGCTCGAATCCGCCGGCACCGATGGAAACGTGAGTATCCTCCCAGAGCGCCCACTCACGAGAAGCCGCGTCGCGCGTATCAGGATCTGGGGAATTCATGAGTTGAGCGTATGCCTCAACCAAACGGCCCTGGCCGCGTTGGAATCCAATTCCGGCGCGTTCCGCGTGCGAGGCAAATCTGTCCCAAGCTTCTGGAAAGATCTTGCCAACACCCTCGGAGATCCAATCAACTTCTTCTCTACTAGTAGTCGTAACGGCAAAGAGGACAATGCCAGTGACGCGCTCAGGGTGGGCTTGTGCATATGCGAGAGCAAGGGTCGAACCCCAAGACACTCCGTTGAGGATCCAAGCTTGTACATCGAGTGCCTTGCGCAAGGCTTCTATATCGTTGATGAGATGCGCGGTGGTGTTGGTGTTCAGGGACGTTTCGGGGTCCGACGCATGGGGGACAGAGCGTCCGCATCCTCGTTGCTCGAATCCGATGACACGAGTACGTGTTAGGTCAAAGCGATGTCGGTATCGGCTCGAACCAAGCGTGCCACCCGGGCCGCCGTGCAAATAAAGTGCAGGAACACCGTGGGGTGATCCCCACTCCTCCCAGTAGATGCTCTGGCCATCCTCGACTTTGAGTAATCCGTGTTCCTGTGGAGTTTCATTCATCTTTGCCTCATCGCTGACCATGCAAAATTGCATCTCCTGAATGTTTAAGAGAGCGAATTCTCAGCCTACAAATCTTTTCGATGGACGAGAAACTGAGATCACTTGTCATTTTCAGAAGGCGACAGCACAGTCAGGAGTCAACTGCACAATCAGAAGCCGCCTACATTGGGAGTCTATTTCCGTGAGCGGGAACCCTCTGCGGACAGATTCGCGGCAGCACGGGGTTCCTGCATGAGGATCCTCAACGGGGGA
>JBBSSM010000002.1:0-180695 GCA_038242155.1 Actinomycetales bacterium | reverse complement strand
CGCAGCTGCCTCATCGAGGAGTAAATGCAGTTGCCTGGCTTGGTGGTGCAACCGCTGCGACCGTCGGTTGTTCTGACGGAAGGTTCCGGCGCTGAGGATCACTGATTCCCGCGCCGAGCGCAATGCAGTGGCGGCAGCGGCACGGTGGGGACCGGTGTCGTCCATCTCCAGTTTTAAGACGGCGGCCATGGCGCGGGCCACGGCCAGGCGAGCCGGACCCAGCGGGACAACCAGGACCGGAGCCATGGCCGCCAGCCAGCCCACCACCACGCCAATGCCCATGGCAGTGAGCGGCCGGGGGAGGGCTGCAAAATTGTGGGTATAGCCGGCGCCTGCTCCCGCCGCGAAAACCAGGATTACGGCGCCGGGCCCCGTGATGCGAAACGCCGTGAAAATATGCGAGGCCAGGGCTGCAAGGGCTGACAAGAGCGCGATTTGGATCACCATGCTGACGCCCGCGGCCCCCAGCAAGGCCCCTAAAGCGATGGAAATAAGCATGCCCATGGCCACGATGGCCATCATGCGTGCCAGTCGCCAATACGGCTGGTAGCGGCCGAAGGCGCTGGTCAATGCGCCCAGTGCCGCGATCCCGGCCAGCTGCTGTTGACCCAACAACCCGCCGGCAACTAAAACAATGGATGCTGCAATGCCCACCTTGACGGCGGTGGCGAAGATGGCGTCGGCCGGACGAAGAGCAAAGGCGCCACGCCAGGCGGCAGGTGAGAAGGCATGGGCCAATGCAGCGCCGACGTGCTGGAATCGAGGGGCGGAAGTCATTTCCTTAGTTTACTAAGTATTTTACTAGTAAAATAGATACAGGACCTGTGAGAGTCATCTCTAGACTGGATGCATGACTGCCAAAACTGTGGACTTCGTGGACCGGGCACGCCAAGGATGGGAACGCTCACGTCCGGAACTGGATGTGGCCAGTATTGAGGTCATGGGCCGCATTGGCAGGATTGGTGCGCTGGCCTCCCAGCGCGCGGGCCGCGAGCTGCTGCCAGCGGAGATTACCCGGGCCGAATTTGACGTTCTGTGCACCCTGGCTCGAGGCGATGGACCCATGCGTGCCAGCGAAGTGACTGCTGCCACCATGCTGAGCGGTGCCTCCACCACGAAGAATGCCGAGCGCCTGGTCAAACGCGGCTTCATTGAGCGGCTGCCGTGGGAGCGTGACGGCCGGGTGGTCCTGATGCGGCTGACGACTCAGGGGCAGGAACTGGTGGACCGCGAGTTTCCGCGTCTTTTGACAGGTGACCGTGAGATGCTCGCTGGGCTTACAGACAAAGAGCAAATACAGTTGGCTGCCCTGCTGCGGAAGATTTCCCTCACGATTGAGCCGCCAAGCTAGTCTGCTCCCGCGACCACGCTGACGGCTGGCATTTTCCGAGGCGGCGCGGGCGGCGGGCAGTTCCATGGGTCTGTCTGGGTCACTTCGCTGCAGTCTCTGGCGCGCCTGGCCGTGATGGTGAATAGTTTCGTCCATGAAAGAAACAGCCGGCCTTCAACGGTTGCCTGCGCCTGTCATAGGTGTACATAAAGGATTTACCCGCCAACTTTGGTACGTTGAACGGATCAGGCCCACTGTTGGCCCGTATTCGCTGCGAAGTAAGTGCACCCCGGCGTGGGTGCCATCGATGATCCGATGAAGTGTCACAGAACGCAAAGGAATGCACAATGTCAGACCATATTTTTCAACTGCTGGCCATCGCTGTCTATCTGGCGGGAATGCTCGCCATCGGATACTTCGCCTTCAAACAAACGGACGACCTCGACGACTACATGCTTGCCGGCCGCGGCCTCAAGCCCGGTGTTGCCGCGCTCTCAGCCGGCGCCGCCGACATGTCGGGCTGGCTCCTCATGGGCCTCCCCGGCGCCATTTATCTCACTGGATTGGTGGAGGCATGGATTGCCATAGGCCTCACGATTGGGGCGTGGCTCAATTGGAAGTTCGTGGCGCCCAGGCTGCGTTCCTATACGTTGATTTCACAGAACGCCATTACCGTCCCCAGCTTTTTTGAAAAGCGCCTCAAGGACAACTCGCACCTGCTTCGCATTGCCGCGGCAGCCATTATCCTTGTGTTCTTTACCTTCTATGTGTCCTCAGGCATGGTGGCCGCCGGAAAGTTCTTTGAGGGATCTTTTGGCTGGCCGTACCTCGTGGGCATGGGCGTGGTCACGATTGTCACGCTGGCCTACACGCTCTTTGGCGGGTTCCTCGGCGCAACGCTGACCGATGTGGCCCAGGGCCTGCTGATGTTTGCCGCCCTCATTGTGGTGCCGATCATCGCAGTGGTTGAAACCGGCGGAGTAGGCGCCACGGTAACCCGTCTGCAAAACATTGACCCCGAACTCTTGAACTTGTTCAGGGGCTTTGGGGAAGGAAGCACCCTGGTGTGGCTGGTGGGAATCTTTTCCACCGCTGCGTGGGGCCTGGGTTACTTTGGCCAGCCCCACATCATCGTCCGGTTCATGGCGTTGCGTTCCCCGCAGGACGCCAAGGCAGGGCGCCGCATTGGCATTGGCTGGATGATTTTGACGGCGGCCGGGGCCGTCAGCACGGCGTTGATCGGCATTGCCTACTTTGCCGACAACCCCGCAATGACGCTCGATGACCCGGAAACGGTGTTCTTGAAACTGAGCCAGGTGTTCTTCCACCCGTTCGTGGCCGGCCTGGTTCTGGCGGCCGTGCTTGCCGCCATCATGTCCACCATTTCCTCTCAACTCATTGTCTGCTCCTCGGCGCTCGTTGAAGACCTGTACAACATGACCGGGCGCCAATCCACGGCCAAGCAGCAGGTCACTCTTGGCCGGCTTGGCGTGTTGGTGGTTGCCGTCATTGCGGCCCTCATCGCCTTGAACAAGGAATCGAGCATCTTGGAACTGGTGTCCTTCGCCTGGGCCGGCTTTGGCGCCGCCTTTGGTCCTGTTGTCCTGCTGAGCCTGTACTGGCGCAAGTTGACCGCGAAGGGTGCCATGGCGGGCATGGTTGTAGCCACGGTGGTGGTGTTTGTCTGGGGAAAGACGCCGGTGTTGCATGATGCAATGTACGAGATCGTGCCAGCCTTCATCCTGAACCTGATCGTGGCAGTGGTCGTTTCCAGGTTCACCTATAAGGAAAATGCGGTGATCGAGTCGGAATTCACAGCGATGGTGGCCGACTCGGATCCGCGCAAGGTTGCCACGGGCAGCGTCAGGTAGGCCCATTTGCACCGCCGGCGCCGTGCCCCGCCAGTGCCGTGCCTGAAACTACCCCAGCGCAGGGAGGCGGGAGAGCAGTTCCTTGGCGGCCGCTGTGGGATTGTCCGCCTCGGTAATGGCGCGGACCACCACGATCCGCGAGGCACCGGCGTCGACAACCTGGGCTACATTGCCCAGGTCAATCCCGCCAATGGCAAACCACGGCTTGCTCGTGGCCAGGGCCGCTGCATGTTCCACCAGGGAAAGCCCGACGGCGGTCCTGCCTGGTTTGGTGGGGGTGGCCCACACCGGTCCAACACAGAAATAGTCCGCATCGGGGTTCACGGCAGCTGCAGCGGCCTGCTCGGGATCATGCGTGGACAGGCCAGTGGAGACGCCCGGCCCCAACAGTGTGCGGACTGCCGGAAGGGGAAGATCCAACTGGCCCACGTGAAACACGGGAGCGCCACTGAGGGCGGCAACATCAGCCCTGTCATTGACGGCCCACAGCTTCCCAAACTCCTCGGCAACTCCTCGTAAAGTATCCAACAGGGCCAGTTCCTCCCCGGCCTCAATGGACTTGTCGCGCAGTTGGATGATGTCGACGCCACCCTCATAGGCGGACCTTAGGAAATCGGCAAAATCCCCGCGGCCCGGCCGGGAATCAGTGCAAAGATAAAGCCGAGCAGCAGCCAGGTCCGAAACTGAACTAACGGCGGCGTTGTCATGAATGGCAGAAGTGGTGAACATGTCTCATAGACTAGTGCAGTACCGCGGGAGCCAGTGAAGCTGGCTGAGAGGGCGCCCCATGCGCCGACCGACATTCGCCCCTTGAGGGCGTGGAACCTGATCCGGGTCATGCCGGCGTAGGGAAGGAAAGCACGTGGCATCTTCCATGTCCGGGAATGTGGATTCCCCATCCTCACAGGGCAGCGCCGGGCACGCGGCCGCCCTCAGCACTGATGTGGCGGTCATTGGCGGCGGCATTGTGGGCCTTGGCATTGCCTGGGAAGCGCAACGCTCCGGGCGCCGGGTCACCATCATTGACCCCGCACCCGTCACCGGCGCCACTTACGCAGCCGCCGGCATGCTGGCAGCCGTCAGCGAGCTCCACTTTCAAGAAGAACCCCTGCTGGACTTTATGCTCGCCTCCGCTGCCCTGTGGCCCGGCCTTCTCGCCTCACTTGCGGCACCCTCGCTTGATGCGTCTTCCCATGACGCGCCAGCCATGCCGGAGACCGGATTCCGTACGACGCCGACCCTCGTGGTGGGTGCCGATGCCGCGGACCGGCAGGCGCTCGCCGATCTGCGCGGGGTGCAGTTGAGCCATGGATTGGCGGTGGAGCAGCTGAGCATCCGTGCCGCCCGGGCCGCGGAACCACTGCTGGGGCCGCAAATATCATGTGCCCTGCGCATAGCCGCCGACCATCAGCTTGATCCCCGGGCCACCGCCGCCGTGCTTCGCCGGCGCCTGATGGAAACAGCAGCCGCGCGCGGTCACAGCGGGGCAGCGGAGACGTTTATTGACCAACGCGCCGAAGGTTTGCTGTGGGATGACGACGCCGGGCGTGCCGGCAAGTCAGCCAAGGTCACCGGCGTCGTGCTGGCGGACGGGCGGGTGCTCCACGCCCAGGAAGTCATTGTGGCCAATGGGCTCGGTGCAAGCGCCCTGACAGAGCTGCCGGACGGACTGGTTTTGCCGCTGCGGCCGGTTTATGGCGATATTTTACGTCTGCGCGTCCCCGACCATTTGCATCCCCTGACCACGCACACCATTCGCGGCATGGTGCGGGGCCTGCCGGTGTACATTGTGCCCCGTGACGACGGCACGGTGGTCATTGGGGCCACCAGCCGCGAGGACCACCTCTCAGGAGTCAGTGCCGGGGGAGTGGCGCAGTTGCTCCGGGACGCCCAGGTGCTGCTGCCCGCCGTGGCCGAGCTGGAACTGCTGGAATGCACGGCCCGGGCCCGGCCGGGCACCCCTGACAATGCGCCCTTGCTGGGTCGGGTGGCGGGCCCCCAAGGCAAGGACATTGCCGGGCTCATCATTGCCACCGGCTTTTTCCGCCACGGGGTGCTGCTGACGGCCATTGCCGGGCAGGTATGCCGGCAACTTTTAGGCGACATTACCGACCTGGCCTGGACCCAATTTCGCCCCGACCGTTTTTCACCCACCCTCAGCCCAGCACTTAGTGGGCCCGTACAACAGGAGCTCTCATGAACCGCATTGAACTTAACGGCGCAGCCCGCAATGTTGACCTCGGAACCACTGTGGCTGATCTTGTGACGGCCACCACGGGCCGGACACTGCTGGACAATGGCCAGGCGGCCGACGGCGGCAGGCTCGGTGTTGCTGTTGCCCGCAACGCGGCCCTGGTGCCCCGCAGCCAATGGTCAAGGACAGCCGTGGAGCCCGCCGATTCGCTGGAAATTGTGACGGCCGTCCAGGGTGGCTGAGCGTGCCCTGTACACCGACCCTGGCATCAAAGCAGCACCCATTGTGAAGAAAGTGAATCCCTTGACTAAAAATACTGCCCCCTTGGATCCCCTGGTCATTGCCGGGGTGAGCCTTAATTCGCGTCTCATCATGGGAACGGGCGGCGCACCCAGCCTGTCAGGGCTGGGTACTGCCCTGCTTGCCTCGGGCACGGAGCTGACCACCGTGGCAATGCGCCGCTACAGTGTGGATGAGGCCGCTGGCGGCGGCACCAACTTGTTTAAACTGTTGCTGGAGCACAACATACGGGTGTTGCCCAATACGGCCGGCTGTTTTACGGCAAGGGAAGCTGTCATGACAGCCGAACTGGCCCGTGAGGCGTTGGAAACCGACTGGGTGAAGCTGGAAGTCATTGCCGACGAACACACCCTGCTGCCGGATGCCCTGGAACTGGCCGATGCCACGGAGCAGCTGGTCAACCGGGGGTTTAAGGTCTTTGCCTATACCAACGATGACCCCGTTTTGGCCCTGCGTTTGGAGCACATGGGGGCGGCTGCCGTCATGCCGCTGGGTGCACCCATTGGCACGGGGCTGGGCATCCTCAACCCCCACAATATTGAGCTCATTGTGTCCCGGGCGGCCATTCCCGTGGTGCTCGACGCCGGCATTGGCACCGCGTCCGACGCCGCCTTGGCCATGGAGCTTGGCTGTGACGCCGTGCTGTTGGCCACTGCCGTGACCCGGGCGCAAAATCCGGCGGTCATGGCAGAGGCCTTCAAACACGGCGTCATAGCTGGCAGACTGGCAGCTCTGGGCGGCCGCATTCCCAAGCGGACCCACGCCCTGGCGTCATCGGCCATGACCGGCCTTCCGGAGCTGTAAAAATAAGGAGCGTGCCATGGGTGCACAGGATATTTTGACCCGCCCCGACATTGACGGGGCATTGGAGGAGCTGCCGCACTGGCGGTATTTGGGGTCCCTGCACGCCGCCTACACGTGCCCGACGTCGGCCGCTGCCTTGGAATTACTGGCAGTCATTGGAAACCTGGCCCAGCAGCACAATCACCACCCGGATGTGGATTGGCGGTACGACACCCTGTATGTTTCCACGCTTTCCCATGATGCGGGCCGGAAAGTCACGGCCCGCGACGTGGCACTGGCCCACGCCATCTCCGCAGCTGCCACCGGGATGCAGGCCCGTGCGCGGACAGAGCTGATTCGCACCTATGATTTGGCCATTGACACCGCCGACCCCGCAGCCATCAGCAAGGTGTGGCAGGCGGGATTCGGTTACGGGGCGGAGGAGGATGGCAGTCTTTTTGATCCGCAGGGCCGGGGCCCCGCGGTGTGGTTTCAACAGACGGACTCACCCAATGCCAACCGCATCCACGTGGACGTCAATGTGCCCTTGAGTGAGCGCGCCGCAGCGCTGGCAGCTGTTGAGGAGGCTGGCGGATCCCTGGATCACGCCCATGCCCCCAGCTGGACAGTGGTCAGTGACGCGCAGGGCAACCGGTTGTGTATTTGCACTGAGGCCAGTGACGATGCCACGGATGAAAACATCTAACACCGGCGCATCAATGCATGGGTGCATCAATGCATGGCGAGGATTTCAGTGGTGCGTTTAAGGTGGTGGGCCGCGCGGCTGCGGCCCACCACCAGGGCTGTGGCCCAGGCAGCCGCGCCGCCTGCCACGATGGAAACAACCCAGGGAATCCAGGCGGTGGCCGAACGTTCATCCAGGCCCAGCGCCATGGTAATGATCCAGACCAGCAGTGATGCTGTCACGGCCGCGCCAGCGGGGAGAACGGCGCCCAAGGCATGTCGGTTCTTGTTTACTGCCCACGCCAGGGCGCCTAAGGCAGCTGACGCCAGGGCAATGATGACAAGTGCAACCATGGCTAAACTCCGTCTCTGCTGGACCCAGCGGTGCTTTATAGTGCGGCGAAGCCCACGCCGCGGGGCTTTTCGCCGCCCAATTCCACGTACCCGAGGGCCTGGCCGGGAATAATGATTATGCGTCCCTTGTCGTCATTGAGACGCAACTCGGTGCCTTTGGACAGGGCCTCCGAGACCAGGGCGGCGACGTCGTCGGCGTTCTGCTCGGATTCAAGGACGATTTCACGGCTGACATTTTGGATGCCGATCTTGATTTCCACAGGTGTCTCCTCGGTGCGTGCTGCTGGTGAAAGTTGGTATAAACCACTGTAGGGCCAGGGGCTCAGGATTCCTTGGGGAAGCGGCTGATTCCGCGCCAAGCTAAACGGTAGACCAAATCGCTGGCCACATCGATGTCCAGGTCCCCATTGGCCTCCAGCCAGTAGCGGGCGCTGATCTGGGCCATGCCGGCCAGGGTCCGGCCCAACAAGGTGGCCTCCACAGGTGCCAGCCTGGTGTCTTCGGCGATGACTTTGCCAATGGCATCGGAGTAGCTGGCATTGAACTTTTCCAGCCGCGCCGCCACTTCCGGATCATTGACAAGATCCGATTCAAAGACCAGCCGGTGGGCCTGGTCGTCATGGGCAACAAAGTGAAAGTAGGCCTTCATGGTGGCCTGGACCCGCAGTTTATTGTCTGTGGTGGAGTTCAACGCCGCCACCAACAAGGTGGTGAGGGACTCCAAATGGCTGTCCAGCAGGGCAAGGTACAGCTCGCGTTTGCTGGGGAAGTGTTGATACAGCACCGGTTTGCTGACCTTGGCCGTTTCCGCAATCTCATCCATGGCCGCCCCGTGGTACCCATGGTTGACGAACACTTCCAAAGCGGCAGCGAGTAATTGCAGGCGGCGCTCATCCTTGGGCATGCGGTTGGCCTGCCCCCTGTGTGCGATGCGCCCCTTGGCGTGGGGATCCAAAGTCATGACGGCTGCCTTTCCCTGCGATGCCCATTTTCGGTGTACTAAATTTTTGTGTACTAAGCGTTCGTGACATTCTACCGACCAGTAATCGGCTAATGGTGGCTTTCAGGGCTAGATTAAGCACTATGGTTTCATTGCGACAATCTCCGTCCGCCCCTTCCGCAGTTACGCTTGCTCCCCTCGTGGAGCCGGGTCCGGCATTGGACCTGCAGGAACTGGAGCGTTATTCCCGGCATGCCCTCATGCCGGAAATTGGTTTGGTGGGCCAGCGCCGCCTGCGAAATGCGCGGGTATTGGTCATTGGTGCCGGGGGATTGGGTTCTCCGGCGTTGCTGTATCTGGCCGCAGCCGGTGTGGGCATGCTCGGCATAGTTGACGATGACACCGTGGAGCTCAGCAACCTGCAACGGCAGGTCATTCATGGCGTCACGGATTTGGGGCGCAGCAAATTGGAATCCGCCAGGGATTCCATCCTTGAACTCAACCCGGGCATTGACGTGCGTTTGCATGAGGTGCACCTGGACGCCAGCAACGCCCTGGAACTCTTTGCCAACTACGACGTCATCCTCGACGGGGCCGACAACTTCGCCACCCGCTACCTAGTCAATGATGCAGCAGCCATCCTCGGCAAACCCTATGTGTGGGGCTCAATTCTACGTTTTGACGGCCAGGTCAGCGTCTTTTGGGACAAGCACGGCCCCAACTACCGCGATCTCTATCCGGAACCCCCAGCCCCCGGCACCGTGCCGTCCTGCGCTGAAGGCGGCGTTTTTGGCATGCTGTGCGCCTCCATTGGCGCCATGATGGTTACCGAGGCCGTCAAACTCATTACCGGCGTGGGACAAACCCTCCTGGGCCGGCTGCTCATCTTCGACGCCCTCACGGCACGCTGGCGGGAAATCCGCATCTCCAAGGACCCCGCCGCCGCGCCCATCACCGGACTCGTTGACTACGAGGTGTTTTGCGGTCTTAGCCCCGCCGCCATGGACGACGTCGATCTTCTCTCAGCAGGCCAGCTCGCCACCCGCCTGGCCCGCCGGGATCAGGGTGCGGATAACTTCGCGCTCATTGATGTCCGGGAGCCGGTGGAATATGAAATTTCACGGATTCCCGGATCAGTGCTGGTGCCCCTGGGCGGGATCCGTGACGGCTCGGCCCTGGGTCAGCTGCCGCAGGGGGTGCCGTTGATCCTGCATTGCAAGGCGGGGACGCGCTCGGCAGAGGCCCTGACCCGCCTGCGTGCTGCCGGGTTTGCCAATGTGGTGCATTTGCAGGGCGGTATTGATGCCTGGCACGCTGACCAGAAGGGTGGCAACGGCCAGGGCAGTCCTGCGGTACCGCCCGGGGTACGGGATTAGGCGCTGGCTGGATTAGGCGCTGGCTGCTGTCACTGCGGGTGCTGTCGCCACAGGTGCTGTGGATGCGGCAACGGTTGCGCCAATCACCTCGGGGGAGACCTGCAGTCCGTAGAGGACATCCAGGGCCGCCAAATAGCTTTCGGCGTCACCGGCTGCCGCCAGCTCCTTGGCCCTGACGGTGGGCACGTGCAGCAGCTGCTTGACCATGCGGCGCATGGCAAATTCCACTTCGGCGGTGGCGGCAGTGCAGCCGTGTTGCTTGCGCACCTTCGCCAGCTCATCATCCAGCACCCCCATGGTGTGCCGGCGAAGAGCCACAATGGCATGGTCCAGGGCGCGCGCGTTCTGGGTGTCCTCAAACTTTTGGGTCGCTTCAGCCACGAGGGCGGCGGCCTCGGCAAGGGTGGATTCCTGTTCGCCGGGAGCTGCCTGGCGCACAGTTTCCAAGGTCAGCAAATCCACCCCGGGCAGCTGCGCCACGTCCGGGGTAAAGTCATGGGTCAGGGCTAAATCAATGGCGGTTAGTTGGCGTGACGTCTCTTGACGCATCCGGGCCAGGTCGTCCCCGGTGATCCTGTGCTCGGAGCCGCTGCAGCCAACGAGCAGTGCAGCCTGGGCTACGGCCGCCGGAAGTGTTGCATCATTGACCGCCGTGCCGCCGCGGGAGGCGGTGAAGGTCTCTGCCCGGCCTGAGCCGGAGTAGACAAAAATATCCGTGCAGCCACGTTGAATAAGTTGCGCCATGGCCGCTCCGGCGTAGGCGCCGGTACCAAATAAGACGGCTGTTTTGCCAGCGAGCGGACCGGGGTGAATGACGCCCAGCTTGCTGCCCGGGGCGTTGTCGGGCGCGCCGCCGGCGGAGTTGGCGGCAACAAAATCATCCTGCAGCTCGGCCGCCAGATCCAACGCCACGGAGACAATGGACATGCCGCGGCGGCCCAGCGCCGTTTGCGCACCGACGTCCTTGGCCGTCTTCGCTGCAGCTTGAAAAAGGCGTACCAAAGGAGGTGTGGTGACACCCTGCTCCTCGGCGGAGCTCAACGCGCGGCGCACCTGACCGGCAATTTCACGCTCACCCACCACTGCCGAATCCAGACCGGTGCTGACGGCAAAGAGGTGACGCGGCACCTCGGGGCCCACATGGGTGATCAAGGCGGCCGAGACTTCCGCTTCCGTCAGTCCCGTGTGCGAGCTAATGGCAGCAACAATGCTGCTGCGGGCGGATTCCACATGATCTGCGCTGGGCGCCTGTGCGTAGAGTTCATAGCGGTTGCAGGTGGCCAGCGTGACGAGACCGGCAACGTCATTGGCAGTATGCGTCAGCTCAGCACTGACTGCCGCTGCACCCGCGCTGAGGCGTGCAACGGTTTCTAGATCAAGGTCTGAGTGCGAGGCAACGAGTGAAAAGAGAACCACAATGTCACTATCGTAGTCCTCCCCACTGGGTGTTTGTTCACAGGAAGCGGGAAAGCGTCAGTAAACCGCTGTGATAATGCTTACGCACAGCTCTTCACCAAGTACTGCTGACAAGGTGTGCACAAGCAGTTGTCAGGGCGGCTGGGTAGTGTGGTGCCATGACACTGAGCCCCAGCCACCCCCTCATGGATGGCCGAACCAGCAACTCGCCCCTGATCACTGCCTACCGTGGTGGCACGCCAAGCCGCCGTCCAGTTTGGTTCATGCGCCAGGCTGGGCGTTCCTTGCCGGAGTACCGTGAACTGCGCGTTGGCACCACCATGCTGGATTCCTGTCTGAAGCCGGAGATGGCTGCAGAAATCACGCTGCAGCCGGTGCGCCGCCATGACGTTGATGCTGCCATTTTCTTTTCCGACATTGTCATTCCGCTGAAGCTGGCCGGGGTTGGCGTGGACATTGTCCCCGGCGTGGGACCGGTTTTAGACCATCCCATCCGCAGCGCAGCCGACATAGCCGCCCTGCCCGAACTCACGGATGAGTCCCTGGAGTCCATCCGCCAAGCCGTGGCCCTGACGGTGGCTGAGCTGGGCAACACGCCCCTCATTGGCTTTGCGGGAGCCCCTTTTACAGTGGCCGCCTACATGGTGGAGGGCAAACCGTCCCGCGACCACCTGGGTCCGCGCACCATGATGCATGCCCAACCCGAACTGTGGGCCGAGCTCATGGCCTGGGCCGCCGATGCCTCGGGTAAATTCCTCCGCGCCCAAATTGAAGCCGGTGCCAGTGCCGGCCAGCTATTTGATTCCTGGGCGGGTTCGCTGGGACTGGCGGACTACACCCGTCATGTGGCCCCGGCGTCGGTCCGGGCCCTGGACCATGTCCGCGACCTGGGTGTGCCATTGATTCACTTTGGCACGGGGACCAGCGAACTGCTCGGCGCCATGCACGCCGTGGGGGTTGATGTTATGGGTGTGGATTACCGCCTGCCCCTGGATGAGGCCAACCGCCGGCTCGGGGGCACCGTTCCGCTGCAGGGCAACATTGACCCGGCCCTGCTGAACGCGCCCTGGGAGGTGCTGGAACGCCACGTCCGCGACGTGCTGGCAGCAGGCGCCGCAGCCCCCTCACATGTGGTGAACCTGGGTCATGGCGTCCCGCCGGAAACCGACCCGGCTGTCCTGACGCGCATTGTGGAACTAATTCACTCAATTGAGCCCTAAAAATTTAATTAAGCCCTAAGAGCGGCCTGTAGCTCCCAAGCAATAACCAAATCAGTATTGACAAGGGGACCCGATGGAAAATCGCAAACTTGCAGCCAAGGCGCACCGATCCAAGACCCACCCGGCACCCAACCATGCAATAGTGGTGGGCGGCGGTATGTCAGGTCTTGTCGCGGCCAAGGACCTGCTGGCCGCGGGGTTCCATGTCAGTCTTTACGAGGCCTCGGGCACCTGGGGCGGCTGTGTGGCCAGCCACGAGGTGGCGGGCGTGATCCTTGACGCCGGTGCGGAGTCCTTTGCCACCCGGAACACGGCCGTGGCCGATCTTGCCACCGAGCTGGGACTGGCGGAGCGCATTGTGCTGCCCAATCCAGAGGGAGCGTCGGTGTGGCTGCCGGAAGGTCCCATCCCGCTGCCCCGCACGGGCGTTCTGGGCATCCCCTCAGACCTCAATGCCCCGGAGGTCAAAGCCGCGCTCGGCGCAGCAGGAGTGCTGCGGGCCTCCCTCGATGCCAAAATGCCCGTAACCGTTGGCACCACGGAAGCCGTCTCCAGCGTGGCTGAACTGGTGCGTGCCCGCATGGGCAAGCGTGTTTTGGAGCGTCTGGTGGCACCCGTTGTGGCGGGGGTGCATTCGGCCGATCCCGAAATTCTGGACGTGGACATGGTGGCACCGGGCCTGCGTGCCGGCATCCGGGAACACGGCTCCCTGGCGGCCGCCGTCGCAGCTCAACGCGCCGGCGGCAGCAAGCCCGGCTCGGCCGTCGCCGGTCTCAACGGTGGCATGCATACCCTGGTGACTGCACTGGTGACCCACCTGCGGGACGCGGGAGCGCAATTACACGCCGGACACCGCATTAAAGCCATCTACCGCGGCGACGACCCTGTTGATCACGCGGTGGAAGGGGAGCATTACGACGGCGGCGCCCCCTCCCGCTGGATTGTGGACTGGGAGCATGGCACGGAACGGGGCTTTGACGGAGCAGCGATGTTGGTGGTGGCCACTGACGGGCCCACCGCCGTGAAATTGCTGAGTTCGGAAATCCCGCTGCTGCAGGCCCCGGCCCCCGGACCCGACATTCGCCTGGTCACCCTGGTGGTGGATGTGCCGGAATTGGACTCGGCACCCCGGGGCACGGGCGTACTGGTGGCGCCTGGCGTCGAAGGTATCCGGGCCAAGGCCCTCACGCACTCCACGGCCAAGTGGCCGTGGCTGGCTGATTCCACGGGACCGGGCACCCATGTGGTGCGGCTGTCCTACGGCCGTGCTGCACGGAACCCGGCCGACGCCGTCCGCCTTACCCCAGCATCCTTCCGCGAGGAGGACCTGGTGCCCACGGCTCTTGCCGACGCGTCGGTGCTTTTGGGCGTGGACCTCAATGAGGCTGATTTGCTGGGTTCGGACGTGGTTCGGTGGACGGGCATTTTGCCGTTTGCCGCCGTCGGCCATCAGGCCAACATTGCCAAGATCCGCGCGCTGGTGCAGGACATGCCGGGGTTGTTGCTGGTGGGCGGTTGGCTCAGCGGCAATGGTTTGGCGGCAATTGTGGCCGGCACCCGCCGTGCCGTGCGGGCAGCTGTGGATACTGCTCAGCGAGTATGATTTTAAACACTTTCTACACCATGTAGAGATTACTAATTTTAGTTTCCTGGATCAGGGGTGCACACTTAAATCATGAGCCACACAAACGAACAATCTGTCACTAAAACACCCAGCGAGACCCCGTTCACGCTGTGGACAGTCTTTAAGCGCACCGGGTCGTTCACGGGTGGTCAGAGCGCCATTGCCGAGTTTGAAAAACTCGTCGCCGCTTTGGCTGCGGAGAGCATTTCCCTGCGCGGAAGTTACGACGTCTCAGCCATGCGCAACGACGCCGACATCATGATGTGGCTGGTCGGCGCCGACGCCGAGGGCTTGCAAAAGGCAGTGCGTTCCATCCGCCGCACGGAACTGTTCAGTGCCACTGAGATTGCCTGGTCGGCCATGGGCGTGCATCGCGATGCAGAGTTCGCCAAGTCCCACGCCCCCGCGTACATGGGCACGCACCAGCCCAAGGAATGGCTCTGCGTCTACCCGTTCGTGCGGTCCTACGAATGGTACATTTTGCCCCCGGAGGACCGCTCCCGGATGCTGCGTGAACACGGCATGCTGGGCCGGGAGTACCCGCAGGTTCAAGCCAACACGGTCTCTGCATTTGCCCTGGGCGACTGGGAATGGCTGCTTGGCCTGGAAGCAGATAACCTCATTGATTTGGTGGACATGATGCGCACCCTGCGCTACTCCGATGCCCGCCTGCATGTTCGCGAAGAAGTTCCCTTCTATACGGGCCGCCGCGTGGCTGGCGCCGAGATTGCCGAGGTCCTGCGATGAATAGGCCAACCACCCCCAACGCCGTCGTGGCGCCGGCGAACTACGATGCCATCCTTTTGGCCTCCTTTGGTGGTCCAGAGGGCCAGGAAGACGTCATTCCGTTCCTGCGCAATGTCACCCGCGGCCGGGGGATCCCCGATGAGCGTCTGGAAGAGGTCAGCCACCACTACCGGAAAAACGGCGGCATCAGCCCCATCAACGCCCAAAACCGTGCCTTGAAGGCGGCCCTTGAGGTAGAGCTGACGGCCCGCGGCATTGAGCTGCCCGTGCTGTGGGGGAACCGCAACTGGGACCCCTACATTCCCGCCGTCCTGACAGATGCGTACGACGCCGGCCACCGCCGCCTCCTCATGGTCACCACCAGCGCCTACTCCTGCTATTCCAGCTGCCGTCAGTACCGCGAGGACATTGGCATGGCGCTGACCGAGACCGGCCTGGACGGCAAGCTGGCAGTGGATAAGGTACGCCAGTACTTTGACCACCCCGGATTTGTCACCCCCTTCATTGAGGGAACGGCTGCCTCCCTGGGCAAGGTCCGGGCGGAGTTGGCGGCTGCCGGCACCCCCGACGCTCCCGTTCACGTCATGTTTGCCACGCACTCCATCCCCACGCGGGACGCGGAAGCTGCGGGACACTCGGAGAACGAGCCCCGCGAATTCGCCGAGAACTCCGCCTATGTGGCCCAGCACCTGGCCGCGGCCGAGGCCGTCATTGCAGCTGTGGCTCCCGAGCAGGAATGGTCCCTGGTGTACCAGTCGCGTTCCGGCGCCCCGCACGTGCCGTGGCTGGAACCCGACATCAATGATGCGCTCGCGGAGAAGGCCGCCGCAGGGATCAAGGGCGTCGTCATTGTGCCGCTGGGATTTGTCAGCGACCACATGGAAGTTTTGTGGGACTTGGACACGGAGGCTGCAGAAACCTGCACGGAGCTGGGACTTGTCTTTGACAGGGCACCCACCCCCGGCACCCATCAAAAGTTTGTCGCAGGGTTGGTGGACATGATTTGCGAACGCACCATTGAAAACCACATTGAACAACGTCCCGCCATGACCAAATTGGGCCCGTGGTTTGATGTGTGCAACCCCGGCTGCTGCGCCAACTTCCGTGGCGAAAAGCCAGCCATTTCCGAAGTGGGCAGCACCGTAGGCCTTATGGCCGCCGGCGCCCCTGCGGCTTCCTGACACGTGGCGGACATGGTGGCGAACGTAAAAATTGGGACGCGCGGCAGCAAGCTGGCCCTGACCCAGACAGGCCAAATCACCGAACAGCTTCTTGCCGTGGGTGGTTTTGAGGCTGACATCATCAGCGTCAAAACCGACGGTGATGTCCTCACCGGCCCGTTGTCGCAAATGGGCGGGACGGGGGTCTTTGCCGCCGAACTCCGGGCAGCGGTGCTTGACGGCCGGGTGGATGTGGCAGTGCACTCACTGAAGGATCTGCCCACGGCTGCCGTGCCCGGATTGACGCTCGCTGCCGTGCCGCTGCGGGCCGATGCCCGGGATGCGCTATGTTCCCGGGACTCCCTCAAGCTCACTGAGCTGCCGCAGGGGGCCAGTGTTGGCACGGGTTCTCCCCGCCGTGCCGCTCAGCTGTTGGCGGCACGCAATGACCTGAACATTGTGGATATCCGCGGCAATGTGGATACCCGTCTGGCGCGGGTGCCGGGCTTGCCCGGGAACGCGCTGGCGGATCCCGAGCCCGGCAAGGTTGCCGACCTGGACGCAGTGGTGCTGGCGGCCTCGGGCCTGAGCCGCATTGGGCGTTTGGATACCGTGACGGAATTCCTTGACCCAGAGGTCATGCTCCCGGCCCCCGGCCAGGGAGCGTTGGCTTTGGAATGCCGCAGCGCGGAGGCTGAACTGACCCACGTGCTGGGGCAGTCACTGGCTGCCGTGGAAGACCGCGATACCCGTCTGGCCATCACGGCCGAACGTGCGCTCCTGGCACGTCTGGAAGCTGGCTGCGCAGCACCCGTGGGTGCGCTCGGGCTGCGCAAGGGTTCCCTGCTGCACTTGGAAGCCGTGGTGGTTTCCCTCGACGGCACCCGTTCGCTGCGCCTGAAAAAGGCCACCGACGGCCTCACCACGGTGGGGGCGACACTCTTGGGCATTGAACTTGCCGAGGAACTGCTCGCTGGCGGCGCCGGGGACTTTGCGGATTTGGCTGGCTCCTCGAAGTGAACAATCACGGCACGATCTCCGGGCTGCGGGTTGCCATTACCCGCAGCCCCGACCGGGCCGGGGCCTTGGCCGATGCGTTGGCTGCCGCCGGCGCCGAGCCCGTATTGGTGCCGCTCATTGACTTTGAGCTGGGGGATCAAAAGCCGCTGACTGCGGCCGTGAACAGACTCGCCGCCGGGGACTACGGCTGGCTGGTTATTAGTTCCCTCACCACTGTGCGGGCTTTAAAGCAGTGGTGCGAGCGCGCCGGAACCACACTTGGTGCGTTGATTCCCGCCAGCACGCAGGTGGCCACCATTGGGCCCACCTCGGTGGCTGTTTTGGCTGACGAGGGCGTGCGGGCCACGCTGGCCCCCGTGGAGCTGCAATCAGCCGCGGGACTGGTGGAGCTATGGCCGCACGCTGCTGCCGGCTCCAATGCCAAGGTGTTATTGCCGCAGTCCAGCCTGGCCGCGGACACGTTGTGCACCGGCATCCGGGCCAAGGGCTGGACCCCGGACATTGTGACGGCCTACAAAACCGTGGACTACCCAGCCCCGCCGGGGTTGCGGCTCACAGCTACCTTGCATTCCTCCGGGGCCGAGGCGGATGTGAACTATCCGCAGCTCACTCCCGTCGAAGCACAGGCAGAGCTTGCCGCAGGGGTGATAAACGCCGTCGTACTTGCCTCGGGAAGCGCGGCGCGGGCCGTGGCAGCATGCATGGCGCCACTGCCGCCGCAGTGCCTGGTCATTGCCATTGGCCAGCCCACAAGGGACGAGGCGCAGCGTCTGGGCCTCCGGGTCGCCGCCACCGCAACGCAGCCCACCGGCGCTGGCATTGTGGCCGCACTGACCCACGCCAGCAACCACTTTTACCACTAGTCACTTACGGAGCAGTCATGAGCTTTCCCCAGCACCGCCCCCGCCGCCTGCGCACCACCCCGGCCATGCGTCGGCTGGTGAGTGAATTTTCCCTCGCGCCGTCGGACTTGATTTTGCCGGTCTTTATTCGTGAAGACCTCACCGAGCCCAAAGCCATCACGTCCATGCCTGGCGTCTTTCAACACACCACCGCGTCATTGCTGGAGGCCGCGCGTGAGGCCGTGGAGTTGGGTTTGGGCGGCATTATGCTGTTCGGCATCCCCGCGACGCGCGACGCCACGGGCTCGGCCGGGTTGGATCCCTTGGGCGTGCTGAACAAAGCCATCGGCGATGTCCGTGCCGCCGTGGGTGATGACCTGGTGGTCATGAGCGATCTCTGCCTTGATGAGTTCACCGACCACGGCCACTGCGGCGTCCTGGACGCCGCCGGGGAGGTGGACAATGACGCCACCTTGGACATTTACGCGCACATGGCAGTGGCCCAGGCCAGGGCTGGGGCGCACGTCGTGGCGCCGTCGGGCATGATGGACGGCCAGGTGGCTGTGATCCGGGAAGCCCTGGACGCGGCCGGATTCAACTCCGTCTCCGTGCTGGCCTACGCCGCCAAGTACGCCTCGGCCTTTTATGGCCCCTTCCGCGAGGCAGTGGATTCCCAGCTCCAGGGCGACCGCCGGACGTACCAAATGGATCCCGGAAACCGCCGTGAGGCCCTGCTGGAGGTGGAACTGGATCTGGCCGAGGGCGCCGACATCATCATGGTCAAGCCGGCCATGAGCTACCTGGACATTCTGGCGGACGTGGCCCAAATGTCCCCCGTGCCCGTGGCCGCGTACCAAATTTCCGGCGAATACGCCATGATCGAAGCAGCCGCCGCCAATGGCTGGATCAACCGCCAGGGCGCCATTGAGGAGTCGGTATTGAGCATTAAGCGTGCCGGCGCCACCATGATCCTGACCTACTGGGCGGCCGAGTTGGCCGGCTGGCTGCGCAGCTAAAACCACCTTTTCCATTTCATTGCTCCACACGCTCAAGCCAAGGAACCCCAAGGAACCATTCATGACCAGCTCCCAAGAACTCTTTGACCGCGCTAAAACCCTCATGCCCGGCGGGGTGAATTCGCCCGTGCGTGCCTTTGGCTCGGTGGGCGGGACGCCGCGCTTCATGGTCAACGCCAAGGGCGCGTACCTGACCGATGCCGATGGCCGCGACTACGTGGACCTGGTGTGTTCATGGGGGCCGGCGCTGCTGGGCCACGCGCACCCCGACGTCCTGGCCGCCGTTCACGCCGCCGTGGACCACGGCCTGAGTTTCGGCGCCTCCACCCCGGCCGAAAGCGAACTTGCCGCGTTGGTGCAGGGGCGGGTGTCCGGCGTCGAACGTCTGCGGATGGTCTCCACCGGCACCGAAGCCACCATGACCGCCGTGCGTTTGGCGCGTGGTTTCACCGGCCGGGACCTGATCATTAAATTCGCCGGCTGCTACCACGGACACTTGGATTCCCTGCTGGCCGCTGCCGGGTCCGGTCTGGCCACCCTGGCATTGCCCGGATCGGCCGGGGTCACGGCTGCCACAGCCGCCGAGACACTGGTCCTGCCCTACAATGACCTGACTGCCGTGGAGGCTGCCTTTGCAGCGCACGGGGAACGGATTGCCGCCGTCATTACCGAAGCCGCGCCCGCCAATATGGGTGTTGTGACGCCGGGGGAGGGCTTCAACGCAGGGCTCTCACGCATCACCACTGCCCACGGCGCATTATTGATCATGGACGAGGTTTTGACGGGCTTCCGGACAGGTCCCGCCGGCTACTGGGGCCTCACGGGCGCCTCCGAGGGCTGGACACCGGATCTGTACACCTTTGGCAAGGTCATTGGCGGCGGGCTTCCCACCGCAGCCCTGGGCGGACGTCAGGAAGTCATGGATTATTTGGCGCCGCTGGGTCCGGTCTACCAAGCGGGCACCCTGTCCGGGAATCCCGTGGCCATGGCTGCCGGCGTAGCCACCTTGAATGCGGCCACCGCCGAGGTTTACGCCACCGTCGATGCCCGTTCCCTGGAACTTTCAGCAGCCCTGTCCGGGGCATTGTCAGCCGAGGGCGTGGACCACTCCATTCAACGGGCGGGCAGCTTGTTCTCCGTCGCCTTTGGCACCTCAGCCAGCGGCGTGCACAACTATGCCGACGCGCAGGCCCAAGAGGTGTTCCGTTACGCGCCGTTCTTCCACTCCATGCTGGATTCCGGTGTGTACCTGCCGCCCAGCGTCTTTGAGGCGTGGTTCCTGTCCGCCGCGCATGACGATGCTGCCATGAACCGCATCTTCGAGGCCCTCCCGGCCGCTGCCAGGGCCGCAGCCGCCGCGGCCGCCGCGTAGGGTCACCTGGTTTTCGCCCAGGCGGGGCCAACTGTCAAGGGCGGAGCCAACTCGTGGGGGCGAAGTATTACTACCCCGTTTTTAGGAGTTGGCCCCGCCCTTGGTGCTGTGAGTGCTTAAACTGCTTGAGTGAACACTATTGCGCACGTTGTGGCCGTCCATGCCGACACCGCCCACCGCTTCAGTAAGCAATCAGTGGCCAAGATCGAGGTGGAGACGGGTCTGGGTGTGGTCGGGGACGCCCATCGTGGCGTTACTGTCCAACACCTTTCCCGGCTTCGGGCGGATCCCACCGCCCCAAACCTGCGCCAGGTGCACCTGATGCACCAAGAACTTTTCACCTGGTTGCTGGGCCGCAGATTTACCGTCACGCCGGGGGCGCTGGGGGAGAACGTGACCACCGCTGGAGTTGACCTCTTGGGGCTCCCGCGCGGCGCACTGCTCCACATTGGTGAAAGCGCCGTGGTGGAAGTGACGGGATTACGGAATCCCTGCTCACAGATCGAGAAATTCCAGCAGGGCCTGCTCAAGGAACTGGTGGGCTACGATGACGGCGGCACCCTGGTTCGTAGGGCAGGCATCATGGGTGTGGTTCGGCACGGTGGCAGCATTAGCTCCGGGGCAAAGATCGCCGTGGTCCTTCCCGAGGAACCCCATGAAGCACTGGAGCGTGTTTAAACAACTGACCTGCACGTGATGGTTGCAACCATCACGTGCAGGTCAGTTGTTTAAAGCCTAGAGGACGTCGGAGAGGAAGCCCTTCAAGCGATCCGTCCTTGGTGCTGTAAACAGCTCATCCGGCGGGCCGGTTTCCACTACGACGCCGGCATCCATAAAGGTCACCGTGTCGGAAACATTGCGGGAAAAACCCATCTCGTGGGTAACCACCACCATGGTCATGCCGCCCTTGGAAAGGTCTGTCATCAACGCCAGCACCCCCTTGACCAGCTCCGGGTCCAGTGCCGAGGTGGCCTCGTCAAAGAACATTACTTCCGGTTCCATGGCCAGGGCCCGGGCAATGGCCACGCGTTGCTGTTGTCCACCGGAGAGGTTGCCTGGGCGCACATCGGCCTTGTGCTTCAGGCCCACCAGGTCGAGTTGCTCCATGGCCTTGGCCTGTGCTTGATCCTTGGGCATCCTGCGAATCTTGCTCAGCGCCAGAGAAACGTTCTGCACCACGGTTTTGTGGGGGAACAAGTTGAATTGCTGAAACACCATGCCAATGCGACGGCGCAGCTCATCCGGGTTGTCCTGCAATACTGACCGGCCGTCCAAGTGAATGTCGCCTTGATCGGGTTCAATCAAACGGTTCATCACCCGCAGCAGCGTTGACTTGCCAGAACCCGAAGGGCCAATGACGGAGGCCGTGGTGCCCTGCGGTACGTGCAGATCAATGCCGCGGAGCACCTTATTGGAGCCAAAAGCCAAGTGGATGTTGCTAGCTGTCAGGGACCCCGACTTGAAGTCACTCATGTTGTGGCACCCTTTCCAATCATTGCTGCGGCCTCGTCGGGTTCGACCTTTTGGGCCCGTCCCTCACGCATGCGCTTGTCCATAAAGTTCACCACGTGGGTCAATGGCACTGTGAGCAGCAAGTACAGTACACCAGCTGCAATTAACGGAGAAAGGTTTCCGGTGTTCGCGGCAGCATCGTTGCCAATACGGAAAATCTCACGCTGGCTGGCAAGCAGTCCCAGCAAGTAAATCAGTGAGGAATCCTTGATAAGGGAGATCAACTGGTTAACCAAGGCAGGCAGCACCCGCCGGATGCCCTGGGGGATGACCACCAGAATCATGGCCGAACCGTAGCTGAAACCCAGGGCGCGGGATGCCTCCAACTGGCCCTTTTCAACGCTTTGAATGCCGGAGCGGAAGATCTCGCCAATGTACGCCGCTGCCATCAAGGTCAAAGCCAGGATGCCTAATGGGTACGGGTTGGTGCTGCCGGTCATCAAGCGAAAAACCGGACCCAGACCAAGACCAATCAGGAGAATGGTCAAAATGGCGGGCAGGCCGCGGAAGATATCGGTGTAAACACGGGCAATCCAGCGCGGGACGGGGTTTCGTGAGATGCCCATGATGGCCAAGACCATGCCAAGAAGACAGCCTAGAACGCCGGAAACAATGGCAAGCACCAGAGTATTGGGCAAGCCAACCGTCAGCATTTCGGGGACTACTTCCCCCATTGCCTGCCAGTCAAAGAACGTTTTTGCAAGCTGCTCAAGAACATCCATAGATTAGGCCTTGGGAACCGCTACGGTCTTGGAGCCCGGAGTCCAGTCTTCAGGCATGGGGCGCTCGGGGTACCATTCCTTGGTCAACGTGGACCAGGTGCCATCGGCAATGACCTCGTCAAGAGCGGAGTTCAGCGCGTCCGTCAGAGCCTTATTAGTGGAGTTCACGGCGTAAGCAGTGAAGTTCTGCGTGTTGACCACGTTTTCAACGATGCTGGCGCCGTCGCCGTCCTTGACCTGGCCTTCGGCCTGCTGCGAAGGGGCCACCCACGCGTCAATTTGGCCATTCTTCAAGTTTGCGTAAGCCGTGTTGTAATCCTCAAAGCCGACTGCTTCGAGACCCAACGTGTTCGTGACGTAGTCATCCTGGACGGTGCCTTTGACAACGCCCACGCGGACGTCCTTGCTCAAGTTGGCAAAGCCTTTGATATCGGTGGAGGTGTCCATGGCAACAACGGCCATGTAACCGAAGTCGTAGCCGTTGGTGAAGCCGACGTTCTTGCGACGGGCGTCCGTGGTGGAAATGGAGGAAGAACCGACGTCGAACGTCTTGTTTTCCACCTGGCCCAGCAGAGCTGCGAAGGAGGTTGACTTGAATTCCACTTCCAGGTCCAGCTTTTCGGCCATGGCACGCAGGAGTTCATTGTCGTAACCCGTGAACTTGCCGTCCTTGATGAAGATGTTCGGCGGGGCGTCGGAGAGGGTACCTACGCTAAGGGTGCCCGGGGTAATGAGGCCCAGCTCGTCTTTGTTAATGGAGTCAAGGGCCACCACGTCATCGGTGGTGTATTTGTCCAGCGAGACCTGGTCGCTGCCGGCCAAGGCATCCGTGGCGCCGTCGGAGCTGGTGTCGCCGGAGCCCCCGCAGGCTGCCAGCGAGAACGCCAAAGCAACCGCGACTGGGACAGTGGTGATCCACTTCAATGCTGATTTTTTCATCAAACTTTTCGCTTTCATTGCAGGTGCCCATCCCGAATGACAGCACGGGAGGGAGTAACTGTGGGGAGCAGGTGAAGGAACTCTCAGGAGTTTCCTAGCAGAACTCAACCAACGAAACTAAATTATGTCACCCGCAACAAAAATATGGCGGATGCGAATATATGCGAAGCAATACCGGCTTTCGCCAACCAATAACACCTATTATGCCTAGATTACGGCGTCGCGCATCCTTTGCCGCGAAATGTGGCTGCACATTTGAAGCCCGCACCCCGTTTCACGGACCCCACCAGGACCCGTGATATTGGCCACACCGGCCTGGTCCCGTCCGCTAAAGGGTGCAGCAATCAAGGCGTCAGGCCCGGGGCGGCAGGACCGGCCAATCGCCTTCAATGATGGCGGTGGGATCTTTGCTGCGGCGCAAAAAATCTTGATAACTGGCTGCCTGCTCACGTGCCCAGAGGAACTGCGCCGCGTGCAGTTCCTCGGCAGAACCACGCAGGGCGCTGTACTTGGCCGCCAACGCGTCAGCTAAACGCAAGGTGGCTTCAGCGTCGGCAGCCGAGGTGTGGGCGTCCTCAAGACTGATGGCGTATTCCTCGCAAAGAGCCACCAGCGTCCTGCTGCCCTTTCGAAATTTCTCCACCTTCTTATGGCAAATAAAGGGGTCAATGACGGGAGCTGGCTCAATTTGTGCCAGCTCATGCCGCCGGGCCTCATGGGCCAGGACCGTGAAGTCGTAGGAGGCATTGAATGCAATAACGGGGATGTTGCGGGCAAAAAGCACTCCCAGCACGGCGGCAACCTCGGCTGCCACCATGGCTGCCGGCTGCCCGTTGGCCTGCGCGTGTGCCGTGGTGATGCCATGGATGGCTGCAGCTTCTTCGGGAATGTCCATCCCCGGATCAGCCAGCCACTCATAGCGCTCCACAACAGTTCCGCCGTCGTCAACAAGCACGATGGAGGCCGTCACGATCCGCGCTTCACGGGGATCCTTGCCCGTGGTCTCTAAATCAAAGGCGGCACGGGGATGCATGCTCCAGCTAGTCATGAATCCACGCTACCTGTTGGCACTGACATGGGAGCAGTCGGGGCCTTGGCGCACTAGGCTAAGGCCATGCGTGAGCAGTATATTGAAGCAGTTTTGGCCGTGGCGGATCTCATTCCCAGCGCTCAGGTCCTTGCCTATGGTGATATTGCCGCGCTGCTTGAGTGCGGCGGGCCGCGGAACGTGGGGGCTGCCATGGCAGCCCAGGGCGGCGCAGTTGCCTGGTGGCGGGTGGTTCGTGCTAATGGCGCGGCCCCCGGTTGCCATGGGGGCACTGCGTTGGAGCATTACCTGCACGAGCAGACCCCGCTGCGGGGCGACACCGCGGCCATGCCACCCTCGTGGCGCATTGACATGGCTGCTGCCCGCTGGCGTCCTGCTGCGGCGGACTTCCATCGCATAGACATCATTGCTGCCCGCCTGAAAGACGCGGACGACGCCGACCAGCCCACCACTTCCGCCAGCCCGCCACTGCTCCCAGTACGGCGCCCCGTCGGTCCGTGCGCCAATGTCAGTACCCTGTGATGGACTGAGGACATGAGCTTGCAAACAGCGCCTGCCTCGGCGGCACAGCAACACCTGACGGAGCAATCCGTGCCCACACTGCGGCTACGCCCGCCTTCCGCAGGTCCCCGCTCCGCTCCGCTCCTGAGTGCCGACCAGGAAGCCGTGGTGAATTTGCCGCCCGGTACCGGACCTGTTTTAGTGTGGGGCGCCCCCGGCACGGGTAAAACAACAGTTCTCATTGAGGCCTCGGTGGCGCGCATGGAACACGGCGCCGTGGATCCTGGCCGGGCCCTGTTGCTGGCGCCCTCCCGTCTAGCCGCGTCGCGGTTGCGTGATGGTTTCAGCGCCAGACTCAGCAGAAGCCTGGGCACGTCCCCGGCCCGCACCTGGTCCTCCTATGCCTTTGATTTGCTGCGCCGGGCCAAGGTGGAGGGGCGCATGCCGCACCTGGACGGTCCGCCGCGGCTGATGAGCGGGCCGGAACAAGACCTCATCATCAGGGACCTGCTGGCCGGTCACAAGCTGGGGTTGGGTAATGCCCCGCACTGGCCGGCCGAGTTCAGGGACGCTTTGGACACCCGAGGATTCCGGCAGGAGATTCGGCAACTTTTTGACAGGGTGATTGAATACGGCCTGCTCCCGGAGGAACTCACCGACCTTGGCCGCGCCAACCAGAGACCCGACTGGGTGGCAGCTGCCTCTCTATACGCAGAATATCGGGACGTGGTGGACTGGGGTAAATCCGGCTCCTTCGACCCCGCGGGGATCATTACCGCCGCTACCACCTTGCTGGAACTTGATCCGGAATTCCTGGCCCGGGAACGCGAACGGCTGCAGCTCATCGTGGTCGATGACCTGCAGGAAGCCAACAGGGCCGTGCATCAGTTGCTGAAGTTGGTGGGCCGCGGCAAGGATGTCATGGTGGCTGCCTCGCCGGACACCGTCGTGCAGGGTTTCCGTGGCGCGCGTCCAGACCTGGTGGCCTCGCTGGCATCATCATTGGGCACGCAGGAACGCCCCCTGCTGGAATTCTCCCTCTCCACTTCGCACCGCATGGGTCCCGCGCTCGCCGCGGCGTGGCAGCGCGTGGCAGACCGAATCTTTCAAATCCGGGGCGGGCACAAGGCGCGGATCTTAAACCGGTCCGCATTGGGGGAGCCGGCGTCGGAGGGGGAAGGCACTGTCAGTGCACACGTGGTGGCGTCCGAAGTTCATGAGCTGCGTCTAGTCGCCGAAAGGATTTTGCATCTGCAACATTTGCAGGGATACAGCCTGGGGCAGATAGCGGTGATTGTCCGCACCGGTTCGGCACTGGCGGCCCTGCAGCGGTATCTCAGTGCCCAGGGCATTGCCGTGAAGGTCCCCGTGGCGGAGAATCCCGTGCGTGACGAGCCCGCCGTGCGCCCCTTGCTGGAAGCGTTCGCTGTAGCGTTGGCGCCGGAAAAGCTCGACGCCGAGACCTGCGTGGCGTTGCTGACCTCACGGTTGGGCCGCTCCACATCCCTGCATCTGCGCCGTCTGCGTCAAGCCCTGCGGCAGCAGGAATTCCATGCCGGCGGAGGCAGAGCCAGCGATGAGTTGTTGGTGGAAGCATTACTGGATCCCGACAAGTTGGCGCCCTTGGGTTGGGAGGCTGGCAATGCGCGGCGGATTGCGACCATGCTTGCCGCGGGCCGGAAGGCCGTGGCGGTTGCCGGAGCCAATGCTGAAACCGTGCTGTGGGAGCTGTGGGATGCCTGCGACAGCTCTGGATTATGGGAGACCCAGGCCCTGCATGGCGGGCCCCTGGGTATTCGCGCGGACCGTGACTTGGACGCTGTCATGGCCTTGTTTCAAACGGCCGAACGCTATGTGGATCAGCTGCCCGGTTCCAACGCACAGCAGTTCCTTGACTACCTCATGAGCCAGGAACTGCCCATGGATACCCTGGCCGCCCGCGCCCAGCGCAGTGATGCCGTGGAGATCCTGACCCCGGCCAGCGCTGCCGGACGCGAATGGCCCGTGGTCATTATCGCGGGTTTGCAAGAGGGGGTATGGCCCAACACCCGTCTTCGCGGGGAGATGCTGGGCAGCCAGTTGCTTGTTGATGTGCTGGAAAGTGGCGCTGCCGCAGCACGGCAAATTAACCCCGCCGCCCGTTTACGCGATATTCGCTACGATGAGCTGCGCAGCTTTGCGGCAGCTATTTCGCGTACCAGCAGCCAGCTGATCCTAACGGCAGCTGCGGGCCATGACCTGCAACCCTCGACGTTCATTGATGTGGCCGCGCCCTACATTCCCGTGACGGATTCCGGCGGTGAATCCCAGTACCCCGTCCGTCCTGTCGAACAAGTGCTGCGGCCCATGACCTTGCGCTCCCTGGTATCGGAGCTCCGCCAGGAATCGGAAGTGCACGCCAACCCAGAGGCCGCACGCATGCTGGCGGTGGTGGCGCAGCATGAGGTGCCGGGAGCCCGTCCCCGGCAGTGGTGGGGGCTGCTGCCCTTGAGCAGCAGCAACGCCATTGTCAGTCCGGGGGAGGCTGTGGCAGTGTCGCCGTCCAAGGTTGAGGAGGTGCTGAAATCTCCGTTGAACTGGTTTGTCCGTGCCGCCGGCGGGGAGGCCACCACTGATTTTGCCCGCAGCCTGGGCACCCTCATTCACGGCATTGCCCAGGACATTCCAGAGGGTGCCGGGCACGAATATCTGGCTGAGCTGGACCGGCGCTGGCCCACCCTGGGTCTGCCTGAATCGTGGGAAAGCGATGCCGATTATCAACACGCCAAGGACATGCTTGGCAAACTCGCCCAGTACGTCATTGATGCCCGTCAAGAAGGACGCACGTTAGTCGGTGTGGAGGAGAACTTCACAGTCGAGTTGGGCGAATTGCCCACGGGGGAAGGTTCGACGGCGCCCGTCACAGTCCTCCTGCGGGGCCAGGTCGACCGCCTCGAAGCTGATCCACACGGCAATTTAGTGGTGGTGGACATTAAGACCGGACGCACTAAACCCACCAAGGCCCAAGTGGAGGATCACCCCCAGCTGGGTGCCTACCAAGTGGCGGTCACTGCAGGGGGCTTCGCCGAACAAGCGGCCGCTGCAGGGTTCGGTGGGGCAGTATCGGGAGGCGCTGCGCTGCTCCCTTTGGGGGACACTGCGAAAACAGTCAAGATTCAGCAGCAGGCGCCCATGGTCCCCGGCAGCGACACTGATCCCACCCGAAAAGTCATGGAAGCTGCCCTGTTAATGGCCCAGGCAGTGTTCCCCGCCCGCCACGGGACTGACTGGGACGCCCGCCGTGGCTGCCCCCTGCCCACCATTTGCCCGCTCTGCCAGGAAGGGAAACAAATTACCGAATGACTATCCCCTCACCTCATGACCCGGAGTTGTCGGAGACGGATCTGCTCACTGACGCCGTCGATCCCGCAACATGGCTTAGTCCCTATGCCTTGGCGGAGCTGCTGGAGCAGCGCCCGCCCACGGCTGAGCAAGCTGCCATCATTGCCTCGCCACTGGAGCCGTTGCTCGTCATTGCAGGGGCGGGCTCGGGGAAGACCACCACCATGGCCGACCGGGTGGTGTGGCTCGTGGCCAATGGCTTGGTGCTGCCCGAGGAAATTTTAGGCGTGACGTTTACCCGTAAAGCAGCCGGTGAATTAGCCGCCCGCATTCGCGGTCAGCTGGCCAGGTTGGGCACCCTGGCCCGATCCGGGGAAGTTCAGTTGGCTCCGGCGGCCGCCGCCCGTGATGCCCTCGAACCCAAAGTCTCCACCTACCACTCCTATGCCAACGCAATTGTGACGGACTACGGACTGCGGTTGGGCATTGAACGCGACGCGGTGGTGCTGGGTGCAGCGGAGGCGTGGCAGCTGGCCAGTGAGGTGGTGGCAGCCCACGAAGGTGACCACGAGCATTTCACGGCCGCGAAATCCACGCTCATCCAGGCCGTCATGGATTTGGCAGGTGAATGCGCGGAGCATCTGCAGGACCCCCATCACGTGGCCGCGACCATTGAAAACTACCTTGAGGAATTTCAGGCGCTGCCCTACATTGACCAAAGCCCCAAGCCACCGACACAGGTGGTGGAAAAGCAGTTAAACGTGCTGCGCACCCGCTCTTCAGTGGCGCTCCTGGTGCAAAAATATGCTCAAGCGAAACGTCGCCGCAACGCCCTTGACTACGGCGACCTCGTGGCACTGGCGGCCCGCATCGCCCGCGATGTGCCGCACGCCGCGGAGCTGGAACGCCAGCGTTACAAGGTGGTTTTGCTTGATGAATTTCAGGACACTTCCCACGCGCAACTGCAACTGTTCGCCGAACTGTTTGGTTCCGGGCACCCTGTCACGGCCGTGGGTGACCCGCACCAGTCCATTTACGGATTCCGCGGCGCCTCCGCAGGACAGCTCTTCCGCTTCCCGGAGATCTTCCGCAAAGTCAGCGGGGAGTACGCCGCCACCGCTGAACTGACCATTGCATGGCGGAATTCAAGGCACATTTTGGCGGCGGCCAATGTCATGTCGGCCCAGCTCACGCAGGCACAAACCCGCAAAGCCAATGCCAAGCTGGCCGCCGGGCTCAGTGAGGGGCAACGGGCCGCTGCGGGGCCGCAGGTGGTGGTGTCCGCGCTACGGGAGAAACCGCAGGCCCCCGCCGGTGAAGTGTTGCTCGCCCGGTATGAATCCGATTTTGCTGAAGCCGAGGCCATTGCCGCTGAAATTACTGCACGCAAGGGTGACTTTACGCACCGGGCCGGCATTCAAGGTGCCATGACAGTGGCGGTCTTGTGCCGTCGTCGTGCACAATTTGCAAAGTTTCAGGCAGTCTTTGAGGCCCGGGGCATCCCCTATGAAATTGTGGGGCTGGGCGGCTTGCTCAGCACCCCGGAAATTGTGGATCTGGTGGCTACGCTGCGCGTCATTGCAGATCCGGGTCGCTCCGATGCGCTGATGCGGCTGTTGACGGGTGCGCGGTGGCGGATTGGTCCCGCCGATTTAATGGCCTTTGCCGATTGGGCGCGGTACCTGGCCCGGCGCAGGGCGTGGGCTGCGAAAAACAAGGTGGACTTCGATGCCTCGGTGCTGCTCAGTGAAGCCGGTAAAGCAAGTGAAGCCGGTAAAACCGGCGAAACCAGCAGCACCGGGCAGCTGGATGCTGTGGTGGTGACGACCGATGTGGTGGATGCGTCCTCGCTGGTGGAGGCCCTGGATTACCTCAGCCCGGATTATTGGCCGGCCGCCGCCCGACCCCTCAGTGATGTGGCACGCACCCGGCTGCTGGGGCTGCGCGATGAACTGCGCATGCTGCGTTCCTACGTGGGAGAGGACCTGGTGAGTTTGCTCGGCGTGGTGGAACGCACCATGCTCCTGGACATTGAACTGGCTGCCAAACCCGGATCCAGCATTCACCACGCCCGACGCCACTTGGATGCCTTTGCCGACGCCGCCGCCACCTTCATGCAGGCAGCACAAAGGGTGGATTTAGATGCCTTCCTGGCGTGGCTGGACACAGCCGAAGCCGAAGAAGGCGGCCTGGAGACCACGGCGGTGGAGAGCAACCCGGACGCCGTGGCCCTGTTGACAGTCCACGCATCCAAAGGCCTGGAATGGGATGTGGTTTTTGTCCCCGGCATGAATGGCGGGGCTTTCCCCAGCACGCGCGCCGACAGGTGGAGCACGGGTGCTAAATCCCTGCCATGGCCCCTGCGCGGGGACCGGGATGACCTGCCCGTGTGGGACCTGAACGTGCCTGATTTAAAAACGCTGCTGGAGAACGAGAAATTATTTGCCGCCGACGTTGCCTTGCATGGCGAAGAGGAGGAGCGCCGCCTGGCTTATGTGGCGTTCACACGCGCCCGCGACTTCCTCATGTGCTCAGCCACCGTGTGGGGCACCGGGAAGAAATCATTGACGGTGTCACCATTTCTCGAGGAACTGCTGCCGCTCACCGAGGGAAGTACCCAGCCGGCCGTTCTTGGGCCGTGGGCCGAAGATCCTGCGGACGGTGTGGAAAACCCCGTGAGTTCAGGTGTGGAAAGTGCGCAGTGGCCCTACGATCCGCTCAATGGTCCCGTGATTGAGGGGCGGGCAGGCGTAGCCGTGCGTACAGGGCGCCGTGACAATGTGGAACGCTCAGCGGCGGCGGTGCAGGCGGAACTGGTTGGCAGTGCTGCCGCTGCCAGTCTGAACCAGGTGGGCACCGCGCATTTTTCAACTGACAACCCTCGCTGGGGCACTGAGGTGAGCGTGCTTTTGGCTCAGGAGCAGCCTGAGAGCGAGCAACTTCTGGTAGAGCTGCCGCCCCACATTTCCGCCTCGCGCCTGGTGGCGCTGCGGGAAGACCCGGAAAAAGTTACCCGCGCCATGCGTCGGCCCGTTCCCACCAAACCCGGCATGTCCGCACGCAAAGGTACTGCTTTTCATGCGTGGATTGAAGAATACTTTGCCACTACCGGCCAGCTGGACATAGATGAGGAACCCGGTGCTGATGCCTACGTGGAGGAGGCTTATGGGCTGGCGGACATGCAGGAAGTATTTAAAAACTCGGCATGGGCCGTCCGGACGCCGGCAGATCTTGAGGTGGCCATCGAAACGAGGGTGGCTGAAGTCATTGTGCGGGGACGCATTGATGCTGTTTTCCGTGACGGGGACGGCGGCTGGGATCTTATTGACTGGAAAACCGGGAGAATCCCCCCGAAGGACACCCTGGCAATCCGCGCAGTGCAGCTGGCCGTGTACCGTTTGGCCTGGTCCCGACTCAAGGACGTTCCCCTGGATCAAGTCCGGGCAGCGTTTTACTACGTCGGTCAAGACCGGCTCATCCGGCCCGTTGATCTGGCAGGGGAAGAGGAGCTTGAAGCCATTGTCCGGAACGCTTACACGGCCTAGGCGCAAGGCTACTTTTTTAAAGGAATGACTTTCATGGCCGTGGTGTTCACGTCAGCGCTGTTGTCTTCAGCGGTGTTGTTGGGTGCGCCATTATTGGGCGCGCTTTTACTTGGCGTGCTCTCGGCAGCGGGTGCCGCCTGACCGGGCGCACCCGTGGGTTTTGCCGGCGCACTGGGCGCTGTGTGGGGGGCCGGTGCTATCGTGCGGGGCGCCTGCATGGGCGTAGCGGACGTGACGGGAGCGGCGTCGGACTTTTCCTTACGGGCATCAGGAGCGGCCTTCTTACTCCCGGGCACCTTCCCCAGAGGCGAGACGGCAGGAGTCTTGGCCACCGGGGGCTTAATGGCAGTGGAACCATGAGTGGAACTGGGATTTGATGCGGGAGTTGACGCGGGGGCGGGAGGCCGTGCGGGGGCCACCGGCTCGACGCTAATGGGCTGGCCGCCATGTTCGGCAATATCAGCCTCCAGGGTCTTCAACATGGACTCGGCATCCTCCACCATGCGCGCGCTGTCTGCCGCGTAACCCTTCACCAGCCACTGGGCAAGTGCAAATTCGGCGCTCAATGCAGCACGACGGAGCAAATGCGGATCGGGGGTGTCTTTTCTGGCGGTGGTGTAGGACCGCACAACGGCGTCGACAAAGTCGGGATCATTGACGGCGACGAGCCACGCAAAGTCATCAGCGGGGTCGCCCACCCGAAGGTCAGTCCAACCCATGACGGCGGAGACTTGATCGCCGTCCAGCAAAATATTGTCCTCATGCAGGTCCCCGTGCACCACACAGGCGTTGAAACGCCACAGTGCGACGTCTTCCATGGCGTGCTCCCAGCGCCGCAGCAGCGACGGGGGGATCTTGCCGGTGGTGGCCGACTGATCCAGCTCGTTGAGCTTGCGTTGGCGGAACTCATTGGCTGTGTAGCTGGGCAGATCGTAATGGGTGATGAGTTCTTGCGGGAGATCATGAATTGCAGCAATGGCCGTGCCAATTTCCCTGGCCAACGCTGTGCTGCCTGAAGCAAGCTGCTCCACGGACCCGGCCCTGCCAACGATGTGCGAGTACACAAAGGTGATGAGCTCACCCTGACGTACAGTGCCAGCTACCGTGGGCAGCAAAAAGGGCAGCTCCGCCCGAATTGCGGGGGAAAAAGCACGCAGCACTTCACGTTCAGTTTCCAATCGGGTGCTGGCCTCGGCATGCCGGGGGGAGCGGACGCGCCAGCGGCGGCTGTCAACATCCACCAGCAATGCTGAGCTGAAATCGGTGCCATCATCGGGCTCGGGTCCGAACGCCGTGACGTTAAGTCCGGGCACGGCGGCGCTGGCTATGGCGGCCAATTCAATTGCTGTCTTTCGTCTCACCCCTCCACCGTAGAACGCCAACGCGCCAACGTGGCGTCGCTGGGGCGGCGAGTCGCGAGAAGACCTCACAATCACCTCCTGCCGCAATCACTCTTAACGCGTGTGCTTGTCCACATTTACCCCCTGCGGAATGTATAAATTGCCACGCGATGCGTACGGTAGAACCATGATTGAATCGACCTCTTTCCCCGAAGCTGTGCTGGACCGACAGTGTGAACAACGCAGCGAACCCGGGTTCATGGAAGCGGTCTTGGGTTCCCCCGCGCATCGAGTGATGGTGTTTCACCGTGGACTGGCTCTCATGGACGGTTCCGCCCCCGCTTTCCTTAGCCCGGAAATTCTTCCCCCTGCCCCTCCGCCAGGCACCACCGTGGTGTATTTAGGCAAAGTCACCCCCGGCCAGGAGCATTTTTTGCCGGAGGGAACCGATCTGGTGCTCTACGCTCTCCCGCACGACGCCGGAGAGCTTCCCTGGGTGCCCAGCGGAGGCTCTTTCGCCGGATACCGTGACGTCGCAATTGGTTTTACGGCAGTGGACGAGCAGGCTTTTGTGCAGGCCCAGGCTGTAGCGAACTGGCACGCCACCCATCAGCACTGCCCTCGATGCGGCAGCCTCACCGTCGCTGATGTCTCAGGTTGGGTGCGTCGTTGCCCACAGGATGACTCGGTGCATTTCCCGCGGACGGACCCTGCCGTGATTGTGGGCATTGTGGGGGCAGATGACAGAATTTTGCTCGCTAATAACAGGCAGTGGGAATCCAACAGGTATTCCACGGTGGCGGGGTTCGTCGAGGGTGGAGAAAGTGCCGAGCAGGCAGCTGTCCGTGAGATTGCCGAGGAAGTGGGGGTGCACTTACACTCACTGAGCTACATCTCCTCCCAGGCCTGGCCCTTCCCGCGCTCCCTCATGCTTGGTTTTATGGGTTACACCCGCGACACCCTCGCCGTGCCCGACAATGTGGAGGTTCGCGGGGCACGGTGGTTTGACCGGGAGGAACTGCAGGCGGCGGTGCTCAGCGGCGAAGCCCAAATTTCCCACCGGCTCTCCATTGCCCGAAAGCTCATAGAACATTGGTACGGTGCCCCCATTGCTGAACCCGGTGACAGCGCATGAGCTTTGACCCAGGTCAGAGCGGATTGCCAGTGATGGACCACCGCACAGCGGAGGAACGAATACTCTCCGGTTTGGACAATGAGCAGCGCCTCGTCGCTACCACGCTCAATGGCCCGTTGTGCGTCTTGGCAGGTGCAGGAACGGGAAAGACCCGCGCCATTACGCACCGCATTGCCTACGGGGTTCATACAGGGGTCTACAACCCCAACCGTTTGTTGGCAGTGACCTTCACGGCGCGCGCTGCTGCACAAATGCGCACCCGCCTGCGTGACTTGGGCGTTGGCACTGTCCAAGCCCGCACGTTCCACGCCGCCGCCCTGCGTCAACTACAGTATTTCTGGCCGCACGCTGTGGGAGGTCAGTTGCCCGGGCTTTTGGAGCACAAGGCGCAAATCATTGCAGAGGCCGCCCGGCGGCTGCGACTGCCCACGGACAGGGCCGCAGTTCGGGATCTTGCCGCCGAAATTGAGTGGGCCAAGGTCTCCATGCTGACCCCGGAAACATACCTGCTCAAGGCCCTGGACCGTGGCGAACCCGGCGGATTGGACAAGGTGGCTGTGGGCCGCTTGTTTCAGGGTTATGAAGACGTCAAAGCAGATCGAAATCTCATTGATTTTGAGGACGTTTTGCTGATCACAGTGGGAATTTTGCAAGAAGACGCCCGCGTGGCTGCTACCGTGCGCGAGCAGTACCGGCACTTTGTTGTCGATGAATACCAAGACGTTTCCCCGCTCCAGCAACGGATGCTTGATCTCTGGTTAGGTGGCCGGGAGGAGCTGTGCGTGGTGGGAGACGCCAGTCAAACCATTTATTCATTCACGGGCGCAACACCGCGACACCTGTTGGATTTCCCAAAACGCTATCCGGCGGCGAATATGGTGAAACTGGTGCGTGACTATCGCTCCACGCCGCAGGTGGTGGGACTGGCGAACACCTTGTTGAGCAGCAGACGCAGCGGAGGACTAAGCGCTGATTCCCTGTGGTCCAAGCCGCTGGAACTCGTGGCGCAACGTCCAGGCGGGCCGCAGGCTGAGTTTGTGGAGTGCACCGACGACGAGGCGGAGGCTGCCGCCGTCGCAGCCCGCATTAAAGTGCTGATTGACAACGGCACACCGGCCAGTGAGATTGCCGTGCTGTTCCGCACCAATGGCCAGTCCGAAGCTTATGAACAAGCACTCACCGGGATTGGTGTGGGGTATCAGCTCCGGGGCGGCGAGCGTTTCTTTGCCCGCAAGGAAGTCCGCGACGCGTTGTTACAGTTGCGAGCAGCATCTCGAGCAGCGGAAGACGAGCCGTTGGGTCAGCTGGTCCGTGATGTCTTAGGTAACCTGGGCTATCAAACCGAGGCCCCTAAATCCGGTGGAGCCGTCCGCGAGCGGTGGGAATCACTGGCAGCCATTGTGGCGCTCGCGGATGAGCTGCATGTTTCACGCAGCACCCCCGAGCACATTTTTTCCCTGGTCGATTTTACAGTTGAGCTCCAAGACCGGGCCTCGGCCCAGCACGCCCCCACGGTGCAAGGCGTGACGTTGGCGTCGTTGCACTCGGCCAAAGGCTTGGAATGGGATGCGGTGTTCCTGGTGGGGCTCAGCGAGGGTCTAATGCCAATTTCCTTTGCAGATACCCCTGAAACCGTTGATGAGGAGCGGCGCCTGCTCTATGTTGGCATTACGCGTGCCCGGGAAATCCTGAGCTTTTCCTGGTCGACGGCGCGTACCCCCGGCGGACGGGCAAATCGCAAGCCGTCGCGCTTCCTCGATGGGTTACGGCCGGCAACCGTGGGCGGGGCACCCACCAGCTTGCGGTTGGCCGCCACGCGAAACTCCCGGAAGGCAGTGGGGCCGGCGGTATGCCGGGTGTGTGGAAAAATCCTGAACACCGGGGCTGAACGGAAGCTTGGCCGTTGCTCCGAGTGCCCGGCCGGATATGACGAGGCCGTGTTTGAACAATTGCGGCAGTGGCGGCTCTCTGTTGCTGCCAGCACCTCCGTACCCGCGTTTGTGGTGTTTACCGATGCCACGCTGATGGCCATTGCCGAGGCGGAACCGCAGGACCTCGGCGCTTTGGCGGCACTGCCAGGAGTAGGCCCTGCCAAACTGGAACGCTACGGCGACGCCGTACTGGAGATTGTGGCCCGCAGCTGATTCTGCCATTGACAGCCGCACTCGGGGTGGGTGGAGTAGTCCTGCTGCGTCCACTGTCCAGTATCCGGGTGGAAGCTCAGCACTGCCGACCATGAGGCGGGACGGTTAATGCCATCTAAAAACAACAGTGCATGGGTGGCTGCCGTTCCCGCTAAAACAGTGGCCAGGGCCATGGTTTCTTGCTGCTCGTGCCGCGGCTTGTGATCGGGTGAGGGTTCCACCCTGACGGAAAGTTCCTGACAAATCCGCAACCACTGGGGGTCCCCGGCGCTGCGGTGGCGTTCAACGCATTCGGGGCAGGCAGTTTCACCGGGCACCACCAACGGTCCCAAGGTCGCGTCTTGTTCACGTAGCAGCACAAATAATTGCGGCTTCTCCGCGGCTAGGAAGCGGGCCGCCGTCGGGGCCGGGACGGCATCGTGGCCCACCACCACTGCCAGGTCAAGGGAAGCGACGCTGGGACCGCCCAAGCCGCCGTCGTGCATGATGTGTGCCTGGCACCCCGCATCCACGCGCTGTAAATGACGATGCACTGAAAGGGAGCGCGCCACGCCAATGTCTTGCACCCGGTGAGCGCCAGGGCTGACATCGCTGGCCGTAACCACTGCATCGTCTTCCAATAAAAAGGTGCCCACCCCCGACGCTGCCAGGACCGCAGCGAGGGCAGCTCCGGTGCGGCCAAGGCCCACCAAATGCACAACGCTGCGTTCGCGGCGTTCCATAATGTCCCTGCAAGGTCCTTGATACAGACTCAGCATGGCAGAGCGCTCCGAAAACAATCGTTCGGCGCGGTGGCCCTGCGCGCTTAAATCCGCGTCGCTAAATAATAATCCGGCCAACTTAATGCATATTTCCTGGGCCCGCAGGGCATTGATGCCCAGGGTTGCTGCGCGCTCTAAAACCTCAGCGTCGGGAATTCCGGCCCGGAGGGCCTCAATGAACAACATGTCCCCGGGCTGCAGTCCGGCCAGAATAAGCCCACCATGTCCCATGCCAATTTGCACGCTTTGTTTCCCGCGACGCACCATGCGTAACGCCGGATTGATGGTTGTCATCCTTGGCCTCCCTGTGCGAGGAACGGCTCCGTCCGCTGCCGGACGCGGCGCCTTGTTCTTTTCATCATGGCACGTTGACGCTGCGGGAGTGCGGGGTTATCCACACCGATCCTTTATCCACAATTGCCGGGGGATCGATCGCAGTGGTAGAAAAATACTTGTACATTCAAAGCATGTCAGCCACTTCATCACTGCCTTCCCCGGCCGTCACCGTCACGGCCGTCACCCCCATGGCCCGGACCAAGCAACCCGTGCGGGGAAGTAGTTTGCGCAAAACGCCACCTGGCATTGCTGCAGCAGGTTCCCTGGGGGACACCCTGTCTTCCCACACACTCAGCAATGGCGGGGCGGTTGTTGTACGGCGCACTGCCCGACGCAAAAGCAGTCTTGCGGCCTTTTGGGAGGACGGGCAGGCAGTGATTGCCGTGCCGGCGGCGCTGAGCGTGGAAGATGAAAAGTATTGGGTGCCGCGCTTGGTGTCCCGTTTGGAGCAGGGCACCTTGAAAGAGCCCATTGGGAGACGGGGGCCCGCGGGGGATGAGGCGCTAATGCAACGCAGTCTGGCGCTGTCTGCCCAATACTTGGGGGGACGGGCCGTTCCCTTTTCGGTTCGCTGGGTCACTAACCAAAATAGTCGCTGGGGCTCGGCCACACCGGCCCGGAAAACCATTCGCATCTCCCACCATGTGCAGGGCATGCCCGGTTGGGTGGTGGATTACGTTTTACTGCATGAACTGGCGCATCTTTTGCACTCACACCACGGCCGTGATTTTTGGCGTGAACTTGCAGGCTTTTCCCGGCTGGAGGCTGCCCGGGCCTACCTTGAAGGAGCGTCCTTTGCCTCGGCCCGAAATATCACGGCCATGGAGCGCAGCATTGATACTGATTGCCCTGCGGAGGACGACTCCGGGTTTTAACAAACGCAGGCCACCGGCTCTGGCCACCGTTAATGAACAGTGGTTGAGCCGATGGCCTGCCTTGGCGAAAAAAGTTACTTCTCCTGCATGGGGTGATCCGGGTCGGCGTCAGGACTGTCCACGTCATGGGGCTTTTCTGCATCTCCGGCCACTGCCGGGCCCTCGGCAGGCTCGGGGGTGCCGGGATCCGCCGCTTCGCCCTGGGACGCGTCACCCTGGGACGCCTCACTCCCGTCGAAATCGTCGAAACCACCGTCGAGCAGCTTGGCCAGCGCCGCATCGACGTCGGACTCCGAGGCGTCGGCGGCACTGCGGCGGTCACTAAAGCCTGCCGCATCGTCAAGATCAGCCGCCGTGGGCAGCAGATCCGGGTGATCCCAAATAGCGTCCCGGCCCGCCATGCCGCGCTGTTCCAGCAGGGAGGCCCACAGGGATGCAGCTTCACGGAGCCGGCGCGGTCGCAGTTCCAAGCCCACGAGGGACCCAAAGGCATGCTCCGCCGGTCCGCCTGTAGCACGCCGGCGGCGGATGGTTTCGCGGATGGCACTTGCCGAGGGCAGGTTGGCGGCCGCCGCAAAGGAAACCTCATCCACCCAACCTTCCACGAGGGCCAGAGCTGTTTCCAGTTTGGCGAGGGCCGCGTCCTGCTCGGGGGTGCGGGCAGGCATGAACACGCCCTCGGACAGGGCAGCTTGCAGCGCCTCAGGATTGGACGGATCCAGGTTCTGGGCCAAATCCTCAATGCGCGACATGTCAATGTGGATGCCGCGGGCATAGGACTCAATGGCGCCCAGCAAATGCCCGCGCAACCACGGAACCTGGACAAAGAGGCGGGCATGGGCAGCTTCGCGCAGCGCCAGGAACAGCAGCACCTCCTGTTCAGGAACTTCCAGTCCCTCGCCGAAGGCCTTTACATTTGCCGGCAACAATGCCATTTGGAGGTCCGCCAGCGGGATGCCAATGTCAGTGGAGCCCACGACTTCCTTGGCGAGCGCGCCCACAGCCTGACCCAGCTGCAACCCAAACAAGGCGCCGCCCATGTTTTGCATCATGGAGGCAGCGCCCCCCATCATGGATTTCATTTCTTCGGGAAGCTGTTCATTCATGGCTGTGGAAATGGCAAAGGCAATGCTGTTGGCCACTGGCTCGGTCAACCGTTGCCACGTGCCCAGCGTCTCCTCAACCCATTCAGCCCTTGACCAGGCGCGGCCAATAATGGCGGTGGCGGCCAACTCGGTAAAGGGGTCCAACCACATTTCAGCCAGGCGGAGGGCTTCATCCACTTCACGTTGTTGCTGGGGTGTGACGGAAGGGTCACCGCCAGCGGCGGCCTTGCGGGCGGCATCGCGCGCCATGTCCCAATTGACGGGGGTGTCGGAGGAGCCACTCATCATGGCTTGAACCTGGGCGAACATTTGCGATAAAGCATTGGGATCGGAAGGCAGTCCGGCAGCCTTCGCCAGCTCCGCCGGGTCAAAGCCCTCTATGCCCTGGCCGCCCAAAAGATTGGCGAGCATTTCCTGAAGCGGATCCTTCGGGGTGTCGTCGTCGTTATTGGCTGGTGTGGAAGACATGATGGCCCGTTCGTTGGCATGGACGCTGAATGACTTCACGTTACCGCCGCTGGGCCGCCTTGTCGCCCTCGCACTGGGCGCTGTTCGCTACAGGCAAAGGGTTGGTTGCCACCAGAATGAGGAAGACAGCAGGTGGCGGGGAACTCACAGCGCTGCCACAAGAACAACACATTTAAACACAGTACGATTGGGTGTTGGTACCCGATTTTACTAAGGACCAACGGGGTCTTAGGACACGGGGAAAGGTCACGCATTTGAGCCAGGACACGATGGAGAACCCCGTTGCGCCGAAGATAACGCGCGATCGCCGGGTGCCGGCCATGATCATTTCTGGTGCCGTGGCTGCGGTCTTGGCAGTTGCGGCTGTAACGATCCCCGTTCCCTACGTGGTGGAGTCGCCGGGTCCGGCCATCAACACCATTGGCAAAATAGGCGACGAGCCCATCATCACGATCAGCGGCCATGAAAGTTTCCCCGCCACCTCCGGAGCCCTGGACCTAACCACTGTGCGCCTGGCGGGGGGACTGCCCGGCAACAGCATTAACTTTTTCGGAGCGTTAAGGTCCTGGTTGACGCCCTCGCACACCATTTATCCGGCCGAGCTCATCTATGCACCGGGAATCAGTCAAGACGTTGTCAATAGTGAAAACTCTGCGGCCATGACCGGATCCCAGGAAAACGCAACTGCTGCAGCCATGACGGCCCTGGGTATTGATTTCAACTCCAGCCTGGCTGTGGCTTCAGTTCCCGAAAATGGCGCAGCATCTGGCATCCTCAAGCCCGACGACGTACTGCTTGCCCTAAGTGGTAAACCAGTGACGGACCTTTCCGCCATTCAAGCGGTGCTGGCGTCCAGCAAAGGTGCGGAAGTGGATGTGACTGTGCGTCGTAACAGTGTGGAAGAAACATTTTCACTCACCCCCAGGCTGGGTGATGAAGGGAAGTACCTGCTGGGTGTTGCCCTGCAAAAGACCTTTACTTTCCCCTTTGACGTTAAAATCTCGCTGGAAAATATTGGCGGACCCAGTGCCGGGCTGATCTTTGCCCTGGGCATTATGGATGAGCTCACACCGGGGGAGCTCACCGGTGGTAAACACTTTGCCGGTACCGGCACCATTGAGCCGGACGGAAAGGTAGGTGCAATTGGCGGTATTGCCCAGAAAATGGTGGGCGCACGCAATGGCGGAGCCAATTACTTCCTGGCACCGGCAGATAACTGTCAAGATGTTGTTGGAAATGTTCCGGATGGCCTGCAAGTCATTAAGGCGGCTACGTTGAAAGAAGCCTATGACGCTGTTTCCGTCATTGGTTCCGGAAATGATGGTTCGGCGCTGCCCACCTGTTCGTAACAATTGCGTGACAGACGGAACTTTGCTCGCGGACCGTTCGTGCCACCACTATAGAAACACTGGAAGTAACACGTTGTATTCATGCACATTGCTAAGTAAGAGGTAGAGAGTGACATCCCGACCATCCCCATCGCCCAGCAGGCCAGCGCGGCTGAAGCGGCGCAGCGCCCTGATGCCCACCATTATTGTGGTGGCGGCCCTGGTGGTAGCCGTGCTGGTTTTCTCCGGAATCTACACGGATTTCCTGTGGTTCAACCAGCTCGGTTTCGCTGCGGTTTTTTGGACTGAGCGCCTGGCCAAATTATTGATTTTCGTGGCGGCGTTCTTGATTATGGCCTTGGCGGTGTACTTCTCCATTCGCATTGCGTACAAAGCCAGGCCCGTCTACGCGCCCGACAACGCCATGGAAGACAACCTCAACCGGTACCAAATGCAGTTGGAGCCGGTGCGTCGGGTCGTCATGCTCGGTGTGCCCATGGTCTTTGGTCTCTTCGCAGGAACCGCTGCCATGGCCCAGTGGGAAAAAGTCATGCTGTTTATTTACCGCGAACCCTTTGGATCCACCGACCCGGAGTTCGGCTTGGACCTCAGCTTCTACACCAATACGCTGCCGTTCCTTGGCTTCCTCGCAGGAATGCTCATCAGTGCAACAGTGATTGCTTTCATAGCCGCCCTGCTCACGCACTATCTCTACGGTGCCATCCGTCTCACTGAGCGCGGCATCTTTACCTCACGTCAAGCGCAAGCTCACATTGCCGTCCTGGCAGGAATCTTCTTGTTGCTGCTCGGTGCCAACTTCTGGCTGGGCCGCTACGCCACCTTGCAGGACAATGGCGGCTACCGCGCCGGTGCGTTGTTCACCGACGTCAATGCAGTGATTCCCACCCAGGCCATTATGGCTGCAGCAGCACTTATTGTGGCCATCTTGTTCATTGTGGCTGCGTTCCTGGGCAAGTGGAAGCTTCCCCTCATTGGAACCGGCATGTTAGCTGTCACAGCCATAGTGGCTGGCGGCATTTACCCGTGGGCCGTGCAGGAATGGCAGGTCAAACCTTCCGAAGGCAATGTGGAGCTACCGTACATTGAGCGCAATATTAATATGACGCGCGATGCCTACGGATTGGCTGACATGCAAGTGACGCCCTACAACGCCACGACGACGGCGACAGCTGGCGCTCTGCGTCAAGATGCCGACACTGCGGCCAATATCCGCCTTCTGGATCCCAACCTCATGTCCTCCACGTTTGCGCAGCTGGAACAGTACCGCCCGTATTACAAGTTCCCCAAGACCCTCAACGTTGACAGGTACACCATTGACGGCAAGGTCCAGGATGCTGTTATTGCTGTGCGCGAGCTGAACCCCGATGGCATTAACCCGAACCAGCAAAGCTGGTACAACCAGCACCTGGTGTACACGCATGGTTATGGTGTGGTGGCGGCCTACGGCAACACCGTCACCTCGGATGGAAAGCCAGTGTTCATGCAGTCGGGTGTCCCCTCCAAGGGTGATTTGGGATCGGATACGAGTTATCAGCCGCGCATTTACTTTGGTCAGTCAACCACTGACTATTCAGTGGTGGGTGCGCCCGAGGGCACAGGTCCCATTGAGTTGGACCGTCCGCAGGGAAACACACCCACGGAAAATACCGACAATCCTGCCGACGAGTCGCTGACCACCTTTACAGGTAACGCCGGTCCCAGCGTGGGGAATTTCTTCAATCGCGTTATGTACGCGTTGAAGTTCCAGTCCACTGACCTTTTGCTGACAAACGGCGTGAATGAAAAGTCGCAAATTCTTTACGACAGGACTCCGGCGGAGCGGGTGGCCAAGGTTGCCCCGTATTTGACCTTGGACAACAACCCCTACCCGGCCATTGTTGACGGCAAGGTCAAGTGGATTGTGGATGGCTACACCACCAGTTCGCAATATCCCTATTCCCAGCAGCAGCAGCTGCAGGACGCGACGACGGATTCGCTGACGGCCGCCGGCGCAACCGGTGCCATGCCCAATGCCTCCGTGAACTACATCCGCAACTCGGTCAAAGCCACCGTGGACGCGTACGACGGTTCAGTGGAGCTGTTTGCCTGGGATGATCAGGACCCCATTTTGAAAGCCTGGCAAAACGTCTTCCCCACCACTGTGAAGCCGTTTACGGAGATGTCCGCAGACGTCATGTCCCACGTGCGTTACCCGGAAGACCTTTTCAAGGTCCAGCGCGAATTGATGGGCCGCTACCACGTTACCGATCCCACGGACTTCTTCAAGAACACCCTGGCATGGAGTGTCCCTGACGACCCCACCACCACGACCGTGGATAAGCAGCCCCCCTACTACCTGTCCTTAAAGATGCCCGGCCAGGAAGAGACGGCGTTTTCCCTGACCACGAGCTTCATCCCGCAGGAAGTACAAAACACTGACTCCCGCAACATCCTGTACGGTTTCATGGCAGCCAACGGTGACGCTGGAAACGTCAAGGGCGTCAAGAGCCCGGACTACGGCAAACTACAGCTGCTGGAATTACCGGACGCCACCCAGGTGCCCGGCCCGGGACAGGTGCAAAACACCTTCCAGTCGGATCCTTCCGTTTCCGAACAACTCAACGTGCTCAAACTGGGTCAATCAGATGTCATTAACGGCAACCTGCTGACCCTGCCCATGGGTGGCGGCATGCTGTACGTGCAGCCCGTGTATGTAAAGTCCACGGGTTCGACGTCGTACCCCACCCTGCAGCGTGTGCTTGTGGCCTTCGGTGACAAGATTGGTTACGCGGCCACCCTGGACGAGGCCCTTGACCAGCTCTTTGGCGGTGACTCCGGAGCTGCCGCGGGTGACGTCGGCGTGGATAAGGAATCAGGGACAGGTGGCAGCTCCACGGAAGGTGGTGCTACACCGTCCATCAGCGGCAACACCGAGCTGACCAAGGCACTCAATGACGCCAACACGGCGATCAAGGATGGCCAGGCTGCCTTGGCCAAGGGAGACTTTGCCGCCTACGGTGAGACGCAGAAGCGCTTGGAGGCTGCCATTGCAGCGGCCCTTGCCGCCGAAGGTGCAGCACCAGCAGCACCTGAAGTACCAGCAACACCTGAAGCACCGCCCAGCGCCCAACCCTAGAGGGGTTGCAGCTGTCCTGGATGGGTGCGAGAGGCCCGGCCGCCACGTGGTGGCCGGGCCTCTGGTGTTGCAGGGAGATGAACGTCACGCACCTTAAACTTGGAGCCAGCGTCAACGGACGGTAAAGTAATAAACACATCGCGGGGTGGAGCAGTTCGGTAGCTCGCCGGGCTCATAACCCGGAGGTCACAGGTTCAAATCCTGTCCCCGCAACTCCACGAAAACCCTCGGCCCTTACCGGCCGGGGGTTTTCTGTGTTAGCGACTAAATATGTGTTTTGGTTTTCTGGACAGCATGCCTGTGGTTACTTCAATGACCACCGAGCCATTGAAGTGTCCATTTCCGTGAAGAGACCCCACTGCCTCGAGGGCATTGAGTTGACCTTATCCGGCGTGACCTGGAACGTGCGGCCCGGAAGTGGGCAGGACGAAGGGAGCGTCGGGATGCGTCACTGTGGCGTGGGCTAGTAGTCTTCACATTGATACGGCACTGCCCGCGCAAGCTCGGCTACCACCGTGATCTGTTAGAAATAGAGACTGTTGAACCACATGCACGTGGTGGCAGCTTACGCAGAAGCACTTGAAAGAGGTTTGAAGACCATGCCGACCCCCACGAACAAGCAGGCCGTCGGAATTCAGGCGCGCTGGCAGGCACTGGGCCTGTGGGCCAAGATTGGTCTCTCCGCGGCGATCCTTGTGGTGCTGTTGGGGGTGTTGGTGCTGGTGGCGCGTGCACTCGTGGGATTGACGCCGGTGCAGTCATTTTTGGAAACATATCCAGGTGCGTCACAACTGCCCGAGGGCGCGCCGGTGGGTTTGCCGGCGTGGCTGGGGTGGCAACACTTCTTAAACTCCTTCTTTATCCTGCTGATCATTCGTTCGGGCTGGCAGGTGCGCACCATCAAGCGTCCCGCTGCCCAGTGGACCCGCAATAACAAGGGCCTCATTAAGACCAAACATGCGCCTACGAAAATTAGTTTGGATCTGTGGTTCCACCTGACGCTTGATGCGCTGTGGGTGCTCAACGGTGTTATTTTCATTGTCGTGTTGTTTGCCACGGGTCAGTGGATGCGCATTGTGCCTACCAGCTGGGATGTGTTCCCCAATGCCATCTCCGCCGGGTTGCAGTACCTGTCGCTGAGCTGGCCCACCGACAACGGCTGGGTGAACTACAACGCCCTGCAACTGCTCACGTACTTCCTCACCGTCTTCATTGCCGCCCCCCTCGCCATTGCCACGGGTCTGCGCATGTCGGGTGCGTGGCCTAAAAACGCCAAAACCCTGAACAGGATTTACCCCATCCAGGTGGCCCGGGCCCTGCATTTTCCCGTCATGATCTACTTTGTCATTTTCATTGTGACCCATGTGACCCTGGTGCTGGCTACCGGTGCGTTGCGGAACCTCAACCACATGTACGCCGCCACGGACGCGGTGAACTGGTGGGGTTTTGGCATTTTCGCCGCGTCCCTGGTGGTTATGGCTGCCGCCTGGTTCCTCGCCCAGCCGCTGTTCCTGCGCCCCATTGCCTCACTCATGGGCAAGGTCAGCAAGTAATTTGACGGTGGGTCCGCTGGTCGAGGCACCTTGGCCGCATGCGCTGCAACGTGGAGGATGGTCAGATGATGGACAATGAAGTTTTGGTGGCACGCACCGGACAGTTGGGTTATTTGGTGTTGAACCGGCCACTGGCCATGAATGCTCTCAACCACGCCATGGTGCGCGCCATTGCTGACTCCCTGGACGCGTGGGAGCATGACGACGCCGTGGCCACCGTTTTAATTTCCGGCGCTGGGGACCGCGGCCTGTGCGCTGGCGGGGATGTGGTCTCGATTTACCATGATGCCCTCACCGGGGGAAGTGGCAGTGAGAAGTTCTGGCGCGACGAGTACACCCTCAATGCCCGCATCCGCCGCTACCCCAAGCCCATAGTGACGCTCATGGACGGTGTGGTGTTGGGCGGCGGTGTGGGCATTTCCGCCCACGCCTCGCACCGGATCGTGACGGAACGCTCCCGTATCGGCATGCCCGAAACGGGCATTGGCTTTGTTCCCGACGTGGGCGGCACTTTCCTGCTCTCCCGAGCACCGGGGGAGCTGGGCACCCATGCCGCCTTGACAGGTTCCCTGGTCAGCGGGGCCGACGCGATCGCCATGGGCCTGGCCAGTCATTTTGTCTCCTCCGCTCAGCTGCCCACGCTGGTAGCCGAACTTGCCCGGCACAGCGCAAGTGCCGTCGTCGAGCGTCATGGCCAGACCCCCCCGTCCTCTGCCTTGGCACAGCAGCGGTGGTGGATTGATCAGTGCTATGCGGCGGACGACGTCGGGACCATCCTTGCCCGCCTGGCAGGCGTCAGTGATCCCGCAGCTGCTGCGGCGGGGCACACAATGGCGGCAAAGTCGCCGACAGCTGTCACCGTAACGCTGGCTGCGCTGCGGCGGGCACGGGGGCTGGCAACACTGGAGGAAGGTTTGAACCAGGATTTCCGGGTTTCCCTGCGGGCGTTGGGCTGGCCGGACTTTGCCGAGGGGATCCGGGCGCAGCTGGTGGATAAGGACAGGAATCCGCGGTGGAATCCGGCGTCCTTGGAGTTGGTCCCGCCCGAGCTTGCGGTTGCCGCTTTGGCGTCCTTGGGGGAGCGGGAACTAGGGCTGACAGCACCAACTGATTTCTGACGAAACCACACAACGAACGGATTTTTCATGACGCAGTATTCCTTAATTCTGACCGAGCAACGTGGCCGGGTTGGCCTCATTACCCTCAATCGTCCCGAGGCTCTGAACGCCCTGAGCGACGCCATGGGTAAGGAGGTCCTCGCTGCAGCTCAGGCCTTTGACAGTGATCCCGGCATTGGTGCCATGGTGATCACAGGTGCCGGCCGGGCCTTCGCTGCGGGGGCGGACATTTTGGAGATGGCGGACAAGTCATCCGTGGAAATGTACCAATCCCAGTGGTTTAGCGCATGGGACGAGTTGGCCCGCGTGCGTACACCCATCATTGCCGCTGTGGCCGGGCATGCACTGGGGGGCGGGTGCGAGTTGGCCATGATTGCCGACTTCATCATTGCCGCCGACAATGCCACGTTTGGTCAGCCGGAAATAAAACTTGGCGTCATCCCCGGCATGGGCGGCTCGCAACGGCTTACCCGGGCCATCGGCAAGGCCAAAGCCATGGAAATGGTGCTCACGGGCCGCGTCATGGGTGCCGTTGAAGCCGAACAGGCCGGGCTCGTGGCCCGCGTGGTTCCGGTGGAATCGCTACTGGCGGATGCCCTTGCTACGGCCGACACCATAGCGGGCATGTCCAAGCCCGTGGCCATGCTGGCCAAGGAGGCCGTCAATGTGGCCTTTGAAACCACCCTGGCCGAGGGTGTCAGGCATGAACGCCGCGGAATCTTTGCCTGTTTCGCCACGGATGATCAAAAAGAGGGCATGGCGGCCTTCAGTGAGAAGCGTGCCGCCAATTTCACGCACAGCTAACGGCACCTTTTCGCATCAGCGCACTTTTTGCGCTTAGCGGGGGTAATTGACCGCGGATAAGTGCAAAAGATGCGGTTATGTGCGGGTACGGCCTGCTCGAGTTGGTGATCTCGCGTAAAGCATGTACTGTTGAGGACGCAACGCGGGGTGGAGCAGTTCGGTAGCTCGCCGGGCTCATAACCCGGAGGTCACAGGTTCAAATCCTGTCCCCGCAACCAGATGAGGAAAACCCTCGGTCCCAGGACCGGGGGTTTTTCGTTTTCCCGCGCTCCGCCGGAGGGACAGTTCAACCGGGGGATAGTTCAGCCTGAGGGATACAACACCACTTCGGCGGCTTTTACAACGAAGAACGCCTCGGTTCCCGGTATTAAGCCGAGCTCGGCGGTTGCCGCCGCTGAAATGTCGGCTGCCAACAGCCCGGCCCTGACCCTGATGTGGGAACCGTGTGGTTCCAGGGCGTCCACGGTGACCTGGAAGCTGTTGCGTGGGCTTCCCGCAGGTGGCGCCAGGAAAACTGATACGGCGGACGGCGGGAACGCGGCCAACCCTGCCCCGTCATGGGCTCCGTCAACCGGGGTGCCCGTGACATGGCCGCCGTCGGGCAAGAGCAGCGTGGGGCCGGACAGGATGCCGGGCAGCACATTGAGTCCGGCCAGTGATGCGGCGAAGGCGCTGCGTGGATGCGCCAGGATGGTTGCGGTGGGGCCTGATTCCACAATGCGCCCGGCCTCCATAACAAGGATGCGGTCCGCAAGCATCAGCGCGTCGAGAACGTTGTGGGTGACAATGATGGCCCGGCGCCCCGCCAAAACGCGCTTGAGCAGGCTGCGCAGGAACGGGGCGCTGTTGACATCCAAGGCGGCCATGGGCTCATCGAGCAGGAGCAAGTGTGGATTGGTGGCAAGGGCACGGGCCAGCGCCACGCGTTGCCCTTGACCGCCGGAGAGTTCAGCAGGATACCGGGCGGACAGTTCGACGGCGTCCACCTCGCCCAGCCAGTGGCGGGCGGTTTCACGGCTTGCACGCCGTCCGGCGCACTGGCTGCGCGGACCAAAGGCCACGTTATCGAGCACGGTCAAGTGCGGAAACAGTAAAGGTTCCTGCGTTAAAACACCTACGCTGCGTTGGTGGGGTGGAAGCCACTCGCTGCCCGGTGTCAGCTTGAACAAGGTGCGTGCGTCAAGGGTGGCACTTCCGGCACTGGGTTGCACGAGCCCGGCGAGCATGTGGATGACCGAGGATTTACCCGCCCCATTGGGGCCCATCAGGGCAATGGTTTCGCCAGGATGGACGGTCAAGGACACATTGACATTGCGGGCAGTCAGCGTGGCATCAAGCTGCAGTGTCATGCGCCACCACCTGCAACAGGGTGCTTTTCGGCAACGGGCAGGGGGGATTGGGGAATCCGGTACGCCACAGCCACCACCACCAGAGCCACGGCAATTAACACAAATGACAGTGCCACGGCGGCATCCGGGTCGGTCTCCCGCTGCAGGTAAATTTCCAGAGGGAGGGTCCGGGTGGTGCCCTGGAGGCTGCCGGCAAAGGTCAAGGTAGCACCAAACTCGCCCAGGCTCCTGGCGAAGGCCAATACGGCGCCGGACACCAGCCCGGGCAGTACCAGTGGAAGCGTGATGCGCCGCAACACGGTGGTGGGGGTGGCGCCCAAGGTTGCGGCAACGCCCTGGTATTTTTGGCCGGCCGTGCGAAGAGTTCCTTCAACGCTGAGGACTAGAAACGGCAGCGCCACAAAAGCCTGGGCCATGATGACAGCCGTGGTGGAAAAGGCAATTTTCACGCCCATCATCTGCAAGGCTCCGCCCAGCATTCCTTCACGGCCAAAGGTATAGAGCAGCGCCAGTCCACCCACTACGGGTGGCACCACCAGTGGCAGCAGGACCAGGGCGCGCAGGATACCCTGGCCAAAAAAGCGTGCATGGGCCAATGCCAATGCCAGCGGCACCCCAAAAATAATGCACAATACTGTGCTGGCAGTAGCGGTTTGCAGGCTTAAAGCCAGTGCATCCACCGACGATTCCGAGCTGATCAGCGGCCAGAACTGCAGCCAGTTGACCCGGGCCACCATGCCAAAAAGTGGCAGCAAAATAAATAACATCCCTGCCACAGCCAGGAAAAAAATCCATCGCGGCACCCCTTGGAACTGCCAGGCCTGCGCCCGGGCACGCTGGCCCTCACGGCGCACCGAAACCGGCCTCCTGTAGTATCTTTTGGCCTTCCGGGCCTGTTGTCAAGGCAATAAATGCTGCGGCAAGTTCCGGGTTCTGCGAGCCCTTGACCTCGGTAATGGGGTATTCGTTGACAGTGGGCTGGGCCAGATTAAGGGCAATGGTCTTGACTTGGTCTCCAGCCGACTTTGCATCGGTGACATATACCAGTCCGGCGTCGGCCTCACCCGAGGTGACCTTGCCCAGCACGCTGGTCACGGACAACTCTTCGCTGACGGGCGTGAGGTTCAATCCCGCGGCATCAGCATCGGCCTGGGCGGCAGCTCCGCACGGGACCTGGGAAGCACAAACGACCAGTTTGACGCCCGGTTTGGCGGCATCGGAAAAAGCAGCGATGTTCGCCGGATTGCTGGCGGGGACCGCCAAGGTTAAAACGTTGCTGGCAAAGTCCACAGGCTCCTCAGCCGTCAACGCCGCGTCGCTGAGTTTGGCCATGGTTTGAGTGTCGGCTGAAGCAAACACGTCAGCGGGAGCGCCCTGGATAATTTGGCTCGCCAGCGTTGATGAACCGTCAAAACTTAGGGAGACTTTCGCCTGTGGGTGGGCGGACTCAAACCGGGTGGCCAAATCCGTAAACGTTTGTTTTAAGGACGCCGCCGCGAACACTGTCAATGTTCCCGACGGTTCAACTGCGGACGTGTTTGCGGGGTCGGTGGACGCTACTGACACGTTATCCGGGCTTGCACAGGAGGCCAGTGCGGCCGTCAAGACCACTGCCGCTGCCAGTGCGGAGAGTGGTTTAGGGAAGAACTTCATGAGCTTTTGCCACCGTTCGGAACTTCCAGAATCACATTCGTGGACTTCACCACGGCAGTGGCCACTGAGCCGGGTTCCAACTTCAAATCCCGCACCGCCTCGCTGCTCATGAGCGAGACCACCCGGAAGGGGCCGCACTGCAACTCCACCTGGGCCATCACCTTGTCCATGACTACCTGTGTCACAAGACCTACAAAGCGATTCCGCGCCGAGCTGCCCACGCCCGTAGGGTCCTGGGGCAACATCGATTGGGATTTAGCCAGGGCAGCCAGTTCAATTCCATCAATGACCAGCCTGCCCTGCCTGTCCTTTTGACCTTGCAGGGTGCCATTATCCAACCACCGCCTGACGGTGTCGTCGCTGACGCCAAGAAAACGGGCCGCCTCGGAAACGCGAATGAGTGTCATAGGGGGAGTCTATACCGCAGACGAGACATAAATCCTGTGAAAATGCCGCAAAAGCCTACTGCGACCGCACGGGCTTCGGCCGGTTTTGCAGTGCTGCGGGCACCGTAACCTGGGCGGGTGGAAAATACTTACCACGCATAGTCCTCAGGTGCCGTCGCGGACCCGGGAATATGTCATTGAGTCTGACCAATTCAGCTTCGTCGAGAGAAACATCCAGAGCCTGCAGTCCTGCTTCCAGCTGGCTGGCAGGGCGGAGCCCAATGCTGGGTGCTGTCACGGCGGGGCTGATGCAGCAGCCGAGCCAGCGCAACGTCTCCCGGTGCGTGACCGAGTTCGACGGCCAACGCTTCAAAAGCGGCAATGGCGTCATGGTGCAGGGCCAGTGCCTGGGCGGCACCGGGCCAGGATTTCCTCCGTCCAGCCGCGACGGTCGCCGCCGCCATAACCGTTGGCCGCGTCAAAGAAGTTCAGTCCAGCATCGTGGGCCTGGCCCACGAGCTCGTGCGCGTCGGTATGCGTCGGTACGCGCTGGAATGCCAGGCCTGGGAGCAAGTGACACTTTAAGCGTGCTTTCGCAGGGGTCCCCGGCTTAGGCTGGGGAAGGCCGTACTGTGCGGCGCACGAACTGGGAGGATTGCATCGAAGATGACTGACAATAAAGGCATGCATACAGCCGTTCACGATCTGACCTTGAACAATGGCGTCACTATTCCGCAGTTGGGTTTTGGCGTTTTTCAAGTACCGCCGGAGGAGACCCGCGTGGCAGTGGGGCAGGCCCTGAAGGCAGGCTACCGCCACATTGACACGGCAGCTGCCTATCGCAATGAGGCCGGCGTTGGCGCAGCCATTGCGGAATCAGGGTTGGCGCGTGACGAGCTTTTTATTACCACCAAGCTGCGCAATGGCGAGCAAGGCAGCCCGCGTGCTGCCTTTGAAGCCAGCCGTCAGGCGCTGGGGGTTGACTGGGTGGATCTGTACTTGATTCACTGGCCGGTACCCTCCCAGGGACTCTTTATCAAGGCGTGGCATGAACTTCAGTCCCTCTACGCTGAGGGCCGCATCCGTGCCATTGGTGTCTCCAACTTTCTTCCCGAGCATCTCGATGCGCTTCTGGCCGAGTCCACAGTGGTGCCGGCAGTGAATCAAATTGAACTGCACCCCACGTTTCAACAGGCGGCGCTGGCAAAAAAGAGCCGCAGCCATGGCATGGCCGTGGAAGCGTACAGCCCCCTGGGCCAAGGCCAGGACTTGGACAGCAGTGTTGTTATCGAGCTGGCCCGGACCCATGATGCAACCCCGGCGCAAATAGTTCTGGCGTGGCAGTTGGGGTTGGGGAACATTGTCATCCCCAAAACAGTCAGTCCGCAGCGTATGGCCGAGAATCTGGCGGCAACCGGGCTCCGGCTCAGCGACAGCGAACGCCAGCGCATCACCGCTTTGGAAGCAGACCAACGCATTGGCGCCGATCCCGCCGTCGCGTCTTTCACCCAAATGTAATTTCCCAGCAGGCAAAACGCCGGACCAGTAAAAAATGCAGGGAACCTGTCGCTGAGGCGATAGGTTCCCTGCATTTTTATGGGCAGCTGCTGCTTACAGCTTGTCGAAATCCGCCTCATCAACGGTCTCAGCAGCATTAATGGCTGCCGGTGCAGGTGAATGGCCGGCCTTGAGAGCAGCCAGACGGGCCTCCACCTCCGTCTGCTCGCCCAAATCCTCCAGGGAATTGAACTGTGCGTCCAAGCTGGAAGCGGCAAGCTCATTTTGACCGCGGACCTTGGCCTCTTCGCGGCGGATCTTTTCCTCGAAGCGGCTGACCTCGCTGGTGGGATCCATAATGTCAATGCTCTTGAGGGCATCATTGACCTGCAACTGCGCGCTGGCCGTCTTGGAACGGGCAATGAGCTCATTGCGCTTGCTGTTGAGCTCATTGAGTTTGCCCTGCATTTGCTGCAAGCCGGTTTTGAGCTTGTCCACAATCTCCGTTTGGGCGGCAATGTTGGGCTGTGCCGACTTTGCTTCATTTTCGGAGGAGATTTGACGCTGCAGGGCCACCTTGGCCAAGTTGTCGAACTTTTGCGCGTCAGCAGGATTCCCACCCGTGCGGAATTCATCGGCCTTGCGGCTGGCAGCCAGCGCCTTGGAACCCCAATCCTGGGCATTGCGGACATCTTCGTTGAAATCGTCCTCGAGCATGCGCAGGTTGCCAATGGTCTGCGCCACGGCACCTTCAGCTTCAGTGATATTGGCCTTGTAATCACGCACCATCTGGTCAAGCATTTTCTGCGGATCCTCGGCCTGATCCAACAACGCATTGATATTGGCCTTTGCCAATTGTGAAATTCGGCCAAAAATTGATTGCTTCATCATTCTTTCCCCTTACGTGGTTGCTTGCCTCTAATGAATCTGCGGCGTAGGACCGCAAGGACGCTTCCTCATTCTTGCGCTTGTGCTTGCCTCGGCGCAATCCTCCAGGGACGACGCCGGATGGCACCTTCGGGGGTCCGCCCACCTCTGATGCTGGTGAAGCGGCAGCAGCATTAGAAGTTGCCGCCGCTGCCGCCAAAACCGCCGCCGCCGCCACCTCCGAAGCCGCCACCGCCGCCGCCAAAACCGCCGCCGCCACCAAATCCTCCGCCTCCGAAGCCGCCTCCGCCACCGGAGAGCAGGCCGCCAATAATGCCGCCAAGGAGGGCGCCTCCCATGCCTCCGCCCATGGAGCCACCGCCGCCAAAGCCACCCCCGTAACCACCGCCACGGCCCCCGCGACCAAAGTCGTCAACGTCATTTTGAGCATATTGGATGGCCTGCTGCGCCAGGGCCTGCCCCTGCTGGGCGTAGGCCAGGGCATTGCTGGGATCGGAATCGGCAATGGATAGCGCGTAATCGAAGTTACGGCCGGCTTCAGAGAGGCGCGTGCGGGCTTCAGAGCCAACGCCCCCGCGGCGGGCGGCAATGAAGTCTTCCGCCGTGGCAATGGTTGCCTGCGCTCCGGCGAGCGCCTGTTGCAGGGCTGCCTGCGCGCGCAGCGACTGCTGTTGCTGGTCCCGAATGCCTGTCAACAGTTCATCGAGCTGTCCGTGGGCGTGCTGCACAGCTGCCAATTGGGCGACCGGGTTGGGCTTGCCCGCGGCCGCTTCCCTGCGGACCTCGTTGAGCTGCGCTTCGGCTGCCTGCACCGTAGGGGCGTAGCGGGCAAACTGACTGGCAGCCACCATGGACTTGGCCTGGCCCAGGTCTGCAACTGCGTCCGGAAGGGCAGTGGTCAAGGTCCGTGCGGCGTCTTGAAGTGTGGCCTCGGTTTTGTTCAACGCCTCAAGCAGCACGTGGAACTGCAGCAGGCTTTCCTGCGCGGCCTTGACGATGAGGGCAGCTCCGGCAGTATCGGAGGCGGCCAGTTTGGTATCGGCCTCGTTCGCCGCGGTATCCACAAAGTCCAGACGCTCCTTGGCCTGCATCACGTTATCGCGTACGGGTGCCAAGGCGGCTTCGGAATAGTTGGCTGCCATGCGCGCCATCTTCGCCTCGGCCTCGGCAATGGCCGTGCGGGACTCGCGGCCCTGGTTTCGGATGGCTGCCAGCACCTCCGGGGCTGTGCGCTCCAACTCCCGCAGTTCATCGAAGGCGGCCTTCTCGGCGTCGAGCGCTGCATTGGCATCCTCGCTGCGCTTGATGATTTCACCCAACCAGCTGCGCTGCTCATCAACGGTGTCGGGAATTTCGTCATCCAACTGCTGCTGCAGCTTAAATGATTCGCTCAGGTGTGCCCGGGCAGCACTGAGCGCCGCTTTAAAGGGTTTAACTGCTTCATCGCCGTAGGAAGCCTGTGCGAAACCAATTTCATTTTCACTGGTCTTGATGGCGTCATCGGCGGCAATGAGCAGCGAGCCCGCCCTGGCGCGTAGTTCGTCAATGGACAGGCCGGCATGGGGATCCAAGGGCTGGCCGTCCGGGCCGTACCCCTTGGCAGTGGCCTCGGCCGCGGACTTCCTGCGCTTGTTGCGTAAATAAAGCGCCGTTCCGGCGCCACCCACCACGACGGCGCCACCCACTCCCAACGCTACGAGGCCGCCCGTGGGGTCCGGTACGTTGCCCTTTCCGCCACCGGCTGCGTCACCCAGGGCAGCAGCAGCATCGATGGCTGCCTCTGCCCAATTGCCTTGGGCAAGCTGGGGCTTAATGGCGCCCGTTTGGATGTTTTGGTTTTTGGCTGCCGGGATGAGGGCTTGATCAGCCAAGAGTGCATACTGCTTGTCCTGGGCAGCCACCACCAGCAATGCATCTCCCGTGCCGAGCTGTTTTTTGTCAGCCACGGCAGTGCCCCAGGCCTGCCCCGTCTGCCCATCAAAAGAGTTCACGTAGACCACAAAGAAGGTCATGCCGTGCTTTTGGCTAAGTTCATCAATGGCTTCCTGGACCTGCGCCTTTTGGTCCCCCAGCACTTTGGCGTTATCTACAATGTAGGTCCCGCCAGGAATGGTCACGGGGGGTTCGGCCTGGGCCATGCCGGCAGGTGCCAGCAAAAACACGGCTGCAAACAGCCCGGCTAGAAACGTTGGAAGGACTTTTAATCGTGCAAACATCGCTCACCTCGGGGATGGACCGCTGCGGGACCACTGGGAATTTTTACCTGTTGCCTCAAACGATACTATGGTGCCATTTTCGCAAGGCCGCCCCGGCCTTGATTTTTTCGCTGTCCGGGTAATGCCCCCGGCGGGCACCCGTGGGGGATAATGAGACGTGGTGAAGCTTCACAGCTGTCATCCAGCAAACGTTCGTCAAGGCACCAGCCGCGGGCGACATGATGGAACTCAAGTCAAGCTTTATCACATGAGAATTCAACGAAGGGATTGCTGATGTCCGAGAACAACGGTGAAAATACCACCCGCGGCGACCAGCAGGAACCAGCAGAGCACCCCACTCTCCCCATTCCGACTCCGCATGCCACACCGCCATTGCCCCAGCAACAGCCCGGTGCGCAGTTTGGTGCGCAGCAAACTTATGGCCATTCCGCGCATCAGCCCAGCCCGCACGCCGGACCCGGCTACCCGACGTCGGATACGTACCCGCAGCACCTGGCTCCAGCAGTGACGGCGCAGCCCCAGGGGCGAAAAAAGGTGGGCATGGGTTTGTTTGCCGGAAGTGTGTTGGCCGCGGCCCTGGTCGGCGGATTGGCAGGCGGCGGTTCCATGGCACTGCTGGACTCCAATGACGGCGGCGGATCCGCCCCCGTCTCGCAGTCAGCGCCCTTGGTCGTGAACAACAGTAAGTCCGTCAATCAAGTCACGGCTGCAGCTGCCAAAGCCATGCCGTCCGTGGTCACCTTGTCAGCTACCAGTAACGACTCCGGCGGCACGGGGTCGGGCATTATTTTGGACACCGAAGGCCACATTTTAACCAATACCCACGTGGTGACGCTTGACGGTGCCACGGCACATGCCACCATTGAGGTGCAGACCAGTGACAATAAGGTCTATGCAGGTAAAATTGTGGGCACCGATCCACTCTCCGACCTCGCCATTGTCAAAATTAATGCCCCGAATTTGGTGCCGGCAACACTGGGGGATTCAAACGCCATCAATGTTGGCGACACCGTCATAGCCATAGGTTCTCCCCTGGGCTTGAATAAAACAGTCACCGACGGCATTGTCTCCACCCTGAACCGCACCATTCAGGTCGCCTCCGCCGCCGTGCCGGAAACTCCCGAAGATTCCGGTGAAGACTCCAGCGACGACGGAAACGGCTTCCGTTTCTCCCCTCCAGGCGGAGGTGCGGACACCACCGCGGCGCAGGGGACGGTGAACTTAAACGTCATTCAAACCGATGCGGCCATTAATCCCGGCAACTCCGGTGGCGCCCTGGTGGACGCGCAGGGCGCGGTCATTGGCGTCAATGTTGCCATTGCTTCCGCAGGGGGTTCCTCCAGCAGCCAGAGCGGCAATATTGGTGTGGGCTTCTCCATCCCCATCAACCACGCCAAGCAGGTGGCCGAGCAAATCATTGAGACCGGCAAGGCCACGCACGGGCAATTGGGTGTCACCGTCAGGGGCACCTCCGCATCAGGGTCCACCAGCGCGTTCTCCTCGGGTGCCACGGTGGAAAACGTGACAGCGGGCAGCGCTGCCGACAAGGCTGGCCTGAAGAAGGGCGACGTCATTTCGCAGTTGGGTAACCGCACCATTGACGACGCCGCCGCTCTCACGGCAGCTGTCCGTGAACAGCCCGGCGGCGCCACCGTCAAGCTGGATTTCACCCGTGACGGCAAGGCCCAGTCCGTTGACGTCACACTGGAAACCATGGCAGCCAGCTAGGAAAGTACTTACGCATCCTCCAGCACCTTGGTTAGCACCGGCCCCGTTGCCACGAGGCCACACCAGACCAAACCCATGCCGGTGCCCAGGACAACTGCAATAACCAGCAGTGACAGGGGAGCAAAAATCATTGCTGCCCCTGTCAAAGGGAACAGCAACACCGCCGCCAGGGCCGCTGAGCCCATCGTGACAATACGCACCGCAGACAGGGCGGCTCGTCTGCGGGCGGCATCAATGACCGCCCGGGGCATGCCGAGGCGGGTCAGGCTAATGTAGAGCTCCCGTCGATCAAGGATGGCTGCGCTTTGATTGACTCCGGCGCTGGCAGCCACGAGCAGGAACGAGGCCAGCACTGTAATGAGCACACCTGTTTGCATGTCATTGGCCAGGTTAATGTCAGCGGTGCTGCTGCCCTCGGAGGTGGCCTCCAGCAGCGCCAACGCCGTTCCGGCGATGACTGCAAGAAAGCTTGTCATGGCCAAGGAGCTGACCTGCCGCCACGCCGTCTTAGGGGATTCCAAAATGGTCCGACTCGCCAGTAACGCAACGGCAGTTACGGCTTTGCGGAGCTTGCGGTCCGCCACATATTTGAGGGTAAACGGCCCCACCAGGTTTAGTAAGGCCATTCCACCGGCCAGGCTGGCGCACAAAACAACAACCAGCATGGCCGTTGAACCGCTGGAGCTCAGGGCAGACATCGTCACATAGAGCACGACGGCGGCAGCGGCCCCCAGAGCGAATCGGACCCAGTGCACAGTTGGCGCCTTTTGCCGCGTGCGGACTCCCAGGGGCGAGAGCACAATTTGGCGCAGGCCCGCTGCAGCGCTGACGGCTGCAAGCACAACAAGCGTGGCAGCCGTGGCCAGCACCAGCAGCGGATGAAGCCACAGTTGGGCCAGTCCCAGCGTTTTACCCTGGAACTGAATGAGGGCCGCAGCCGGCAGGGCCACCACGTACAACACCACGCCGGAGGCTATGCCCAGGGCGGCCACCACGGTGGATTCCACGATGGAAATGCTCGCCACAAAAGCAGGGGTGCCACCCAGCAGCCGGAGCGTGGACAAGCGTTCATCCCGTCGCCGGGCTGACAGGCGCGCGGCTGAACCCCCAAGTGTCAAAAGGGGCAGGACCAGCAGTGCCAACGCCACACCGGTCAGCATTTGATAGGTCCCGGCGAGATCCACGTTGTCATCAACAACGGGGTGCGTGAAAAAGCTCATGGCCCCGGCCAGCACAATAAGTGACAGCGCCGCGACAAGAGCGAAGGCCACAGCTGGCAGCAGCAGCACGGCTGTGCTGCCCGGCGACGGTCGGGACAGTATCCACAGGGTTGAAAGAACCGGCCTGAGCGTTTTCACGATTGATCCTTCCAGTTCTGATCGGGGCCCGCATGTGCTTGCCGCTGCTGCGCCGTGACAAAGGTGCTGCCCGATAGTACCGAACTGGCCGGCGAGGCTGACAAGACGCCGTCGTGCATGAACACGGTGCGCGAACAACGCGCCGCCACGACGGGGTCGTGGGTGACAAGAATGAGGGTATGGCCACGGCCGGACGTTGCGTTGAGCAGGGCATCCATGTCCTCGACCGAAGTATGCGAGTCAAGCGCTCCCGTGGGCTCGTCGGCGAAAACAATGCGAGCGCCTGTGACTTGGGCTCGGGCAATGGCTACCCGCTGAGCCTGACCGCCGGAGAGCTCACCAATGCGGCGGCTTTCCATGCCTGCCAATCCCAAATGCGCCAGCCACGCAGCTGCCAGCGGTTCCGCGTCGCGGCGGGTCACCCCATTGAGCATGAGCGCAACGCCACATTTTCAAGGGCCGTAAGTTCGGGAATGAGCAATCCTGCTTGGAAAACAAAGCCGAATGCCTCTCGGCGCAACTTGGAACGAACGGATTCACTAAGTTCGGTTACCAGGGTGCCCGCATAGTCCACTGTGCCGGAGTCCGGGGCTGTAATGCCCGCCAAAGTATGCAAAAGAGTTGTCTTGCCGGAACCTGACGCACCCATAATAGCCAGCGATTCGCCGGTAGCAATGTCAAGGTTGACGTGGTTCAAGGCAATACCATCTCCGTAACGCTTGGCCAGTGAACGCGCGCTGAGAATGATGGTGGTTGTTGTAGTCATGCCTTTAGCCTGCCGGAGGCGATGCAGCAAACCATCGGGCCGTGGGGGGAACTTCCCAGGATTCTGTCCACCCCTGGGGGGGGATTCCCTGCCGGTTGGCACTAAAGTGTTCGCCCGGAGTAAAGATTCGACGCCGCAAATTCCGGCTCGGCCCGGCACGAACTAAGCTGAGGTGGTAGGCCAAGGGCGATCCTGCCGAGCCCGCCCCAGTTCGGGGGCCGGCAGCGCAACCATCCGTCCATGACACAAAGGACAGCAGTGGAAAACTCAGCACTGAACATTGTGGTATTAGTCAAATATGTGCCAGACGCACAATTTGACCGGCACCTGACCGGCGATGCCCACACGATTGACCGTAGTGAGAGCATCCTTTCCGAACTTGATGAATACGCCCTGGAAGCAGCGCTTGCCTTGTCCGATGCCCGCGGCGGCGCCAAGGGCGGCACTGTTGTGACAGCTTTGACAGTGGGTCCGGCTGCCGCCTCCGTGGCCATTAAAAAGTCCCTGCAAATTGGGGCCACCCAGGGTTTGCACGTCAGTGATGATGCGCTTGCAGGCTCAGATGCGTACGCGACCTCACTGGTGCTGGCCGCAGCCATCAAGTCTCTTGGCCCGGTGGATTTGGTCATCACTGGCTTGGCCTCCACCGACGGTGAAACCTCCATTGTCCCCGCGCAGCTGGCGGCACGGCTGGGACTTCCCCAAATCACCTTTGCCTCCGCTCTGGATGTGGAGGGCAGCACTGTCATTGCCCGCCGTGACAGTGATGACTTCTCCGAGGAAATCCATGCCACGCTGCCGGCGCTGGTCTCTGTGACGGACCAGGCCAACGATCCCCGCTACCCCAACTTCAAGGGCATTTTGGCCGCGAAGAAGAAAAAAATCACCACCGTTTCACTGGCGGATTTGGGATTGTCCCCGGATGCCGTGGGACATGCCGGATCCCTGACGCAGGTCACGGCGGCCGCGGAACGTCCGGCCCGGACCGCTGGCACCATCATCACCGACTCAGGGGACGCAGGGGTTCAGCTCGTTGACTTCCTCGTCGCGCAGAAACTGATCTAAGGAAACCACCATGACTGCAATTGTTGTTTTTATTGATCAGCTGGATGCACCCGGAACACTGTCCGGCACCACCTTGCAGCTGCTGACCGCGGCCCGTGGCGCCGGTGAGCCCGTAGCGGTGGTTGCCGGGCCCGTGGAGCCGTTGGTGTTGGCTGAGTTGGGCACTTACGGCGTCAGCCGTGTATTGAACTCGGAGCAGGCCGAACTGGGTCAGTACCTGGTGGCACCCAAGGCCGACCTTGTGGCTCAGGCTGCAGCTGCCGTATCTGCCTCGGCGGTTTTTGTGGACAACAGCCCCGCCGGCAAGGAAATCGCGGCCCGGGTGGGCGTAACCCTGCACGCCGGCGTCATCACCGATGTGGTGGCCCTCACGCACGACGGCGGCATCCTGGTGGCGCAAAAATCGACCCTTGCAGGCTCCTGGACTGTGGAAGCGCATGCCACGAGCGCCGTCACAGTGGTCAGCGTCAAGGCCCACAGCGTGGAAGCCGCCCCGGCGCCGGTACCCGCCGTCGCCGTCGTCGAAGCTGTTGAGGTGGCGTTTGGTCCGGCCAGTCTGGGCGCGCGTGTCATCTCCCGCACACCGCGGGCAGCTTCCGGACGCCCCGAGCTGGACGACGCCCGAATTGTCGTAGCCGGTGGCCGCGGGCTTGATGGTGACTTCTCACCTGTGGAAGAACTGGCAGATGTTTTGGGCGCGGCAGTGGGTGCCTCCCGTGCCGCGACCGATGCCGGCTGGATTTCCCACGCCTCACAGGTGGGGCAAACCGGTAAGACGGTGTCTCCGCAGCTGTACATTTCCGTGGGCATCTCCGGGGCAATTCAGCAAAAAGCCGGCATGCAGACATCCAAGGTAATTGTGGCCATCAATAAGGATTCCGAGTCCCCGGTGTTTGAAATTGCGGACTTTGGCATTGTGGGCGACCTGTTCCAGGTGCTGCCGCAGGCCGTGGCGGAAATTAAGCGCCGCCGGGCCTAGTGTGCAGCTGCTGCAGCCGCCGCTGCGCGAGGCGGCGGCTGCAGCAAGGTGTCGGCTGTAGCAAGATGCTGGTGGCTTAGCAAGATGGTGGTGGTTTAGCGGGGGATCGAGGCCGTGGCAATGATGGCGTCGGAGTTCATTTCAATGCGGGGACCCACCGATTGAATGAAATCCCGCCGTACCCGGGCAATGGCCTCCGGGTCGCGGGGGAGCAAGGTGCGCCAACCGCTGCCCATGACCAGATTCCACGCCATGGCGTCATCCACCTGCAGGCTCAGGGGGTGCAGGGACACGGAAACGTCGGCCAGCCCCCGGGCACGGAGCCAGTGGGACATCTTCTCCTCCGAGTTCACCTTGGCCATATTTTGATTGGGCAAGGGCACCACCCCTGCCAGGCGGGGGCGTTCCTTCACGGCAGCTTCCACAATGCGGCTGGCAAACGGCTCCAGCGCATTTTCCACCCACGTGCTCAGGACCATTCGTCCGCCCGGGCGCACCATGGAGCCAAGGTGTTCCACCCCTGCCTCCATGTCCGAGAAAAAGAACATGCTGTAGGAGCATAAAACAGCGTCAAAGGTGCGGTGCCCACGCCACGTCGTCACATCGGCCTCGGTGAGGGTGGCGTTAAGGATTTTCCGCTCGGCCAGGTTATGTGCTGCGATGCGGAGCAAACCGGTGGAAAGGTCGACGCCGTCGACGGTTCCGGTGGGACCCACGGCCAAGGCCGCAGGCAAGGTAGCCGCGCCGGTGCCGCAGCAGGCGTCCAGGACCTTTTCTCCCGGTTGCAGGACAGCGGCTGCCGCCACGTCGCGGCCCATGGGATCCCAAAGCTTGTCCGCCCACGCTTCAAACTGCAGCGCCCCGTCAGTAAACGCTAGGCCGGGATCACGAGCTGACATGGTTTGCCTTTCAGGGCCGAAATGGTGGAAGGAGCCGAAATTAGTGGAAGGAAACCGGCACTTTAGGGCTGGGCCTGAAGATGGGCTCCGGCAAAGTCGTTTTGACGCCACGCTTCAAAGACGGCAATGGAGGCGGAATTGGCCAGGTTCAGGGACCGCAGGGAGGGCAACATGGGAAGCCGGACGCGGGAGGTGACACGCGGATCGTACTTCACTTCGCGCGGCAGGCCGTCGGATTCACGGCCAAACATCAGCACATCACCGGGCTGGTAGGCAATGGACGTGTAGTTCCTTTCACCATCGGAGGTGAAGGCAAAGACCCTTTGGGGAGCCAGTGCCGTCCAGGCATCCTGCAAATTTTTATGAACCGTCACCACCGCCAAATCATGGTAATCCAAGCCTGCACGGCGTAATTTAGCGTCGGAAAAGTCAAAGCCCAGCGGCTCCACCAAGTGCAACTCGGCACCTGTAATGGCCGCGAGCCTAATGGCATTGCCGGTATTGCCTGGAATCTCCGGGGTAATAAAAAGGATGCGAAACACGTCTGTCATCCTACCGCCCGGGCCGGCAAGTACCGAGCGGACTGCGTGGATTTAATACATTCCCCCGAGCAACCGGTCCACAACACTGAGGTCCACGACGTTGGGCGTGGGGCCCACTGCCAAAAATGCCTTGACTTCCCGCACAAAGCGGGCGGCGTTGGCCACATTGACCAGGGTGGAGCCATCGGGTTCCGTGCCGCGGGCGTAATCAATGACGGGCTCAAACAAATTCCCCGTGCTGCTGTGCACGCACACCCACGCAGTGACATTGCATTCCAAAAACAATTCCTGAAGCTGGCGGGTGGCGGGGATGAGCTGGGGTGGTACAGCCACCTTGTTGCCGTGAAGGAGCATGCTGCCATCCCACCGAAACGCACCAGGGGGGACCAGCATGGAGCCCACAACGGCAATGCGATACCCCGAGACCAACACGTGGTCCACATAGCCCTGGTTGTATGGTGCCGTGAGTCCATTAATAAGCCGGGCCGCGGGGATGGACGTCAAAACTTGCTGCATGATCAGCTGCGCTGTCCGGGCTTCACGTTCCAGACGGGAAGCTGCCCCAAAAACCCCTCGTTTGCGGGGCGCGCCGTGGACGGGCTGGGCTGCCATACGCCGCGTCAGCAGGGGCGTCTCCCCGGGTGCCAAGTCTTCAAAGGCCGGAACATAAATGGCCGGATCGGCCGCCGTGCGGCGTTCCTTGGGCATGCGGCGGGTGCTGAAGCTGCTGCCACCGCCGGCGGATGTGCCTTGTGATTGCGCATCAGGTGGGCCGCCAGGGGAGCGGTGCCGGCCGGAGAAAGGCCGGTCCGTGGTGCGTGAGGTGCCTGGTGGATGGCCGTGCGCCCCGTAGGAATGGTCGTAGGAGGTACGCCGCTCCGTGTCACTGAGGACCTCATAGGCTTCGGTAATCCGGCGGAACAGTGCCGGGTCGCCCCCGCGGTCGGGATGGGCAATCCGGGCAGCCTTCCGGTAGGCGATTTTAATGTCGCGCTCAGTGGCAGTGCGTGCCAACCCAAGGACCTGGTAATGCGTCAGGAATTTCTCGGCCACGGTTGACCTTTCGCTTGCCGGCTGTGCAGAGGTTCATTCTAACGGCCGAACCCGCATGTTCCAGGCAGGAAATTTCGCTGATTGCGTGGTGTGCTCCCTGCGGGATGGTTCACGCAATCGGTACAGTGGATGCTGTGGAAAAACAATGCAACACCGACCAGCGGACACGCACCAGGCTCATACTCGCCCACGGGCCAAGCGCTGTGGTGTTGGCAATGGCGCTGGCCTTGAGCGGATGTGCCATCACCGTACCTGCCAGCGAAGCGCCCAGCCCTACACAGCACGTTCCGCCGCCCACTTTTGCCCCACCCACGGTGGTGGCCGGTTACGACGCCAAGGCTGTCGCCGCGGCGCCCATGACCTTCGATGCTGGAAAAACGCTCCTGCCCAACGTCCCCATTGGCTTCAATGACTTATTGGGGGAACCGCAGCAAACTGCGGATCACGCGCAAACCCCCGGTCCGCCCGAGTGGAAGCTGCTGCTAAATAATGTGGCCGGCCAGACCCAGTACAGCAATGATGCTGGCTGTCAGCTCGCCTACTGGACCACGAGCAATCAAGGTCCGCTGATCACGCAGGGCGATGACAAAGCCTCAAGCGTGGCCCTCATGAAATACCTAATCCCGTCAGTCACCGACTCCGCTCTCACCGAAGCCCAACTGCCGTGGGTTGCCGAAGCCGGTAAATCAGGCACTGACATTTCATTTTTAACATTTGGCACCAGGGCTGGGAAGGGTGTCATGGCCAGTACCGTGTGGGGGCGTTTGCTGGGAACAGCCAACACGGGACTGCTTGTCACCCTGGCGTGCCCCACGGATGATGTGCTGGCGGCCAGCCCACCAAAAATGATGGCGAAACTGTCCGTGGCACCGCCGTCGAACTAGCGTTGCCACTAATTCACCGGTGGACGCTGCGGACGGACGTAGCGCAGAAAAAGCATGGAGTCCGCCTTGAGGATCCGGTCAAGGACCATGTTCTGCACGGCCGCCTCGGCGCTGCTGGCGATGCGCCCGGCCTGCCCACCCACCACCAGGGGTGCAAGTGTCAGGGCCAGTTCGTCCACGTGTCCAGCTGCGGCAAAGGTCCCCAGGAGCCGGGGACCGCCCTCGGAATGAATGGAGGTAAATCCGCGGTCGACCAGCTCAGTGACGATTTTTTCCACCTCCACATCATGGGCGCCCACATCAATGACCTCGGCAACCTTGGACAGGGCCAGGCGTTGCTCCCGGGGCGCCGACGCCACAGTGAAAATGAGCGGTTTGACGGGCGCTTGCGTGAAAACCTGCAGCTCCGGGGCTAAATTCAGCGATCCCGAGACAATCGCCAGGGGTGGATGGGGTGCCAGCCCTTGTTCGGTGCGCCACTGCTGAGCCTCGCCGCTGAGCAGCTCCCCACCGTAACCTTCGGCGCGAATGGTTTGGGCACCCACCACAATGACGTCTGCCGTGTGGCGCAGCAGCATAAAGAGCCGTTGATCCATGGCATTGCCCAATTCTCCGGATCGGCCGTCCACGCTGGCCGCGCCGTCGAGACTTGAAACAAAATTAAAACTCACCCAGGGCTCATCACTGTGGATTTTCGACGCCGGGGGGGTGCGCATTTCCTTTTCCAGCCCGGCGTCAGAGAGCGTGGCGGGGGCGGGGAAGAGACGATCAATCATGCGGGCTCCTGCCCGGACGTGACGGGCGGTTCAAAACGTGCTGGCTGATTTGCCTCTCCCATGTTGTGCATCAGGTACGCCGGATCGCGCCATCCAAGCACAGCCTCAGTCATGTGGATGGCATCGGCCGCGGCCGCCACACTGTGCATTCGCAGCACGCGTGCGCCACCCAAAATGCAAATGGTGCCGGCGGCCAGGGAACCGGAGAGGCGGTCCTTCTTGGCCCGGTCCAGGGTTTCCCCAATGAAGTCCTTATTGGACACGGCGGCCAGCGCGGGGAAGCCAAGGGCTGCAATTTCGTGGAAGCGGCGCGTGATCTCCAGGGTGTGGAGGGTGTTTTTATTTAGGTCATGGCCAGGATCGATCAGGATTTTTTCCCCAGGCACTCCCAGAGACAGTGCCAAGTCAACCTTCTCACTCAAAAAGGCCACCACCTCCGTCACCACGTCATCGTAGTGCGGACGCGGGTAGACGGTACGGGGTCTGGCCAGCGAATGGGTGATGACAAGGTGCGCGCCGGATTCCGCAACCACTGAGGCAATCTCCGGGTTCGCTAAACCAGTGGTGTCATTGATGACGTGCGCGCCGGCGGCAATGCTTTGGGCGGCCACCTCGGGCAGGAAGGTGTCCACGGAAATGATGACATCACCGGCGCCGGCGACGGCGGCAATGACGGGAACCACCCTGTCAGCCTCTTCCGCAGCACTTAACGCCGGTCCCGGCGCAAAGGGAACCCCGCCAATGTCGACCCAGTCAGCACCGTCGTGGGCGGCCGCCAGAGAAGCGGCCACGGCCGTCTCGAGCGCGAAGTTCGCTCCGCCGTCGTAAAAGGAATCCGGGGTGCGGTTCACGATCGCCATGAGAGCCACTTGCCGGCTAAAATCGAGGGTACGTGAACCAAAGTGATGCAGTGGATGCAGAAGTGGCGGGGTGTAAAACGGGGCCGCGGTGGACACGGCTGCAGGGACTGCGGAATTCCTCATGTCCCTATCCAATAGCCTCAGGCAGGTTTTAGCTGTCAGCCGGGGTGCCCGTGTCGGACACACTGATGCCGGGCGGCCACAGCAAAGGCGACCGTCCGGCACCAGGGTCGTAGTGGATTCAACGCACTGCCGCGAAGGCGTCCACAATCCCTTCGCCGTAATAGCTGTTATTGCTCAGGGTGCCAATGCAGGACGCGCCTTTGGGTGATGCCGACGGCGCGCAGGCTTGATCCGTGGCCTGGTTGCGTAACGCCGAGATCATGTGCTTGGGCTTCAAACCGGGGTTTTGGGACTTCATCAGGGCCAAGACTCCTGCCACCTGTGGGGAAGCCATGGATGTTCCGCTGAGCAGACCATAGCTGTTGTTGGGCAAGGTGGAGAGAATGCGTGAACCCGGTGCCGCCACATCAATGACGTTCAGCCCGCGGTTGGAAAAGGATGAGAGCTTGCTGGCTTGGTCCGTGGAAGCTACAGTCACCACTCCCTCCAACTCCGTGGGAATGTCCTTGCAACCATTGTTGATGGTGCGTTGAATTCCTGCCGCATCATTGGGGCTGACGGTGTCGGTGGTCTTGTTGGCGAGGTCGTAGGAGGCGTTTCCTGCGGCGGCTGCATGCACCACACCCTGCTTCGTGGACCACGCCACTGCCCGCTCAACGGCGTCGAGCACGGCACGTTGATCTGGCTGGTCGTCGCACCAGAACTGCATGGGGTCAACGTAGTAGCTGTTGTTGGTCACGTCCATGCCCTGCAGACCCGCCCACATGAATCCGCAAATGGCGTACTCCGGATAGATCGAGCCGGCATCGTTGACCACCTTGACCGAGGCCATGCGCACATTGGGGGCCACACCCACAATGCCCACGCCGTTACGCGGAGCACCAATGATGCCTGCCACATGGGTTCCGTGGGAGGACGTGGTGGGGAACCATCCTGTGGGCGAGGTGTCCGGACGTCCTGCGTTGGTGCAATTGACGGACGCAGCCACGTCAATGTTGGGCGCGAGGTCGGGATGGTTCGGGTCAATGCCGCTATCGAGCACCCCTACCAAGACGTTGCGGGAACCATCGGTGATTTGCTGCGCCTGGTCGGCCTTGATCTGGTCCAGACTCCACTGTTCATTTTCACGTGGATCCGCTGCGGCACCCTCGAAGGCGGCGTCGCCGTAACGTACATTGGCGTCAGCTGATTGCCTGCTGCGCAGCTGGGGGGATTCCTGCCACGGGGTGGCAATGTCACTGGGGGTGCCTTCGGCCACCGTGATGGTACGCGTTGCACCGACCGATTCCACGGCCGACTTGCCCAGCTTCAGCAGCTCGGTCCGGAAGTTGGCCCGGTCGGACTGGACAATGACCACGCCAATCTCCGGCCATTGCTGGACGGCGACCCCGCCGGCAGCCTCGACAGCTTGGACGGCGGCCTGGGTTTTATTGGCATTGGCGGCCTTGGCATTGACAACGTAGCTCATGAGTTGACCGTCGGCAGCCGGAAATTCAACGGGCGTGGACGGTGGCTTTGGTGGCGCAGCCGCGGCACTGCCGCCCATGAAGGTGCTTGCTGCCAAAGTTACTGCGCAAAGAGCGCCAACCGTTGTACGGCGTAGGGAAGCTGTTCGCATAAAGTTAATCCTCCCGGGATCATTGTGTGATGTCGGACACCCCGATACTGCCATTGAGGTCAGGCGTTGACAAGGACCATGGCGTAGAATTGGCAGGTGCCCGTGTATTTAGATCACGCGGCGACCACGCCCATTTCGGCCTCGGCCCTCGCCGCACTCACCTCCGTTATCACCCGTAGCGGCAATCCGTCCTCCCTCCACGGATCGGGCCGCCGTGCCCGCGCCACCGTGGAACAGGCGCGCGAAACCATTGCCGCCGCTGCAGGCGCGCACCCCACCGAGGTCATTTTTACCTCCGGCGGCACGGAGGCGGACAACCTGGGGGTGAAGGGCTTATTTTGGTCCCGCCTGGCCGCCGACCCTGCCCGCAGGCGCATTTTAGTTTCCAGCGTTGAGCATGCAGCCGTGGCGGACACCGTGGAGTGGCTGGAAAAACATGAGGGTGCCCAGGCGCGCTGGCTGCCGGTGGATTCCCACGGGATCCTTGACCTTGAGGCCCTGGAAAAGGAACTGGCCGACGGCGGAGCGGACTCGGTGGCGCTGCTCACCTGCATGTGGGCGAACAATGAGGTGGGCTCCGTCCAGCCCATGGCAGACATGGTGGCGCTCGCAGACAAATACGGGATCCCCGTGCATTCCGATGCCGTGCAGGCCTTTGGCTCCATTCCGGTGCATTTCAAAAATTCCGGGCTGGCCGCCATGAGCATCAGCGGACACAAAATTGGCGGACCGGTGGGGGTTGGTGCGCTGCTGCTGGGCCGGGCCGTGTCATTGGCGCCCGTCCAGCACGGTGGCGGACAGGAACGCGGTGTCAGGTCAGGCACCCTGGACACCGCCGGAATTGCGGCATTTGCCGCAGCAGCGCAGGACGTGACCGAAAACCTGGCCTTTGAAAGTGCCCGGATTGCCGGGTTGCGGGACGAGGTCATTGCGGCCGTGCGGGAACTGGTCCCCGAGGCCGTGCTGCGCGGAGTCGATCCGGCAGCCCATCCTGCCGGCCGGCTTCCCGGCAACGCGCACTTCACCTTCCCCGGATGCGAGGGGGATTCCCTGTTGTTTTTGCTGGACATGGCAGGCATTGAATCCTCCACAGGGTCAGCCTGCACGGCCGGTGTGCCCCGCCCCTCCCACGTCTTGTTGGCCATGGGCCTTGATGAAGACACGGCACGTGGTGCACAACGCTTTAGTTTGGGGCATACATCCACGCCCGGAGACGTTGAGGCCTTTAGGAAGGCGCTGCCCGACGCACATGCCCGCGCTAAAACAGCCGGCATGGCAGGGCACGTTTCAAGCATTGAAACGGCAAGCACCCGGGACCGGTGAATTATCGGCACCGAAAATTCAAATGATGAAATGTATGGAAGGTAAGTAATGCGAGTATTGGCCGCCATGAGTGGCGGGGTTGACTCCGCCGTAGCCGCAGCCCGCGCCGTGGATGCCGGGCACGACGTCGTCGGCGTCCACCTGGCGCTCTCCCGCATGCCCGGCACGCTGCGTACGGGAAGCCGGGGCTGCTGCACCGTGGAGGACTCCAATGACGCGTGGCGGGCCTGTGACAAGCTGGGCATCCCGTACTACGTCTGGGACTTCTCCGAACGGTTTAAAGAAGACGTGGTGCAGGACTTCATTGACGAGTACGCGGCAGGCCGCACCCCCAACCCGTGCATGCGCTGCAATGAGCGGATCAAGTTCGCGGCGTTGCTGGAAAAGGCCATTGCCTTGGGTTTCGACGCCGTCTGCACGGGCCACTACGCCAAGGTCATCACCGACGCGGACGGCAACCCGGAACTGCACCGCGCCGCCGACTGGGCCAAGGACCAGAGCTACGTGTTGGGCGTGCTGACCCATGAACAGCTCAAGCACTCCATGTTTCCGCTAGCCGACACCCCTTCCAAGGCTGAGGTGCGCGCCGAAGCCGAGGCCCGCGGCCTGTCAGTGGCCAAGAAGCCCGACAGCCACGACATTTGTTTCATCCCCGACGGTGACACGGCGGGCTGGCTGGCCGAGAAGATTGACATGACCGACGGTGAGATCGTTGACGAAACCGGGGCGCGTGTGGGTGGTCACACCGGCTCCAACCAGTTCACCGTGGGGCAGCGGCGCGGTTTGAAGCTGGGCACCCCCGCAGCGGACGGCCTGCCACGCTTTGTGCTGGAAATCCGGCCCAAGGAAAACAAGGTCATCGTTGGCCCGCACGCCCTGCTGGCTATTGATGCCATCCAGGGCATTAAGGTCTCCTGGGCCGGGCTGCCCATTGCCGAGATTGCCTCGGGTGCCGAGTTTGTCTGCACCGCCCAGGTGCGCGCGCACGGTGATCCCGTGCCGGCCCGCGCCCACGTCACGGAAGTAGCTGACGACGCCGGCGCACGCCAACTATTGCACGTGACCTTGGAAGAGCCGCTGCGCGGCGTCGCCCCTGGACAAACCGTGGTGTTGTACCAGGGCTCACGCGTGTTGGGGCAGGCAACCATTGATTCTGCACGATCCTTGGCCCGACCCGAACTGCCTTAGACACTAACGGCACCCCTTGCGTCGCTGGCGTATGCTTCCGGGTATAGGAGATATGGATCACGGAAGGTTGACCAAATGCCCCCGCACGCAATCCCCAACCCCATGCAGTATTTATCAAGCGCGTTGAATCAATGCGCTGAGGTCATTGGCGCCATTTCCGCCAATCAAGCCGATTGGTCCACACCCTGCGAGCAATGGAGCGTGCAGGATTTGCTGCATCACCTGGTAGTGCAGGATTTGCATAAGTTCACCATTATGGCCCGCGGTCACCATGTTGATCCACTCGCCGCTGACGCCACGGTGGGAGCTGACTGGTCCACCCGCTTTAGCGATGGTGCCGGCCTGCTCATGCGTGCGTGGGCTTCAGCTGACCTCAGTACGCAAGTGGCGCTGCCCGGCGGTGGCGAAGCGCCGCTGCGCAGCCGCATTGGCTTGCAGATCACCGAGTTCACCGTCCACTCGTGGGACTTGGCGCGGGCAACGGGGGTCCCCATCACTTTGGATCCCAAACTTGCCGAGCAGTCCCTTGCATGGGCTCAACGCATGCTTAAACCCGAACAGCGTGGTCCCGAAAAGGGTATTGGGCCCGAGGTCAGGGTTCCCCTTGCTTCGGATTCGTATGCAAGACTGGCCGGTTGGTTTGGCCGCAGCCCGTACTTCAGAGCGGGGCCGCGCGCCAACTCGCTTGCGTAACCATTTGGTTGCGACTGGACCCCGGGTGTTAAACCAGCTCCAAATCTGGTACTAATTAGTCATCAAGCAAGTGGTTTGGGTCACACTAAAAAGGTGTGGCCCAATCCATGTAATCCACAAAGGACAGATTACTGATGGCTAAAAACAAATTTGGGTTTAGTGCCGTGTTGGCCGTGGCAGGCGTATCCGCCCTCGCCATGACGGCGTGCACTGGCCCCGCCGGCGGCACCAGCACAGACGGCGGAAGCACGGACACCGGCGGACCCGTCATTGTTGGCACCACTGACAAGACAACGTTCCTGGATCCGGCAGCATCCTATGACAATGGCTCCTTTATGGTGATGAACCAGATTTATCCCTTCGTGTTGAACTCGGAGGCGGGCAGCGCCGACCCCAAGCCTGACATTGCAGAATCAGCGGAATTCAGCTCTCCCACGGAATACACGGTGAAGTTAAAGCCCGGGTTGAAATGGGCCAATGGATCCGAACTTGATTCCAAGGACGTGAAGTTCTCCTTTGACCGCCAACTTAAAATTAATGACGTTAATGGTCCGGCCACCTTGCTGGCGAACCTGGACAGCGTGGAGGCGCCGGATGCCACCACCGTGGTGTTCAAGCTCAAGCTGGGCAATGACCAAACCTTCCCGCAGGTTCTAACCAGCCCCGCCGGACCCATTGTCGATGACAGTGTTTTCAGCGCCGACGCAGTGACCTCGGATGAGGAAATTGTCAGCGGCAAGGCCTTTGCCGGCCAGTTCAGCATTGATACCTTCACCAAGAACCAGCTCGTGTCGTTCAAGAAGAATCCTGACTACCAGGGCCTGCTGGGCCCGGCGAAGTCCGATGCCGTGACCATGAAGTACTTTGCGGATTCCAACAACATGAAATTGGAAGTGCAAAAGGGCAGCATTGACGTGGCCTACAGGTCATTGACGGCTACCGACATTGAGAGCTTGAAGAGCGATAAAAACGTGCGGGTCGACATTGGACCCGGCGGTGAGATCCGCTACATTGTGTTCAACTTCGACACCATGCCGTTCGGCGCCAAGACAGCTGACGCCGATGAGAAGAAGGCACTGGCGGTCCGCCAGGCCATGGCCAACTCCATTGACCGCGAAAAAATTGCCGAACAAGTTTACAAGGGCACGTATTTGCCCCTGTACTCCTACGTTCCGGCCGGTTTCACCGGCGCCATTGAACCCTTGAAGTCAGAGTATGGTGACGGCAATGGCGGTCCGGATCTGGACAAGGCAGCGAAGGCTCTGGCCGATGCCGGTGTCCAGGCACCCGTGACTCTTGACCTGCAGTACAACCCGGATCATTACGGCTCTTCCTCCGGCGATGAATACGCAGCCATTAAGGCGCAGCTCGAAGACAGTGAGTTGTTCAAGGTCAACCTGCAGTCCACCGAATGGGTCTCCTACTCCAAGCAACGCACCGCCGACGCGTATCCCATGTACCAATTGGGTTGGTTCCCGGATTACTCGGATGCAGACAACTACCTCACGCCGTTTTTTAGCACCAAAAATTTCCTGGAGAACCACTACAGCAATGAGTCTGTTCAAAACATGATCACCGAACAGTTGACCATGAATGATCCGGCCAAGCGCACCGAGCTCATTAAGGAAATCCAAAGCGCTGAAGCGAAGGACCTCTCCACGCTGCCGCTGCTGCAAGGCGCTCAGGTGGCGGTTTCCGGTGTGAATGTCCAGGGCACCGCCGACACACTCGATGCCTCCTTCAAGTTCCGACTAGGCGTCCTGTCCAAGTAGGACGTTTCCGGCTGTTGCCGGAGCACCTACCTTGGACACATGGATTTGAACGCTAAGAAATAGCGCAGGGGCGGGGCTTTCTTTTCAAAGGACGCCCCGCTTTTTGTGCGGCCGGCCCCGCCCGGCCGGCTTGTTCAGCCGGCCGGTTCAGCTGGCCCGTTCAGCCGGACACACTGCCAGCACTGCCATAAAAGAAAACAGGCGCACATGACCGCATTGATTGACCTGCCGGCGGATGAACCCGCACTGCGGGCCCCCAGGAGCAAAAATAAAAAGGGCGGAAGTCTGGGCAAATACCTGGCCATCCGCTTTGTGCTCATTTTCCCCACTATTTTCATCCTCGTCACCATGGTGTTTTTCCTCATGCGCCTGACGGGGGACCCCATTACCGCTGCGCTCGGAGGCCGGCTGCCTCCGGACCAGCTGGCTGCCCGCATTGCCGAAGCCGGCTATGACAGGCCCTTATTCATTCAATACGTGGAGTACCTGGGCCAAATCGCCACGGGAAACTTTGGCCGCACCATTTCCGATAACTTACTAATTTCTGACATGCTGGCCACGTATGGCACCGCCACCTTGGAACTTGCCATTAACTCCCTCATTGTGGCCCTGGCCATTGGTATTCCGTTTGGCATGTTGGCCGCTTACAAGCGCGACAAATGGCAGGACGCCATTGCCCGCGTACTGGCCATTGCGTTTTATGCCACGCCCGTCTTTTTCGCGGGCCTGCTGTTAAAGCTCGTCTTCTCGAGCTGGCTGGGCTGGTTCCCCGTGGCGGGACGGGCCAGCACCACAACGGAAATTTCCATGGCGCAGCTTCAAGCGCCCTCAGGGATCTACTGGCTGGATGCCTTACGCAGCAGCAACATGAGCGCCTTCTGGGACGTCCTGTCGCATTCAGTGCTGCCCGCGGTGGCGCTGGGCCTGCTCACTGCCGGCATTTTCCTGCGTTTGGTCCGCACCAATGTCATTGGCACCCTGAGCAAGGACTATGTCGAAGCTGGCAGGTCCAAGGGTGTGAGCGAATACCGGCTGCTGTCCAAGCACGCCTACAAGCCCGCACTCATCCCCATCATCACTGTGATGGGCCTGCAGATCGCCCTGCTGCTGGGCGGCGCCGTCTTGACCGAGACCACGTTTGAGTGGAAGGGCCTGGGTTTCCAGCTTGCCCACTACCTCACTGCCCGTGACTTCGTGGCGGTCCAGGGCATTGTGGCCCTGCTGGCAGTGATTGTGGCCATCACCAACTTCATCGTGGACGTCATTGCCGCCTTGATTGACCCGAGGGTGAGGTACTAGGCCATGGACACTAAAAAATCGTTGTTTGCCCGCTTGCCCATTATTTCGCATCTTCAAAGGAGCATGGGTTTGCAGCGCGGCATGCTCGTGGCCGGTGTGGTGATGACAGCAGCCTTCCTCCTGACGGCTGCCTTCGCGCCGTTGCTGGCCCCCTACGGCCCAACGCAGCGCTTTGATGAAACCCAGGCACCGCCGTCGTCCGTCCACCTTTGGGGAACGACGGCGGGCGGTTACGACGTGCTGTCCCGCACCCTGTGGGGGGCACAAACTGCGCTGCTGGTGATTGTGGTGGCCGTGGCGCTGTCCATTTTCCTGGGTGTGATCCTGGGCCTGCTCTCCGGTTACATTGGTGGCTGGCTGGACCGGATCCTGGTGGTGGTGGCGGATGCCATTTACGCCTTCCCCACGCTGCTGCTGGCCATGGTGATGTCCATTGCCATCAGCCAGGGGCGATCGGATCTGTGGTCGGGAATCTTTGCCGCGGCCATTTCCATCACAGTGGTTTTCATTCCGCAATACTTCCGGGTGATCCGGGCGGAAACCATCAGGCTAAAAGCCGAACCCTTTGTGGAATCCGCCATTGTGGTGGGCGCCTCCAGCGTACGCATCATGGGCCGGCACATTTACAAAAACGCCACCCGGACCCTGCCGCTGATTTTCACCCTGAACGCATCCGAGGCCATTTTGACACTGGCCGGGCTGGGCTTTTTGGGCTTCGGCATTGAGCCGTCGGCCGCAGCGGAATGGGGCTATGACCTCAACCATGCGCAGTCGGACGCCACAGCCGGCATTTGGTGGACGGGGGTCTTTCCAGGTGTGGCCATTGTGCTCACGGTGCTGGGTTTGACGCTGTTGGGGGAATCCATGAATGACTTGAACGACCCCCGTTTGCGTGGACGCAAACGGGCGTCCAAAAAAAGCGGCAGGGCCGGTATCGACGGCACAGGCCAAGGCAACAAGGACCAGGAAATGGTGGGCACATGAGTCACTTAGCAATGAAAAAACCTGCCGAACACATTGCACGTCCCCCCGTGCTGGACATTGACAGGCTGCAGGTCACCTTTGCCACGGACCAGGGGGATGTGAAGGCCGTCAAGGACGTCTCCTTCTCCATTGCCGCGGGGGAGATCGTGGCAGTGGTTGGTGAATCCGGTTCCGGCAAGACAGTGACGGCCAAAGCCATTTTGGGATTGTTGCCGGAAACGGCCCAGAGCAGTGGGGCCGTGGTCATTTCCGGCAATGACGTCATCACCGTCAGCCCGCAACAGCTGCGTCAAATTCGTGGCCGTGACGTTGCCATGGTGTTCCAGGAACCCTCCACGGCGTTGAATCCCGTGTACACGGTGGGTTGGCAAATTGCCGAAGGGTTGCGCGCCCACCGCCCCGGCGGTAAACGGGTGGGCAAAAAGGAAGCACGTCAGTTAGCCATCGAGGCGTTGCGCAAGGTAGGTATTCCCGACCCGGAGAAGCGGGTGGACTATTACCCGCATCAGTTTTCCGGCGGGCAAAAACAACGCGTTGTCATTGCAGGTGCGCTGGCCTTGAACCCAAGCCTCATTGTGGCGGATGAACCCACCACGGCACTTGATGTCACGGTGCAGGCGGAGATCCTTGAGCTGTTGCGCGAACTACGCGACAACTACGGAACCGCCATTGTGTTGATCACACACAATATGGGCGTCGTGGCGGACTTGGCCGACCGTGTGGTGGTCATGTACCAGGGCGACGTGGTGGAGCAGGCGAGCTCCCGGGAGCTCTTTGCCAACCCCCAGGAGGAATACACTAAAAAACTGTTGGCTGCCGTACCGCATTTGGGCCGCAATTCCGCCTCGCAGGGATTTAGCGAGCGGGCTTTTCAGGACAGGGAAGTCCTGGTCCGGGCCACCGACCTGGAAATTGAGTACCCCGGCCGCTTAGGCAGCCCCGCTTTCAAGGCTGTGGACCAGGTGTCCTTCACCATCAGTGCCGGTGAGGTGTTTGGCCTGGTGGGGGAGTCCGGTTCCGGAAAAACGACCATTGGGCGTGCCATTGCCGGATTAAACCGCACCACCGGAGGCTCGCTCAACGTGCTGGGCTATGAAATGCGGGACTACAGGGAGCGCAGTTTCAGGCCGTTGCGCAAGGACATTGGTTTTGTTTTCCAAGATCCCGCCGCATCGTTTAATCCGCACCTGAGCGTTGGTGAATGTGTGGCCGAGCCACTGGCCATCCACACTAAACTCTCGGCAAGTGACATTGGCACCAAAGTTGCAGAACTTTTGGAGTCTGTGCAGTTGCCGCGCAGTTATGCCCACCGGTTCCCGCATGAGCTCTCCGGCGGCCAGCGCCAGCGGGCCTCCCTGGCACGCGCCCTGGCATTAAAACCAAAACTGCTCATTGCCGATGAACCCACCTCGGCACTGGATGTCTCGGTGCAAGCCAAGGTGTTGGAACTTTTTCGCGAGATTCAAAATGAAATGGGTTTTGCGGCGCTGTTCATCAGCCATGATCTCGCGGTGGTGGATATATTGGCTGAGTGGGTGGGGGTGTTATACAAGGGGAAAATGGTGGAGCAGGGCATTGGGCACCACGTCATGAGCAACCCACACCATGATTACACCAAGCGTCTTTTGGCGTCCCTGCCAGTGCCCAACCCGGCCGAACAGGCCCAGCGGCGCGCCACTCACCGGGCCCTGCTGGCTGCGCAGTAACATGAGGCGCGACCTTAGGTAAAGCAGCGGGCGGTACCCGGGGCGGACACGGCTTTGGTCCGCCCCGGGCACCGCCTAAACTTAGGTCCATGACCGAATCGCGCCACCCGCTGCACCTGTCCGTTGAAGACTTCGACCCGGCTGCCAGCTCCCTCACCGACGCCGTTGACCCGGCCATCATGGCTGAGCTGCTGTCCATCCGCTCCAGCATCGATAACTTTGACGCAACACTTGTGTATTTGCTCGCCGAACGGTTCAAAGCCACCCAGCGCGTGGGCATCCTCAAAGCCAAGCATCAGCTGCCACCGGCTGACCCCACCCGTGAAAAAGCCCAAATTCACCGCCTGCGTGCGCTCGCCGAATCCGCGAACTTAAACCCGGCCTTTGCTGAAAAGTTCCTAAACTTCATCATCAGCGAAGTCATTCATCACCACCAGGCAATTTCCGAGAGCCATTCGGCAGTGGCTGCCACCGGTGTGGTCCCCGTGGTGAGCCATGATGGCCAGGGATTCGTCGCCGATCCGGGGCATGCCAGCACGCCTGCCGGCACGCACGAAGTCGGCACGCACGACGCCGGCACCGACGCCCCGTGAGCCTGCCACAGCCGTCCTTTCCGCAGACTGCGACCGCGACGAACCTGGGGCAGTGGCCCGGCACCGACCCGGTGGAGACTGCCAAGGTCTCCCTGGGTTTGCTCACCTCCCCGCACCTGCCGGAGTTGGCGGCGCTGCCTGCCCGCGGCACGGGATCCGATGCCATCGGGCGCACAGCTGCGATGCTGGTGGAGATGCCCGTGGACATCCAGCCCTATGGTTGGCGTTTTGCCGGCCGTCCCGGTTTGGATCAGCGCCGCGCCGTCTCGGCGCTGTCCACCGACACCAATGTGCTCGCCGATGTGGTCGGTGCCACCGGTGCCGCCCCCACAGAGTTCAAGGTCCACCTCGCTGGGCCTTTCACCCTGGCAGCGGCCATTCACCTGCACTTTGGTGAGCGGGCGCTGCGGGACCATGGCGCACGGAGGGACATTGCCCAGTCGCTGGCGGCCGGGCTGGCCGGGCATGCGAAAGCAGTTCAAGCCGCCGTGCCGGGCGCTGCCCTGACCTTGCAAATTGATGAACCGTCCATTGCCGCAGTGGTGGCAGGAACCATTCCCACGGCCTCGGGGTACCGGACCTTGCGTTCCGTCCCTGTTGCAGAGCTGCGACAGACCTGGACAGCACTGGTGGGGGCAGCGCGCACTGCAGGATTTTCCACGGTAGCTTTGAATTTGGCCCGCGGCGAGACATTTGCCGGAGGCGGCAGCGCGGGCACCGTCTCCGAGGAAAGCACGCACCAAGAAGAGCTTGCGTGGCGCTCGGCATTGCAAACAGCGCTGGAAAGTGGCATCGATGCTGTGGCAGTTCCCCTGCACGGCCTCAACACCTGGCACTGGGAGCAATTGGCGGGCGCCGTGGAATCCGGCCTGGGCCTGTGGGCTGGAACAGTGCCTGGTGAGGAAGGGGCGGTGCCGGAGTCGTACGGTGTTTTAGTGGAACGGATCATGCGGCCGTGGCGGGGGCTGGGACTAAACGCCTCCCGGCTGCAACAGGTGCGCATCACCCCTGCAGAAAGTTTGGCCGTCCTCTCACCACAGCGGGCACGAACGGTACTGGCAGGCGCGGTGGAGGTCGCCGACGCTCTGGGCGAGATCCAACACCAGTGACCGATACGTCACATTTTCCCCCCAAGCGCTGCCTTAATGGCGGGCCGTCGCACCTAATTTTCCACTGCTCAATATGATGACATCGTGAACTATGGGGGATGGCGTGTGAGTGTGGGGCAAATCCGGCGCAGGGTATTGCAGGGTGCCGGGGTAGCTGTCGTGGTGATGGTGACATTGTTATTGGTGGATCAAACCGGCGCGCCCATGCCTCCCCAACCCATGACCGGGAGTGATTTAGCCGGTGAAGTGATCCCCACGCAGACCCCCACCCCGGTCGCGCCCCTGGATCCGGAAGCTGCTTTCCTGGGAGGCCGGGCACAAAGTTCCCCGCCCAAGGATGAATTTGTCAGTGTCTGGGACCTGCCGGCAGGATCCCTGGTGCTGAATCCGGTCTCGGGCCGGCAGGAGGTCATTGACTTTGATGTGGCGAAATCGGCAATCCTGTTTGGGGATTCCCAGTCGGCAGGCGCCAGGGGCGTCAGCTCCGGCGACACATGGGTGGCCAGGGGCCTTGCCGCGCAGGGTTACAAGGTGCGTTTTGTGGGCGCTGAAGGTATCGGTTTCACGGCAACAACGTCCAAGTCCGGCAGTTTCCTAAGCTCGCTGGTAAGCGGACAAGTCGTACTTCCCTACGGCAATCCGCCGCTCGTGGTGGTCCAAGGTGGCGGCAATGACGCCGGGACCGGGGCCAGCGATGCGGCCATTCTCAGCAATGCTGAAGGCCTCCTGCGTGAACTCCAGGCCAGCTACCCTACTTCCACGTACCTCTTCATTGGCACGCTGTCCCGCGGCAGCCAGGCGGACAGGCGCCGCATCGAGGTCGATAACCTGCTGGCCGGGTTTGCGCAACGCAACGGGGTGGCATTTGTCAGCGCGGGGGACTGGTTGACACGCTACGGCGTGTCCAACAAAATGGCTGACGCCGTGCACTTGAATCCCAGCGGACACCAGGAACTGGCCAAGGCCCTCACGGCGCGGATGAATCAACTGGGGATTCACGCGCCTGCACCGGCAGGTGGCGTCCCCAAGTAGGAAAGTTGCCAAGTAGGGAAGTTGCGGGGATCACGGCTAGAGGCGGCCAGCAGCTTTAAGTTGAATGTACATATCAGCCAGGGCAGGCGGAAGTTCCTGCGGGGGCGCATCCACCACTTCAACACCTGCGCGTCTCAGTACCGCGGTAATGGCGCCCCTGCGGTTCAATGCATGTTCAGCTGCGGCCGCGCGGTAGGCGGAAGTGGCGTTGGTGCGCTCCTGACGCGCTTGATCCACTGCGGGATCCCGGACCGAGGCCACCACCACCACATGCTTCCGGGCCAGCGAGGTGGCCAGGGGGATCAACGCCTCCTCAGCTGCTCCGGCATCAAGGGAGGTCACCAGCACCACGAGGGCACGGTGCGCTGTAATGTCACGGATTTGCCCCGGTATGCCGTCTGCATTGAATTCAATGAGTTCTGGCTCCAGCGGCGCCAGGGACTCAACCATGGCGTTGAGTAAAGTGCCCTTGCCCAGGGAGGAAACCTTCGCTCTCACACGGCGGTCGTAGGCCAGCAAGCTCACGCGATCTCCGCCGCGTTCGGCGAGCACTGCCAGGAGCAGTGCCGCTTCCATGCCGGTATCCAGGGCAGTCTGGTCCGCAATGCGGGTCGCCGAGGTGCGGGAGGTATCCAGCACCACCACCACCCGCCGATCCCGTTCCGGACGCCATGTGCGCACCACAACATCCCGGCGTCGTGCGGTGGCCCGCCAGTCAATGGAACGCACATCGTCGCCACGCACGTAATCACGCAGGGAATCAAACTCAGTGCCGGCGCCGCGTATCTGCACCGCGGCCCGGCCATCGAGTTCACGTAATTTACGTAATTTGGAAGGTAGATGCCGCTTGGCATGAAAGGGAGGCAATACCCGCACACTCCCGGGCGCAGCAATGATGCGCTGCCGCGCGGCCATGCCCAAGGGCCCGTAGGAGCGTACCGTGACGTGCTGGCTCGTGAGGTCACCCCGGCGTGTGGGCAGCATGGACAGGTCAAGGGCCGTGCGTTCACCGGGACGGATGCGTACTTGCTGCAGGGCATTGCCCACACCGGCTGAAGGCTGCCAGCCGTCCTTGACCTGACCCCGGAGCAGGCGTGCAGAGTTGTTACTGAGCCGGAGTGTGGCGTTTACTGCCTCGCCCAGCCGCACTCCCGAAGGCAGCAGGCGCTGCACCGCGACTTGGCGCGGAGAAGCGGCCAAACCAACGTCCACCGCCAGCACAATCGCCAACGTTGCCAAAGCCAACAACCACGTCACCACCCCGGGCAGTGCAATGATGGGTATCAGTGCCGCCAGCGCCAGGGCAAAAAACCTGCCCGAAATTGCCATGAAATTAATACCCTCGATCAGCGGGGGACAGGCACTGTGGCCAAAATGGACCGGAGCACGTGATCCGCTGACACCCCATCCATCTCCGCCTCCGGGCGAAGCGCTACGCGGTGCCGCAAAGTGGGCAATGCGAGCGCCTTAATGTCATCGGGAGTGACAAAGCTCCGGCCCGACAACCAGGCAAAGGCGCGGGCTGACTTTAAAATGGCGGTGGCTCCACGCGGAGACACCCCGAGTTGGAACGACGGCGCCGTGCGGGTAGCCCGGACAAGATCCACTACATAGGCCAGGATTTCCGCGGAAACCCCCACCTGCGCCACCTCCAAGCGGGCGTGTGCCAGCTCCTGCGCTCCGGCGACCGCGCGTACTCCGGCGCCCTGCAAATCCTGCGGATCAAAGCCTTGACTGTGCCGGCGGATGACTTCAATTTCTTCGTCGCGTCCGGGTAGTTCCATGGTGAATTTAAGCAAAAACCTGTCCAACTGTGCTTCGGGGAGCGGGTACGTACCCTCGTATTCCACCGGGTTTTGCGTTGCCGCGACCATAAACGGCGAGGGCAGTGGACGGGAGAGCCCATCCACCGACACCTGGTGCTCCTCCATAGCCTCCAGGAGTGAGGCCTGGGTTTTAGGTGGTGTGCGGTTAATTTCATCGGCCAACATGATGTTGGTGAACACGGGGCCTTCCCGGAAGGTGAAGGCGGAGGTGCTGGCATCATAAATGAGGGATCCGGTCACATCGCCGGGCATAAGGTCAGGGGTGAACTGCACGCGCTTTGTGTCAAGGCTCAGGGCTGCGGACAGGGCCCTGACGAGCAGGGTTTTCCCCACACCCGGCACGCCTTCCAGCAGCACATGGCCACCGGCAAGCAAGGCAATGAGCAACCCCGTCACGGTGGCGTCCTGTCCCACGACTGCTTTGGCTACTTCCGTACGCACGGCCAAAAGTGACTGCGCCGCGGAACTTGTTTTGCGGTGTTCGTCATGGAACTGGTCCGGGTGTTGGGGCGCGGAGTGGTCAGGGGTTGTCGTCATTGGCGAGCTACTTCTTCCTCTAAAGCCGCAAGATCAACGGCCATGGTCACTAGGTCTTTGTCAGTTTGGGGGGCAGCACCTTCCAACAGGGCTGCCACGAGGCGACGGTCCCGGCCGGTGGCGCTGCCCACGGCTTCCACTACAGCGGCGGAGCTGGCAAATTGTCCCAAGCGCAGCTTATGGGCCAGCCGTGTGAGCGTGGCGCGTTGCAGGGCCCGCGCTGCGGTTTCGGTTGCGCGGGCATCTTGGTACAGGCGTGCCCGCCCTGTCAAGGTCTCGGCGGACTGCACTATGACGGGAAACGGCTCATTGACCAGGGGGCCGTGACGGCGTCCCTTCCATACCATGCCCACCACAGCCACCAACAGCAGCCAGAGCGTCGCTGGGAAGATCCACGCTGGCGTAAATTCCGCCAACGACGGCGGTTGCTCCGACACGGGAACATCCTGCAATGACGCCGTATACCAGAACAGCTTTTGGGTGTTGCCCAGCAGCCCAAAGGTCAGCGCCGCGTTATCCAGCTCGGCTAAATTTTGATTAAGGACGACGCCGGGATGACCCAACACGGCAATCTGGCCAGTACTGTCCAAAGCCAGGTAGCCACCCTTTTGGGCATCATTTCCAGTGGGTGCGAAGCAGGTCTGCTCACCCGTATACAACTGCAGGGCGGAGGAAACGGGAGCCAGCTCCCCTGCGGTGGGGGCGCCGCCGTCGATCTTCTGGCCAGCGAACGCAGCCGGGTTATTACAGCCCGCTGCAACGACGCTTGTCTCTGCCGCGGAACCGGCGCTGCTAAACCCGGCTCCGAGGGCTTTTACGGTCAGCGGTCCCGGAGTGACGGCGACGAGGCGGCCGCCGTTGTCCCGGACGCTCTCCACCAGTGCTGCCACTTGTTCGGGGGAGAGGAGCTTTTGGGGGTCGTGGAAGAGCACTGTGCTGGTGCCCGGACCGTGGGCGTAGAGGGCCGCCGTGGTTTCGGCAAGCGAGTCCGTGGCAGAAACAGTGACGCCTTGGCTGCGTAGAATTTCGGCTGCTGCCTGGGCGCCGGAGGGAGCGGGGTTGGTGATGGACAGCGTGCCGGAGGAGCGGTTATTGGAGCCGGCCGCAAAGAAGGAGACGAGGGCGAGCACAACAAAGACGGCCGCGCAGAGGATCCAGAATTTGGCATTGCGCCACCATTGGTAGGCTCGCGCTGCGTTGCCGGGGCCGGTATCGGTGAACACGCCGGTATTTTTTACCGCCAGACCGCCAGGTGTTGAATGGCTCATGGTTGCGCTGCTTCAAAGGCTGCGGGGTAGACAGGCGTTGCTACGGCCAAGGCCTTGTCGACGGCGAGCAGTTCCGCAAACATCTCAGCCGTGGGCCGGACCTGGCCGTAACGCACAGCATTGAACAGCTCGGCGCTGCGGTGAATTTGCCCGGCTTGCTGGAAAAACGCCCGTTCCAGCTCAGCAGCAACTTCCACGGCTGTGCGGCCGGGAGCTGGCTGGCTCACATCACGTTCCTCGGCGGCTCGGACCATGGCCCGGAACTGTTCGGTGACGGCCGTATAGAAATCCGCGGCCGCGGCTGCGGCCTGGGCCCGGCTGCGGTGCTCAGCTGCGGAGAGTGCCACCGACGTGGCAAAGACGGCCCCTGATGGTTGGTTTTTTCGATGCAGCCTCGGCCGCAGTATGAGCACCAGGACAACCGCGGCCACGAGCACGAGGGCACCAACGATGATAAGCCCCGTGTGGGCTGGGGCCACCCCTACGCTGTCCAGCAGTTTCGCAAGGGCCCGCAGAACTGCTGCGCCAAGCTGCTCGACCCACCCGGGTTTGGCGTCCTCATATACTTGCTTGGCCAATTCATCCCGGGCCCACCGACGTGCCTCATCGGAGCCGGGGGCCACCGGGATCCCGGCCCGGCGCAGGTCGCTTGCCTGTAAGAAAAAAACCATGGACGCGGCGCCCTACGGCCCGTAATTGCTGTGGGGACTGTGGGGCGGGTTGTTCTGCGGGCCCATTGCGAAGGAGGAGGACGCGGCACCGGCGTAGGCGGGGGAGCCGGGAATCTGTCCGTCGTCCATTCCTGTCTCTGCCTCCTTGAGGAGGGTAATGTCAAAACCGTCGCGACGCATGCGCAGGTCCACGTAAATTAACGCCATAACGCCTGTCTGGAAGGCCAGGGTCACTGCGCCCACCAGGGCACCCACTACGCCGGAAATGGCCTGGACCACCAATAATTGAGTGGCAAGCTGCTCCGGGGTGGCTTCGGTCCCCGCCAGCACCGGCATGAGGAAACCTGCGATCATGGCAACCGGGGTGGTGATTACGCTGCCAATGACACCGGCGATGATGGCTGCCAGCAGATAAGTGCCAAAGGTGCGCCACCAGTTGCGCCGGGTTAACTGCCAGGAGCGTTTAATGCCTGCCAGCGTGCCAATATTTTCAACCACGATGGCAGCCGGAGCCAAAAGGACCTTGGTGCTGACCCATATGCCCAGTGCCAAAAACGGCAGACTCAGCAGTACTGACAGCCCAATCACCCCGAGGATTCCGGCATCCGTGTCCGGGGACATGGCAAAAATTAATCCCACCACGATGAGGGTGTAAATAATGAGCGCCACGACAAAGGCAGCCGCGTACAGGAGCGCCAGCACCACCAAAGCACCCACGCGTGGTTTGGTCAGGCGCCACATGTCCCCAAACGTGGTTTTCCGATTGAGCACTGCGCGCAGGACCGGCACCACCAAAGCGCCCTGCAGGACCATTTGAATGACCACTGACAAAAACGCCGTGAGTAGCAGCGACACCGAATATGCGACCAGTCCGCCGCCCAAGGCTTCTAACGATGCGGGGTCGGAATCATTAAACCCGGAGTCAAAGGCGAAGATCTCGCCTAGGAACTGGCCCAGCGTCAAAAACATGATGAGCAGCGTGATGGCGGTAATAGCCAGCTGAAAAATAAGGGCGGAGCCGAACATGGCTTTGCCATTGCGGCGGGCCGCTTGGAAAGCGCCGTCGAGAATTTCGCCGAGTCCCAGAGGACGCAGGGGAATGACGCCGGGCTTGGGTGGAGCCGTGTACTGCGTGAAGCCCGGGCCGGGACCACCTGGGTAGCTTGTCGCTTCGGGGTAGGGCTGCCCAGGGTAGGGCTGCCCGGACGGCGGTGCAGATTGACCCCACTGGGGCTGGGGCGCGACTTGTGGTGCAGATTGACCCCACTGGGGCTGGACCTTGGGCGGCTCACTTGGCTGTCCGTTGTGGCCCAGCGGTTCCACGGGTGGGTGCTGCGGTTCCTGCGTCATGGTGCTCCCTGAATTTTTCCCCAGTAAATGCGAGCACACCAACAACCTGCCTCACCGCCCCGGCAGCAATTCTGGGAACCGGCCTGCGGCGGACTCGATGTGTGTGCTTTCGCTTCAAACCCTATCGGCAAGTGCAGGAAAATTGCTGACGATATTGGTTATTAGGGGCGCTTTCCCCGGAATAGGTCGTCCCCAAGTGCCCGCCGTGAAGCGCCGATGGGGACTTTCTGGTGTCAATAGGCAAACATAGAACTATGAAGGCACGCATTTTAGTAGTTGACGACGACGAGGCATTAGCCGAAATGATCGGCATAGTTCTCCGCAATGACGGGTTTGACCCCGTTTTTTGCGCCGACGGAGCCCAGGCTTTGGATATTTTTTTGACCAGCAAGCCGGACTTGGTTTTGTTGGACCTGATGCTTCCAGGCATGGATGGCATCGAAGTGTGCCGACTGATCCGGGCGGAGTCCGACGTCCCCATTGTCATGCTCACCGCCAAGTCCGACACCTCTGATGTGGTTCGTGGTTTGGAATCCGGTGCCGACGACTATGTGGCCAAGCCCTTTAAACCCGCCGAACTCGTAGCTCGTGTCCGTGCCCGCCTGCGGCCAGGGGATGTGAAGGTTCCCGAAAACCTGGTCATTGGTGAGATCACCATTGATGTGGCAGGTCACTCAGTGCGCCGCGCTGGCGAAAAAATTTCACTGACACCCCTGGAATTTGACTTGCTCGTGGCGTTGGCCCGCAAACCGTGGCAGGTATTTTCCCGTGAGCTCCTGCTGGAACAAGTGTGGGGGTACAGGCATGCCGCCGACACCCGTTTAGTCAACGTCCATGTCCAGCGGTTGCGCTCGAAGATTGAACGCGATCCAGAAGCCCCCGAGGTTGTTCTCACCGTTCGCGGTGTCGGCTACAGGGCCGGCTCGTAGACAGTGAACACGTAAACATTGGACGGGTAGACAGTGGACAGGGTGCCGTGGTGGTGAAAAGGCTATGAGCCAGGAACGTTCCGCGCACGACCGCCGCACACACCGGGGCGCTCCAAGCTCCGCTGCCGTCCAACCCGACCCGGCCGGGGCGGGGACTGCCGGAAAAAATGCCTTTGCCGCAGAGGCACTAAAGGCCAAGGGAGTGCTGGTCCTACGTGCCGTGGGCCGCTTTGGTCTGCGCATAGTCCGGCGGGTCCACAGTGCGTGGTCCAAGCAGTGGCGCACCTCGCTGCAGTTCCGCACGGTTGTCACCACCTTGCTTATTGCTGCTGTGGCAGTGGTGGGAGTTGGTGGGTACCTGGCCGGGCAGATTTCCAACGGCTTGTTCAATGAGCGGCTGGTCCAGGCACAGCGGGAGTCCGCCCGTGGCGCAACCCAGGTCCAGGAGAGTTTTTCCAACGCCAGCCTCAGCGATCAAACACGTGTTTCCACGTATGTGGTGGACACGTTGAAGCTGCTTGAAGTGGGCGGCACGGATGACACCCGCAAATATCTCATGGTCAAGATTCCCGGCCAAAATTCCAGGCTGGCTGTCAGCTCCTCAGACTCTGGCGGGGTCACCACTGCCATCATTCCCGAGGAGCTGCGCCGCGCCGTGCAGACGGATCCCACCGGGCAGTTCTGGCAATCCATAGCCCTGCCAACGGGTAGTGCCGGCGTGCATCCTGCCGTGGTGGTGGGCAGTCAAGTGGAGCTGCTGAAAACCAGATACGAGCTGTACATTATTTACGATCTCAGCAGCGCAGAAGAAACCCTCAACTACATTCAATCGGTGCTGTGGCTGGCCGGCGGGATCCTGCTGTTCCTCATTGGTGGGATTGCCTGGTATGTCACCCGCACGGTTGTCAATCCTGTCAGCCAGGCAGCAGCGGTGTCTGAAAAACTGGCCGCCGGAGAGCTTGAGGAGCGGCTGGAAGTGAGAGGCGAGGATGAAATGGCTCGCTTGGCGACCTCGTTCAATAAAATGGCGACCTCGCTGCAGGATCAAATCACGGCACTGGCCACGCTTTCAGATATGCAGCAGCGCTTTGTCTCGGACGTCTCCCATGAACTCCGCACGCCGTTGACAACTGTTCGCATGGCCGCCGAGGTATTGTTTGATGCCCGCGAAGACTTTGATCCCATTAACAAACGCTCCTCCGAGTTGTTGTTCCACCAAGTGGAGCGCTTTGAACTGCTGTTGGCCGACCTGCTGGAAATTTCACGTTTTGACGCAGGAGTTGCCGATCTCGACGCCGAGTCGTTGGATATTTTCTCTGTCATTCATTCAGTGCTTGACGGCGCCACCCCTGTCGCGGACGCTAATCACTGTGAATTGTCGGTGGTGACGCGCCTACGCAATCACAAGTGCGTGGTGGAGATGGATTCGCGGCGCATCGACAGGATCCTGCGCAACCTGGTACTGAACGCCGTAGAACATAGTGAGGGCAAACCAGTGAAGATTTACGTCTCTGCCGACGAACATGCCGTGGCCGTGGCCGTGCGCGATTTCGGCATCGGAATGTCCCCTTCTTCCCTGGAGCACGTCTTTGACAGGTTTTGGCGCGCAGACGCCGCCCGCGCCCGGACCACGGGTGGCAGCGGCCTGGGCCTTTCCATCGCCATGGAAGACGCGCGGCTGCATGACGGCTGGCTTGAAGCATGGGGTCTGCCGGGTGAGGGGTCCTGCTTTAGGCTGACGCTGCCCAGACAACGCGGTGGGATCCTCACGCATTCGCCGGTGCCGCTGCCGCCCGACGGCGGTCCGGCCGGCCATGCGCCAGCCCTCACTACCGGTCCGTTGTTGACCAATACAGGTGCCATGGGCGTGGTGGGTGCACTGGGGAAGCTTCGCCCGCCGCCAGCGCATGATCCCACCAGCGCCGCAGCCACCGAGTGCCCGGGCAGCGCTGCGGAACAGGCTCTGGCGCAAAAGAGCGCCTCGCAGGGTTCGGGGCAGAGCGCGCCCGGGCTTCTTCCGAAAGGGGGCACTGATGATGATGCGTCGCAACGCTAGAGTCCCGAAGCGTTTCCCAGCCCGGCCGCACCGGAGCACGGCGTTTTGCGCCTGGGTGATGGCCGTCGTCGTACTTTTAACCGTGGCTGGATGTGCCACCATACCCACGCGCGGTCCCGTGGGTAAAAGTGATCCGCTGTCTCCGCGGAACAACTCCGTCAATGTGAATTTTCAACAGTTCGCACCTGTGGAAGGTGCCTCTCCGGAGAGCATTATCCGCGGATTTATTGAAGCGGGGACGGGTTTAAGCGATGACTTCCAAGTGGCCCGGCAATACCTTGTGCCGGGGTTGGCGCAGACCTGGTCCCCGGATCGGCGGACCTTGGTGTATCAGGATACGTTTGGCATTGGTCCCGGGCCCGGGCCCGGGGCGGACACCTTTGTACTGACACTGGATACGGTGTCCATGGTGGACTCGGCCGGTGTGCTGACGCCGGAAAAGGAATCCACTTCCAAAACCCTTGACATGAAGTTGGTGCAAGTCGACGGGCAGTGGCGCATTAGCGCGGCCCCGGACGGATTGGTGTTGACCGAGGCGACGTTCCAGGCGCTGTACAGTCCGTTTTCGCTGTACTTTTATGACCCCACATTCACCTACGGCGTCCCTGATGTGCGGTGGCTGGCGGCCCGGTCCGCGCGCACGCCCACGGCCATTGTGCAGGCCGTTTTGGCCGGGCCGGCGCCTTATCTGCAGGGCGCCGTGGTGAGTGCTTTTCCCAGTGGCATTGCCCTGGAACGTGATTCCGTGCCCGTCAATAATGGTTTGGCGAAGGTGGGGTTGACCGCCCCGTCATTGCTGGATACCAGTGTGAAACAACGCCAGCAAATGCACGAGCAGCTTCTGGTGACCTTGCAAAAGGCCCTCAGTACAGTCATTGAGGTGCAGTTTACCGCCGATGACCGCGAGGTGGACATGGGTGGCCCCGTGGATGCCATCACACCCATGGTCATTGACAATTCCGTTCCACCCACGCAGGTGGCTCTGGCGGAGCAGGAACTGGTCACCTTCAACGGCACGCAGACCGCGCCCATTGCCGGGGTCCCTTCCGTGGAAATCTTGGAACCAAGCGTCCCGGCGATTTCCTATGACGGCAAACGCTTCGCCTTCCGCTCGGGGGTGGGGAACCAAATTTATTCTGTGGTCCCGGATCAGCCACCCAGCATTGCCCTGTCCGGGGTGGCCATGACGCCGCCGTCCTTTGCCCCCAATGGCTGGTTGTGGTCGGCCACCGGGGACGGCTCCGGGATGGTGTTGGCCATTAATCCCAACGACGCCAGCCAGTTGGAGACCCCCGTTGTCCTGAAAGTTCCGTGGCTGGTGGGGCAGAAAGTGACAACTCTTAGAGTGTCCCGCGACGGTGCACGCGCGCTGGTTATTTCCGAGGCCAATGGTGTAAGCCGGGTCAGCATCACGGGCATTTTCAAAGCCGGTGAGGTGCCCAAGGAGCTCACCGAACCGCTGACCATGAATCATACGGGCATCGCAACGCTGGGTGTTTGGACGGGGGAGTCCAGTGTGGCCGTCATGACGCCCTCTGAGCCCGGGGGCATTGAAATCCTCGACTTGGCCAGTGTCGCCCTGCAATTGGATGACTTGCCCGGTGTGGAATGGATCAGTGCCGGATCCAGCGTGCGCAATGTGCATGCCCAGACGGCGACAGAGCTTTATACCAGTGTAGGCACCAGCTGGGAAGTCGTGGCGAAGGGTTTGCGCCAAGCGTCTTTTGCGGGCTAACCCCTCCGGCAGCGAAACCTTAGGCAACTACTCCACAGGGCACCCGCTGCCCCTGTCCATCCCCGGTTCGGCAGTGGAGCCTTTCTTCCAGCGGAGCGGGGGCACACCCTGAAGCTATGAATACCGTCCGTCCCGGTGCACGTCAAAGCCATCCTGCTGTCTCCGGCTCAGCGCCGGCAACTCCGCCGGCGTCTGCGCCCTGCGAGCGGGCGCACCGAGCGGCTCCGTCGGCTCCGTGGTTGCGGCTGTGGAATTGGTGTGAGGCTGCGCTGCGGGACTTTTGTTATTTAGTGCTGCCCGCTGAATGTGCCGTCTGCGGATGCGAAGACCATGGTTTGTGCTTGGCCTGTGCGGCCGCACTGCGCCGGGAAACCTCAGCACCTTTTCGAGCAGAGGGAGCAGCTGATGCCCTAATGGGTGTGGCAGGGGAAACACACTTGGCTGTCATGGCAGGGGGTGTCTACCGGGACACCCTTGCCGCGTCCATCCTGGCGTTTAAAAACCACTGTCGAACTGAGCTGGGACCTCCCCTGGCCCGGTGTCTGGTGCATAGCCTTCACGAAGCCCTTATTGACATGACTGCGCCACCGCAGGCAGCGGCGGGGAATCAGTGCCCGGTCCGGGGAGCGGTGGTCCTGGTCCCCATTCCCAGTACCGGCAGTGGCTGGCGGCGCCGTGGTTTTGACCCGGTGATGTTCCTGCTGAAGACGGTGGTTCAGGAGGGCAGATTGCCCGAAGGGGTTGTTATTGCACACCTGTTGCGCAGCAGGGTGAAACTGCCTTGGCAGCGTCGGCATCAGAAGGGACTTGGCCGCTCCGCCAGACGGGCGAATGTGCATCATGGCATGAAAGTGCGTCCTGGGGTGGCTCGGAAATTTTTGCTCACAGCGAAGCCAAATGGCCAACGCGTGCTGGTGGTTGATGATGTCCTCACCACGGGGTCCACTCTTCGTGAAGCTACTGAAACCCTTGAATCCTGGGGGTTTTTAGTGGTGGGAGCAGTTGTTTTAGGCGCAACCCGCGCACCTGACCGAGGGGGTCCGACGAGCAGTAATTTGGGGAACTCGCCGAAAACAATTTAGGCCAAAAGATGAATAAAACGTGTGAGTGAACTAACGTGAATGAACGGGTACCTCTTCGGGGGGAACCGCCCGTCGGCGGTCAGCATGGCATTGTTAATTGTGACCTGGGCCGCCGTGTCACCGAAGATATTTGGAGGGCACCATGGAGTTCATGATCACCGGTCGCAACTTGAGCGTTTCGGACCGTTTCCGCGAATATGCTGGCGAGAAGCTGACTAAGATCGAACAGCTGGCCAACAAGGTCCAGCGTGTTGATGTGAAGGTTTCCAAGGACAGTAAGGCCCGCAGCGCGGAAACTCCGCTGACAGTGGAATTGACGGTCGTGGGCCGAGGCCCCGTCATCCGTGCTGAGGCTGCTGCTGCGGATAAATTTGCGGCTTTCGACCTGGCTTACGGCAAGTTGCTTGAGCGGCTCCGCAGGGCCAAGGATAAGACTAAAGTCCACCACGGCAGGCACGTCCCGGTTGCCGTCAACGAGGCCACCAGCTCTTTGCCGCCAGTTTCGTCGGAGCCCATTTATGCCCAAAAGGCACAAGAGGTTCCGGAAGAAAAATCACCGTATGAGATTGAAAATGACATCCCCGCCGGCGATTCCCCCGTATTGATCCGTCGGAAGGTCTTCCCCGCCGCGGCGCTTTCCCTCGATGACGCGGTTGACAATATGGAAATGGTCGGTCACGACTTTTATCTCTTTATTGATTCCGCCACCGGCGTCCCCTCAGTGGTTTATCGCCGCAAGGGCTGGACCTATGGCGTAATTTCTCTTGAAGAGAATGCCGAGGTCCGTGAGGAGATCTCCGCCTACCGCTCCGAAGATGAGCCTGTTACGGTCTAATGTGCCGAAGAGCATGATTTTACCGCTGGAAAGTTTGGAATGACTGCAAGGTTGAGCCTGCCGCAGGCCCGCCGCATTGCACTTCAAGCTCAGGGGCTCGCTAAGGTCCGGCCCTCAGGTCCCGTCACTGCACGGGCCGTGGGCCGGACCTTTTCACGCCTGCAGCTGGTTCAAATTGATTCCGTCAACGTGCTTTCCCGCAGCCATTTTTTGCCTTTCTTTTCCCGTTTGGGGGACTATGACCAAAAGATCCTCGCTTCCATGGCTCAGGTGGCTCCGCGGAAAATGATGGAGTACTGGGCCCATGAGGCCAGTTTCATCCGCCCCGAGCACTTTTATGATCTGCGGGTATGGCAAAACCGGACGTGGGTCGGTGCGGCTCGTCTGGAGCCGACATTGCGGGAGGCACTTGAAGGTCAAATTATGGACCTGCTGGGTAGCACGCGGGCCCTGACCGCCCGCCAAGTGACGGCACGGATTGGTTATGAACAAAGCAATCCCCGGGTGGAATGGGGGTGGAATTGGAGCGCCGTCAAACGAACCCTTGAAGGCCTTTTTGAACGTGGGCTCATTAGCGCCGCCGGACGCAACGAACAATTTGAACGCCGGTACGCTCCAACCAGCAAAGTTCTGCCGATGGCGGTTCGCCAGACCATCGACCCTGCGCCGGAGAAGTCAGAGGCCATGCTGCGGCTCATTACCGCAGCAGCACAAGCCCATGGCATTGGTACGGTTCGCTGTTTGGCGGATTACTTTCGGTTGCCTCTGCGTGAAAGCGCCGCAGCGATCGAAACACTGGTGCGCCAAGGCATAGTGCAGCCCGTTACAGTGGAAGGCTGGAATGCGCCACTGTTCCTGCACGTTGCAGCTGCCCGTCCCAGAAAAGCCCTGGCTCGAGCCTTGCTTAGCCCTTTTGATTCCCTGGTCTTTGAGCGTCGCCGTTTGGAGCAGCTTTTTAATTTTCATTACCGCCTGGAAATCTACACTCCGGAGCAAAAACGCCGCTACGGATATTACGTGCTGCCATTTCTGTTGGGAGAGAACATGGTGGCCCGCGTTGACCTCAAGGCGGACAGGCAGTCGGGCACCCTCGTGGTTCGCGGTGCCTTTGCCGAGCCGGACGCACCGGTGCACACCGCTGTCGAACTTGCCGCCGAACTGCTTCTCATGGCGCATTGGCTGGGTCTGGGGGAGATCCGGATCGATCCACGCGGTGATTTGGCCCCGGCCCTGATTGCAGCACTGGGCTAAGGACCGGCAGGCTGGGAACTTGCTGAAATGAACGTCCCTGGCGGAAAGCTGCGCCTCTTCTCACGTAGACTGAACACGCTACTTTTAGGCAGCAATAGATTGGGAGCAATTTCGTGCCATCACTTCTTGAGCGGGTCCTTCGCACAGGCGATCGCAAGACGCTTAAACGACTCAACGTCCTCGCCGACGCCATTGATTCGCTGGAGGATTCATTCCAGACCTTCACCGACGCTGAACTGCGTGAGGAGACGGATAAGCTCAAGGCCCGGCACGGCGACGGTGAATCCCTCGATGATCTGCTTCCCGAAGCGTTTGCCGCCGTGCGTGAGGCATCCTCGCGTACCCTGGGTCTGCGCCATTTCCGTGTGCAGCTTATGGGTGGCGCGGCCCTGCACCTGGGCAATATTGCGGAAATGAAGACCGGTGAGGGTAAGACCCTGGTGGCCACAGCGCCGGCTTACTTGAACGCACTCTCCGGCAAGGGTGTGCACGTGGTCACCGTCAATGACTACCTCGCGCAATACCAGTCCGATCTCATGGGCCGGGTATTTCGGTTCCTGGGCCAGAGCAGTGGCTGCATTGTTTCCAATCAAGACCCTGCCTTGCGCCGCGCCCAGTATGCGGCTGACATTACCTACGGCACCAATAATGAATTTGGCTTCGACTACCTTCGCGACAATATGGCGTGGAGCAAGGATGAATTGGTCCAGCGGGGCCATAATTTTGCCATTGTGGATGAAGTTGACTCCATTCTTATCGATGAGGCGCGTACCCCGCTGATCATTTCCGGCCCCGCCTCAGGGGACGCCAACCGCTGGTATGGCGAATTCTCGAAGGTGGTGCTGCGCCTCAACGTTGAAGAGGACTATGAGGTTGACGAAAAAAAGCGCACGGTGGGTGTACTGGAGACAGGCATTGAAAAAGTTGAGGACTACCTCGGCATTACCAACCTGTATGAATCCGCCAACACCCCGTTGATTGGCTTCCTCAACAACGCCATCAAGGCCAAGGAACTGTTTAAACGCGACAAGGACTACGTCATCATGGATGGCGAGGTTTTAATCGTTGACGAGCACACCGGGCGTATTTTGGCTGGCCGGCGCTACAACGAGGGCATGCACCAGGCCATTGAAGCCAAAGAAGGCGTGGAGATCAAGGCTGAGAACCAGACCTTGGCGACTGTGACCTTGCAGAATTACTTCCGCCTGTATGACAAGCTCGCCGGCATGACGGGTACTGCTGAAACCGAGGCCTCCGAGTTTATGGGCACCTACTCCCTGGGAGTTGTGCCCATCCCCACCAATAAGCCGATGCGGCGCGTGGATCAAGCCGACCTGGTGTACAAAAATGAGGTGGTGAAGTTCGACGCCGTCGTGGCGGACATTGCAGAGCGTCACGAAACCGGGCAACCGGTCCTCGTCGGCACCACCAGTGTGGAAAAGAGCGAGTACCTTTCCAAAAAACTGGCTGAAGCCGGCGTCAAGCACGAGGTATTGAATGCCAAGAACCACGCCCGGGAAGCTGCCATTGTGGCGCAGGCGGGCCGCCGTGGTGCCGTGACGGTAGCGACCAACATGGCTGGTCGAGGCACGGACATCATGCTGGGCGGAAACGCCGAGTTCAATGCCGTGACGGAACTGGCCGCACGTGGCCTGGACCCGGAAGCAACGCCGGAAGAGTACGAGACCGCGTGGCATGACGCCTTTGAGGCAGCCAAGCTGGCTGTCAAGGATGAGCACGAGGCAGTGTTGGAAGCCGGTGGCCTTTACGTTTTGGGCACCGAGCGGCACGAGTCGCGCCGCATCGACAACCAGCTGCGCGGCCGTTCCGGTCGACAGGGTGACCCCGGCGAGTCCCGCTTCTACCTGTCACTGGCCGACGATCTCATGCGCTTGTTCAACTCCGGTGCCGCTGAGCGCCTCATGTCCCGCTCCGCCATGCCCGACGATGTGGCCCTTGAATCCAAGTTGGTGTCCAAGGCCATTGCCTCGGCGCAGGGGCAGGTGGAGGGACGTAATGCTGAGCAGCGAAAAAACGTCCTCAAATACGATGATGTCTTGAACCGCCAGCGCGAAGCCATTTACAGTGACCGTCGTCGAATCCTGGAAGGCGGAGACCTCCATGAGAAGGTCCAGCACTTCCTGGAAGATACAGTCAAGGAAATTATTGAAGCGGCATTGAGCTCAGGCCACGCTGGTGAATATGATTTCCATGCGCTGTGGACAAACCTGCGCACCATCTACCCCGTGACAGTGACAGTGGATGAAATTGCCGAGGAAGCCGGTGGCGAAGGCCGCATCACGCCCGAGCTCCTGAAGACTGAACTGCTCTCCGATGCACGCGTCGCATACCAGGAACGCGAGGCGGCTTTGGGTGCGGAAACCATGCGGGAACTGGAGCGGCGCGTGGTGCTTTCAGTGGTGGGGCGCAAATGGCAGGAACACCTGTATGAGATGGACTATCTCAAGGAAGGCATTGGCCTGCGCGCCATGGCACAGCGCGACCCGTTGGTTGAATACCAGCGTGAAGGTTATGAGATGTTTATGTCCATGATGGCGGGTATTCGGGAGGAGAGCGTTGGCTTCCTGTTCAACCTTGAGGTGCAGGTGGAAAACGCCCCGGCCACCTCGGTGGGTTTGGTGGCGGAGCAACCGTCGGCCCTCATGAGCCGTGTTGCTGGAGCAACTGACGACGCCGGTGAAGCCGAAGCTGCCGCAGCATCGCGCATTACTGCCCCCGGTTTGGAAGCGCCCGCCCAGCCCGCACAGCTGCAATTCTCGGCTCCTGATGAACGCGGTGACGTGGAAACGCACGTTGAGCGTCGCGCCTCAGGAGGCCTCCCGCCGTCGGCCAAGCGTCCGGCGAATAAGACCGCCAAGAAGAGAAAAAAGCGTTAGTCCCAGCTGGTTTCCAGATCTGCTGCCGGAAGTTCGCCCTTCCAGCACTAGCCAATATGCAGTGCAGTGACCTTCCACAGTCCCTGCGATTGTTCAAATCGGATAGCAATGGCGCGGAACTTCGTCTTGTCGGCCACGACCACTGACGACTCGTAGACCCCGGGTGCCACAGCGCTGCAGTGCACTGAATGCACCAGCGGCTGGTGGTACAGCGTGTGGACGTTTTCCTCGGTGCGGCTATGCCGGCGCAGTTCCACCCGCGCGGCCTCGGCATGTAGCCGGGCGCGGGTGGTGAGTGCACTGAGGCACCTGGTGTTTAACCATCGCGAGAGTTGTTGGACGGAGCGCACCCCGCTGAGCACCTCCAATGCCGCCTGCGCTACTTTGCACGACATGGCACACACCACTGCCCGCTCGTTTGCGGCTGGATCCAACGCCTCCACCGTGGCAGAGCCGACCAGTCCGGAAGGGCTGGGAGCCTGTTGCGTTTTACTGGGGAGCGAAATGACGCTTCCGGCCGGTGTTGGTATGTCAGGTGGCGGCACCGGCGTGACGACTAAAAGTGTGGGACCCGGTTCGGAAACGGCTGCGGTATTCATGGGATGCTCCTTTGCACTGCCTGTGGTGGATCTTCCCCACTTGCAGTGGGAAACATGGGAAAGTAAAAGAACTGCAGGAAAGGGTTAGGACGCCCACGGGGCCTGCAGCACCTGCCCGGGCAGGATGAAGTGCGGGTCCGGGCCAATGGTTGCACGATTGTTTTGGTACCACGCCGGCCATTCCCGTGCCACGTCCAGTTCCGTTGAATAGGGTCCCAGCGCAGTTGCAACAATGCTCCACAGGCTGTCCCCACGCTGCACCACCACCTCAACGGGGCGTTCAATGGGTGGGTCCGACGTCGGGTTTTCGGTGGTGGCGTTGTTTTCCTCCGGGCCTGCGTTGGGTCGCAGTCCCGGGCGGAGCAGTGGGCCGGGATCAGTTTGCGCTGTCCGGGGAACCCAGCGCGGGATTACTGGTTCCACAGTGGCCTGGGGTGATGGAGTGGCCTCGGGTAATGAGGTGACGACGGGTGATGGAGTGACGGCGGCCGGGGCGGTGGCAACTGTTTCCGGGCGCCATTGGGGGTCAACGGCGGGGGTGTCAACTGCATGGGCCAGCGGAGCAGCCAACAAGTTCAAACCCAGCACGGCTGCCACAAGGCGTCGCATGAAGGCCGGTGAGAAATTTGCGCACAGTCCTGCCACCCTGATGGAACCGCGTGCCTGCAGCCAGGCACTCAGGCAGGCGCAAACCAAGGCAAAAAGCCACCAGCCCAGCAACCCCACCCCCACACCAGCAGCCGCAATACCTAAAAATTCAGCCAGGCCAAAGTGCAGGGAGGTTCCCACTGTTCCCTCATGCAGGCGCAAGAGCTGCACGCCGCTGAAAACCAGTGAGGCACCCAGCAGTAAAGTCGCCAGCGTCATGGCGAGGTCTGCCCGTGATTGTCGTTCCATGGTCGTACCCTCCAGTGTCTTTTGATAGTCTTTGACACCTTTTGATCTGCTAAGATTCATTTTGGTTCACCGATGGCCCGGATGTCTAGTCTTTTAAGGCAGCTTGTGGACAACTTGGGCCAGGGGGGCTTAGCGTGGGCGCATGCGATGGGAGCTGCTTTTTGCCGATCTGGAGGGGCAGCTTCATGAGGCTTCGGCGCAAGAGTTGGAGAGGCACATTAACGAACTCGCCCGGGTGGAGGCCTCGCAGTTGTCGTTAGTGCAGGCTTTACGCGGTGCCCTGCATACGCAGTTGTCCCTGGTGGGCGTCACGGGACTGGCTTTTCATGGGGTGGTGTTACGTGTTGAACCCGAATGGCTGCTCATGAACGAGGGGCTTCGCCAAGTAATGCTCCCACTGGCTAAAATAGTGACGGTGCAGGGCTTGGGCGCTGGGCGAGCCGCAGCGTCGTCGGGCATTCCCTACACCCTCGCAGCAGCGCTACGCTTGCTGGCTAAAAATCGTTCTGCTGTGGTGCTGGAGTTGGATTCCGCCCGGCAGAGCGCAGTGCGTGGAGTGCTGGATCAAGTGGGCGCCAATTACGTCCAGCTCATGCAATTGGCAGATGGTGTCCGGCGCGATCAAGGGAACCGGCAGGGGAGCGTGGTGATTCCCCTCGGGCAAATTGTGTCCATTGCTTCCTCAGTTGACAATGAGTTTTAAGGGGACCAAGTACGCCCGGGCCCTAAGGCACCTGGCCCGCGGGCATTCCAGGGTCGCTACGTAGCGGTTGCATCATGTGCGGCGGCATGCATGGCCCGCGCGGCAGCATGGCGATCTTCAATGAACTGCTCAAAGCGCGCCTCTTCCACACGCCACTGCCCGCGACCGCCAATTTGGAAGGCGGGCAACTCTCCGCTGTGCACGAGGGCATAGCAGGCGGCAGCGGAAATTTGCAGCTGCTCGGCAACATCGGCCAGCGTCAAGAATCTAGGCATGTACTAATTATTGCCCTTTTGATCCCGTTTGACGAGCTTTCCTGTAGGCATTATTGGAATTTTCCCCGCAGTGCAGCGTGCGCAGTGCGCGGGCTGCGTTGTCCACAGCTTGGGGCTCTTTTCGTCAGAGGTCTGTTGCCCCCGTCCAATCGGCGGTACAAATGGTAGACGGCAGCAACCCTGGGGAGGACCCATGACTATGGACGGGCAGCGTCAGGCGCCTCGTTTGGCCAAACCATCGTGGAAGGATCCACGCCTGCTCATTGGCATTCTTCTCGTGTTAGCGTCCGTGGCCGGAGTGGTGGCACTGGTGGACAGTGCCGGGACCAGCGTACCCATGTATGTGGCGAAGGATGCGCTGACAGTGGGCCAGAAAATTACCCCTGACGACTTGGCCATTGTGGAGGTGCAGCTGGGGGACGTTGACGGGAAGTACCTCTCACCCGATGACGCATTGGATACTAATGCCGTGGCAGTGCGCATGGTGCCGCAGGGAGAGCTCGTGTCCCGCTCCAGTATTGGCCGGGTGGATGCGCTCAACCGCAAACCCGCCTCGGTCACCCTTGAAGAGGCGCTGCCGCCGGACATTGTGGTGGGGGCCCGGGTGGATGTGTGGGTGGCCTTGCCCGATGAACGCAATGGCTTCAAGCCCCCCACGCTCATGCTGCCCGGTGTGGAGGTTGCGGGTCTCAATGCCGCCTCCAGTTCCTTGGGTGGGAGCCGCAACACCCAGCTCATGGTTCTTGTCACGGATTCCCAAATGCCCGGCTTCCTGGGCGCCGTGGCTAATAAGGCCAAGGTTTCAGTGGTGTGGAATCCTGGAGCCGAATCGTGAATCAAATAAGGGTTGTCTCGGTGGGGGACACCTCGGCGGCCGTCGTCGCCGCACTGGAAGCCCGGCCCACCACTGTGCGGATTGTGCGCCGCTGCGTGGAATTGGCGGAGCTTCTTGCCGTGTGTCAAAGCGGCATTGCCCACGCCGCTTTCATCGCCACACCGTCGCCGGAGCTGACGTCCACCCTCATCGACCGCCTGACAGCAGTGGGCGTTTGTGTCATTGCCGTCTCTGCCACCCCCGCAGAGACGCGCCGGCTGCAAGGCATTGGGGCAGTGCCCCTGCCGGAGGACGCCACGGCGGAGCTGCTGACACAAAGCGTGCATATGGCCCTCGAGGCGCGGCGGCACGGGCCAGTAACTGGGTTTGCCTTCCCCGGATCAGCCTCTTGGCCTGCCACCACGGACGACGCCGGTAATGCACCTTCTGCAACCCGCGACACCGCACGCGCGGCTGCAGCGGGAGACGGTAACGCAGCAATCACTGCCGCCGCGGCAGGACCCGTGCAGGCAACACCGAACGCAGCCACCTCCAATCCGGCAGCACCGGCGGCACCGGTGGCAGCAGCGGCAGCAGAACCGCTGGCAGAATCGGCAGCACCGCGAGCCGCGGCAGCACCAGCATCAAAGCGGATGTTCAACAAGGCGGACCGGCGCTGGTTTATTCGGGGGCGGCGGGCAAAAATGCCGTCACGAAGGCCGGGAAAAATCTCCGTACCGGGTAATGTTTCCCCCACCTTGATGGCTGTATGGGGTCCCATTGGTTCCCCCGGGCGTACCACCGTGGCCATAAATTTAGCTGCGGAATACGCAGTGCAGGGGAAAAGGGTTTTACTGGTAGACGCCGACAGTTATGGGGCCAGCATTGCCGCAGCCCTGGGATTGCTCGATGAGTCAGCCTCATTTGCCCAAGCGTGCCGGGTTGCAGACCAGGGAACGTTGAGCGTGGCGTCCTTGGCAAAGACCACCACCCAAGTGGTTTTTGCCGGCGGCACCTTTTCACTTTTAACGGGCTTGACCCGGGCGGACCGCTGGCCGGAATTACGCGCGGCCGCCGTCGAGAGGGTCTTAAACACGGCCCTTGACTTGGCGGAGCTGGTCATAGTGGACTGCGGATTCTCCCTCGAAAACGACGAGGAGCTCAGTTATGACACGGTCGCCCCGCGCCGGAACGCGGCCACCTTGACGGTTTTGGCGCAGGCCGATGTCATCTTTGCCGTGGGCAATGGCGACACCCTCGGCATTCCGCGACTCATTCGCGGACTGGCCGAACTCGCCCAGACCCCCACGCAGGCGCAGCTGCGCGTGGTGGTGAATAAAGTGCGGCGCAAGGCGGTCGGCGGATCAGCTGAAAAAGCGTTGGAACAGGCGTGGCAACGCTTTGGTCCCGGCATTCCCATCAGTTATTTCCTGCCCTGGGATCCGGAGCTCACAGACCGGGCGCTGCTGGAAGGCCGGCTGCTTTTGGAGGTGGCCCCCGAGGCACCACTCACGCGCGCCATCCGTGTGATGAGTTGTGCAGATGACCAGCAAAAGTCAGCAAGCGCTGGCTCAAGGTCCACAGCGCGGGCCCGCCTTCACAGCTAGGCTCAGGGAAGGACCGCAACGAAGCGCTCTCTTCTTTTGACGGAGGCCCTACTTTTATGTCATCGCATACATCCGGCGAACAGCGCCCATCCGGCGAGCAATTTGCCGTTGATCGGCCACACTTTGGTGGCAAAACCTTTCTTGACGACTACTTCATCCAGTTGTCCCCGGAAGATGCCGCCAATTACCACCCGGACGTCCTCAGTGCCCGGGCGCAGGCGCATCAGGAACTCGCGTCCCAGCGCACTCCCGGCCACGCCAATGTGGACATTAGGGATGAAAGTACTGCCACAGTGGTTCTCATCATCACCGATGACATGCCTTTTTTAGTGGACTCCGTCAGCGCCGAACTGGTGCGGCAAAACCTGGCCATCCACCTGGTCACCCACCCGGTCTTTGTGGTGTCCCGGGATAAATCCACCCACCACCTTAAATCCCTGACCAAGGTTCCCTCCCACGCGGGTGTGGCCAGTGGCGATACCTCCGCCATGCCCAACATTTCCTACCTTTTGGGGGATCAGGAAAATAGTTCCTTCCTGGAATCATGGCTGGCCATTGAAATCCCCAAGATCGACGCCGCCACGAAAGAGGCACTGCTGAGCGGACTTGTTGGTGTGCTTTCAAACGTTCGTGCAGCGGTGGAGGACTGGCCGGCCATGCGGGAAAAGGCGCTCAGCCGGGCCGAGATTCTCGCCACCCAGTTGGAAGGAGAGTCCCTGGAGGACCTCACCGAAGCCGAGGACCTCCTGCACTGGATGGAGGCGGACAACTTCACCTTTTTAGGCTACCGCGAGTATGACCTCCACAAGCGCGACGGTGAGGATGTCCTGGTCAACCGGGAAGGCAGCGGCCTGGGTCTGCTGCGGGACGGTTCCGGCCACCCCTCCGTACAGCACCTCACACGCACCGGCCAGCGCAAGGCCCGCGAAAAGCGCGTTTTGGTCATCACCAAAGCCAACTCCCGCTCCACCGTCCACCGCGGTGCGTACCTGGATTACATTGGGGTGAAATCCTTTGATGCCCAGGGCAACGTCAATGGTGAGCAACGCTTCATTGGCTTGTTCTCATCGGCCGTTTACACCGGTTCGGTACGTAACATCCCGGTCATCCGGGAAAAGGTCGAGGCCGTGCTGCGCCACTTTGGGTACCCGCCCAACTCCCACTCCGGCAAGGACCTCTTTGCTGTTTTAGAGACGTACCCGCGAGATGAGCTCTTTCAAATTGAAGTTTCAGACCTCATTGAGATTGCCGACGGCATCCTGAGGCTGGCCGAACGGCACCGGACGCGCTTGTTCCTGCGTCCGGATATTTACGGCCGCTTCATGTCCGCGATGGTCTTTATTCCGCGTGACCGCTACACCACTGCCGTGCGGCACCGCATTGAAGAGGAGCTCACCCGCACCTTCCGCGCCGTGTCCATTGATTTTGAGGCCCGCATGAGCGAGTCAGTGCTGGCCCGGTTGTTCTTCCGCATCCGCCTGCCCAAGGATTATCCTGTTTCCGCCCCGCTGCCCACAGCCGAGCTGGAGCAGCGTCTGGTGCTTGCTGCCCGCTCCTGGCCCGAAGGCATTGCCCAGGTACTGAGGAACTCCGGGCCCCAGGACCAGGCTGACAGGTTGGTGGCCCAGTGGTCGGAGGCCTTCCCGCCCGGATACCGCGTGGACTTTGAAGTTGAGGACGCGCTGGAAGACATTGCGCGTTTCGAGGACTTCGACGCCCGCCTCGCGGAGGTTACGGCGGCTGGACTGTCGCCGCAAAAGTGTGCTCCCGGCGTGCATGTGTACCTGCCTGAGCGGGCCGGCGGCGAGTTTGCTGAGGACGCGCGGGTGAAGCTGTACATGGCCCATCCGCAAAGCCTGACCCGGATTTTGCCCTTCTTCCACAATCTGGGCATGGAAGTTCTGGATGAGCGGCCCTTTGAAATTGCCACGGCCGACAAACGCGACTTCTTCCTCTATGACCTGGGTTTGAAATACCCTGCGGGCGTGGATCCCCTGACGACGGCGGAACTGCTCGCCGAAGCCTTTGGCGCAGCCATCACGGGGCGCAGCGAATCAGATAGTTTTGACCGCCTGGTCCTGAGTGAAGGCATGCCCGCACGTCAAGTGGTAATCCTGCGGGCGTATGCCAAGTACATGCGCCAAATGGGAAACACCAACTCCTTTGGCTTTATGGCTGAAGCGCTGCTGCACAATGTAGCCGTCACCCGCGGCTTGATTGAGTTGTTTGAGGCGCGCTTCAACCCTTCCGTGAACAGTGCCGGCCGTGAGCAGCTTCAAGCCGAGGTCCACGGGCGCCTCGACGCGGCCCTGGAAAGCGTGTCCACTCTGGACGCGGACAGGGTATTGCGTACCTTCAGCAACCTCATTGACTCCACTCTGCGCACCAACTTTTACCGTGATCGGGACTACTTGAGTTTCAAGTTGAACCCGGCCACCATTGCCGGTCTGCCCGCACCGCGGCCCATGTACGAAATTTGGGTGTATTCCCCCCGTGTCGAAGGCACGCACCTGCGCTTTGGCAAGGTGGCCCGCGGCGGTTTGCGCTGGTCCGACCGCCGGGAGGACTTCCGCACCGAAGTCCTGGGCCTGGTGAAGGCGCAAACTGTCAAAAACGCCGTGATCGTACCCACCGGCGCCAAGGGCGGCTTCTTCGCCAAGGCGCTGCCCAACCCCGCCGTGGACCGTGGGGCATGGCTTGAGGAGGGCCGCGCCAGTTACACCACGTTCATCCGCGGCCTGCTGGATGTCACCGACAATTTGGTCACGGGCAACAGCGGTGAGGTGGTGGTGCCGCCGGAAAATGTCGTGCGCCACGACGACGATGACAGTTACCTGGTGGTTGCCGCGGACAAGGGAACGGCGTCGTTCTCCGATACCGCCAACGCCATGTCCGCCGAGTACGGTTTCTGGCTTGGGGACGCCTTCGCCTCGGGTGGTTCGGTCGGCTACGACCATAAAGCCATGGGCATCACGGCCCGCGGCGCGTGGGAATCAGTGAAGCGTCACTTCAGCGAGTTCGACGTCGACACCCAGACCCAGGAGTTCACAGCAGTTGGGGTGGGGGACATGTCAGGTGACGTGTTTGGCAATGGACTCCTGCGCACCCGCCATGTGCGTCTCGTGGCGGCGTTTGACCACCGCGATATTTTCCTGGATCCCACTCCGGATGCCGGGACTGCCTTTGATGAGCGCCAACGCCTGTATGACCTGCCGCGCTCTTCGTGGCAGGACTACAACAAGGAGCTCATTAGCGCCGGGGGCGGGGTGTATTCACGTTCATTGAAGTCCATCCCCATTACCCCCGAGGTATGCAAGGCCTTGGGACTGCCCGAGGGCACAGTGAAGATGAGCCCGCCGGAGCTGCTCCGCGCTGTGCTGCTCGCTCCCACTGATTTGCTGTACAACGGAGGAATTGGCACCTACGTCAAGGCCAGCACGGAGACCAACGCGGAGGTGGGGGATAAGACCAATGATTCCATCCGTGTCGACGGTGCCCAGCTGCGGGTCAAGATCGTAGGTGAGGGCGGCAACCTGGGCATGACCCAGCGTGGCCGTGTGGAAGCTGCACTGCACGGGGTGATCTTGAACTCCGACGCCATTGACAACTCAGCAGGCGTGGACTGCTCCGACCATGAAGTGAACATTAAGATCTTTGTGGACAAGATGGTGGCAGCTGGCAAACTTGACCCGGCTGAGCGCACCGAGTTCCTCATGTCCATGACGGATGAGATTGGCCATTTGGTACTGGAGGACAACATTGAGCAAAACATTTTGCTGCTCAATGACCGCCAGCGGGCCGTCGAAGGGACACCCAGTTACCAGCGCTTCATGGACTGGTTGGAAGAACACGCAGGTTTGGACCGCGACCTTGAGGCATTGCCCAGCAATGCAGAGCTCTCTGAGAGGGTGGCAGGGGGCCAGGGACTGACGTCTCCGGAACTGGCAGTCCTATTGGCCTACGCCAAAATGGAGCTGGCCAAGGCCCTGTCTGAAAGCATCTTGGCCGAGGACCCATGGTTTAAGCAGACGCTGCGGCGTTACTTCCCCCAAAGGGTCGCCGAGCGTTTCGACGCTGAACTGGACACCCACCCGTTGCGCCGAGAAATCATTGCCACGGTGGTGGCCAATGACATGGTCAACCTGGGTGGAATCACTTTTGCCTTCCGCGCTTTGGAGGAATCCTCAGCCAGCGAGGTAACGCTTGCCAAGGCGTTTGTGGCACTGTATGAGATCTTTGACTTCGGCGCCATGACAGCTGCGTTGCGTGAATTGCCGGCGAGCTTCCCCACGGAGCAATGGTGCCTGGTGCACTTGGATGTGCGCCGCTTATTGGACCGTGCCGTGCGGTGGCTGATCAACGAAGGCATTGGAGATCAAGACATTGCCAGTGTGGTGGCCCGCTTCAAGCCGGTGGTTTCCTCACTCAGTGCCCGGATGGGTGACTTCTTCCAGGGCGTGGACGTGGAACGCGTAGCGCAGTGGCATGACCGTGCCGCCGCCTATGACATGCCGGATGCCCTGGGACAGCGCTGGGCTGAAATGTTTGAAACCTTCCCGCTGCTTGATATTGCCAAGGTCAGTGAAACCCTCACGGAACCAGTTGATGTAGTGGCGGGGGTCTACTACGCGCTTTATAACCGGTACGGGGTCGACTCCCTGTTGGAGCGCATCACGGCACTGCCCCGCAACGACCGTTGGCAGGCGTTGGCGCGGGCAGCCCTGCGGGATGATCTTTACGCCACCAGTGCTGACATGACACGCAATGTCATAGACAGTACCTCCCCTGACATGACCACCATGGAACGCATCGAGGCATGGGAGGGGCAAAATCAAGAACAGCTGGCCCGTGCCGTGCGCATGTTTGCCGAGGTCAATGAGTTGGAACAGGACGATATGGCCTCCTTGTCGGTAGCATTGAGGCTCCTGCGCTCTATTGTGCGGCGCTAGCTGCACCACAACACCATGAGTGCGTAAAAGCATTCCGGGCGGGGACTGCCAGCAATGGCTGTCCCCGCCCCACCATTTTTGTAAGGAGCGCACATGGCAGTTTTTGCCGACATGATCAGGGAAAGTTCGGCCTTGGGACCGGGCGACGCCGAGTGGCTGCACCTTTTGGTGGGGGATTGGCAAATGATTGCCGACCTCTCCTTCGCCGACCTGGTTTTATGGTTCCCTGCCAACGACGGCCGGTATGTTGCCCTGGCGCATGTGCGGCCCTCCACCTCCCACACCATGTTCCATGCCGATTTTGTGGGGGATACGATCCAGCCCGAGCTGCAAAGTTTGGTGCAGTCGGTGTGGAAGAGCCAAAACATTGAGCGCTCGCATGAAACTAAAATTTGGAATTTGGATCTGGCCATGCGGGTCGAAGCCATCCCCATGGTGCGCAATGGGCGCACGTTGGCCGTTATTACCACGCACATGGATCTGTCCAGTTCGCGCATGCCGTCGCGGCTGGAGCTGACGTACCGCCAATGCGCCTACGATCTGCTTAAAATGGGCACTTTGGGCCTGTGGCCGGACTTTGCCTCACCCACGGGTTCCCGTCGCGGCGCGCCCCGTGTGGGGGATGGACTGTTGCGTCTGGATGTTGACGGGACGGTGCAGTATGCCAGTCCCAATGGGGTGTCGGCCTTTCGCCGCCTCGGGGACGGGGAATCGCTGGAAGGCCGTTCCCTGGCAGAGGTCACCACGGGTTTGCTCAAGGACCGCCGCATGGTGGATGAGTCGCTGCCGCTGGTGGTTACGGGCCGCATGCCCTGGCGCACTGAAATTGAGTCCCGCGGCGTGAGCCTGTCCCTGCGGGCCATTCCTTTGCGTGATGCCACCGAACGCTTTGGTGCGCTGGTTCTGTGCCGTGACGTGTCCGAGCTGCGGCGCCGGGAACAAGAGCTGGTGACCAAGGATGCCACCATCCGCGAGATCCATCACCGTGTGAAAAACAACCTGCAGACGGTGGCGGCTTTGCTGCGGATGCAGTCACGGCGCATGCACAGCGAGGAAGCCAAGCAGGGACTGGAGCAGGCCATGCGCCGGGTGGCCACCATTGCGCTCGTGCATGAGACCCTGTCACAGGGGTTGGCGCAAAACGTTGACTTTGATGAACTTATTGACAGGCAGTTCAGGTTGTCCGCAGAGGTGGCCTCACCGCTGCAGCGTGTACGCACGGAGCGGGAGGGGGAGTTTGGGGAGCTTCCCAGCGATTTCGCCACCCCGCTGGCACTGGTGATAAATGAACTGGTGACCAACGCCGTCGACCACGGTCTGCAGGATCAGGGGGGAACCGTGTGGCTCTCTGCAGATCGCTACAAGAATGCGTCCGGCGACGACGCGTTGACCGTGAGAATTTCCGACGACGGTGTGGGTTTGCCGGAGGGCCCCATTGCCGAGGGGCTGGGGCTGCAAATTGTCCGCACCCTGGTGACCAGCGAACTGGGCGGCACCATTGACTGGGCTGCACGTGATGGCGGCGGCACGGTGGTGGAGCTGCAAATGGCCCTTATTTCCCGGCACTAAGCACCCCGGCACTAAGTACCCCGGCACTAAATACAAAGGACCCCGGTTGGTTCGATCACCGCGATACTGCGGTAATCGAACCAACCAGGGCCCTGATGCTTGTTGCTGGTGCGCTAGTTGCTAATGCGCTTGTTGCTGGTGCGTGCTAGCTGGCGCGGCGGGCGCGGGCTGCGCGGCGCTTCATGGCGCGGCGCTCGTCCTCGCTAAGACCGCCCCAAACGCCGGCGTCCTGGCCGGATTCAATGGCCCACTTCAAGCAGGTATCAATCACGGGACAGCGCCGGCACACGCTCTTTGCTTCCTCGATCTGCAACAACGCTGGGCCGGTGTTCCCCACGGGGAAAAACAATTCCGGGTCCTTGTCGAGGCAGGCTGCGCGACTACGCCAGTCCATGCTGATCACTCATTTCTATAAGTACGCGCGGCCTCTTGTGAAAAATTTCACTTCGGGCCACATAAGAAAAGGCCCGCTAAGGGCCTTGTAGGTCATTGCCTTAAGCGTGTCATGTTAACAGCCCCTAAACAAGGGGTTTCAGTAGTCCAATTGGCTAATAAACCTGAGGTTTGCGTCACTATGTCCCACATCCTCTCTGTAGCCTTTCCACAATCTCCGATAGGGTGCTCTTGTGCATAATGAACCGCAGCCATCCGCTGAAATACCCCACGAGCAAAATGTCAGTGTCTTTGGTGGGGCCGGGGCATCGCGGCCCGTAGGCGTTTACGTCATTACGGTGGTCTCGGCTTTGCAGGCCCTTGCCATCGGAACCATTGGTGTTATTTCCACAATCTCAGCATTCACCACACCCATGGTGTCCGCTGCCAGCGGAGTCTTTTTCATAGTCTTGCTGTTTGCCCTCGCAGCTGGCTTGGCCGCGGTGTCCCGCAACGCGTTCAAGGGCATGCGCTGGACGCGCTCGGCAGCGTTTGTGTGGCAGTTGCTCATGGTGGCCATTGGCATCCCTGCGCTTCTCGAAGGAAATTTTCTGCTCGGTGCAGCCATGGTGCTTCCCGCCGTTGTCACCGCCTATTATTTGTTTACCCCCAGAGTTGTGGAATTCTCACAGCGGGGGAATGCCGACGCTCCCGTTTTATAAAGCACTGCCTGGTCCCATTGGAAACTGAAACCATGAGCTGCGCCCCCGGTCCACGAGCACTGCCCGCCCGGGCGGTTCACCGCCAGCGGTTGCCAGCCGGACGCCGAACAATTCCGCGTCGCCGGGCCGTTGAGGTGCAAGTACCACCCCCTGCTGGGCCGACCTGAGCCCCCATTCCAGGGGCAGGCGTGAGAATGCCGGGCCCGGGTGGGTAATTGAGACAAACGCCGTTCCGCCCTTCGCCAGCCACGCGCTGACAGAGGCTAACTGAACGTCACTCAGCGCGGCGGCGTCGTCTATCCAGAGGGAGCCGCCCGTCATCTCTGCAAAGGTCCAGCTGTGGGAGGACTGCATGAACGAACCGCCATTGACGGCCGCCAAGGTGAAAAGAAAGCTGCTTTTACCCGAGCCCGGCGCACCCAGGACAGGCAGTACCGTTCCCGGTGCCAAGGTCGCATAAACAGGCTGCCCGCCGTCGCCGCCTACCCCCAGCACCATGGATAAGCGCGACGGCGGCGGACCGGGTTCCGCTGCGACGGCAAGCTCCAGCTCCGCGGCCGTCAGCCGTGAAGGCAGTGCCGTCACACGCAAAACGGGGCCGGCCCCAGGCAATGCGTCGAGGCCAGGAGACCTTCTGTCGTGCTGCACGTCAAATAGCAGGCTGGGCGTAACGGGAGGCGTGGCGAACTGCGCAACATGCAGGACATCACCTTGCACCGCTGCTGCTGGTGCTGCCGCACTAAAGGGTCCTGAAACGGCTGCTCTGGCGGGCAGGGGAGTGAAGCGCGGCAGTGTAGGCCAGAGCATCGTGGATTCGCGGCTGCTGCCGTGGGTCAGGTAGGCGCGGTTGGGAATGGCTGCCAGGAAGGTGGCGGTGAGCAGTTCCCTGCCGCCGCCAATGACGACCGCCAGGTTGGGATGACTAAAGCGGATGAGCTCGCCCACGACATCCTCGGCGTCATGCCATGGGCTGGATCTCAGGGAGGCAACCCAGCGTCCCCAATCGGAAATGCACAGCACAAAGTTCGCCTTGCTGACAGGCACGGTCTCTGCCAAGCGGGAGACCAGATGAGCAGCTGTCCGCAGGTCAGTGGGTGCTACACAGCTGCCCACCCACTGAGCGTTGGACAGGGCAGCCAGCGAACCGTCGCCGTCCAGTAAGTACAACAGTGTCTGTGGGTGATCAGGACGAAAAATGGTTTGGGCGATCAATAATTGACTGGCCAGCAATGCCACAACAGCCGACGTTTGTACTGTTGTTCCCAAGCACGCCACGTGTGAATGGACTTCCGGCTCCCACCGCAGCGCTTGAACATGCTGCTGCTCGGGCACGTCCATCAGACCAAGAAATACCCCTGCCGCGGGAGCGCCCGCAGTGCAGGTTTCAGCGCCAGCTGCGGCAGCGATTGACGGCAGCTCAATGGATGTCGGCAACTCGGGCGCCACGACCCTGGGCGCCGCCCGCCGCCCCGCCCCTGCGGCATTTTGCAGCAGTTGCCACGCCGACTGCATCAAGTCCGTTACGCCCTCGACGTCGCTGGCCGCGCTCGAGGAAGCACTGCTGCCGCCCCGCTCCAAACATGCCGCCGCCAGCCGATGCGCCACACGCTCAACCACTGGCAAGGAGGTCGAGTGGGCAGGGGGCAGACCCAGGGTTGCGCTGTGAAACTCCTCAGGAGCTGTTCCTGCCCGGCTAATGAAGGCCCGGCCCGGGGTTGAGACGCTAATGTCCGCTGCCACACCGGTGCCAATCACATCGCTGGAGTCAATGCCGGACTGCACGCGCAGACAAATGGAACTCGTCACGTTTGCCCGAATGTCAGCATTGATGGCGCCTTGGGGCCGCTGAGTTGCCATCACCAAATGCATGCCCAAAGACCTCCCCACGGCCGCAATGCGCAGCAACTGCGACAGTGCATCAGGGAATTGATCCACCAGCACCCGAAACTCATCAATGACCACCACCAAATGGGCCATGGAAGGGAGGGGCGTTGCACCAGCCGGAGGGTGGTAAGCCAGGGCACGGTACGCCAGGGCATCTGGCGCTTCGCACTGTGCCAGGGCAGTTTCACGCCGACGCATCTCCGCCCGTAACGAGGCCAACATGCGTTCCACGCCATTGCCGCTCAAATCCGTGATCAATGCACTGGTGTGGGGCAGCTTGGTCAACACCCCCAGCGCCGCGCCACCTTTAAAGTCAATGAACACCAACTGCAGGTCCGCCGGGGAGTGCAGCGCGGCAAGGTTACCCACCAGGGTGCGCAGCAACTCCGACTTTCCCGACCCGGTGGTGCCGGCGACCAGCAGGTGGGGGCCATCACGCCTAAAGTCCAGCATGGCTGGACCCGTTGCTGCCTGACCCAGCGGCACGGGACGGAGCGGACCGCCCAGTGGATCCTGCCATTGCAGCGCCAGAGCTTCGGCCGTACATAATTCCAGCGGAGGCAAAGTGCTGGGACCTAGTGGCCTGAACCGGGAGCTGGCTTCTTCAAGTCCCAGTCTTGTTGCCTCCTGTGTGGACCGGGCGCGGGCGTAACCATCAAAGACCGCCTCCGGCACGCCGTCGGGCAAAAATTTCCGCTCTCCCGTGACAGCTGTCATCCGATTGCCCTTGGCCATGAGATGGACCGCGGACGACGCCGGGCTGCCGTTGGCCAGGGGTTCGGAGCCCAAACTCGCTCCAGTGACAAAATGCAGGACGCACAGCTTTGCATGGTTCTGTGTCCAGGGCGGCACGGGCAAATCAAGGCAAATCAATACCCGTGGCTCCTCGGCGTCGGACGTCCGGGTATTTGGATCATGCTGAACCATGTGCTGCGCAGCGGCTGCATTTGCCGTCAAAAGCGTGTGAGGCAAAAATCTGGCCGAAAGCGGCAGCTGTCCGGCCGGGCCCAGCATCACCACTGGCACCCCTGCGGCATCCAGCTGCATAAGGGTGAAACGCAGCAAAGATTGCGCCGCAGCTGTTGCACCAGTGACACAAAAGGGAGTTGGGCCCACAGCGAAGGCAACAGGCACCATTGCCAGCATGGGTGGGGCGAAAGCCGGGTCGTCGGGTAACACTGTGACATTGGCGGGTTGGGAGGAACTTCCCAGCCGCAGGGCAATCCCGGAATCCGCACCTTGCCGGCGTGGATGTGGCGGCGTCGTGGAGTGACTGGCCAGCACCAAAGCCGCTGCATCGGGGAAAGCCGTGGCCAGTCGGGCCGCATCAGTTATCGCGGCGCCACTCACAGCGGCGCGAAACGTCTTACGCCGCCGCGAACCACTGAACACCGGGCTGAGCATGGTCACTGTACCCACAGCGGAAAAGGCCAAAAACAACCAGGAACCCGTGGTCAAAGCCAACACCACGCCCAAAATCAAAGGCAAAGTCCCCGCTAAAACCATGGCCCAACGGCTGCCTGCGGAACCAGGTGCCTGAGGCACCACGAGCGGCTTCAAAGCAGCCGCATCAAGCAGGTCAACGGCAGGAACAACGGGGTCACCCGTGCCGTTACGAGCCGAAGAGCCCACTGGCACTGGCGGGTCTGGGTAACGCAATTCAAGGACGCTGCTGCCGCATATGATAGCCATTCCCTGTACTATTTTCGTTCTGCCGCGCAGTTGTCTGGTCACGTGTTTGGGGGACGCGTCAACGTTCCGAAGTGCGAATCCTGCAGAACCTCGAGCAGCAACAAGCGTCACGCCCTGTTCGCTGACCAGAAGCGTGCCGTGGTGTCGGGACAGGGCAGGATCGGGCACGTGGATGCGGCACTGGCCTCGGCCAATGCTGTATTCACCTCGACGTAAGGCAAAAAGCGCTCCGGCGCCGGGGCCGGCGGACACGGCCAGCACCGCTGCAGCGCCCTGGATGGCAGCATCCCGGGGGGCAGCGACGTCGGTTAGCGCGGCGTCGGAGCCCGCAGCAACGCCCGGACCCGAGCCGCTGGAACTCCTTGGCAAAGGCCACGCCACCACCACGGCCCCGTCAATGAGGGGTGCGTGGCCAGCCGTGAAAAAACCCAGGGGCTTATTGTCTACCGTAAATAAGTGTCCCGGCCATTGGCGTGCCAGAACAACCTCCAATGATTCACCCGAACAATCCGCCCAGGGGGTGTCCGCGGGCCACGTGACGCTTAGTTCAGTGACCGACCCACCCACAGCCCCCGTGTGAGGCTGCACCACCACTGTCAGTTCCAGCAGCATGGCACCTCCAAAGCAACTGGACAGCTTCCTTTCACGAGCCTAAGGGGGTAAAAGCCGCAATTATGCCCCAGCCAGCGCACTGTCGATAAACATTGGTGAAGCACAGGCTGTGGGGGAACCCGGCAAGGTCAAGTGTGGGCGCCACCACGTGTGGGCAGGCCAGTGAATAACGTTCAGGTAACCTAGGAAGATAGTCCGTGGCTCCGCTGTGCCCGGAAATCGCCACCAAGCACCGCAGGAGAGTTTGTGAACGCTGACCTAGTTGTCGTTGGTTCGGGTTTTTTTGGCCTGACCATCGCAGAACGTGCCGCTACCGAGTTGGGGCTGAAGGTGGCTGTCCTGGACCGCCGCCATCACATTGGTGGCAACGCCTACAGTGAAAAAGAGACGCAGACAGGTATTGAGGTGCACCGCTACGGCGCCCACCTGTTCCACACCTCCAACGAGCGCGTGTGGGAGTATGTGAACCGCTTTACACAGTTCACCAACTATCAGCACAAGGTGTACACCTCCCACAAGGGCGAGGTCTATCAAATGCCCATTAACCTGGGCACCATCAACCAGTTCTTCCGCTCCTCCATGGGGCCCGGCGAAGCCCGCGCATTGATCCAGGAGCAGGCCGGGGAACTCGCTGGGACGGATCCAGCCAACTTAAATGACAAGGGCATTCAGCTCATTGGCCGTCCGCTGTACGAAGCGTTCATTAAGCACTACACGGGCAAGCAGTGGCAGACGGACCCCAAGGACCTGCCGGCGTCGATCATTTCCCGGCTTCCCGTGCGCTACAACTACGACAACCGCTACTTTAATGACACCTACGAGGGTCTGCCGGTTGACGGTTACACAGCCTGGATTGAGCGCATGGCCGATCACCCCAACATTGAAGTTGTGCTGAATACCGATTTCTTTGACGACGGCGAGTACTCGCGTAAGGCTGTCACCGGTCAGGTTCCGGTCATCTATACGGGCCCCGTTGACCGCTACTTTGACTACGCCGAAGGTGACCTGTCCTGGCGCACCATTGATTTGGAGCAGGAAGTGCTTCCCATTGAGGACTTCCAGGGCTGCGCCGTCATGAACTACCCGGATGAGGCACAAAAGTACACGCGCATCCACGAATTCCGCCATTTTCACCCGGAGCGCACCTATACCAAGGACGCCACGGTCATCATGCGGGAATTCAGCCGCTTCGCGGAGAAGGGCGATGAGCCGTATTACCCCGTGAACACCGGTGATGACCGCAACAAGCTGCTGGCTTACCGCGACCTGGCCCGGGGTGAGAAGGATGTTCTCTTCGGGGGCCGCCTGGGTACCTACAAATACCTGGACATGCACATGGCCATTGGTTCGGCCTTGAACATGTATGACAACTTGATCAAACCGCACTTTACCGGCGGAGCAAAGCTGCAAAGTGGAGGAGTGGACGCGTGAGCGCAACTAAATCAATGGAAAATTCGGCGGCGGTTGAGGAATCCAAGCAGTGGCGCACGCTTCAGCGGGTCATTTTGCCGAAGCAAAGCCAAATGGACACGGCCCCTCTTTATATGGACACCGGCAATGCCACAGGCGTGCACGTACCAACCAGTGGCGTTGGACGCACCGAACAGTCGACCCAGCTCGTAAGCGGTCCAGGCAAGGAAGTCCATGTTGAAGACTTCCTGTCTCGTTACTCCACTGCCGTTCGTCCCGGCGAGCGGGTCTCCTTCGGAACCTACTTCAACGCGTTTCCGGCCAGTTACTGGCGGCGTTGGACCACAGTGGAAAATGTGCGACTGACTGTGGAAACTTCGGGTACAGGCTCCGTCATTGTCTACAAGTCCAATGCCCGAGGTGCACTCCAACGGGTAGATTCAGTCCCCATCGAAGGCTATTCGGTCAGCAACTTTGATCTGACACTGAAGCCTTTCGGGGATGGTGGATGGTACTGGTTTGATCTTGTAGCAGGGTCGACGCCCGTGGTCATGAAATCAGCTGAATGGCGGGCTGAGAGTGAAGCCAAGAATCCCGGTGTCATTACGCTTGAGATCACCACACTAAACAAAACTGATTTTTGCATCAACAATCTTAAGCTTCTTTCCGAGAATCCCCAAGCTCTGGAACATGTCAAGGAACTAATTATTGTCGATCAAGGCACCCAAAAGGTTGCAGATGCTGAAGGGTTTGGTGAAGTTGCGAATGCCTTGGGGGATAAGCTTCGCATCATCAATCAGGACAATCTAGGCGGCTCCGGTGGATTTGCCCGCGGGATGTATGAGGCTGTTCAAAACGGCAGCGACTACGCACTTCTTATGGATGATGATGTTGTAGTGGAGCCTGAGAGCATCACCCGTCTGTTGACCTTTGCGGACTTGTGCAAGACGCCGACGATCGTGGGCGGGCACATGTTCGATCTGTATAACCGCACCGTGCTGCACACCTTTGGCGAAGTCGTAAATCCATACTCGTTTCAACCGGATGTGTCGAGTGACCAAATGACATTGGGTCACGATTTCCTCAGTTCCAATCTGCGCCATACGGGTTGGCTCCACCGACGCAGCGACGTGGACTACAACGGTTGGTGGATGTGTATGATCCCCACTAAAGTCATCCGCGAAATCGGCTTGTCGCTGCCCGTGTTCATAAAGTGGGACGATGCAGAGTATGGCTTGCGTGCCAAAGCCGCAGGGTACCCCACCGTGTCCATGCCGGGCGCAGCAGTCTGGCATGTGTCGTGGATCGATAAGGACGACCTTGTTGGTTGGCAGGCATATTTCCATGCACGCAACCGTTTTATCGCGGCGCTAATTCACAGCCCATACGAATTTGGTGGCAAGGTGGTTCGGCAGTCCCATTCATACGACGTCAAGCACCTAGTGTCGATGCAGTATGCAACGGCCCAAGGCCGTATCATGGCGCTTCGTGACTTGTTGGCCGGCCCAGATCAGCTGCACGATCTGTTGTCGGTCAAATTACCAGAGATTCGCTCCATGATGGCTAAATATTCAGATTCCCAGTTTTCTTCGAATCCGGATTCGTTCCCTGCTCCTAAGATGGACAAACCCCCCAAACACGGCCACGGTGTCAGGCCTCCGTCTTACGTTGGATTGCTCCCATGGGCGGCGAAGACGATTATTCGGCAGTTATCTCGGCCGGTATCTGATTCCAGTCGGGAACGTCCCCAGGCTAATGTCGCGCATCAGGACAATCGCTGGTGGCGTATGTCGCAGTACGATTCTGTGGTGGTTTCCAATGCTGAAGGAACAGGTGCCTCTTGGTACAAACGCGATCCTAAACAGTTGAGGACCATGATTGCCGAAAGCGCACGGCTTCACGCCGAGCTGCTGAAAGATTGGCAAAAACTCAGTATTCAGTACAAAAATGCGGTAGCCGAGATCACATCCCTTGCAGCGTGGGAAAAGACTTTTGAAGCTCATAGTGAAAAGAACGAGAATTAATTAAATATGACCCAAACGAACAGTGAGCTGGTCCGCCCAGGTGTCAGCGGCGGACTGGCAGATGTAGTGCGGGCGCGATTCCTGCTCAAACTTTTGGTGCGCAAAGAACTGAAGGTCCGGTACCGGGGGTCAGTGCTTGGGTTGCTGTGGTCCTATGTCAAGCCTGGAGTCCAGTTCATTGTCTTTTACATTGCGCTGGGCATCTTCCTGGGCTTGGAACAAAGCCCCACGAATAAATCTGGATTGCCCAATTATGCGATCTATTTGTTTTCCGGGATTGTACTCATCAACTTTTTCACCGAAGCCTTAGGCAACGCATCGCGTTCCATTGTCGGCAACGGTGGTCTTATTAAGAAGATATATCTGCCGAGGCAGTTGTTTCCGGTGGCGTCGGTGTGGGTATCTGCAGTCCATTTCTTCCCGCAGCTCATGATTCTGCTTATAGCCTGTTTATTCACCGGCTGGAATCCGTCTCTATTGCAACTGTCAGCTGCCATGGCAGGGTTTATCATAGTTGCTCTTCTGGCAACGGGGCTCGGGCTTCTTTTTGGTGCAGCAAACGTCTATTTCCGGGATTCCGAGAACTTCGTGGACATGTTGTTGATGGTTGCAACATGGGCCTCGCCCGTCATGTATGCCTGGACCATGGTTCAGGAAAAAGTGGGTGCAACTTGGTTCATTGTTTATCAGCTCAACCCCATCACGATTGCTGTGGAGACATTCCACTTCGCTTTCTGGTTGCCAACAACTGATGGCACTTCGAGCATTCCACCGAATCTACTTTCATTGTGGATACCAGTTGCGCTTCTAATTTCCGCAGGAATTTTGCTTTGGGGTCAACTAACCTTCCGTCGGCTTGAAGGCCGATTCGCTCAGGAGCTTTAAAGATGACGACAGCAATCGAAGTATGCGGAATCAACAAACAATTTGTGCTCCGTCATTCTCGATCCATTAAGGAAGCTTTCGTCTGGCTTGCCAAGGGTCGAAAAGGTGAACTGTCTGAGAAGTTCCACGCTCTCAACAACGTGGACCTGAATGTAAAGCAGGGGGAAACAGTTGCCCTCCTTGGGCTTAATGGATCGGGAAAGTCTACCTTGCTCAAACACATTTCCGGGGTGATGATTCCGGACAGTGGCACTGTGCGTACCCGAGGACGTGTAGCAGGGCTAATTGAGGTCGGAGCAGGCTTCCACCACGATCTTTCAGGCCGCGACAACGTATATCTAAACGGCGCCATTTTGGGTATGACTGAGGATCAAATCAATGAGCGGTTTCAGTCAATTATTGACTTCGCAGAGATTGGGCAGTTCATTGACACCGAAGTTAAGTTCTACTCTTCGGGTATGTACCTTCGGCTTGCTTTCTCAGTAGCTGTTCACACTGACCCCGAAGTATTTTTGGTGGATGAAATTTTGGCCGTGGGTGATGAACCTTTTCAGAAAAAATGCATTGCTAAAATTCAGGATTTGGCTGCCGAGGGGAAAACTCTGGTTGTCGTAAGCCACGATTTGGATCTTGTTTCAAAAATCTGCGATCGAGGCGTTTTGCTGGATCACGGAGAAGTACGTTTTGACGGACCCATCCTTGAAGCTGTAGCTAAAATGCGTGGCTGAAGTTGCTCCACAGGCTTGTTCGGCTGGCTTTGGTCTTCTTCAACGACCACTCGCCTACCGGCAACTCAGCAAGCAAGGAGACGGTACAACTTGGCGTCTCCGACACGGGTCACCAATTCAAAAGCAGGAGAGGCATCAAGATTTTCCAATCCCGGGAAGCTGTGCCATCCGTCGTGGACTTCTTTGGAACCAAAATCTAGTACATAGCGGACACCCGTGGTCTCGACGGCCGGACAGACAGCGGGATCCGTCGCTGCGTCGCGCAGAGAGTTATTGATGGTGACCACGTCAGCCGGATAGGTGCTCAACGTGTGCCGTGAAGTTGTCTCCCGGTCCGCCAAAGCATAAGCCATGGCTGCACCCGCCCAAGGACTGGCAGCGATCACATCATCCGGACCGACAATACGGTCAAGTCTATTGATCAGTTCCAACTCATCACTTGAGACCAGGATTGAGTCGGGGGTCTGGGCATAACTTGAAGCAGCCATGACTATTGCAGTCTTAATTGGTGCGCCTTGCATGGAGACTGTAAGTGCAATGGCCACAAGCAGACCGGAAGTACCCATTAACATGGGTTTTGGTTGCGGCTGTGCGTGATATCCGTCCTTATCCGTGGGAGCCAAAAGTGCCAGGAGTGCCTGGAGTTTCTCCATCAAATACCCAAAGCCTAAAGCCGCGAGCGGCAGAGCAGCTATTGGCAAAATGGCAGCAACACGGAAGCTGTCGTTGTAGTAGACGCCCGTAAGGACATTTCGCCAGTATCCGCGCTCCAAGCTGGAAACCGTGATGAACAAGACGGCCGTGACTGTAAAACACCCCAATACCCAGAGATGGCTGCGTTTTCTAATCACCGCATAGATTCCAATCAGCATGAGGGCGCTAAGCACCCACCCCACCGGTCGATTCATGGCGGAATTGGTGATCACCTCACCAATTGCGTCAGAACGCGACTGGATAGGTGCCCAAGTGGCAGCTTCCGCGGGCGGTCGAACCACCTTCCACGTGATGACAACTGCGGCCATGCAAATAAGCAACACTAGAGACATGGCAGCCGTACGCTTCGGCTGCTGGCGCCAGGGGTTGGAGATGAGGTAATGCCGCCGAAAGGCATGAAGGGCTACCGGAACGCTCAGTGCGACTAGAGTCATTGCGCCGTTTGGATGGGCGATTGCAATCGCTACCCCTGCAATAGGAGCAACCGCAAACCGTGCAAGCACAGGCCATGAAGTTGCCGCAACACCGAAAAAGACCACCACTGCACCCAGCCCCAGGGGGATCATCGCGATAGATAAAAAGTTGGGATACAAGACTCCAAAGTCGAGCAACAATATCGGGAAGGACGAGAAGCATGCTGCGAGAACGCCCGAAAAAGCCACAATCCAAGGTTTATTGCCGACGATCGTCCGGGTAAGGAACATGGAACCTAAAGTCCAAACCAGAGCCGCTACAACCAGGTTGAAAACATTCACTGTAGCTGCCAGCGGTGCCCCTGCAAGTTGCACCGCCAAAGACACCATTCCATGCCAGGCTGCAGGATAAAAATAAGGCGGATTATCTCCGTTGGTCATGCTGCTGATGGTCAAGGAGGAAGCGCTGCCAGTATCCAGCACGTAACGAATTGCATTGAGGTGAAACACGTTGTCGAAGGACTGCGAAATATTCTCCGGCTCACCAAAGACCCGTATTAATTGCCAAGCAATGAGAAGCGCGCCCGCAGTCAACCCGAGTAGTTGCCCGACACCTGCCAGGGTCGTGGGAGAAGTCTGTGGCGCCGGTTCAGTTGGGGAGCGTTTGTTTAGCAGACGCTTTATTAGCCAAGCGGCGGCGGCACTCAAGACTGATACAGCAAGTACTGGAACTACAGTCCATGAGACGCCCATCTTGCCACATACGATTGCAGTCACAGCCGAAATGGCGATTGTCAGCACGGGGGAAGAAGCCCACAAGGAAAGTCCACGAAGGCCCAAGGCGGCAGCCAGTATTCCTCCGGGTATAAAGAGAAGGGCGACGCAAGCCACGGCCAATGGAAGGGTTGCTACCCAGGTCATACATGTTCCGTTCGAGGATGCTCAGGGACTGCTGTAAGTACTCATGCAGTTATTGGGTGAATGCAGCTCGGAACCGAGCGGCTGCTGACTAGCTGACTTTCGAATCCAGTAGACCCAGCAGATAGCTGCCGTAGCCGCTCTTGATAAGAGGCTCCGCACGCTGGCGGAGTTCGTCGTCGCTTAAGAAGCCCTGGCGCCAGGCAACTTCCTCAGGTGCACCAATTTTTAGATCTTGGCGATTTTCCACTGTACGTACAAAATTGGACGCATCGTTGAGGTCGCTAAACGTTCCGGTATCGAGCCATGCGGTGCCTCGAGGAAGAATCTCCACCTGAAGTTTCTCGCGCTGCAGGTAAATCTTGTTGACGTCGGTAATTTCCAGCTCACCGCGAGGCGAAGGCTTGAGGTCTCGGGCAATCTCCACAACGTCATTGTCGTAGAAGTACAGGCCAGGGACGGCATAGTTGCTTTTGGGGTGCGTGGGTTTTTCCTCCAGGGAGAGCGCCTTGCCAGCCTTGTCGAATTCCACCACACCGTAAGATTTGGGATCGCGGACCCAATATCCAAATACCGCTCCGCCGTCAATATTGGCGTGTCGGCGAAGTTGCGAACCCATGCCCGGACCGTAAAAGATATTGTCCCCCAGCACCAAAGCGACAGTTTCGTTGCCAATGTGGTCTGCGCCCAAGATGAAGGCTTGTGCCAGTCCGTCAGGGGAGGGCTGCTGAACGTAAGTGAGATTGACGCCAAACTGGGAACCGTCGCCGAGCAGCCGCTGAAATTGTTCTGCATCGTGCGGTGTTGTGACGATGAGGATGTCTTGGATACCGGCCAAAATGAGTGTCGAAAGGGGGTAGTAGATCATTGGTTTGTCGTAGACAGGAACCAACTGCTTACTGATGCCCAAAGTGATTGGATGAAGCCGTGAACCGGTACCGCCGGCCAAGATTATTCCTTGCATGTTATAGATCATGTCGCAGATGACAAACGACAGCAAACTCATGGGCCTATAATTGCGGGCCGACCTTTTCCTGGCTGCTATAGAATTGCACAATGCTTAATCGTGAAACGGACTCAACCCCCGTGACAGGGAAACCTCACAGTCCGCGGGTGTCGCCAGTGCTCCGATTCGGCAAAGCCTTGGATCCGCGCAACAACAGTCTTAACTTCATTCGTCTTTTTTTGGCGCTGATGGTTCTTTTCGCGCATAGCTTCCACATTGTGGGGGCTGGTAACGGTCCGGGGTTCAAGGGGGAGAACCTCGGCGGATGGGCTGTAGCCGGGTTCTTCGGCATCAGCGGCTACCTCATCACCGGGAGTCGGTTCAATAACCGTCTTGGCACCTATTTAATTCATCGAATAGCCAGAATTATTCCGGCCTTCCTGGTTTGCCTGGTGGTCATGGCGGCCGTTTTTGCGCCCATTGCCTACTACGTGCAGCATGCTTCAATGCATGGTTTCTTTCAAACGCCCACTACGCCGTTAAATTCCATTTTCGCGAACATGTTCTTGAAAATCAACACCTATGACATTGCCGGTACTCCTGCGGCAGTGCCGTATCCGGGGGCTTGGAATGGTTCCTTGTGGACACTTTATTTCGAGTTCCTGTGCTATTTGCTGGTTGCCGCACTGGGGACCTTTGCTTTTGTCAAAAAAACACCGTGGCCCATGGTGGTGGCGTTCCTGCTCAGTGTTGCAGTTTGGGCCAATGTGGAGCGGCTGACTCCGTACATGCAAAACAGCCTGGACTTTAATTTGTTGGCGCGCTTGGTGCCATTTTTTCTGGGTGGAGCTGTTGTTAAGGTATTTTCGAAAAAAATCGGACTGAGCTGGCAGGGTGCCGCAGTTTCAACGCTTCTCTCCGTCGTGTTTGTCTTTGGTTTCGACGGATTCGGCAACCAGTTGGCGGCACCCTTCCTTACTTATGTGGTGCTGTGGATATCCACGTGGTTGCCCAGCCCCAAAATCGTCATGACGAACGACGTTTCCTACGGTGCCTACATCTACGCATTCCCCGTACAACAGATGTTGGCCGTCTTCGGCGCCTACCATTGGGGGGTCTGGTGGTTCACTCTGGCAGCCCTTATTGCCACAATGCCCTTGGCCATTGCAAGTTGGCTCGCCATTGAACAACCCATTATGAAATTGGTTCGCCGCCGGGTGTAACTGGTGGGTACTAGCGCTTGGGCGCAATCTTGATTGTTTCTGGTGATTCCGCAGCAGGTATGGCGCTAGTGCGAAAAACCCAGTGTTTGTAGAGAAAAAAATTCCAGATCATGGTCAGCGCGGTGGCTACAATTTTGCCTACGGTATAGGTCAGTGACAGCTCGTGAAAAAGATTAACGATGATGTCTGTCATCAGGGTGTTGAAGACAACCAACGAGCCGTAGCGAACCATGCTGGAGGTTCGTCTTTGCGTTGATTTAAAGGTAAATGACCGCTGAACGAAGAAGTTGAAAACCAGGCTGGTTAGGAAGGCTATGGGGGTGGCAATCCAAAGATCAACGCTGAACACTTCATGAAGAAGAATCAAGAGGCCAAGATCAATGGCGAATGATGTACCGCCAACCAACAAAAATTTGACTACGTGGCCGTTGTCCAGCCTGGTCATCACCGACCTCAGCCGAGCTCTGGGGGCAGTCGACATATAAGTTTGTTCTCCAAAATCTTGGTGAATGCTGCAAATGGTGAGCTCACGCTCGGCCAGCAAAAACGACTGACCAATGGTCTTATTTTGCCTCTGCAATTCATATTCGGCCTAATTTTCATCTGCCGTATGCAGCTGCCTTGTTGCAACCACCGGACGTAAGTCTCGTGAACCATGGTTGGGGCGCTCATCGAGCATTGACGATTTTGAATGGGGTAATCTGATCAATAATGTCTAATCTTACGCAGGCTCGCAGCCACGTTCGTCATCGGCGCGGCAACGATACCGTGTTGCGCCGCTCAGTAATCATATTCCCCATCATTGCTGCTCTCACCATGCTATGGGTCCTTGCCTCACCCTTAATGTCCATTCCTGACGAGCCTGCTCATACTATCAAGGCGGTCTCGGTAGCTCACGGGCAACTAACCGGCGAGAGGGGAGAGAATCAAAGCGACTTGACAATTGTTAGCGTCCCCGAATATGTCGTGGGTGTCCATCAGCGTTCCTGCACGGCATTCAACCCTGCTACGACTGCGGATTGTGCTTTGCCCCTTAATGCCGATGCGCGTGACTTGGTGCAGGCCGCGACCAGCGCTGGCAACTACAACCCCCTGTACTACGCCGTGGTGGGATTGCCGTCTCATCTTTTGAGCGGGACGCCTGCAATTTATGCCATGCGGACTGTCAGCGCACTTGGCTGCGCCTTGTTCTTATCTGTGGCGATTGGTGCGGCTACCAGTCTCCGTCGATCATTCTGGCCCACCGCCGCGGTTGTTGCAGCCATCACGCCAATGGTGTTGTATCTCAGCGCGGGCATCAATCCGAACGCCCTTGAAATCGTTGCCACCGCAGCTTTGTTTTTGAATATCTGTTACGTGTTTGAGAACCACAAAAATCTCCGACATTCACGTTTTTCGATGCTTGCCGTGGGAATTTCCGGCGCAGTGCTGGCGAACACCCGCGCCCTGTCGCTTCTTTGGCTCGCCATTGCGGTACTGGTTGCTGTTTTGCTGTACGGATTTAGTCGGTTGGTGGCCGTCCTGAAGGATCGCTTCGGGTTCGCCATGGTAATACTTGCAGCTCTTGGGTGTGCGGGGAGCCTTGGATGGCTGATGGTAGCGAACAGCTTTGACAGTCTGTTGGGAACGCCAACCACTATCAGTTATGGGCAGGCGTTTTCTTCTATGCTGGACAAGACGTTCTTTTATTCTCAGGGATACGTCGGAGTCATGGGCTGGTTGGATACTCCATTGCCTGGGGCGATCCATGCATTCTGGAATTTTGTCTTCGCAGCGATTATTCTCACGGGGCTATCAGTTCGTAGGACTCAAAGCCGTATTGCCGTTATTTTTACGCTCGTTTCTGTAATATTTCTTCCGGCATTTTTGACGGCGAGCACTGTTGCGGAGATTGGTTATATTTGGCAGGGGCGCTACCTTCTAGCTTTGTTCGTCCTGTTTCTGCTTGTTTGCGGCGTGGCTTTCCGCCTCTCTCCGACACCTTCAGGCCCGCGGGCACAGGCCATGGCAAAATGGTTAATTGCCGGAGCCGTCGGAGTCCATTTCTACGCCTTCTTGTATGTTCTGCGGCGCTACACTGTGGGGCTTAACGACACCAGTAATTGGCTGGAAATGTTCGACCCGCTATGGCAGGCGCCCTTGACGTGGCAATTCCTATCACTGGCGTACTTGGCGGTTCTCACCCTGGGCGGAGTAATGCTGTACAGGACCCAATTTCCGCCCATCGTGAAGCTTGCTGCACGGTAATGGATCGGCGCTGGCGGGTCCCGGGATTTTAGGTAACTGCCCGGCGACCGGATATACCCAACAAGCCGGCGCGGACTCCCGCCAGCGCTGAGCGTAGTCTGGGTACACGGCGAGGAGCCAGCACTGTCACGATGGCAAGATGCCGGTAATCAGCCAGAATTCCTTTAAGCGCCCATCCTGGCTGAGATCGCCCGTACCGCCGAACCAATATAAGCCGGTTCCGGAATATGTAATAGTACCTATAGTCGGCAGCTGTACGAATCGGGATGTGCCTCCCCGCGATTGAGATTTGGGATCCAAAAAGGGAGGCCGGGACCATGGCACCCAGCGTATGATCAAGACGGGCATCCGCGGCAACGATGGACTCCTGACCGTCCTGACGGGCACGCAGATAATATTCTGTGTCTACCCCGTCAATGAAGAGCTCATCCATTAGTAGCCCTAGTCTGTCCAGCACATCCACAGGTATCAGCAAGCCGGACTGTATGGGTTCGCCGCCCAAGATTACACTGCCGACTTGCCCGCGCCGTCGAGTGGGAAGCCCGCTGATGTTACCGGGAGCTACCATGGCAACTGGAATAGAGCTGCTGGCGGCGTCCTCATGGGCCTGCAGTAGTTTGTTGATGTAGCCGGCTTCCAGGCGTGAATCCTGATCCATGGTGAGGATAAAACGAGGGTTGCTTCCATGGGACCTTGCCGCGAGGATGCCCGCATTCAAAGCACTGGCGATGCCACTGTTTTTTTCCATTTTGACAATGGTGACACCCATGTCTTCCAACTCAAGCAAAATGTCATTGATCTCGTGGGGGCTGCCGTCATCCACAGCCACCACATGCCCAACCTGGTCGATCAGTGCCGCACAGTTACCGATAACACCGGCGTCCGGGTTGTATAACGACAGGACAGCGGCAACGGGGCTATTAGCGTCCATGGAGGTTAGCTGTCAGGCTGGCTGAACGTCGGGCTGAGCGTCAATCCAGGTTGCCAAAATATCAATGCCCTGGGCCAAATTGTAGCGGGGCTTCCAGCCCAAGACCCGTTCGGCGTCGGATACATCAGCCCAGGCATGACGGACGTCGCCTTGCCTATATTGTCCGGTGACATGGGACGGGGGAGCATCGTAGTGCTGGGCGATTAATTCCGCTGCCGTTCCAATGGTCTGGAACTCGCCGGATCCTATGTCCATGGGCTGATCCTGGACAGTGGGTGAGAGTGCGCCCGCAACTATGGCGGAAGCAACATCGTCGATTAAGATGAAATCCCGTCGGACCTCGCCGTCTTCGTACAGGGGAATGGATTTCTTACCCATCGCCATCCTGCAGAAAAGGCTCATGATTCCCGTATACGGATTAATCAGTGACTGCCCCGGGCCGTACACGTTTTGAAGACGCAGGATGACTGTCTCCACGCCGAACGATTTAGCCCATGCCTGGATGATGTGTTCCTGGGCCAGTTTGGTTCCACCATAGACGCTGACAGGTGCCGGGAAGGTACTGGCGGCTTTCATGGGAAGTGGCGTTGCGTCAACAAAATCCCATTGCTGGGTGTCGAGCGTGGTGCTGGTGCGCTGGCCCGGGTAAAACACAGTGCCGTCACTGCGTGCCCAGGCACCTTCTCCGTACACTGCCCGGCTGGAGGAGAGAACGATTCTCCGCGGAAGCTTACCGTGGCGGCTTAGACCATCGAGCAGTTGGGTGGTCCCCACAACATTCACGTGCGCGTGCCGGGTTGACTCATTCAATGACTGGGCGGTGCCTGTTTCAGCGGCCAAGTGGATGACGACGTCGGGGGTCAGTTCTGCCAAAACGGTATCCCAGGTCTGGGCCTGCGCAACGTCGCCAATGATGAGTTCGGCATCGGCGGCGAGCTCCGCGGGGCGTTGGCCATTGGCGTGGATTTGGGGGTGCAGGTTGTCAACTACAACCACACGGTCAAAGGCCTCAACCAGTGCAGGGGAAATGGCACAACCAATAAAACCGGCTCCACCGGTGACGAGTACTGTCCCACCCTTGATGCGGGAAACGGATGATGTAGTCACAATAGACCTCTCAAAGAATTTAGTTACCGAAAGCGTGGCGTAGAAGTGCTTTCATGGCCATGGAGTGTCGGGTGCGAATGGCTTTGGGGAACAAAGCCAGTGCGTGGGCCCTGGACGTGAGACGAAGCTTTGCGGCACGTTCGGTGCGGCTCCAACCAAGCGTACGGGCCTGGTTGGCAGCAAAATCGAAATAGTCACGCTCGCCCGCGAAACGGGAGCCGTCCACAAGTTTGGTCGAAGAGGCACTTTCGGAGTGGCGACGGTAAGCAAAGCAAACGGTTGGATCCGTCAGCAACTGTGCACCTTGGTAGACCATGTCCATTGTCAGGGCAACGTCTTGAATGATGGGGTAACCGTCGCGGAAATCAACCTGTTGCATTTTATCAGTCCGAAATGCCAGCGACGGCCAGTAAAGCCAGACACCGTGCATGAGATTTGTAGCCAGGGCCTCACCGGAAAGCAGTTGTCGACCTCGACTGCGAGGTCGCATAATTTGCTGCTTCACCGTATCCGCCAATGTCCGCACGCGATGCCCTTTTTCGTCAATGACGTGAACACCGGGCTGAATGATGGTCGCGTCCGGGAACTCTGCATGGCAGCTGAGTATGGTTGAGACATAGTTGGGCAGCAAAAGATCGTCGCAGCCAAGAATCACCATTATCTCCTGTTTGGCCAGAGCCACACAGCTACGATAATTCGCAGTAATTCCCTCATTGACGTCCTTGCGGATGTACTTGATGCGAGGATGCGCTAAGCCGGCAATATGTTTTTCCACGCTCCGGTCCGGGTACGCGTCATCGACAATCGTCAACTCCCACTCGTCACTATCCTGCGCAAGGACACTTTCGACGGTAGCAATCATGTATCCGGTATCGCCCCAGTAGGGGATAAAGATATCCAACGGCATCAGTGGACATCTCTTTCTTTGTTTTTCAAATAATTTGTTGACGCGGTGCTGCTTGAGAGTCGTTCAATCTGGGTGCGTAAAATGGCAACTTCCTCAGCAAGCGATCGGGTTTCGTCTTCGAGTCCCGATAATTCCAATGACAAGTGAAGGCACACTCCCAATAGCAGCAGAATGCTCATAATGAAAAGGAGGTTTGACGGAAGTTGGACCCCCACGATTTCTGAGGCGATGTTGAGCAATTGTGGAAAAGCAGCCAAAATGACCGTCAGCATGCCCACGAACAGCCAGAGGGTGGCGTATTTCTCCCGGAACTTTTTGCGCCGGAGCATTTCCAGTACGAGTGCCACAATGGCGATGGCAAGCAGTAGAGCTGCGAGATTTGTCATGAACTACTCTCCGACTGTCGCTGCGGTTATCGGCTGATTGGAGGGGACCACTGAACGTTTTCGAGTAAAGGCGAAAAGGAGCGCAAAGACTGATCGGCCCAGGTAAATGGCAGCTTTCATGGGGTTGTGGCTGGGGGTGCCGCCTTGACGGGGGCGCATCTCGACCGGCACCTGTGTGACGGTACATCCTGAACGCAGGGCGACAACAAGAGAGTCAATGGTGTCACCTAAGTACTCGGCAGGATAATGGTCTAAATACTGGCTAATGGCCCGGTCGTTGGCGGCCCGAAAACCACTGGTGACATCTGTCAGCTTTGTCTTTGCCACGGAGGAAATGACCTTGGCTAAAACCAGCATGGCCCACTTGCGGGGACCGCTGACGGTGTAGTCACCCCGGTCAGCAAAACGGGCCCCAATGGAGATGTCGGCATGTTGCAGACCTGCGAGAACCTCGGCGATATTGCGAGGATCATGCTGCCCGTCGGCATCGACTTGAATCACTTGAAAATAGCCAAAACGACGAGCATATTTGAAACCCGCCCGCATGGCTCCGCCGACGCCGAGATTGAAAGGAAGATTCAAGACAGTTGCCCCGGCAGCGGCCGCCATGGCGGCAGTCCGGTCAGTGGATCCATCATTGACTACGAGAACGTCATAGTTGGGATCTGTAGCCAAAACTTCCGTTACCGTATCGGCAACAGCCTCTTCTTCGTTCCAAGCGGGCATGATGATGAGCACGCGCTGGTTGGGCAAGGAATTCATAACATCCAAACTATATCAAGTGGGCCACGATTGATTTTTCGCCATCTCTCGTGGCGCTGAACTAGTTCAATCGTTTTTCCAAGGCTGGGGGAATACGTCCGGACTTTGAGGCGAATCCGTCCCGTAATCCCGCGATGGCAGCGGTGAGGAGTTTCACTTTGTGGGGGCTAAATAAGAATCGGAGCAAATGCGCTTTGGACTCTTCGATAAGACGCCGGGCAACCCATTTTGGGCTGCTGCGAAGGTACCGTTTGCTTAGGATGGTCCCATTGCGGCAAATATAGTAAATCCGGCTGGGGGAGTGGTAGTTAAATCCAATGTCCCGACCAAGCACCCGCACTTTACGGCCCAGCAAATACGCTTGGCCACGCTCCCCCAAATCGTGTTTGATCGTGCAGCCGGGGCCAATGATCGTGGCCAGTCCCGCAGCACGGCATCGCATGGTGAAATCTGAATCCACCCCATCAATGAAGAAGTCAGCGGAAAACGGACCCACGACTGCAATTGTCTCCCGGGGGATGAAAAAACCCGACTGCATGGGATCGAAGGCCTGACTGAAACCCTGCACCTCTTTCCACAGGGGGCTGGTGTTGCCGCTGTAGCTTGCTGCACAAATGAAGCCAACGTCAAGTCCGGCCGCGCGCGCCCGCGTCAAGGTTTCCAGAGCACGGCTGACGTAGTCGTCAACGAGAAGGGAGTCCTGATCCAAAGTGATGAAGTAGTCGGGGCGGAAGGAGCTTTCCGCGCGCTTCACTCCTACATTGAGGGCTGCGCCTATACCTTGATTCGTGGCTTGGCGTACCACAACTGCACCTGCCTGTTCCAGGTCCGCGAAGATCTGGACCGACCCGGCTGGAGAGCCGTCGTCAACGACAATAACGTGGGCAACTTGACCTGCCAAAGCCCGGACGGTATCGACCAAGGTCGCGGCAGGTTTAAAAGCTGCAATCACAGCAGCCACCGTATACGGGGAATCAGTGTCAGCCATTGTCGCGTGAGCTACTTTCATGGTGGAGGAATCGCAAAGCGGGGAATAAAAGTGTTGTAAATAGTAGCGCCTCACTGAGTGCCATACCCATGGCAACTCCTACGACGTTACCCCCCACACCGGAAATGAGCATGAAAGCCACTCCCAGCACAGCGGAAACTAACGTCCAGCGCAGAACCAGTGATTTTTTGCCCGCCGGAATGAGCAGATTACGGATAAAAGGCGTGCTGGCCGATAGGAACGCAAAAGAAACGCCATAGTAGAAGCAGAGCTCCGTGCTGGCCTGGATTTGGCCGGCGAAGAGCAGTCTGCTGGCGAAGGGCCCAAATACTGTCAGAATCGCAGCACCTACCACACCCAGGATGGCATGGGACCAGATAGCCATCAGATGACGCCGCCGCTGGTCATGGACGCCAGGTTCAATGGTCCAGCTTTGAAAGGCGTTCCCCAGGGCCACGATGGTGAAAATTCCAAACCTATATAAGGTGTCAGCTGTAGCAAGTGCGCCGGAGGCGACTGCAGAAGTGGTGGCTGTTGCAATGGGAGTGGGTGTGGACGCATAGGCGTTTGCCGCTACATTAATCCCTGCGGTGTGTCCCTGCTCCTTGATATCCGTAAAAGTCTGCTGAATGTCGCGAGGAAACCAGCTGCCCGTTGGGGCCAGTCGTTGATGGAATAAGACTAGAGCGAGCACCGTCGCAGCTGCCAGCACCAGCGTGTAGTTCCACAACTGGTGGGTCAGCAGCAGCAACGGTACTGACACTGCCGTCGCGATGAATCGCGGGATGGTGTCAAAAAAGGCCAGGAGTTTGGGCTGGCCCATGCCGATGCAAAACCATGCAGGGGACATTCCCGCCAGCATGGAGGCGATGGCCATGCTGACGGCGTCAAATCGGAAATCCGGGGCTGCTACCCAGACGGAAATAATACTGACAACAGGCAAAACAAAGATCAGCAATATAATTCTGGTCCGTAAACTGCTCAGATAAATAGTGCCCCGATCCCGGGCATTTTCTGCGCGGGCAATGGCAACTGGGCCCTCAATATTCCATCCCCACATCAGCACCGTGGCTCCGAAGGTGCCGATGGCCTGCCCGGAGATGACACTGGAGATTCCGCCAGCACCCACAAATGCCGCAATGACGGGTAAGAGCAGCAACGGGGTTACCAGGGACAACAGGGGCAAGAAGGTGAACCCTGAAAGTCGCAGCAGAACGGTTTTCATAAAAGCGGCTGAATCCTTGCAACAGATGGGTGGTTCGCACAATCTTACTGGAGGTGGTTGCGACGCCGAATCACCTAGACTGGCCGGTGGCGGTCATCGGGGAATTTTTGCGGTGGCCCAGACCGGAGCTTTGAAAGTGAAGAGTGAACAACATGTCAATTGATCCGTCGCCGGCACAGCAAGTCATCCGAGTGAGTGTTTGCATGGCCACCTATCGCGGGGCGCGTTATGTAGCAGAGCAACTTGAATCGATCCTGGCTCAGTTAGCTGTCAATGACGAAGTTGTCATTGTCGATGATGCCTCACCCGACGACACGGTCAATGTCATCAAGGCCTTCAAAGATGCGAGGGTGCGATTAATCGAGGTCACCACGAACCAGGGATACGTCAGGTCCTTCGAGCAGGCAGTTCTTGCCAGTTCCGGTGAATTCGTTTTTTTGGCGGACCAGGATGATGTGTGGATTCCCGGACGACTTGAGCTGATGCTGGCGGCGTTGCAAAGCCACTCCGTGGTAGCTTCCAATTTCGCCGTTCTGGGGGGTGGCTCCCGAGGCACTGTCGGTGAACTGAGGGCCGCCGACTCGCGGCACTATAGAAGAAATATTATTGGCACAGTTGTCGGCTATCGTCCCTATTACGGTTGCGCCATGGCCATGACGCGGCAACAGGCCAAAATTTTTGCCCCAATTCCGCACTTCATGGTGGAGTCCCATGATTTGTGGCTGGCACTGTGCGGCAACACGGGGAAAACAATGACACATTTAGCGGAACCCACTTTGTGGCGTCGACTGCATGACGAGAATGTCACACCCCGGGGTTGGCGTTCTTTGTGGACGATTCTCCGGGCGCGGTTCATGATTGTGCGGGCTCTCGTTGAAGCGCTGAGGCGCACGAGAGCCCGCACGTCCTAAAAACGAACCGAGTCAACCGTTAGACGCGAGAGACTATTTGTCAATTGCCACGTGTTGCCGCGGACAATGCCCACGGTGGTGCGCGTGTCGCCGTTCCAATCGCCAATGGCTGGCGAGTCCGTGGCTAACCCGAATCCAAAGGCGTGACTGACGGGCGGTGACAGCTGGCTGTCCGTGAGCCAGTAGCTGCCCGTGCGCCAGACGCCGAAAGTGTCCCAACCGTCAGCATTCCAGTCACCAACTACGGGTATGTCGGAGGCAATCCCAAAGTTGGCTGCCACGTCCACTCGGGGACCGGACGCCTGTGAATTGGTGACCTGCCAGCTGCCACTGCGGAAAATGCCAATCGTCGTCTTGCCATCCCCGTTCCAGTCACCTGTGATGGGAGTGTCTGAACCAATTCCATAGGCCTGAACAATATCGACGGTTTTGTTCGTAATGCTGTTGCTGAGCTGCCATGAGCCATTGCGCACGATACCGATGGTGTCTGTGCCGTTCCCGTTCCAATCCCCAACGACGGGTTTGTCGCCCGGACTGCCAAAAACAAAGCATGAGCGCTTATTGCCGGGCATCTCCAAGCACCATTGAGAGTCCTTGAACCAGCCAACGTATGACTTGCCGTCTCCTGCCCACTTCCCGCTCAGAACAGTGGCGCCGGGAATGAGACCGACAACTGCCGGGGGCGCCGGCGTGGCCGCCGGGGGTGCGGGGGGCGCCGGGGGTGCGGGGGGCGCCGGGGGTGCGGGGGCAACTGTTTTAGCACCTGCCAAAGTCCGCAACTGATCCATGGTGCCGTTGAAGACGTTCTGGTCACCTGGGAAGGTAGCGGGAATGCTCTGGCCGGCGTCTGCATAGTCATTCGCGTACTGCCAGAACGTGTACGCCGGCCATTGACCGGGCATCCATGGACTGGAGGCGTAATAGGCCGCAATCCACAAAGGGTTCGAATTGGCAAAGGCATTGCTTCCGCCGAGGCATTCCTGCCAGAAATAGTAGCTGCTGTAAATGACGGCGTCTTTGCCGGTGGAGGACTTGATGGTGTTAGTGAAATCTTTTGCCCAGGCAACCAAAGCCGCGGGCGTCATTCCATAACACTTGTTGGTACCGTCGCTTGCCACGTATGGATTATCTTCAATGTCGAGGGCGGGCGGGAGCGTTTTCCCATCGGCGCTCCACCCACCGCCTGAAGCCAGCATCACGCGTGCCTGGGATGCTCCGCTGGACACATTGGGTCGGGCAAAGTGATATCCGCCGCGTAGCAGACCGGCATTGGCTGCACCGTTGTACTGCTGGGAGAAGTAGTCATTGAGCGTCCAGGGACCTTCTGAAGTTTTGACGTAGGCGAATCGGGCGCCATTGTTCTTAACAGCGGTCCAATTGACGTTTTGCTGCCACCCGCTCACATCCAGGCCCAGGGGCCGGCCTTCTGTTCCAGCAGGCTGGTCATTGACTGACGGTTCGGCGCCCCGTGCAGCAGCTAACGGGCGTGCTGCGGAAGAAGGCGCCTGCGTCCCGGCTTGCCCCATTACTGCACCGGCACCGTTGGGACGCTCAGCCGACACGGGGGCGGCACTTTCGGCAAACTCAGCCAGCGGGGCCGCGGGCGGCAAATTGGGGCTTGCCGGCGCGCTGTCGACTGCGGTGGTGCTGGGTGCAGGGGCAGGTGTTGGGACTGCATCGGTGGGTGTGGGCGTGGCAGCCGGGGCGGTTGGACTCGCCGAGGCGCTCGTCTCGGCTGTCGGGGCGGCGAAGGCTGGGCCCGCACCGAACCCGGTAAAAGCCAGGGCCGCAATAGTCAAAGTGGCCATACTCATGGCAACGGGACGGAAGGTCATGATTTCCTTGAATTTTGTTTAACGTCCAGGTGCGGCCTGCAGTGCCACGCACAAGGACCGTCCAGGACTGTTAGGTGAGACCGGGGGAGGTGAGACCGGGGGAGGGTAATAGCCGCTCGTGTGTTCCCCATGTTACTAGGAGCTTCGCGGACAGCGTAATGGTGCGAAAAATTGACGCGTCCGTGACGTTTGGCTCCGGGACGCGGACCTGCTGGCATCCCGAAGGGAAAGCGCCAGTTCCCGTATGCTGAAGCCATGCGAAATCTTCTTGTGACCGGTGGTGCCGGGTTCATCGGCTCCAACTTTGTCCACTACGTCTTGGAAAATACCGATATGTCTGTCACGGTGTTGGACAAGTTGACCTACGCCGGTAATTTAGCTTCCCTTGACGGCCTTCCGGCGGAGCGGTTCACCTTCGTGCAGGGCGACATATGTGATGGGGCTCTGGTTGACACGTTGGTGGCAACCACCGACGCCGTAGTGCATTATGCCGCTGAGTCCCACAATGATAATTCCCTTCACGATCCCCGTCCGTTTCTGGACACCAACATCATCGGCACCTATACGTTGATCGAGGCTGCCCGGAAGCACAATAAGCGTTTCCACCACATCAGTACGGATGAGGTCTACGGGGACCTGGAGCTGGATGATCCGCAGCGCTTCACGGAAGAGACGCCGTACGCCCCATCGAGTCCTTACTCCTCGACGAAGGCAGGCTCTGACCTATTGGTGCGTGCCTGGGTGCGTTCCTTTGACCTGCAGGCGACCATCAGCAACTGCTCCAATAACTACGGTCCCTTCCAGCACGTGGAAAAGTTCATTCCCCGCCAGATTACCAATGTGATCGATGGTATTCGTCCCAAGCTCTATGGCAAGGGCGAGAATGTGCGCGACTGGATCCATGCCGACGACCACTCCTCAGCGGTGTTGGCTATCCTGGAAAAGGGGCGGATCGGGGAGACGTATTTGATCGGTGCTGACGGGGAGAAGAACAACAAGGACGTCGTTGAGCAGATCCTCACCCACATGGGCTTACCCGCGGATGCCTATGATCACGTCGTTGACCGGCCAGGCCATGACCTGCGCTACGCCATTGAATCGGATAAGTTGCGCACCGAACTGGGCTGGACGCCGTCGTTCGCTAATTTTGATGCAGGCATTGAGGACACCATCAAGTGGTACCGGGACAATGAGTCATGGTGGCGCCCGCAGAAGGCCGCCACCGAAGCTAAGTACAAGGAACAGGGCCAGTAGATCATGACCATTGAGTTTTCGAAACAACTCAAAGCCACCACCACCCCCATTCCCGGTGTGGTGCTCTATGACCTTCCGGTGCACGGGGATAACCGGGGCTGGTTTAAGGAAAATTGGCAGCGCGAGAAGATGCTGGCCCTGGGCCTGCCTGACTTTTCTCCGGTGCAGAACAATATTTCCTTCAATGAAAAAGCCGGCACCACCCGCGGCATTCACGCCGAGCCCTGGGATAAGTTCATTTCCGTTGCCACCGGCAGGATCTTCGGCGCCTGGGTTGATTTGCGCGAAGGTGAATCGTTTGGTGCGGTGTTCACTGCCGAGCTGGATCCTTCGCACGCCATTTTCATTCCCCGTGGGGTGGGCAACGCCTTCCAGACCCTCGAGGACGACACCGCCTACACGTACCTCGTCAACGACCACTGGTCTGCCGATGCGCAGGGGCAGTACACCTTCCTGAACCTGGCCGATGAGAGCGCAGCAATTGTTTGGCCCATTCCGCTGGCAGAGGCCGAGCTTTCCGAAAAAGACAAGGCACACCCGCGGCTCGCTGAGGTAGCGCCCATGTCGGCAAAGAAAACACTGGTTTTAGGTGCCGACGGACAACTGGGCAAGGCCTTGCGGGCGGCGTACGCCGGCGAGACACATGTTGAGTTTGTCACTCGCGCTGAGTTTGACCTCACCGCGGCTGATTCCTATGCTGGCAGGAACTGGAAGAACTACTCCACGATCATCAATGCCGCCGCCTACACGGCCGTGGACGCAGCCGAGACACCCGAGGGGCGCCAAGCTGCCTGGGCCATCAACGTCACTGCGGTAGTGAACCTGGGCAAGGTGGCCACACGCCACGGCATTACCCTGGTGCATGTTTCCAGTGACTACGTGTTTGATGGCACGGCAGACAATCATGGCGAGGATGAGCCATTCTCGCCCCTGGGGGTCTATGCCCAGAGTAAAGCTGCCGGCGACGCCATCGTTTCAACGGTGCCCCGGCACTACATTGTCCGCACCAGCTGGGTCATTGGCGAGGGCAACAACTTTGTCCGCACCATGGCCTCACTTGCTGGGCGGGGAATCGCGCCGGGAGTGGTCAATGATCAAGTTGGCCGGTTGAGTTTCACCGAAGACATTGCTGCCGGGATCAAGCACCTGCTCAGCAGCGGCGCGTCCTACGGCGTCTATAACCTCAGCAATGACGGTGAGCCGCAATCCTGGGCGGACATCGCCGCCGACGTGTACGAACTCACCGGGCACAGCCGTGACTCTGTCACCGGTGTCAGCACCGAAGAATACTTCAAGGGCAAGAGTGCAGCTCCCAGACCTCTCGCCAGCACCCTGGACCTGCGCAAGATCAAGGCCACCGGATTCACGCCAGCATCTGCGAAGCAGCGTCTCACCGAATATTTGGTTCGATAGAAATGGAATCCATGAACGTTTTAGTCACCGGCGGGGCCGGATACATTGGCTCGCACACCGTGCTTTGCTTGTTGGAAGCCGGGCATCACGTCGTCGTCCTGGATAACCTGGCAAACTCATCTGCGGAATCCCTGCGTCGTGTGGAAGAACTAACAGGCAAACACCCCGAGTTTGTTGAGCTCGATCTGCTCGACGCCGCTGGCGTGGACAACCTGTTCGCATCTTCCGCATTTGATTCGGTCATCCACTTCGCTGGCTTGAAAGCCGTCGGAGAGTCCGTGGCCGAGCCGCTGCGATACTACCAAAACAACATTGTTGGAACGTTGAACCTGCTTGCCTCCATGGATAAGCATGGCGTTCGCTCGCTCGTTTTCAGTTCCTCCGCGACCGTGTATGGTGCCAGCGAAGAAGTGCCGCTCATTGAAAAAATGCCGCTGGATGCCACCAATCCCTATGGGCGTACCAAGGAACAAATTGAGGACATCCTCTCTGATTTGGGTGCTGCAGATCCCACCTGGCGGGTGGCACTGCTGCGGTACTTCAACCCGGTCGGAGCACACGAATCGGGCCGCATTGGTGAAGACCCCACAGGGATCCCCAACAACCTGTTGCCGTTCGTCGCCCAGGTGGCTGTGGGACGTCGTGAAAAAGTCATGGTTTTCGGCAATGATTATTCGACGCCGGATGGCACAGGAGTGCGCGACTATATCCACGTTATGGATCTTGCCGCAGGACACCTGGCAGCCCTTGACTACCTGACCACCCATGAGGGTGTTTTCACCTGGAATCTGGGCACCGGCAGCGGGTCATCGGTGTTGGAGGTTGTGCAGGCTTTTGGGGAAGCTGCCGGTCAACCCATTCCCTTTGAGTTTGCGGCCCGCCGCCCTGGCGACGCTGCTGTCAGTTATGCTGACCCATCGGCAGCTCTGGCTGACCTGGGCTGGTCAGCACACCGCCCTCTAGCCCAAATGTGTGCCGACCATTGGCGTTGGCAAAAGAATAATCCCTCTGGCTACGGGGGCTAATTTCAGTTAAGGAAGGCCCGGTCCGTGAGGCTTGGGCCTTCCTTTTGATGCAGTGCATCATGTGAAGTTCCACGCTTTATTAGGCGCTTATGAGCAATGTCCCAAAACAGGCCGTTACGGTGGAGGTTTGGGATCAACGCTGCGAGAGCGGCAAAAATCATTTTTCGAGGTACTGGGTTATGAGTGAAGCCACCGTACAGATGGCACCGTTGGCAGGTGGAAGAGCAGCTTCACAACCGGCGATAGCACCACCGCAACAACGAAAGTATCTTCCGGAGGTTCAGGGTCTACGTGCTCTGGCCGTTCTTATGGTGGTGAGCTACCACGTCTGGTTTGGCCGCATTTCCGGCGGGGTGGACGTTTTTTTGTTGATTTCCGCATTCCTGCTTACCGGGCAGTTTGTCCGGAAAATGGAGTCAGGCAGGCCATTTGGTCTCATGGAATATTGGATCAGGCTATTCAAACGGCTTCTTCCCATGATAGCCATTACGCTGTTGGCTACGCTCGGTGCCACATATTTATTTTTGCCGGAATCCAAATGGAACACCATTGTTGACCATACGTGGGCTTCGTTGTTTTATTATCAAAATTGGTTCCTCGCCTCTAAGGCTGTGGATTACTACGCAACCGATCATAGTGCCGCTAGTCCACTGCAACACTTCTGGTCCTTATCGATCCAGGGACAAATTTTTATTCTCTGGCCTATCATTTTTGCCGTAGCAGCCTTGATGGTACGCGTTTTTCGGTTGCGCGCTCGGGTACTGCTAATTTGGATTTTCAGTGGAATTTTCATAGTTTCCCTGGCTTTTTCTATTATCACAACGCAAAATAATCAGACCTACGCTTACTTTGATACGCGAGCAAGGCTGTGGGAGTTCGCTTTAGGGTCAGTTCTTGCGCTCCTTCTCCCGTATTTGAGGATGGGCCAGGGTACTCGATTGTTCCTCGGTTGGTTTGGAATTGTGGCCATGCTCAGCTGCGGCCTTATCCTGCAGGTTGGTCAGCAATTCCCCGGCTACATGGCTTTGTGGCCCACTCTTGCAGCAGCCTGCATCATTGCGGCTGGATCCAGCGGCAGTCGATTCGGTGTAGATAGGATTCTCAGCACCAAACCGCTGGTCAAGCTCGGCGACAGCTCCTATGCCCTGTACCTCTTTCACTGGCCCGTTCTTGTGATTTTCCTGCTGGTCTCGAAACGAAGCGAGGCGGGGCCAAAAGTGGGCCTCGTCATTATTTTGTTTTCAATACTGGCCGCATGGGCCATGACTAAATTCGTCGATGCACCGCTGCGCCAAAATACCTGGTTGACGCAAAAATCCCGTCGTTCTCTCATGGTCTCCCTGGTGTGCATTGCCGTTGTTGCTCTTCCCCTAACAATGTGGCAAGCGCAGATAGACAAGATAAATCAGGCGCTTTTGGCAAACGCCGACAAGAACAATCCAGGTGCGGCCGCCCTATGGCCTGGATATGTAGATGAAGCTGAACCCAACGCGTCGTTGCTTCCCTCATTTACCACCGTTCATTCAGACTGGCCCGTTTTTCCTGTGCCATGCACCCCCGATGCCGGTGTCAATGTCAATCTCTGCACGAACGGCAACGAGGATGGGGATAAGAGCATCGTAATACTGGGTAGTTCACACGCGCATGTGCTGAATACTCCAGTTCTTGAAATGGCAGAAGACTTTAATTGGAATGTTCACTCCATGACGATGGGATACTGTCCGCTCGGCACTGATACAGCGGCAGGGCTATCTGAAGAATGTGTTGACTTTAATCGGGAAAAGCTCAGAGAAGTCATAGACATGAAGCCGGATCTAGTGATCACAACCAGCACCCGCACGAATGTTGAACCTGGAGTAACCGAGCGTTTGGATCCATCGTGGGTGGAGGAAGTTTCGGTCCTCAATGCTGCTGGAATTCAAGTTTTGGCCGTGCGGGATACGCCTAGATTTCCGCAATCCGTGCCCGCGTGTTTGGAAGATAACCCGGATGACTATTCGGCCTGCAGCACGCCAGCTGGTGATCTTTATTCCCCAGCACCACCCACCGACCCGGCAATGTCGGTGTTGGTCAATACATCATTTATGGATTTGACGACGAGTTTTTGTAATGACGTATCGTGCCCCAGTGTCATTGGCAACGTAATTGTCTACAAGGACGATAATCACGTCACTGCCACCTATATGAAAACCCTCCGCCCCATCTTCGAACGGGAATTTTTTGCTGCAACGGGTTGGAGCATGAGCTAACCAACGTTTAGCTCACTGCTGCGGAGGTCATGATCATAAATCTTATGGAAAATGCGTTATGAGTGAAGCCACTATGCAAGTGCAGCCATTGGTGGGCAAAAGTGCCGCTTTAGAAACGACCGTGACGGCATTAGCTCCGCCCCGGAAATTCCTTGCAGAAGTGCAGGGTCTACGTGCCCTGGCAGTGCTCATGGTGGTAAGTTACCATGTCTGGTTCGACCGGATTTCAGGCGGAGTAGATGTTTTCTTACTAATCTCTGCGTTTTTTCTGACAGGACAATTTGTTCGGAAATTGGAGTCAGGAGAACCATTTGGTCTTATAAAATATTGGATCAAGCTAAGTCAGCGGCTTATGCCGATGCTGATTTTGACTTTGCTGGCCACCTTGGGCGCCACCTATTTGCTTCTTCCGCAGAGCAGATGGAATAGTATTCTCGAGCAAACATGGGCGTCCTTATTTTATTTTCAAAATTGGTTTTTAGCTGCCCAAGCAGTTGATTACTACGCTCCTGATCACAGCACCGCCAGCCCGCTGCAGCACTTTTGGTCACTAGCCATACAAGGCCAATTTTTTCTGCTGTGGCCCCTTGTTTTCGCCGTGGTAGCCTTTGCGGTACAGGTGTTCCACGTGCGTGCGCGGCCACTGCTTATCTGGATTTTTAGCGGAATTTTCCTGAGTTCCTTGATTTTTTCCATCATGACCACACACAGCAACCAAGCCTTTGCCTACTTTGATACGCGGACCAGGTTGTGGGAATTTGCTTTGGGTTCAATCCTTGCCCTGGCTCTGCCTTATCTGCAATTAGGTCCCGGCACTCGATTGTTCCTTGGTTGGTTTGGCGTTGCTGCCATGCTCAGCTGTGGATTTATACTGCAGATTGGTCAACAGTTCCCCGGATACCTGGCTTTGTGGCCCACACTCGCAGCCAGCTGCGTCATTGCCGCGGGAGCAACAGGGAGTCGATTTGGCGCGGACAGACTTCTCAGCATAAAACCTCTGGTCAAGCTCGGCAACAACTCCTATGCGCTCTACCTCTTCCACTGGCCCGTTTTAGTAATTTACTTAGTTGTTTCAGGCCGGAACCAAGCCGGTCTTGCTGCCGGATCCGCTATTATCACGTTTTCAATTTTTGCTGCATGGGCCACGACCAAATTAGTTGACTTCCCGCTGCGTAAAAACAAGTGGTTTGCGCAAAGGACCCGTCATTCGATCCTTCTGTCAGTCATATGCATTGCCAGCGTGGCTTTGCCACTTACCAGTTGGCAGAAACACATTGAGGATAACCGGCCTTTACTGGCCACTGCCAACACCACCAATCCGGGTGCTGCCGCCCTATGGCCGGGATATAGGGGCAAAGCTGAAGCCAACGCACCATTACTTCCCACTTTCGCCACGGTGGACGGGGACTGGCCGAAGTTCCCCAGCGAGTGTAAAACCGAAACCGCAGAGCTTATAAATCGATGCGAGAATTTGTTGGATGCTCCCGCCAAGAAAATAGTTGTCCTTGGCAGTTCCCACGCCCACGTATTAAATACGGCGCTGCTTGACATGGCTGCGGACAACAACTGGTCTCTCACCTCCATAACCCGCGGAAATTGCCCGGTGAGCACGGATCCCACGGAAGGATTGTCTGAAAGTTGTGTGGCATTCAATCAAAAGACGTTGCAGGAGGTGTTGGACACGAAACCGGATGTTGTCGTCACAACCAGCACCCGGACCAACGTGGCCCCCGACATACCTGAACGGTTGGACCCGTCGTGGGTAGAGGAAGCCAATGCCCTTAACCGATCCGGAATTCCTGTTGTGGCGGTGCGGGATACTCCGCGATTTACTCAATCCGTCCCGGCCTGCCTGGAAGATCACCCCGGAAACTACGCTGCCTGCGATGCGTCAAGGGCTGATCTTTTCTCCCCTTCAGCCCCCACTGATTCAGCGGCAGCCGCACTGGACAATACAAGTTTTATTGACCTGACCAATAGTTTTTGCGACGAGACTATTTGTCCCGGCGTCATTGGAAATGTGATTGTTTATAAAGACGACAACCACGTGACCTCAACATATATGAAAACTCTTCGGCCCATCTTCGAACGGGAATTTTTTGCTGCAACGGGTTGGCACCTGAGCTAGCCATCCCCTACCTCGCACCCGGCCAGCATCAGCCAGCCCTTGGGAGCCAGACAGCGTTAACATGGGCATGAAGAAGACCTTTGGGTTGAGTCAATGGATCTTTAGATAGGTTCCACCTCACCCAGAGGTCTTCTTGTTGTCACTCAGCCGCATGTACCGAACCTCCGTGGGCAGTACAACCCGTGGACGCCGTTATCAAAATGTGACGTTTGCTGAAGAAGAGGATATATTGAACCCCATGCCGAGTTCATCATGGAGTCGGCGGCCTTGCAGGGATTGCCTAACTCTGCCACTTTTGCAAGGTTCCGTTCGTAATAAACGCATGGCAGAGGCGGGGGAACCATAATCGGGCTCATTAAAGCCCTTGGGGTTAAGTCACGTCAGCGTTCGGCAGCATTGCTGCCGGGCTTCGCGTGGCCGGGTGACTCCCATCCGCATCCGACAGCTCACCTCGCAGGCATTAGGAGAGGCTTTTTCAATGTCCAAAAACTCATCAAGGGCACGCCACCGTGCCATTGACATCCATACCAGCCCGTTGAGCTCCGCGTCACAGGCCCTATCAGCCAAGGCACGCCGGATCGGGCTTTCCGCCGCGGTTTTGACGGCCGTTCCGGCATTGATGCTGGGTGCTGGGGTATCGGCCCAGGCCTCAGCGACGAGCAACGACAGCGCTGCGGCCAACACTGCAGCGGCGTCGACCCCCTTCACCGTCACTCCTGCGGCAGCACCGGCGTCGGGCTACACCGTCCAGTCCGGTGACACGATAGGGGGAATTGCCGCCAAGCACGCAGTGAGCTTGGATTCAGTTCTTTCGCTGAACGGGCTCGGCATGAACTCGATCATCTACCCCGGGGACGTTATTGCAATTTCCGGGGCGGACAACGCCCCGGCCGCGCCAACTGCCAACACCTCCGTCGGTTACCTGGCAGCAGCTGCTGCGCCGCTTCCTGCGCCAGCTGAAGCCCCGGCTCCGAATGTTTCGACGGGGGGCTCGGTGACGTTGGCGAGCTCAAATGTCACTGAACTTCCAGCGACGTCGACCAATGCGGCCGTCCTTGCCTCGGCGAATGCGCAGTTGGGTGCCGTTCAGGACTGCACAGTCTTGGGCGAGCAAGCGTTGCGCGCGGCGGGCATTAGTGGCGTAGGTGATGAATCTCCGGCTTCGCTGATGAATTATGCGACTCCGGTTTCCACTCCCCAGCCAGGTGATTTCATTTTCTACGCGGATGGCGGGATGGGGTTTGCCCATAACGCTGTTTACATTGGCAACGGCGAAGCCATCCACAGCGGGTGGAACGGCAACCAGACCGTTGTCACCAGCGTCAACGTTGGTTCCGGCCCCAGCTACTACCGCGTTGGTGCCTAACCGTTCAATTAAGTGAATCATTTGGTTCTGTAAGAAGCGCCCCGTCCTGCCCGGACGGGGCGCTTTTTACATAGGCCTCCACAAGGCACTGCGTCAGGTGATTTAGGCCGGGTGAGCGCCGACGAGTGTTTGCTTTCCGGCAGTTTTGTCGTTTTCTCCGCCATAGGACCTGCGGGCCCATGGGACAACTCATTTTCTTCGGTATTTGCCTTGCACGCCGCTGGCAAAATGACCGGCGTGCCACCAAAGTTATCCACAGATCCCATACTGCCTCTGGCGCGTCCGTTCCCCAAGGCTTAGGCTCCTGAACTAAACAGGGCTGGGGGCCGCAATTGCTGCGGGGGTGATGCAGGTGGATGCGCTGACGTTGGTCGAGGATGAAGTGCGTGAGCTCATCCGCCGCAATGGCTTGGATCCACTGCGGCAAGGCCCCGAAGTGCGGGCGCTCGTGGATGCCGCCGTCGAGGATTACGGCGAACGTGCACTCCTGGGCGCCGTCCCCGTTCTCCATCAAGGCCACGACGCCAAGCGTCACGTATTCAATGCGGTGGCGGGCTTCGGGGAACTGCAGCCTTTCTTGGATGATCCCGGTATTGAAGAAGTTTGGCTCAACGCGCCCAATCAAGTGTTTGTCGCCAGGCACGGGGAATCGGAGCTGACGGGCGTTACATTTACGGAGCAGCAAGTGCGGGATTTGGTGGAGCGCATGCTCAAGAGCTCCGGTCGACGGTTGGATCTCAGCTCCCCGTTCGTGGATGCTGCGCTACCAGATGGCAGCCGTTTGCATGTGGTCATCCCGGATATCACCCAAACCCACTGGGCCGTGAACATAAGAAAATTCACCGCCCGCGCCAGCCGTCTGGAACACCTCGTCGAGCTGGGCTCCCTCACCCCGCAGGCGGCCCGCTTCCTCGGGGCTGCCGTCAGCAGCGGGCTGAACATCTTGGTTTCCGGGGCCACCCAAGCCGGGAAAACCACGCTGCTCAATTGCCTCGCCGCCGGCATTGGTTCCCGGGAGCGGGTGGTCACCGTAGAGGAAATTTTTGAACTAAGGCTGCCACTGCGCGACGTGGTGGGCCTGCAGTGCCGTCAACCCAACCTCGAAGGCATGGGTGAAATTCCTTTGCGCCGTCTGGTGAAGGAGGCATTGCGCATGCGCCCTGACAGACTGATTGTGGGGGAGGTCCGCGAGGCCGAGAGCCTGGACATGCTCATTGCCCTCAACAGCGGCCTGCCCGGCATGGCGAGTGTACATGCCAACTCCGCCCACGACGCCGTCGTCAAGATCTGTACCCTGCCGCTTTTAGCAGGGGAAAACATTACCGCTGCCTTCGTGGTCCCCACCGTCGCTGCCTGCATTGACCTGGTGGTGCACTGTGTCAGGGCCCCCAACGGCCGCCGCAGCGTCGGCGAAATACTGTCCCTGGGACGCCGCGTGGAGAACGGCATTATTGAATCCAGCATGGTCTTCAGCACAGTGGAGGGCCACCTTACCGCTTCCAGCACCGCCATGCCCTCGCCGGAGAAGTTCGCCGCGGCGGGGTACAACGTGGCCGCACTCATGAGGGAAAGCTAATGTCTGCCGCGGTGGGCCTGCTGGCCGGGCTGGGACTGTTCCTGCTGTGGACAGCGTGTTGGAGCACCCCTGCCCGCCCCGCTGGACCTGCGCGTCACAGCCGACTTGAGCGTTTACTCCAACAGGCAGGCATTACCCATGTAACGCCCGTCTCCCTCGCGGTCAGCGCAGCGGGTCTGGCACTGATGGTGGCACTCCTTGTCTTTGCGCTGACAGGTGCCCCCGCCATTGCCGTGTGCTTCGCGCTGTTCAGCGCCTACCTGCCCTTCGCCTTGCTGAGGATGCGCGCACGACGCCGGGCCGCCGTCATGCGCGAGCTCTGGCCTGACGTGGTGGATCACTTGCGCTCGGCCATCCGGGCCGGGCTGTCCCTTCCCGAAGCCCTCGTACAACTTGGTGCCAAGGGACCCGACCAGCTGCGCCATGAATTCACGACCTTCGCCACCGACTACCGCGCCACCGGCCACTTTGAAGGTGCCTTGCAAAAGCTTAAGGCCAGCCTCGCGGATCCGGTGGCGGACAGAATCATTGAAGCTTTGCGTCTCACCCGCGACGTGGGCGGTTCAGACCTGGGCAAACTTTTGGGAACACTGTCGGAGTTCCTGCGTGATCATGCCCGCACCCGCAGCGAACTTGAAGCACGGCAGTCGTGGACCGTCAATGCTGCCAGGCTGGCGGTTGCCGCACCGTGGATAGTACTGATGCTGATGGCCACCAGACCCGAAGCCATAGCCGCCTATAACTCGCCTGCAGGTTGGGCGGTCCTTGGCGGCGGATTGCTGATTTCCATCCTTTGTTACCGCATCATGCTGCGCATTGGTGCGTTGCCCAGTGAACAGCGGGTGCTCCGGTGAACGGGCAGCTAATGCTAGTTGCCGCTGTTGGGCTGGCCCTGGGAACCGGGCTGTGGTTGACCATGCTCAGGCTCCCCGTCATGCGCCGGCCCAGCTTTGCCCAGCGTGTGGAGCCGCAGTTGAAATCGCTCTCAGCAGGCTCACGGCTCATCGCAGACCATGAGAGCGGCGCGCTTTTTGGTCCCTTGCAAAAGATCCTTCAAGTTGCCCTTTCCGACGCCGCGCATCGCCTGGGACGGTTTAATATCAGCGTTCGAGGGCTCGGTGCCCGGCTGGAACAGGCTGGCAGGAGTGAGACGGCCCTGGAGTTCCGGGCCGTGCAGCTGCTCTGGGCCGTAATGGGGTTGTTGCTGGGGTTGCTGTTTTCCCTGCTGATGGTGTGGCAGGGCCGCATTAATATGATGGGCGCCCTGGCATTGACGCTGGGTCCCATGGTGGGCGGCTACCTCATGTATGACTATTTACTCGGACAGCGCATCAAAAAACGTCACGCCCGAATGTTGGCTGAGTTCCCCGCGCTCGCAGAACTGATGGCGCTCGCGGTGGGTGCCGGTGAAAGCGCCGCCGGAGCTTTGGACCGGGTGGCCCGGACCTCGAACGGGGTGCTGTCGGAGGAGTTCTCCAAGGTGCTGGCGCAGACACGGACAGGCATGCCGCTGGTTGAGGCCCTAAACCAGTTCTCCAATCGGGTAAATGTTGCTGCGCTATCCCGTTTTGTAGACGGCATAAGTGTGGCGGTGAATCGAGGCACCCCCTTGGCTGAGGTACTTAGGGCACAGGCCCAGGACGTGCGAGATGTAGCCAAACGGGAGCTGATGGAGTCGGCCGGACGTAAAGAAATTGGCATGATGGTGCCACTCATTTTTGGGGTGCTGCCCCTGACAGTTGTTTTCGCGGTATTCCCCGGCCTTGCCATGTTGCAAATGGGGTTTTAAGTGAAAGTGGTCAACGACACGCACACAACATCACCGAAGCACGTCAGGAATCTGCGGAAGGGGCAACGTCATGGGCGTCTACAACAGGATTTGGGGAATGGGGATATTGTTACTCCTCGTCATGGGCACGGCTGTCCTCCACGGTCGGAACAGGGCGCAGGTGCTGCGCCGGCGCCCACCGGCGTGGCGGCAGAGCATGGGAGACACCCGGGGCGATGTACCTGGCTGGGTGCTCATTACCCTCATGTCCGCCGTGCTCGTGGCCGGACTGCTCGCACTCGCCGGCCCGCCCCTGCAACAGCTCTTCACCCAAGCCATGCAGCAGGTCCAGCCTTAGTGCCGCAGCCCCAGCCACGAACCAGGGGCCACGGCACACACCAGGCGGGGTCCGCCGTCGTCGACTTTGTCTTGGTCGGAGCGCTTGTCACCGTCATCTTCGTGGCGTTGATTCAGCTGACTCTGGCTTTGCACGTGCGCAATACAGTGGCCGATGCCGCATCGTCGGCCGCGCGCTACGGAGCGCTGGGGGACAGGACAGCTGCCGACGCGCAGGAGCGGGCGCGCCTGCTGGTGGGCTCTGCCCTGGGGGAGCGCTACGTGCAGGAGGTGCAGGCATCGGTGCAGGTCCGCGAGGGACTCAATGTTATGACAGTGACTATTCATGCGCCGCTGCCGCTGGTGGGTTTGGCGGGCCCGGCGCGTTCCCTGGAGATGACGGGCCATGCAGTGGTTACGCGCTAGGTTGGGCCACCGCGCTGACCCGGAGGCAAAACAGGATGCGCAGGAAGGCAGCGCCGTGGTGGAATTCATCTTCCTCGCGGTGCTGCTCATGGTGCCGGTGATGTACTTAATCCTGACAGTGGGGCAGGTGCAGGGCGGGGCTTATGCGGTGGTGGGGGCCGCCGATCAAGCCGCCAAGGTCTTTGTGCTCAATACCGACCCAGCCACCGCCCGGCAAGCAGCCGAACAAGCCGTGAGTCTTGCCGTGGAGGACATGGGCTTTGACGCCGCCAATGCCACTCTCACCATCACCTGCGACGGCGGTTGTCTCACCGCCGGGAGCATCGTGCATGCCCGCGTGGAGTTGTTCGTGGAGCTGCCGGTAGTGGGGGCAGTTCCCGGAGTCACGGCCACAGCTGCCACCGTGGACGCCTCAGCGTCGCAAAAAGTGGGCAGGTTCAAATGAGTTCACGGGAATCCAGTGAATCCGGGCATGTCATGGTGCTGCTCATTGGCTATGTGCTGCTGGCGCTTCTTGTAATCACGGTGGTGGCCGCGGCTGGCAGTCTTTACCTGGGGCAAAAAAGGCTGCTTTCACTTGCCGACGGTGCGGCGCTCGCAGCCGCTGACACCTTTGTGCTGAGCGGCGGCAGCGCCACCACCAATCCTGGGACGCTGCTAAGCAATCAAGGGGTCCTGCAGGCCGCGGAAAACTATCTGGCTGGGACTGCGCTGCCCACCAGCATGAGCGGTATTGCGCTGGCTTCGGGCACTGGCGCCCCGGATGGCCACACGGCTCAGGTGACCATGACCGGCGTCGTCCGTCCCCTCTTCATTAACTTCCTGGTGCCGGAGGGGATTGCCGTCACCGTCACCAGCACGGCCCGCGCCAATTTGGCCCTGTGACGTATTGGCCCTGTGGAGTGCGGCCTTTGTGAAGTGCGCGCCCGGCAAAGCCGTCCATGACGTAGGCTTGAATATCATGGCAGAGATTGACTTTCCCACAGAAATCAAGGCGCTTCGCGCAACCTACGTCTCCATTGAGCAGGTCTCCGAGGTGGAGAAGCTCGTGGAGGATATTGAGGACTTGTCTGATCAAGCCGGTTCACCCAATTTGTGGGATGACCCCGCCGCTGCCCAAAAAGTTACTTCGCGGCTGAGCCACGCGCAATCCAAGTTGGAGAAGCTGCGCACGCTGGAGTCCCGGATTGATGATTTGGAAATCCTGGTGGAAATGGCCCAGGAAGAGGCCGACGCCGATTCGTTCGCCGAGGCGGCCAGGGAACTTGCCGCATTGCAGAAGTCGTTGGCGGAGCTGGAAATTGTGACGCTGCTGGCCGGTGAATGGGACGAACGCGAGGCCGTCATCACGATCCGTTCCGGTGCTGGCGGAGTGGACGCCGCGGACTGGGCCGAGATGCTGTTGCGCATGTACCTGCGCTGGGCGGAACGTCACGGCTACCCCACGGCCGTGCTGGACACCTCCTACGCCGAAGAGGCCGGGTTGAAATCCGCCACTTTTGAGGTCAAGGCCCCCTATGCCTTTGGCACGCTCAGTGTGGAAGCCGGCACTCACCGGCTGGTGCGCATCAGCCCGTTCGACAACCAGGGCCGGCGCCAGACGTCCTTTGCCGCCGTGGAAGTCATTCCCTTGATTGAATCCACCGACAGCATTGACATTCCCGACAATGACATCCGCGTGGACGTGTTCCGGTCCTCCGGCCCCGGCGGCCAGTCCGTGAACACCACCGACTCCGCCGTGCGCCTGACCCACTTGCCCACGGGCACCGTGGTGTCCATGCAAAATGAAAAGTCGCAGATTCAAAACCGTGCCGCAGCCATGCGCGTGCTGCAGTCACGCCTGCTGCTGCTGAAAAAGGCCGAGGAAAATGCGCAAAAAAAGGCCATGGCCGGGGATGTGAAGGCTTCCTGGGGGGATCAAATGCGCTCTTACGTGCTGAATCCGTACCAAATGGTCAAGGATTTACGCACCGAACACGAGGTGGGCAACGCAGGTGCCGTGCTTGATGGTGACATTGATGACTTCATTGACGCGGGCATTCGCTGGCGCGCCGACAACCGGAATGCTGATCGAAGCTAGCGGTTGGTGTCAGGCTGCTCAATGTTCATCGCGGCAATGATGAGCCGGGTCCGTGTTTCACCACCGGACTCGGACCGGGCATCGAGAGCATGCAATACACGGCGGGCTTTGCGCACGCCCCTGCGGCCTGTCATCGCATTTATCAGCGCCTCCATCACCTCCCTCCGGGCTCCAGCGCGAAGAGCATGATCGCCAATGACGACGGCTTGGGCAAATTGTCCGGTGCGGGCGCAGTCAATAACCGTCCGCTCCAAGGATGTGACGCGGACATACGGGCCGCTGCGTAAATGCAGCTCTTGCACGTCCCCGGGCGCCAATACCTCGCGATGCTGGCTGACATCTTTAGCGCCGCTGCTACCGGACGCTGACGAATTGCAGCTGAGGTGGACAGCGGCCCCGCAGTTCCACACAAACAATCCGTGCGGGCGGGCGGCGCTGAAATGGGAATACACGGGATCACCGCGCACGCTCAACACATGCGCCAACAGTCTGAGATTGTCCTGGTCCCAGGGCTTAAGACCACGCCAGTGGGTTGCCTGCACATAGGCGCCTTTACGCAGCCGAAACACCAAACCAGTCCGCAACGCCTGAGCCAGTGCAGCCGCTCCAATACCCTGATCAAGCATTTGCGCCGTGGTGGCAACATAATGTGGGGGCAGCAAAGCGCCATTGAGTCGTTGTTCCAACCTGAGCATATGCATAATTTGATTCTGCTTCTGGAAATTGACCCGATCAACGCACTTTGGCTCAAATCGGCCAATCTGTGGATAACACGGACACCTTTTTCGCGGGAAAAGCTAAGGAATCGCGGCGTCCGGTGGCTGTCTTTTCACGCGGGCGGGGCCAACTCTCGAGCTGACAGTAAAGATTCACCGGTTTCGACAGTTGGCCCCGCCCGCATTCACAGCAAGCCCGCTCCAACACACCACCAAGGAATGGGGAATTGCCCGTGGCTGCGCCTATAGTCGATATGCTGGCGGCTTCTTCCCCCGAACCCTGCCCTGCCTCCGGCGGCCGCCGTCTTTGCGGTCAGGCAATGAAAAAGTCATGATTCGTTTTGAAAATGTGAGCATCGCCTACGACCGGAAATCCAAGCCGGCGCTTGATGACGTGTCCATAGACGTCCAGCGCGGCGAGTTCGTGTTCCTGGTGGGCTCATCGGGTTCCGGAAAGTCCACGCTTTTACGCTTGGTGCTGCGTGAATACAAAACCCCGCATGGCCAGATTTACGTGGCCGGCCAAAATGTGGCCACCGTGCCCAGCTGGCGGGTGCCTAAATTCCGCCGTGGCATTGGCGTCGTGTTCCAGGATTTCCGTCTTATCCAGACCAAGACCGTGTTTGCGAATGTGGCCTATGCCATGCAGGTGCTGGGCAAGTCCCGGGCCACGATCCGCGCGGAAGTGCCGCGTGTCCTTGAACTGGTGGGCTTGGAAGATAAGGGCCACCGCAAGCCCACGGAACTTTCCGGCGGCGAGCAGCAGCGTGTGGCCATTGCCCGCGCCATTGTCAACCAGCCCGACATCCTCCTGGCCGATGAGCCCACCGGAAACCTTGACCCCACCACGAGCGCCGGCATTATGGAAATTCTGGACAGAATCAACCAAAATGGCACCACCGTGGTCATGGCCACGCACGATGACGCCATAGTCAACACCATGCGCAAGCGCGTCATTGAACTGCAGCACGGCAAAGTGGTCCGCGACGAGGCCACGGCGCAGTACACTTCCATGATCCCCGTTGTAAAAGCGGAGGAGGCGTCGACAAATCCGCCCGGGAAGAACGACGCCGAACCGCAGACCCGCCGTCAGCGAATTGTCGGCGCTTCGCAGGTGCGTGCCGCCAACGAGAACGAAGGTATGCCGCCGCGCCATGAATGGAAGCACGGGAATCCGGCTGCTGATGCTGCTCCGCAAGCTGCACAAACCGAAGTTGAGGACCATAAGTGAGACTTGCTTTCATTCTGGGCGAATTGGGCAGTGGTCTGCGCCGGAACCTGACAATGGTTATTTCAGTGATACTGGTGACCTTTGTATCCCTGACGTTTGTGGGAGGCGCTGGTTTGCTGCAAATGCAAATTGGCCAGCTCAAGGGCTTTTGGTACGACAAGGTTCAGGTCACCGTTTACCTCTGCAATGACGTGCCAATGAACACCAACTGCATTGCCGGTCCTGTGAACGATGAGCAAAAAGCCGACATTGAGGGCATGCTGGAATCGAAAGCCGTCAAGCCCTACATCGAGATCTGGACCTTTGAGAGTCAGGAAGAGGCGCTGGGTCACTTCCAGGAACAGTTTGCCAACTCACCCCTCGTGGACTCGGTGGAAGCCAGCAACCTGCCGGCGTCCTTTCGGATAAAGCTTACGGACCCCGAGAAGTACCAAATTATTAATGAAACGTTCTCGGCAACCCCCGGCGTGGACTCGGTGGTGGATCAACGCAAGGTGCTGGAGAAACTGTTCTCCTGGATGAACATTGCCACCTACGTAGCCATTGGTGTTGCGGGTCTTATGACGGTTTGTGCGGCCCTGCTCATTGCCACCACCATTAGATTGTCGGCGCAATCGCGTACGAGGGAAATTGAAATCATGCGGCTTGTGGGCGCATCGCGCACAGTCATTCAGCTGCCCTTCGTTTTGGAAGGGGTCATTGCAGCCACCATTGGCGCTGTGTTAGCGTCTGCTGCAGTGTGGTCCATTGTGCACTTCTTCATGGGCGGATATTTAGCGGAATCAAATTCGGGAACACCTTTCATTTCCGCTACAGACGCCTTCGCCATTTATCCGGTCCTGATTCTTTTGGGAGTGGTTTTGGCGGGAGTGGCATCCGTGGTGTCCCTGCGCAAAAACCTCAAAGTGTAGGGTAGGGGTGGTGCTCTTTGCATGGTTGCCGTGTAACAGGTCTGCCCACCATTGTTCGAGCGCGACTTTTCATGGTTTTTTTTGAAGGAGCAGCACTGCATGTATTCCACAATAAGCGGGCAAACACAACGGGCCAAGGCCCCTCGTTTTGCCCGCCGCATGACCTGCGCGCTCACAGTGCTGCTCGCCGTCGGATGGGTGGGTGTCACCCCCGCCGCGCAAGCCGAGGACCTCAATGAACAAGCCGCCACCCTTGAAAAGCAGGCCAAGGACGTGGAGCAGTCGCTGGAGTTCGTGGACTCCGGCATTGCAAAGTCGGCCGCTGACCTGGTCCTGTACCAGGGTCAGCTACCCGCTGCGCAAGCAAGTCTGGTTGAAGCCCAAAACCGGGTCAGCACGGCCACGGGTGAGGTCAATGCTTTGGCAGCGCGCATTGATCTGGCGCAGCAGAGCAGGGACGACATCACAGCCCAAATTGCAGCCGATGCCGAAAAGGCTTCGGAGACCAAGGCCAAGATTGGTCAAATTGCTGCCCAGTCGTACAAAGCTGGCGGGCTGCCGGTAAACCTGACCTTAATTTTAGGTACAGATTCTCCCAATGATTTGGCCGGATCCATTGATTTGGCCGAGCAGGCTTTGCGGAGCCAAACAGCTGCCCTGGAAGCCCTCACGGCACAAAAAGCCACAAATCAAAATGCTCAAGCACGTCTGGTCGCTGTGGAAGCGGAAATCGTAGACCTCAAGGCGCAGGCGGAGACTGCCCTGGCCGCCGAGCAGGTGGCCCGTGATGCCGCCGCCGCACAGAAGGCCACGGTGGACAAGCTCATTAGCGACTCTGCTTCACTGAATGCAAAGCTTGAAGCCGAGAAGCCCCGTATCCAAGCGCAGCTCAAGCAAGTAGAGGCGCAAAAGAGTTCAGTTGCCTCGCAAATTGCTGAAATCCAACGTAAGGAGCTTGCAGCCGCAGCTGCTGCAGCTGCAGCCAGGGCCGAAGCCGAGCGTGTTGCCCGGGAACAGTCCGCCGCCAGCGCCAATATCAGCGGCGGTTCCAACAACGGCGGTGGCAGCGCCAATAACGGTGGCGGCGGATACGTGCCTGCACCCTATGTTCCGCCGGCTCCTGGAAATGTTTCTGCGTTTGGTTTGCAGAAACCTTTTCCTGCCAATGTCCCCATCACCTCTCCCTTTGTCCGTAACCGCCCGGTGCCCGCCGGGAGCGCCGACTTCAATGGCACGGGCTATTACGATCACACCGGCATTGACTTTGGGGCCGCCTGTGGCACCCCCATTTATGCCCCTGCCGACGGCAACGTGAGCATTGCCGGGCAAACGAGCGTGGTGTATGGCGGCGGTAATGTGCTGTACATCAGCCATGGCGTCATGCAGGGTAATGCATTGATGACTGTTTTTTATCACAACTCCTCGGTGCTGGTAGCTGCGGGTCAAAGCGTCAAGCGCGGCCAGCTGGTGGCGTACTCAGGCAACACGGGCAACTCCACGGGCTGCCACGCTCACTTTGAGACCTGGCTCAATGGATCCCCTGTTGATCCGTCCGGTCTGCTCTAGGGGTTTCAACAGCGGTTGCTAGACTAGAAGTTGTTTTTAACACAGGACGTCTATAAATGTAAAAGGAGTTTGCCGTGCCGAAGGAAAGTGGCCTGAAGGTGGTGGCCACCAATCGCAAGGCCCGGCATGATTACCACATCATGGACACCTACGAGGCCGGTCTGGTCTTGATGGGTACAGAGGTTAAATCCCTGCGTGAGGGCCGGGCTTCACTGGTTGATGGCTTTGCCACCTTTTATAACAATGAGCTGTGGTTGGAAGCCGTCTACATCCCCGAGTACCTCAATGGGAGCTGGACCAACCACACCGCCCGGCGCCGCCGCAAGCTGCTGCTGCATCGCGATGAGCTGGAGAAGATTGCCGCCAAGACGCGGGAGTCGGGCTTCACCATCGTGCCCTTGCGGCTGTATTTCCTCGACAGCCGGGCCAAGGTTGAAATAGCGATTGCCCGCGGTAAAAAGGATTACGACAAGCGCCATTCATTGCGGGAAAAGCAAGACAATCGCGAGGCATTACGGGCCATGCGGGAAAAGAATCGCGGAGGCAGCGCCTAGCTGCCCACGAGGAGGTGTTCAGCGTGGCTGCCGGTGCAAATAGACGCAGGTGGATAATTGCTGCGACCCTGGTCGCCGTTGTCGTGGCCGTCCTGGCGGTAATTTTCGTGAACTTCACGGGTCCGCCCCAGACGAGTCCTTCAGCTTCTGCCCTGCCAGACCCGGCCGCCAGTGCAGATTCGACTGCCAGTGCAGATTCGGCTGCCAGTGCAAGTCCGGCTCCGACGTCGTCCGTTCCGGCGAAAAACGAGGCGGAGGCGAAACTAGGCGCCATGTCCGTGGAACAAAAAGTGGGCCAGATCCTGATGGTCTCCTCGGCCGTGACGGGCGCCGATGCAGACACCCTCCATGCGCTGGACACCCTCTTCGTGGGAAATGTGTTCCTGAAGGGGCGCAGCACCCAGGGCGTGGCCGGGATCAGCGCCGAAGTTGCAACCCTGGCCGCGCATATTGGCGGGGACCGGACGCAGGGAGTGCGGCCTTTTGTGGCCACCGATCAAGAGGGTGGGTTGGTGCAGGTCATGCGCGGGCCCGGCTTCACCGAGATGCCGCAGGCCATAGTGCAGGGCCAGTTGGATCCCGCAACGTTGCAAAGCAATGCCGCTGCCTGGGGCGGGCAATTGGCGGCTGTGGGTGTGAACGTGAACTTGGCTCCCGTGTTTGACACCGTGCCCGGCGCTGAGTTTGCCCCGCAGAACGCGCCCATTGGCGCCTTTGGGCGGGAATATGGCTACACGCCCGAGACGGTCTCCAGCCACGGCATAGCCTTTGCCAAGGGCATGATGAGTGCCGGGGTGGATCCGGCCGTCAAGCACTTTCCGGGTTTGGGTCGCGTAAACGCCAATACCGATGTTGCCAGCGGGGTCAGCGATCCCGTGACGGTACGCAAGGACCCCTACATCCAGCCCTTCCAGGACGCCGTCGCTGCGGGTGTGCCGTGGCTGATGATTTCCAATGCCGGCTACCCGGCAATCGATAGTGCTGCCATGGCGCCGTTCTCCACCATCATTGTCAATGACATGGTCCGCGCCGATTTGGGCTTCAAAGGGATTATTGTCAGCGATGACATGTGCGACGCCGTCCAGCTCGCCGCCGTGCCCGTGGCGGAGCGCGGCGTGGACTTCATAGCAGCTGGCGGCACCATGGCCCTGTGCACCAACCAGGCGCTCCTGCCAGCCATGTATGCGGGCCTGGTGGCGGCGGCAAGTGCCAATGCGGGCTTCGCCCAGCAAGTAAATGCTGCGGCGCTGCTGGTCCTGCAGGCCAAGGCGGACAAGGGATTGCTTGATTAGCGGCCGGGGAATATTTTTATTCCAAAATGCGCTAGCATGAGTAGACCACCGACGGATTCCTGACGGGACCCTGCGGTGACTTTGAAAAAACAATAGGGGATGATCGGTTTCGACGGTGTTTGTCGAGACAGGTGAAGCGGGTCGAGGATACAGGGTTAACTCGTAAACGATCTCTGTAAAACAATAAGTGCTGAATCAAAACGCACTGACTTCGCTCTTGCTGCCTAAGCAGTAAGACAGTCCGTCAGCCCGGGAATGCTCTCGTCCCGGATCCTGACGTCATTTAGAGGGCCACTGCTCTAAGTTCTTGTTGTAGGCGCTTAGGGGACTCTTATACAACTGGGCCTGGCAGCTGCTTGTTTGCGAGACAGCTGGGGCCGAGAAAACCATTTGCAAACTGCACCCGGAGAAGCCCTGACAACACAGCATCGGACGGGAGTTCAATTCTCCCCATCTCCACATCCCTATTGGGACCTGTTCCCCGCCCCTGCGGCGGGAAGCAGGTCCTTTTTTCTTTTGGCGTTAAAAAATTGAGTGGTGATCAAGTTCCTGCCCTTGATCACCACTCACCCCCAAAGCACTGATGCACGAATGCTCACCATTCGTTCACACATTCATTAGTATGGCAGACGATAATACAAATGTGAACATCTGTGGGCTAATTGTTATATTCAGTGGACTAACTGCGGGAGTCATCGGGCATGGGGCGGCGCAGAAAAGACAACCACACCAAGGCCAGCCCCGCCGCGACGCAGAGAATGGCCGCGAACGATGTAGTGGTTTCAATGCGGTGCTGCAGGTTCAGGGCATTCAGTGGCAAGAGCACGGCCGCCAAGGCAAAACCTATGCACATGAGAAGAGCTGCAATTCTGTCCAGGCAGGGCCGTTTGGAAAACGCGGCCCGTCCAGTGGGGATCACCACTGCTGCCGCCACATAGGCCACATAGGCCAGACCAAACCATTTGTAGACCTCAATGGAACTTTGATGGGACAGGCTTGCCATGCCCACGCTGGAGCCCGCCACATCGGAACTGAAGTAGCTAATCCAGATTCCCAGGGAACATATGACCAGCACGGTCTGCCCGACGGGGCCACTGATGAGTTGACGCGCCAGAGGCGAGTTGTAGGCTGCCGCTATCTTTGAGCCCAGCAAATAAAACACGGCATATAAGCTCAGGCGCAAAATTACGTTGGTTATGTTCCGCTGACCCAACAGCCCATCCGCCCACAGGTAAATGGGCCCGATGCTCAGGGCCACGCAAAGGGACATGAACGCAAAAATCCAAAACATGCTGCGATTGTGTCCCTTGAGCATGCTGGGCAGCCGCCATGCCGTGCAGCCCAGCAAGACGGTAAGGGTGGCCCACTGCACTGTAAACGTCATCCCAAATTCTCCCAGACACTTTTCACTGCCGCTAGATCATCTTCCTGGCGCCGCAGAACCTTGCTCAAAGTCTCCAACCGCTGCGCCGCCAGCGCCGCCAGCGAACTATCTGGTGTGGCGTGCAAAACCGCTGTGCGGGACCCCGGCACCCAACCGGCCTCACCGGGACTCAGGAACCCGGTGGCCACTAAGCCATTGGCCAAGCCAACTCCGGCAATACGGGCACTTTCCACGGCCAGCTCAGCGTTTAGCCGGTTGGCGCTGATCTGTGCCGACAAATTTTGGGGGGCAATGGTCATTTGACGTGCAACCTGCTGTCTTAGGTCGGAACCATCAATGGCATCCATCCACGCACGCACGGAGAAGCGGTGGGGCGGTGGTGCCAGGGTCAACGCCGGCGGTCGCGCTTCCCCCACGGGTCTGCGGTTGAGGCATTCCTGAAGCAAATCGTAATCTGAGATTTGACTCAGGAGTTCAGCATCGGTGGGGGGGTTGAGGCCTGCCGCCAAATCATGAAACTTGGGAAACACTGTCAAAGACTCCACCACTGACAAATCAAGGGAGCGGCTAATGGAGGCCACGGTCGCAACTGACACCCGCCCCCTGACCAATTGCTGAGCCAGGGTGGAACGCTTAAGCCCGGCTGCGCGGCACACAGCGGCTTGGCTGGTGTCGCCGGCAACGGAGCTCAGCCACTGCTGGAAGAGTTTAGCCGGAACAGTCACGCCGTGAAGTCTACGTCAGGAGTCACCGGGCGCTGCCAAGGTTAGGGGTTTTGTGGATCTTGGGAGTCCACAATCCCGACAAAACGCGAGCCTACGCCGTCGAACTCGCTGCGGCGCCAGCCCGGCGGCGTGTCGGGGAGCTCGGAGGCATCATGGAAATCACACATGATAAAGGTGAACTCCGGCCACCACTTTTTGGGCCGTGCCACTTCAAGGAAGTCACATAAATAGCAGCGCAGGTCCACCCATACGGGACGTTTCCCCGTGGCATTGGCGCGCGACTGCGCCAACCAGGCCGGCGGATGGGCGTCAAGGTTGGCGACCCCCTCGGCGGACATCCGCGAGGGGATGCCGTTTCGGGCAGCCATTTCCGGGGGGATGTTCAGCGCCTGGGCCACTTGGCGTCGATTGAGTGAAGCGCGGGGAGAAGAATTGTTTGCCATTCATCCAAGGATAAGACGCGTAAGCGGTGCCGGTACACGGTGCCTGGCGGTGAGGGGCCAGGGGCAGCCATTTGGGGCAGGCGCAGCACGTGAGACTGGCCACATTTACCTGCTTTCGAGGGAGGCGCGCGGATGAAATTCGCCAGAATACAAGGAATTTTGTCGCCGTCCCCTATGCTGTGGGAAAACAATTGGCCAAATAGCACGCAACCATGGCTTTCCGGGGCTATGATAATGCGCTGAAAGACCTAGTTACAACCACCAGCAGTTCAGGAGTTAAAAAACCGCATGGCAACGGATTACGATGCACCCCGCAACAAGGATGAAGACCACGAGACAGAGTCGCTGCAGGCGCTTCAGGTCCAGCGTGGCGGTGCCCAGACGGCCCACATTGACGTTGAAGATTCAGACACGGCCGAAGGTACTGACCTGCCCGGAGCGGACCTCTCCAATGAGGAACTGATTATTCAGGTCATCCCCGCCCAGGAAGATGAGTTCACCTGTGGCTCCTGCTTCCTGGTCCGCCACCGCAGTCAAGTGGCGCGCGAGAAGAATGGAATTTTTTACTGCAAGGACTGCGAGGGCTAAAACCCTTCGCACCGACGCAGCCCGCCTGGGGCGTCGCTGCTGGGCTAAGACTCGTTACTTCCACAGGAGCGGATCATGACAGATCGTGTGCAGCAGCTGTTGGCTGATTTTTCCGGACCAGCGGCCAATGCCGCGTTTTTGTTGTGTGACAGGCATCCTGCAACGGACCTGGCCTTTACTGTCATTGACGCGAACCTGGCGCCAACACATATTAGTTACGGCGAGCTGCGGGAGAAATCCATGCGGTTCGCCGCCGCTTTAAGCTCCCTGGGGGTGGGCCGCGGCGATCACGTGGCCACGCTCATGGGCAAATCAGCCGAGCTGGTGATCGCCGTGCTGGGGATTTGGCGCCTGGGCGCTGTCCAGGTGCCGCTGTTCACTGCCTTCGCACACGACGCCATTGCCTTCCGCGTGCAGTCCAGCGGTGCCCGCCTTGTGATTTGCGATGCCGATCAACGGCGTAAATTGGTGCCGCCCGGCGAGGTGCCCACGGACGCTTCCACCCCCGTGGTGGTGGCCCGTGGTGAGGCGTTTGGCTATGACCACAGCTTTGCCGAAATGGTGGCCGGCGCCGGTTCCTTTACCGATGCCGCCGCGATGGGGAACGACGTCGGCCCGGTCGCCGTGGGTGGCGCAGGAGCCATGGTGCAGCTGTTCACCTCCGGCACCACCGGGACACCCAAGGGGGTGTTGGTGCCACTGCGGGCGGTGGCTTCATTTGTGGGCTACTTCGAGTTTGCCCTGGATGTCCGCCCGGAGGATGTCTTTTGGAACATGGCAGATCCGGGGTGGGCGTACGGACTGTACTTTGCGCTCATGGCGCCCCTTGCGGCCGGGCATCGCTCGCTGCTGCTAACGGCTGGATTTAGCGCTGAATTGACGTGGGCTGTGATGGAGAAGTTCCAGGTGAGCAACTTTGCCGCCGCACCCACCGTGTACCGATCCCTGCGCGCCGGCACAGCTCCCGGAAAGGGACACCGGCTGCGCCGTGCTTCGAGCGCCGGAGAGCCGTTGACTCCGGAGGTCATTGAGTGGGGGCGTGCGGCACTTGGTGTGGAGGTCCGGGACCACTACGGCCAGACCGAGTTGGGCATGGTTGCCGGCAATGCCTGGGCAGCGGACCTCCTGGAACCTTTGCGGCCCGGTTCCATGGGGCGGGCGCTGCCGGGGTGGAGCGTCGACGTTTTGGCTCAGAATGCTGACAAGCCCGCCCGGAATGACGAGTTGGGCCGGTTGGCCCTCAATGTGCCGGCGAGCGCCTTCATGTGGTTTGCGGGGTATGTGCAGGCACCTGAAAAAACTGCCGAACGTTACTCCGCCGACGGTCAGTGGTACATCACCGGAGATGCTGGACACCGTGACGGGGACGGCTACATTTATTTTTCCGCCCGCGAGGACGACGTCATCATTATGGCCGGGTACCGGATTGGTCCCTTTGATGTGGAGTCCGTCATGGTGCACCATGACGCTGTTGCGGAGGTTGCCGTCATCGGTGCACCCGATGCCCTGCGCGGCGAAGTCCTCGAGGCTTTCGTGGTGCTGAAGGAATCATTCGTGGCCGGAGTTGAACTGGAAAACCAATTGCAGCAGCTGGTCAAGGACAAGCTGGCTGCTCATGCCTATCCGCGACGCATCCATTTTGTCCCGGAACTTCCCAAAACCCCCAGCGGAAAAATTCAACGGTTTCTCCTGCGCCAACAACGCGCATCCCTCATAGAGAACACTTAGGAAAGTGGCATCCATGGACAGTCCTGCAACTGTGAAAACAGGAGCTGCAGCCCGGAACGCTGGGCCGGCTGCAACCGTGACCGGCGCCGCCAAGGTTTGGCTGAAGGCCGCCAGCGTTTGGCTGAAGGCCACCGGCGCTGTGCTGGGATTTTTCCTGGAAGCAGCCATGTTGGCGGCATTTGTCTACTGGAGTTTGCAGCAGCCCAGCCCCTGGGACCTGGTGTTCGCCCTGGGCATTCCCACCGTCACCGTGGTGTTATGGGGCGTCTTCCTCTCCCCGCGCAGTGAACGGCGGCTGGCCCCGGGCCCGGTCAGGTGGATTGCCCTGCCCTTGTTCCTTCTTGCAGCCGCTGCCCTTGCCACTGCCGGGGCAGTGCCTTTGGCTGTGTTGATGGCGGGCTTGGCTGTGGTCAACTTTGTTCTGGGCTGGCTGTTGGAGCGCTAAGCGCCGCTGCTGTGCCGGTTCATCAAGGATCCGCCGGTGAGGTCCTGCACAGTGCAGCCCACGTGCGTTCCCTCCGAAGCCACCCACAGCGAAGCCGCAACCTCGTCTCCCAGGGTTTGGGGACCGGCGTCGTGCGCGGCAGGCGCATTCACGCGGACCTGCAGGCCCGCGCCAAAGCGTGGGCGTCCCATGACTGTCAGCTCGGTGTCCAAGCCAATGTGCAGCGATTGCAGATGACGCAGCAGTTCCGGATCATGGTCACTGATGCGTGAAATCCGGCCGCTATGTCCGGGATCCAACTCATCCAGCCGGTGGGAGGGGGCCATGGTGATGTGTCCTGCGGCGTCGGGAATGGGGTCCCCGTGCGGGTCGCGGTTTGGATGGCTCAGCTTGGCGCTCATGCGTTCAATGAAATGATCGGAAACGGCGTGTTCCAGGCGTTCAGCCTCATCATGGACTTCATCCCAGGAATAATCCAGTTCCTGGACCAGGTAACTCTCCAAAAGACGGTGCCGCCTGACCATGGAAAGGGCAAGCTTGAGCCCCTTGCCGGTCAAGCGGATGGGGCTGTAGGGCTGATGATCAACCAGGCCCTGATCCTTGAGCTTGCGCACCATTTCAGACACCGACGAGTTGGCTACGCCAAGCCTGGTGGCCAGCGCGGTGGAGGTGATGGGTTTATCCTGCCACTCCGTATAGGCGTAAATGACCTTGACGTAATCCTCAATGCTGGAGGAAGCAGCCGTTTGTTTCACCATCTCAGCCTACCCGGTGTGCCCCTGGGTCCTTGAGCTTGGCAGTGGCTCTAGGCCTGTCCCGTGAACGTGAGCCAGAGCAGCAACGCATTGAGCGCCACAATGAGTCCCACGCTGACCAGGGCGGCGATGCGCAGGGGGAGACGATCGCGGTGTTCACCCATGAGCTTTTTATTCGCTGTAAGGCGCAGCAGCGGAATCAGGGCGAACGGTATGCCAAAGCTCAGTACGACCTGACTGATGACAAGTGCCCACGTGGGGTCCACACCCACTGTCAACAAGACCAGTGCGGGTATGAGGCTGATGATACGCCGTGTCTGCAGCGGGATGCGGACCTTGAGCAGGCCGTTCATGATGGTGGCTCCGGCATAGGCGCCCACCGATGTGGAGGCCAGTCCGGAGGCCAGTAACCCTACGGCAAACACGACGCCAACCACGGGGCCCAGGCTGTTGACAATGGCCGCGTGCGCTCCTTCGATGGAGTCGGTCCCGGCAACGCCGCCCAGGGTTGAAGCGGCCAAAAGCAACATGCCAATGTTGACGGCACCGGCCAGGATCAACGCCAGGACCACATCCATCCGGGTGGCCCTAATGATCTGGCGCAGCCGTTCAGGAGTACTGCGGGAGTCCGTGTGCCTGTCCTTGGCCAGCTGGGAGTGCAGGTAAATGGCGTGAGGCATGACCGTGGCTCCCAGCATGCCGGCGGCCAACAGCACACTGTCGGTTCCTTCAAAGCGTGGAATGAGGCCACCTGCCACGCCGGCGGGATCCGGAGGGCTCAGCACCAAACCGGTGAGGAAGCCAATGGTGATGATGATGAGCAAAAATACTATGACTGATTCAAAGGAGCGTTGTCCGTGGCGATTTTGCACACTGAGCAGGATCATGGACACGATGCCCACAATTAATCCGCCCAACGGCAAAGGGATCTGAAACAGCAGGTACAGGGCAATGGCCCCGCCCACCACCTCGGCCAGGTCCGTGGCCATGGCCACCAATTCGGCCTGCACCCAAAAAAGCCGCCGACTGGTGGTCTTAAAGCGCTCACCCAAATGTTCCGGCAGGGATTTGCCCGTCACTACCCCCAGCTTTGCCGACTGGTACTGGACCAGCATGGCCATGACGTTTGCCGCCACCAAAACCCACACCAGAAGGTAGCCGTAGCTGGCACCCGAGGTGAGGTTGGCCGCCACATTGCCCGGATCCACATAGGCAATGGCCGCCACAAAGGCAGGACCTAACAGCAGCAGCAAGCTGCCGCGCGGGCGCCGCGCTTTGGTCTTTTGGGCAATATCGAGCACACATCCACCTTCGCTATGCCTAATTTCTGAATTTAGGTATACCGAAATAATGCCATGCCGGGGAACAAATGTCGAGGGCGGTGATTAGTGTTTGTAGCTTCGCCAGGTCTGGGTTATATAGGGCAGTTCCAGTTCTTTACCCGCCAGATGGCCCAGATGCTCGTACAGGTACCACTGAAGATTTGCCATGACCTTGGCACGCACGTGCGCATTGGCCTTCAAGTAATAGCTGCGGGACTTGGCCAGATCCATGATTTCACCGGGCGTCATGCTTTGGACCCAGCGGGTGCGGTGTACCTGTGCAGCTGTGAACTCGGGCCCCACCGCAGGCCGGAAGTCCTCCCTGTGCACATCGCCGGCATGCATGATCCGGGCCAGGCGATGAACCCAGGGGAGTCCGACGTCGAGCTGGTTCCAGACCAGGCCCAGGGTGCCACCAGTGTGCAGCACCCGGGCAATCTCCGTACTGGCCGCGAGAGGATCGCACCAGTGCCATGCCTGGGCGACAACTGCGAGGTCAACGCTGGCCGCAGGAAGCGGCAGTTTTTCTGCAACGCCAACGTGGGTAGCAACATGGGGGAGATCCGCCGTGAGCTGGCCGAGCATGTCAGAGGAGGGGTCAACGGCCGTAACCTGCCACCCGTGCTGGGTGAGCAGCTGCGTGTATTTGCCGGTGCCGGCCCCCACATCCACAGCATGCCCAAGGGGCACGCTGCCGTCCTGCAGCAACCAGTCCAAAGAGTCGCGGGGGTACCCGGGGCGAACCTTGTGATAGTGATCCCCGCCTTCAAGAAATGCTGCGGCCAGGTGGCTGCGCCGTGCGGCGTCAAAGACCGGTCCGCCGGCGCCTGCCATAATGCTCCTGAAAGTTGAGACGTGTTCTGCCGTTTAACTTTACCCGCCCCCACGCGACGCTCCCTCACCCTTTGGGGTGTTTTAAGCGTCGCTGCCTCACCTTTCGGGGCAGCCGTCCTGTTGGACCCCGAAAGGTGAGGCAGCGTCTGCGTTTGGGCCCCGAAAGGTGAGGCAGCGTCTTTTCTTTATTTAGTTGGGTGTAGTGCAGGGGGCTGCCCCTGCCGTCCCCGGAATGTTGGGTGCCCATGACGGGAATTCGCGGTCATCGTTCACGGGTACCCACCGGCCGGTGTCCACCACGTAATCCCAGCCCAGACCATCCCGCAGCAGGGCAGCGACGCCGTCGAGCAACCGTTGTGCGTCCTCTTCCCGGGAACCGACACCAAAACTGGCGCGCAGGGAACCCGACGGCAGACCCAAACGGTTTAGCAGGGGGTGGGCACAGAACTTGCCGTCACGCACCCCCACCCCGTGTTCTGCCGCCAAGTAGGCGGCGACCAAACCGGCGTCGTATCCGGTGACGGAAAAATTAACCACGCCAATGCTGCCGCAATTGGGGTAGGCGTCGGCGTCGGAAAACAACGCATGCACCTTGGCACCATCCAGGGCCTCCAGGCCCGCGACCAAATGGGCGCGGAGCAGCTGTTCATGCTGGTGCCAGTTCCCGGCGTCCAAAGAGGCGAGTACGCTGGCTGCCTTGGCCAACGTTGCCGCGCCCAAAACGTTGGGGGAGCCGGCCTCATGCCGCGCCGGGCCCTCTGTCCACGTAACCGACTCGAGCCGGACCTCCTTGACGGCTCCGCCGCCGGCCAAGTGGGGCGTGCCGGCGTCGAGCCAGTCCGGCCGGCCCACCAGCACGCCCGCGCCGAAGGGAGCGTAAAGCTTGTGGCCCGAAAAGGCCAGGTAATCAATGCCGCTGGAGCTCATGTCAATCCTGCGGTGCGGGGCCAGCTGCGCGGCATCGACCACAATGCGGGCGCCGTAGCTGTGGGCCAACTCCGTGAGTTCCGCAATGGGCAGCACTTCGCCCGTCACATTGGAGGCTCCTGCAATGGCCAGCAAGGTAATGTTCCCGGCCCGGAGCTGGGTTTCCACCCGCGCCAAAGTGGCGGCAATGGATGTGGCAGCCACCACCGAGCGATGCGGCAACGCCTGCCAGGGCAGCAGGTTGGCGTGATGTTCAATGTCCAGGTACAGCACCTCGCCGTAAATGTTCGAGCGTCCTGCCACGCGGCCCTGCTGCTGCAAAATGCTGCCCACGCAGCCGGCCAGGAGGTTCAGTGAATCGGTGGTGTTGCGGGTGAAAATCACTGTGTCGTCGGGCCGGGCACCCACAAAGTCCGCCACGATGGTGCGGGCATTTTCATACACCGAGGTGCTGACTTGGGAGGCAAATCCCGCCCCGCGGTGGACACTGGCGTAGTACGGCAAAATTTCATTCAAGTGCGCAGCAACCTCGCTCAGTGCTGGAGCGGAGGCTGCGTAATCCAAGTTGGCGTAGCGAATCTTTCCACCCTGAATGAGGGGTGCGAGAAGTTCCTGTCCCACCACAGGCAGCAGTGGAGCAGCTGTCAACAGTGTGTGGCCGGGGGATGTTTTTTCTAAAAGGGCGTGACTCATGTACTAATCCTTCGAGCAAAAAGGACCCCCGGACGGCCGGGAAGTCCGCGCTTGCCAGAACCAAACAGCCCTGGCCAGGTCGTCACCCGGGGCACCCCGCCGCGAAAGGAGGGTTGCCGGCCAGCAAACCGGGGTTTAGCGCTGGCACTCGTGACCTATGCCCAAAAGATTAGCCCACGACGCGAAGAGCGGACTAACTTGTTACGAACGTTGACACAGTTCACCTGCGCCGGCCCGCGCCGCATGGTGGGGCAGATTAGCTCAGCAGGTCATCCCAGGCCGGGTTCAGCCGTTGCAGCACCTCGTGGTGCAGGATGGAATTGGTGGCCAGGGCATTGCCGCCAAAGGGGCCGTCAATGCCGTCAAGGGAAGTGAAGCGGCCTCCCGCCTCCTGCACAATGGGCACCAGCGCCGCCATGTCATAGAGGTTCAGCTCCGGTTCGCAGGCAATGTCCACGCAGCCTTCAGCCACCATGCAGTAGGACCAGAAGTCCCCATAGGCGCGGGTGCGCCACACATCATCGGTGAGGGAAAGGAAGTCTTCGCGGTTGCCCCGGTCCGCCCAACCCGTCAGTGAGGAATAGGACAGCGAGGCGTCCTTGAGCTCAGCGACATTGGAGACGCGGATCCTGGTGGCTGCAGCCAATGACTTTCCCATGTAGGCGCCCGTGCCCTGGGCAGCCCACCAGCGCTTCCCCAGCGCCGGGGCGCTGACCAGCCCAACCACCGGGACGCCGTCGTCCACCAGGGCAATGAGGGTGGCCCACACCGGCACGCCGCGGACAAAGTTCTTTGTCCCGTCGATGGGGTCAATGATCCAGCGCCGGGAGCCATGGCCGCTGCTGCCAAACTCCTCACCCAGCACGGCATCACGGGGCCGCACCCGGGCCAACTGGCTGCGGATGGACTCCTCGGCAGCCTTGTCAGCATCCGTTACGGGAGTGAGGTCCGGCTTCGTCTCAACGCTGAGGTCAAGAGCCTTGAATCGCGACATGGTCAGGGAATCGACGCTGTCAGCCAGCACGTGGGCCAGGCGGAGATCGTCATTGTACGTCTGGGGGGCTGTGGTCATAGCTTTACGCTAATCGATGATGCCCAGTTCCTTGGCTTCGGCGCGCCCTTCAGTGCGGTCGCTGGTGCCCAGGAGGCGGCGCAGTGACGCCAGCCGGGCCGGTCCGGCGTCCCCTGTCTCCCCGGCGTCCACATAGGGATCCAGTCCGCAGTTGACGGCCGCAAAGTCATGCTTGCAGCCCCGTTCGCAGTTTGCGGTACCGGGCTGCAGATCGGGGAAGGCCTGCAAAATCCTGTCCGCATTCACGTGCGCCAGGCCGAAGGACCGGATGCCCGGGGTGTCAATGATCCAGGATCCAGGCACGGCGTCCTGCAACTGCAGGGCAAGGGCTGAGGAGGAGGTGTGGCGGCCGCGGCCCGTGACGGCATTGACGCCGCCGGTGGCACGCTGGGAACCCGTGAGGGCGTTGACCATGGTGGACTTGCCGACGCCGGAGTGCCCCACCATGACGCTGACCTTGCCGTTGAGGAATCCATGCAGCTGTGCGACGGCGCCACCGGCCAAGAGGGCGGAGTCGCCGTCGTCGCTGCGGGCGTCAATGCCGGAAGCCCCGTCAGCGGCGGTGCGGCTGATGATGACCGTCATGTCCAGGTGCTCGTAGTTGGCGAGCAGCTCGGTGGGATCCCTAATGTCTGTTTTAGTAATCAGCAGCAGCGGTGCAATGCCCGAGTCATAGGCTGCCACCAACGCCCTGTCAATGAAGCCCGTACGTGGTTCCGGATTCGCGGCAGCCACCACAATGACGAGTTGGTCGGCATTGGCCACCACCACCCGCTCCACGGGGTCGGTGTCGTCGGCGCTGCGGCGCAGCAGTGTGCGGCGTTCCTCCACGCGCACCAGCCGGGCCAGGGTGTCGGGTTTGCCGCTGACGTCCCCCACCAGCGCCACAAAGTCCCCGGCCACTACCGGGTTGCGCCGCAACTCCCTGGCCCGGGCGGCAATCAGAACACGCTCCGTGGGGAGGTCCTCATCCACAATGGCCGTGTAACGTCCGCGGTCCACGGTGACTATCCGGCCAATGACCGCCTCCGCGTAGGCAGGCCTGTCCTTGGTCCGCGGCCGGCTGCCCTTCTTGTTGGCCCGCACGCGGACGTCGGACTCATCCCAGTTGCTGTAATCCTTTGCCATGCCCTTACGCCTGCGCGTCCACCACTGACGGGGGGAGGGGCGACGGCGGCACGGGTGAAAGCTCAGCGGTCTGCGCCACCATGGCGGCCCACATGGCAGGGAATTCGGGCATGGTCTTCGCCGTGGTGGCAATGTTTTCAACCTCGACGCCGGGCACGGCCAAGCCGATAATGGCTCCAGCGGTGGCAAGGCGGTGGTCATGATAACTGTGGAAGACGCCGCCGTGCAGGGGAGCGGGGGTGAAGATGAGGCCATCATCGGTTTCCTGCACGTCACCTCCCAGGGCGTTGATCTCAGCCACCAGGGCCGCCAGGCGGTCGGTTTCATGCCCGCGCAGGTGAGCTATGCCGCGCAGCCTGGAAGGCGTGCTGGCCAGGGCGCACAGTGCCGCTGCCGTGGGAGCTAATTCAGAAATATCGGCCAGGTCCACCCCGCGGATCTCCGCGCCGCCTGTGACAGTGAGCAGATTGTCCTGCAGTGTCACCGAGGCGCCAAACCGGGGGAGGATTTCACGCCATTTGTCTCCCACCTGGGTGGTGTGGGACGGCCAGTCGGGGATGCGCACCGTCCCGCCGGTCGCGAGGGCGGCTGCCAAAAACGGTCCCGCATTGGAAAGGTCCTGTTCCAGTGAAACATCAAACCCGGCAATGCGCCCCGGGGCCACGACCCAGTGCCTGGGCACGGAATCATCCACACTAATCCCGAGGGAGCGCAGAATCTGCACCGTCATGGAAATGTGGTCCACGCTGGGCACGGTATTACCCGTGTGTTCTAAATGAATGCCACTGCCAAAACGGCTGGCCACCAGCAAAATGGCGGAGATGAACTGCGAGGAACTGCCGGCATCAACGCGGACATGCCCACCGTCCACGGAACCCGTGCCATGGACTGTAAACGGCAGGAAACCATCCCCGCCGTTCTCGACGTCGACCCCGAGGCCCGCCAAGGCGGCCACCAGGGGAGCCATGGGACGCACCAGGGCCCCGGGATCGCCGTCGAACGTGACGGCGCCCTTGATGAGCGCGGCCAAGGGCGGCACAAAACGCATGACGGTGCCCGCCAGACCACAGTCCACCGTGAGGCCGCCGGGCGGTGTTGCTTGATCAGCCGGAATGGGGGTGACCACTAAGTCCGGCACCTGCCCCCTGCCGGCGACCTCTGTAATGCCAGCACCCAGGGCACGCAACGCATTGATCATCAGGGTGGAATCACGGGACTGCAACGGCGCGCGGAGGCGGGATTCGCCGTCGGCCATTGCTGCCAGGATCAAGTACCTGTTGGTCAGCGACTTGGACGCCGGAATGGTGACGGTGGCATCCAAAGGTGCTGCAGTGAAGGGTGCGGGCCAGAGGTCGGCGGTCATGGGAAGTTACTGTCCTGTCACGTCGTGGGCGAGCGCACGGACCTGCTTGTCCGCATTCTTCAGTTGCTTGTGGGTGCTCTTTTTGCCGGTCGCAATGAGCTTCTCGGCACGCCAGGCCAACCCCGGGCGGCCCGCAGTATCAACGCTGGCCAGCAGCGCTCCTCCCACCAAGGCAATGTTCTTGTTGAGCTGCTGGCGGCGGTGCGAGCGGTTTTCGCCCGTGCTGGTGTCGGCACTGCGGTACTCCACCACGGTTGTCAGACCAGCCGTCAGGGCCAGGACGACGGCGGCCGGGCGGGAGAATTTGCCAAGGGCCAACAACACCCCGGCTCCCAGCTGCGTTCCGGCCAGGGCCCGGGCCAGGGTTTTTTCACTGACCTTGACGGGCAGTGCCTGGCTGAGCGGGCGCAGCACGGGTCCGAGCTGGGCGACAGTTTGATTGGTATGCCGCAGCCGGTCCAGGCCGGACATGATAAATGAGGACGCCAGCATGGGGCGGGCGAGAACGCGAACGACTGACAAGAGGGTCTCCTTCAAAAGGTGCAAAGTGGTTCCAATGGCCCTCCACTGACGGCCGGGACCGGCTCGTAGGGGCTCATGCTGCTTCCAAGTCTCCCACGATTTACCCAGCTTTTTGGGGCGCTTGTGGAATAGCGGGCGCTGTTGCTGCGTTTGCATCAACAACGTGACTCAAAGAAAGGGTCAAATGCAGACTCTAACCCCCACGGCACCTCCAGAAGCGGGGCCGCCGTTGCGACTGAGCATAGACTCAACTGTGATGAACACTTTCGAGCCTAGGCAAGCCACCAACTCCGCACCGCAGGCCATTGATGCGCCCATGGTGACGGATGTTGCCGATGTTGATGTTGCCAATGAATCTCCCGCTGCCCGACGTGTCCGCTTTGAGCGTGACGCCATGGTGTATGTGGACCAGCTGTATTCGGCCGCCATGCGGATGGCACGCAACCCCAGCGACGCCGAGGACCTCGTGCAGGAGGCCTACACCAAGGCCTTCTCGGCCTTTCATCAGTACAAGCCGGGCACAAACCTCAAGGCCTGGCTGTACCGTATACTCACCAATACCTACATCAACCTCTATCGCAAACGGCAGCGTGAACCGCTGCAGTCCAATGCTGATTCCGTTGAGGACTGGCAGCTGGCCCGCGCCGAATCGCATACCTCGCGGGGTCTGCGTTCGGCCGAGGCCGACGCCCTGGATCACTTGCCCGACTCAGACGTGAAGAAGGCGTTGCAGGCCATTCCGGAGGAGTTCCGGCTGGCCGTGTACTTTGCCGATGTCGAGGGATTTGCCTACAAGGAAATCTCAGAGATCATGAACACCCCCATAGGCACCGTGATGTCACGGCTGCATCGGGGAAGGAAATTATTGCGGGAAATGTTGGCGGATTACGCCGTGGAACGCGGGTATCTCAAGGGTACCGAGCCAACAACTGAAACGGAGAACTAACCATGGGCGACTGCCAGAGCTTGGGCGATTGCAACGACGAACGCATTGTCCGCATTTACGAATACCTTGACGGCGCCCTGTCCCGTGAAGATTTGGGCGAAATTAAAACGCACCTCGATAACTGCACCGACTGCTCGGATGAATACGACCTGGAATGCGTCATTCGCTCAGTGGTTAAACGCTCCTGCAAGGAAGCCGCTCCGGAAACCCTGAAGGCAGCCATTTTGGCGCGCCTGCATGGCGGCTCCGTACCTGTCAGGTAGACAGCTCTTTATTGGATGGACCGCGTGGCGGGCCGCTAACTAGGCGGGCGGCCGCGTGGCAATGGTGGTGAGCGCGCTTGCAGGTTGGCCCGCGACCCGTCGGTGCAGGGAGCCGGCAATGTGGTGGGCCTGGACCTTGGCCAGCTCCGCCTTCTCTCCGGCAAAAAGCTCATCCACCGTGCGCGTCCACAGCTGCAGCCAGCGGTTGAAGTGTGCCACGGTCAGGGGTTCCCTGGCATGGAGGGCAACATGCACTGCCAGGGCGCTGCGGCGGTAAAGTCCGGCCTTAAACAGGACAGTTTGCCAAAAATCGGCCATGATGGGCAGGTGGGTTGGCAGATCCATGACGAAGACCTCAGTGAAAAACTTCCCAATCTCCGGGTCCTGGAAAGCGCGCTCATAAAACGTCTCCACAAGGTGGATGACGTCATCGCGGTCCGCCAGGTCGCGGCGCATTGTCCCCGGTCCTTGGGTGGCTGGCACATAGGACACCAGGGCCGACGTCGTTCTGCCGCGGGGTTTGTCTTCGGCGCTCCTGGCGTTCTTCGCTGGTTCACTCATGGTGGTGTCCTTGGAAATCACTGGTGGGTGCTCAAAAGCCCGTCCTGCCGGAAGGCGGAACGGGCTCTTGTTTTTATAAGTCAAGACTTACGTGTTGGGACGCTTACCGTGGTTAGCGCCGCCCTTTTTACGGTCCTTACGCTTACGTGAACGCTTCGACATGGCTGCCTCCAATCATCTACAAGATCTACAAAAATGATCCTCATCTAGTTTCGCACAAGTGGGACATACGCACCTAACTGAGGCGCCTTGCCCAGGATCTGCGGTGACCTTAGCCGGCGTCGCTGATTTCCAGCCACTGGTACCAGCCCCGGTGCAGGACCAGCCACGCCATCAACCCATACCCTGCCTGGCCGGGAGATCCGGCATTGGCTGCTACGTCATTGCGCCACTGTTCGTGGTTTTGCAACGGGGAGAAGGTGTCGACATAGTGGTGCTTGCGGCGCGTGGTGACGTCGGCAAAGGCCGTATTGAGTTCGGCCAGCTTCCGGTTCAACGCCGGATCCAGGGACGGCGGCGGCCCCACCACAAACACCGGAATGTTCAGTTGCGTGGCGCCGTCAAGAATGTTGGCCAGGTTCAATCGGCTGCGGGCCGTGGACAGCCCATATTCAATGTCGCGGCCGGAAAGCCCAATGACCAGCCGGTTTTCGTGGAAGTCGTCAAAGCGTCGTCCGGACTCAATGCGCCAGCGGGCAGCCAGCGCTTCCGTGCCTTCCCGTGGCGACGCCAGCACAAACGGCGCAATGGAGACCGCGTCTGAGGGCGTGCGGGCCAACACCCGGCCCAGCCAGCCCAAAGCGCGGGGATCGCCCACGCCAGCCACCAGCTCGTCCCCAACAGCCACAATTCGCAATTCCCGTTTCTCCACCGCGTCCTCTTCCTAATCCAACGTATTCAAATACAAGATGCCCGGCCTGACGGTGCAGACCGGGCATCAAAGATTGCTTTAACCGCGTTCGAACGCTTGCTTGACCAACAAGGTCTGCTCAGCTGCGTGATGCTTGGCAGAGCCCGTCGCCGTCGCGGCGGAGGCGGGGCGCGATACACGGCTCAGCTTCCGGTCCAGCTCGGGGGCCAGGTTCAAGCCCATGTACGGCCATGGTCCCTGGTTGGCCGGCTCGTCCTGGGCCCAAATCACGTCGGCATTCGGATACTGGGCCAGCTCGGCCTTGATCTCATCCAGCGGCAGTGGGTACAACTGCTCCACGCGGACAATGGCTGCCTTGTCATCCCCGGCCTTGTCCCGCGCGGCAAGCAGGTCGTAGTACAGCCGGCCCGATACCAGGATCACGCGCTCGACGGCGTTCTTCTCCAGTGCCGCGTGTTCTCCAATAATGGGGCGGAACCCACCCTGGGTGAAGTCCTCCACCGAGGACGCTGCCGCCTTCAGGCGCAGCAGCTGCTTGGGCGTGAAAATGACCAGCGGTTTGCGGGGCCGCAGGTAGGCCTGGCGGCGGAGCAGGTGGAAGTGCGAGGCAGGTGTGGTGGGGTTAGCCACAATCATGTTCTCTTCCGCACACATTTGCATGAAGCGCTCAATCCGGGCCGAAGAGTGATCCGGGCCCTGGCCTTCGTATCCATGCGGCAACATGAGCACCAGGGAAGAACGCTGACCCCACTTTTGCTCGGCGGAGGAAATGAACTCATCAATGACCGTCTGTGCGCCGTTGACGAAGTCGCCAAACTGAGCTTCCCACACCACCAGCGCGTCGGGACGCTCAACGGAGTAGCCGTATTCAAACGCCATGGCCGCGTATTCGCTGAGCAACGAATCATAAATCCACAATTTGGCCTGGTCTTCGCTGAGTTCACCCAGCGGGGTCCAGACATTGCCGTTGGCACGGTCGTGGAAGACAGCGTGACGCTGCACAAAAGTGCCGCGGCGCGAATCCTGCCCCGCCATGCGCACAGGTACGCCTTCCATGAGCAGCGAACCATACGCCACCAGTTCACCAAAGCCCCAGTCAATGCCGCCTTCGCGGGACATTGCGGCCCGCTTTTCCAGCAGTGGCTTGAGTTTGTGGTGAACTTCAAAGCCCTCGGGGATGGCCAAATGAGTGTTGCCAATGTGCGCCAGCACGTCGGCGCTGATGGCTGTAACCTGGGGGTTGTTGACGCCACTGTCGCCCTGCTGGGAGGAGGGCCGTTCAAGATCTGACATGGACTGGGAATCACCGGTAATGATGGGGATGGGGGAGGTCTGCGCTGCATGTGTCTCAGCAAAGACGCGTTCCAGACGCTCCTGGTAGTCGCGCAACAGCTGCGTGGCTTCTTCTTCAGTAATGTCGCCGCGGCCAATCAAGGCCTCGGTGTAGAGGCGGCGCACGGAACGCTTGGCCTCAATTAAGTTGTACATCAGCGGCTGGGTCATGGAGGGGTCGTCGCCCTCGTTGTGACCGCGGCGGCGGTAGCACACCAGGTCAATGACTACGTCCTTGCGGAAGCGCTGCTGGAATTGGTAGGCCAGCTGGGCTGCCCGAACCACGGCTTCCGGGTCATCGCCATTGACGTGGAATATCGGTGCCTGAATCATCTTGGCCACATCGGTGGAGTATACCGAGGAACGCGAGGACGACGGCGCCGTGGTGAAGCCCACCTGGTTGTTGACCACCACGTGGATGGTGCCGCCGGTGCGGTAACCACGCAACTGGGACAGGTTCAACGTTTCCGCGACCACGCCCTGACCGGCGAAGGCTGCGTCGCCGTGGACCATGATGGGCAGTACGGGGAAGTTCTCGCCCCGATCCAGGCGGTCCTGTTTGGCCCGGACAATACCTTCCAGGACTCCATCGACTGCTTCAAGGTGGGAGGGGTTGGCGGCCAAATAGACCTTGGTCTGGTTGCCGGCGTCGGAGGTGAAGGTGCCTTCGGTGCCGAGGTGGTACTTGACGTCGCCGGAGCCCTGCACGCTGCGTGAATCGTAGGTGCCTTCAAATTCGCGGAAGACCTGGGCATAGGTCTTCCCGGCAATGTTGGTGAGCACGTTCAAGCGGCCACGGTGGGCCATGCCAATGGCGACCTCGTCGAGTCCACTGTCCGCGGCGTCGGAAATGACGGAGTCCAGCAGCGGAATCAGGGACTCGCCACCTTCCAGGGAGAAGCGCTTCTGACCCACGAACTTGGTCTGCAGGAACGTCTCAAAAGCTTCGGCGGCGTTGAGCTTGGAAACAATGCGCAGCTGCTCTTCGCGGCTGGGCTTGGAGTAGGGGTGCTCCAGCTCGTTTTGGAACCATTCGCGCTGCTCGGGCTCTTGAATGTGCATGTATTCCACACCCGTGGTGCGGCAGTAGGCGTCACGCAGAACACCCAGGATGTCGCGCAGCAAAAGCTTTTGCTTGCCGCCAAAACCGCCGGTGGGCCATTCGCGGTCCAAATCCCACAGGGTCAGGCCGTAGGTGAGTACATCCAAATCGGGGTGGTTGCGCTGCACGAACTCCAGCGGATCCGTGTCAGCCATGAGGTGGCCGCGTACCCGGTAGGAGTGGATGAGCTGCTGAATGCGGGCAACTTTATTAATTTCATCTGCAGGATCAACCTGCAGGTCAACGCTCCAACGCACGGGCTCGTACGGAATGCGCAGGGACTCAAAAATTTCGTCATAGAACTTCTCGGCGCCCAGCAGGAGCTGGTGGATCTTTTTGAGGAACTCCCCGGATCCGGCACCTTGAATGACGCGGTGGTCATAGGTGGAGGTCAGGGTCAGAATTTTGGAAATGGCATTTTGGGCAATGATCTTGGGGCTGGAGCCCTGGTGCTCTGCCGGGTAATCCAGTGAACCCACGCCAATGATGGCGGCCTGGCCCTTGGACAGGCGCGGCACGGAATGTACGGTGCCGATGCCGCCGGGGTTGGTGAGTGAGACAGTGGTGCCTGCGTGGTCATCGGCCGTGAGCTTGCCGCCGCGGGCACGCTTGATCAAGTCCTCGTAGGTGTGCCAGAACTCGGCAAAGTTCATGGTTTCCGCACGCTTGATGTTTGGCACCATGAGCAGACGCGAGCCGTCGGGCTTGGGCATGTCAATGGCAATGCCGAAGTTCACGTGCGGGGGCTGGACGGCTGCGGGCTTGCCATCGATTTCCTCGTAGTGCACGTTCATGGACGGGAAGGCAGCCAGTGCCTTAATGACGGCGTAGCCAATCAAGTGCGTGAAAGAGACCTTGCCGCCACGGGCGCGGGCGAGGTTGGAATTGATCACCAAACGGTTGTCAATGAGCAGCTTGGCCGGGATGGCGCGCACGCTGGTGGCCGTGGGAACTTCCAGGCTGCTGACCATGTTCGCAGCGATGGCCTTGGCCGGGCCGCGCAGCACTGACTTCACAGCCTCTTCCGGAACCGACTTGTCCTTGGCGGTCTTGGGCAGCTGGGCCGGGATGGGCGTGATACCGGTGCGGGCAGCGTCCTTGGCAGGGGCGGGCGGGCGTGGAGCGGCCGGAGTCTTGGGGGCAGCGGCGGGAGGTGCTGGCGTCGTGCTGGGTGCGGTGGTCGGGGCAGCGGGTGCTGGCACTACGGGAGTTTGGGTCGGGGCAGGGGTGGGCGCAGCTGCGGTGGCGTGGCGGCCGTTGCCTGCTGCATCATCGGCGGCGAAACCTTCAAACAAAGGCCACCATTTTGTATCCACGGAATTTTTATTTCCCCTGTAGCGCTCATACAGTTCATCGACGAGCCACTCGTTGCCGCCAAATTCTTCGGGTAGACGGTGGATGGATTGCTCTGGCACGTGTATTACGCCTCTTCCATGAGTTCTTGTTGCCCGTTGTGCAGTTTTTTCTGCGAGACGCTCACACCCGAATCTAGCGGATGTGGCAGGGCGCAGACTTGCAATGCTTGGTGAGTTGTTCTGGGGCCAACAAACCCCGCTCCCTCGCAAGTCTAGTAAGCTCCACCGCCTGTAGGCCAATCTAAGCCACGGCGCGCCTTACGTCAGTATCAATTGTGGCTGAATTTGCGGTGAGCGGCACGGTCCTGTGGCTAGACTCAAAGCCGGGCGCCCTCTCACAGCCCTTTCGCGCACGATCGTGCCAGCTGGGGGCCGTTCCAAACCACCCGTTCCAGACCACCCGTTCCAGACCACCCGTTCCAGATCAGGGAGTGCCATGCGTTTTTTGAACCAGCCTGCAACTGACTTAACCTACTCGGATGTATTTCTCGTGCCGTCCCGCTCCACCGTGACATCCCGGTTGGACGTGGATTTATCCAGCGGCGACGGCACCGGGACCACCATTCCGCTGGTGGTCGCGAACATGACGGCGGTGTCCGGCAAGCGCATGGCCGAGACGGTGGCCCGGCGCGGCGGCATGGCGATCCTGCCGCAGGACATCCCCCTTGAGGTGCTGCGTTCGGTGGTGGACTGGGTGAAATTGCGCGACACTCTTTACGAGACGCCGCTGCTGATGGCCGCCGGGGACATTGTGATTGACGCCGTGCACCTGATGAGCAAGCGCTCCCACAATGCTGTGGTGGTGGTGGACGGCGGTGACTTTGTAGGTGTGGTGCGTGCGGCGGACTGCGAGGGCGTGGACAGGTTCTCCTCCCTGGCCTCCGTCATGCGCTCCAATGTGCTGACCCTGGATGCTGTGCCCTTTGATGAAATCCGTGCCCGGGCCGACGCCGGTGACCTGGACTTTGCCGCCGCCAAAGCCCTGACCGACGCGGCACTGCACTCGGCCTTTGCCGTGCTTGATGCGGCGGGCACCGACTATGCCCCTGTGCTGCGGGACGGTGAGGTGGTGGGTGTGCTGACCAGCACCGGCGCGCTGCGTTCCACCATTTACCGGCCGGCCGTGGATGCTTCCGGGCGTCTGCGTCTTGGCGTAGCGGTGGGCATTAACGGCGACGTTGCCGCGAAGGCTTCCGCGCTGCTGGACTTTGGCGTTGACGCGCTGGTGGTGGACACGGCGCATGGGCATCAGGAAAAAATGCTTGATGCCCTGCGGGCCGTCCGCGCGCTCTCGCCGTCCGTTCCTGTGGCGGCGGGCAATGTGGTGAGCGCGGCGGGAGTGCGGGATTTGGTGGAGGCAGGCGCTGACATTCTCAAGGTGGGGGTGGGCCCGGGTGCCATGTGCACCACGCGCATGATGACTGCCGTTGGCAGGCCCCAGTTTTCCGCCGTGCTGGAATGTTCGACGGTGGCCGCCGGGCTGGGCGCCCACGTATGGGCCGACGGCGGTGTGCGCTACCCGCGGGACGTAGCACTGGCGCTGGCTGCCGGTGCAAGCCAGGTGATGATTGGCTCCTGGTTTGCCGGCACCTATGAGAGCCCGGGGGACTTGCAGGTTGACGCTGCCGGACGCCAGTACAAGGAGAGCTTCGGGATGGCATCGGCGCGGGCCGTGCAGAACCGCACGTCCCGCGAAGGGGCATTTGAACGGGCCCGAAAGGGGTTGTTCGAGGAGGGTATTTCCACCTCAAAGATGTACCTCGATCCTGCACGTCCCGGCGTGGAGGACCTGCTGGACATGATCACCGCTGGGCTGCGCAGCTCCTTTAGTTACGCCGGTGCTTCCTCGCTGACGGAATTTAGGGACCGCGCCATTGTGGGCGTGCAGTCGGCAGCCGGTTATGAGGAGGGCCGGCCGCTGCCGCAGAGCTGGTAGGTCTGGCCGGTGTCAGGCACGCCTGCCGGTCGATCCTCCACAGCACCAGCACCGCTGTATGTCATCCACAGTGTTGTTGTTGGCGGAGTTGTTAAGGTTTTGGCGAGCGCACCATGAGGTATGGGATCAGTTCACGATGCAGCGCCGCAGCAAGTTGTCGCGGAAATTGTGCGTCTCGGAAAAGTGGCGCGTAGAAAAGATTTGTTGACCCGCGGCTGCACGGACTGGGGATTGCGGAGTGCAGTGACTGCCGGCCTGATTGTTTCGGTGAGTCGGGGTTACTTTGCCCTGCCGGGAGCTCATCCCCTGGACGTCAGGCTGGCCCAGTATCAGGCGCGGCGAACCCGTTTAAGTAAGGCCGAGCAGCTGGGATTGTGGGTGATCAAAGCTCCCGGCAAGCCGCATGTTGCCGTCGCCCATGGCCGGGCCGTCCCCGGGTGCGTCGTCCACCGGGTCAGCGGGGCACAGACGCTGATGGACATCCTGCGCCAATGCATTCATTGCGGAACTGAGCTTGAAGCGCTGACGGTAGTTGAGTCGGCCGTGGTACTCAAGCACTGCACCATCCCCGAGCTTCGGGCCCAATTTTCCGGTCGCGGTGATGCTCAGGCCCGTGCTGTTATTGCGCTCATTGACCCACAGTCCATGTCGATCGTGGAAACCATTGCCAGGTATTACCTTCGCAAGGAGGGCTACAGTGTGCAATCACAGTATTACCAAAAAGATGTCGGGCATCTGGATCTATGGATTGATGGAATCCTGGGTCTGGAAACCGACGGTGCGAAGTATCACAACACCCCAGATGGCTGGTCCGCAGACTTGATTCGCGACAACATGCTGGTCATCAAGGGGATGTGGCATTTGCGGATACCTGCACGTGTGGTGTTTGAACGCCCCGATCTCATGCTGGAATGGGTGCGCAAAGCCTTTGTGCGGATTAATGCCTCCAAAAAGTAGCCGAACCAACTGGCATATTGAGCGATCTTCCCTGTGGTTCCGGTTGTTCCGCCGTGAGCTCACACGTACGACGGCGGCGCCCGTCACCACTTTGTTTATGCGCGCCGTAAGAACGCCGTGTTGCGCAGAGGCAAACCACTTTGTTTATGCGCAACGCCCGCAGTGTGAGATAGCGCAGCTGGGGTTGTGGCGCAGTTCCACCCGGCGTGTCTTGCGCATAGGCAAAGGGCTTTAAGGCGCACATATGCGGGGCAGTGGATCCGCGTGAAGCCCTGTGTGCCGCCACGGAAAAGGTCCAGGGGCTCGGAGTTCCAGACCACGTTCAACAAGAAGGTGTTCTGCAATTTTCTCGACACTGGCTGTGTGCCTGGCGTGCGGGAATCACACAGTGCTGTGATCTGCGGGCATCTTTGCTATACAGGAGCTTATGACTAGCGTCGAAACAACCCCCGGGAGTCCCACGCCACCACCGACCGCCATACGTGTGGTGGTCATGGGAGTGTCCGGAGCCGGCAAAAGCACCATCGGCACCCTTATAGCCGACGCCTTGAATTTTCGCTTTGTGGATGCTGATTCCCTGCACCCTCTGGAAAACATTCGCAAAATGGCTGCGGGCACGCCGTTGAACGATGCGGACCGCTGGCCCTGGCTGGATCTCGTGGGGCATGAACTGGCACACGCGCAAGGCCGCGGGATGGTGGTGGCATGCTCGGCACTTAAACGCCGTTACCGGGATGCCATTCGCCGGCAGGCACCCGACACAATTTTCCTGCATTTGGACGGCTCAGTGGAAGTCCTCAGCACCCGGTTGGAAGGCCGCTCCGGGCACTTCATGCCCCCTGCACTGCTCGCCTCGCAAGTGGCCACGCTGGAGCGGCTGGAAGATGACGAAGCCGCCGTCGTGGTTGATATTGCAGCCAGCATGAACCACATTGTGGAGCGTGCCGTGACAGGGATCCGCGCCATCACGGAGGCATGAAATGACCGACGCCGGTCCTTTCGTTCCCGCCGCGCAGCAGCTAAGTGTGGGCCAGGTGGCGCAGCGGGCAGGGGTGAGCGTTTCGGCATTGCATTTTTATGAGCGGCTGGAATTGATTTTCAGTGCGCGCACCTCGGGGAATCAGCGCCGCTACGACCGCTCCGTGCTGCGGCGGGTCGCCATTATTCGGGCAGCCCAGCGGGCCGGCATACCGCTGTCGCTGGTGGGTGAGGTCTTTGCGGAACTGCCCTCCGACGCGGTCCCCACCCAAGCTGATTGGCAAAGTTTGTCCCAACGGTGGCACGGCGAATTGGCAGCACGCATCGCTGCCTTGGAAAAGTTGCGTGACAGTCTTGGTGGCTGCATTGGCTGCGGGTGCCTGTCTCTCACCGAGTGCGGCTTCGTCAATCCAGAGGACCAAGTAGCCAAACAGGGTCCAGGCGCCCGTGCTTTTGATGATTCCCCCTAGATGAGTAATTCCAAGGTGTGCGGCGTGGCGTAAGGGTTTTTGGGGCAAGGGTGCCCAGAATCGGCGTATCTACCCAAACGTCATACTTGGAGGTCGACGTGGACGCGGATCTGGACACCCTTGCCACAGCAT
>JBBSSM010000001.1:0-189389 GCA_038242155.1 Actinomycetales bacterium | reverse complement strand
CTGGGCAAACATGCACGGAGGCAGTGATGATGGCTGTCCTGATTTTCGTTCTAACAGGGCTGGCATGCTGGTGTTGGTGGGGGCCAGGTAGTGTGGCGGACGGCGTGAGTTTTCGCCCCGACGTGCTCCATGCAAAGGAGCACGCAGACTTCGAACACCACCGTTTGGCGCAGCTTGAAGCAGGCGAATTTCGCGAGGGGGTGACGTCGGTCCCGTTGCTGTTGGATCTTCTGGGGACAAGTTTGGATGCCGGCCTCACAGTGCAGGGAGCATTGCGCGTAGTCGCCACCATTGCGGATGAGCAGATTCAGGGGCGTTTGTTGTGTGTGGTTGCAGGTCTGGAAATTGGGGCTTCGTGGGATAACTCCTGGGAAGGCAATGTAGAACATGCGGGTGTTGCGCGCATTCATGAGGCACTGAGTTTTGGTGCGCTCACGGGCGCTTCGGCGGCCCCCTTGCTATACGCAGAAGCGCGGCAAAATAGGAATGCTGCCGGTAGGGCCGCGGAGAAACGGGCGGCCACTCTGGGGGTGAAGTTGGTTTTGCCTTTGGGGCTGTGCTCTCTCCCGGCTTTTATTGCACTGGGGATTGTGCCCGTGGTCATGGCCATGGTTCCTGAGTTCTAGAACCATGGAACAGGCAATGGAGTGCTAAGTGGACACTGGGCGTGACTTTTGTCTTCTACACAATCCGTTTTGAACGGGCTACTGCAGGGCGGATGCGTTTGTAATCGCTTGACGCTGACTCCCCGTAAGCTTCGTAACTCCCCGTATCCCACCAGCGTCACCGGCACAATAGATCTACTGTTACGTGGGCGTCTTCCATGAATCAACGCAATATCCAAATTAAGGCCGTCACTATCCGCTATACTGGGCTTGTTAGTGCTTGGGGGCGTTACCATCTGGCGGTGGTGGACGGGCATACCGGGCAAGAAACATGTCTTATTCGGTCTAACTGCAAGGTCTCACAAAATGCGCACTCCCTCTTCACGTACACGCAAAATCAGCATGTTTGCTGCCGCTCCCATCGCGATCCTGATCGCAGGAGGTATGGTCTGGCAAGGATCCCAGGCTGCTTTTACTGCTTCAACCCGTAACGCAGGAAACTCGTGGAGTTCCGGCAATGTCACCCTCACCGATGATGACAAGGGTGCCGCGGCGTTCACGGTGGAAAATATTGTTCCGGGCCAGACCGGCCAAAAGTGCATTGTGGTTACCTCCAACTCCACCGTTCCAGGTGTAGTCCGCGCCTACACCCAGAACCTGGTCAACTCCAAAGGTCTAGAGACCAAGATTCTTCTTGACCTTGAGCAGGGCACTGGCGGTTCCTTCGATAACTGCGCCGGATTCACTCCGACCGCTAACACGGTACCGGAACTCCCGCTGTCTACCCTGGCCACAGTCAATCGTGACTTCGCCAGCGGCGGTGCAGCGTGGACCACCGCAGGAACCCCCGGCGAAACACAAAGTTACCGTGCGACTTGGCGTTTTGATACTGGAACGATGAGCCAAGATGAGATTAACGCGATGCAGGGAGCCCACGTGAGCGTTGACCTCGTATGGGAACTGCAGTCAAACGATTCTCCCGCCATTCCCTAACCAGGCAGCTTATCCATAGTGAACCGGGAAAGGACCGGCTCTCTGCCTCGTCCTTCCCGGGCCGTAGAGCTTTTTGCTGCTGATGGCTGGGTGCGGTTCCTCGCAGCCCTAGCATCGCGGTTGTATTTGGGCGTTATGCTGTGCCTTGCCCTTTTTGCTGTGCTGCCAGCCCTCTTTGGTTGGCACGGCACCGTGGTGCAGAGCGGTTCCATGGAGCCGCACATCTCCCGCGGCGACGTGGTTTTAGCGGCCCTCCTGGATTCCTCCAGTCCTGTTCCAATGGGTGGAGTCGTGGAATACCGCAGCCCTGCGGAGGCCGAACCCAGCGGAGTGGAAAAAACCCGTCTGCACCGTATTGTGGGGGAAAACACGGACGGCACGTTCGTAACAGCTGGCGATGCCAACGTTGACGTCGACAGCACCCCGATCACGCGGGAGCAAATTAGCGGTCAGGCGCGCTTGCTCATCCCATGGGTAGGCTTGCCGGGTCTATGGTTAGCCAGCGGCGATTTCTCCTCCCTTATGCTGTGGTCTCTGCTGACTTTAGTGGCCGTGGCAGCGGCCGTTCTCGGAGTCACCAGCAACCGTTCCTCTGGTGATGAGGGTGACAATACTCCCGACGACGACGACGCCGCCGGTGACGGTGACGGCTATCGCGATGATGATGACGATAGTTCTGGGTTAGAAGAGGTCGAACAAATCCAGCAAGCTAAGGGATGGCCTGATGAGGCTGTCCCCACACCCGTGCAAAGGGCCGGTACAGCCTTCGGAATTGTTGCAGCTTTGGTTGTTATGACAATGATGGGTGCCAGCGCTTTTTCCTCCGCGGCATTTACAGCCACCACGGCCAACACTGCCAATACCTTTAGCGCAGCCATCGACTGGGTACCTCCAACAGTTGCTTTGGCAAGCCCCGGGACAACGGTTACGGACACTGTGTTGTTGACTGCTACGGCTGCGGATGCCGTTAGCGGCATCCGCAAGGTGGTCATCGAGTATGCTTCGGCGTCCTCGGGTACATGGGTAAGCCTGTGCACATCTGAGTCCGCACCTTACGCTTGTGCTTGGAATACTACGACCCTGCCAGATGGTGCGTACCTTCTGCGCGCGACGGCGACAGACAAAGCCGGCCTTAGCGCCACGACTGAACCAATCCGCACCACGGTAGCCAACTCTTTTACTGTTTTTCTAGCCGACCCCGGCGAAACTGTCCGCGGAACTATCAACCTCGGCACAACGCTCAGTAGCCACGGAACGACCCCCTACACGGTACGGGTGGAATACGCGCCAGCGGACACCAATAACTGGAAACCAATCTGTCAAAAACTCGTTGCTCCTTATAACTGTGTGTGGAACACGACAGCGATCGCCGATACGTACTATGACCTTCGTGCCGTGGCGGTTGTCGGAACCAGCACCACATATTCCAGCATCGTTACAGATGTGCTGGTGGACAATACTGCGCCATCGATTTCTTTGAAGGACCCGGGAGCCACAATTCGCGGCACCACGACTTTTGAGGCAACTGCCTTAGACTCTGCCTCTGGAGTGGCTCAAGTACAGGTTCAGTACCTCCGTTCCGGCACGTCAACATGGGTCGCCATGTGCAATTTGGATGAGGAGCCCTACTCCTGTCGCTTCGATACCACCACCATGGCTTACGGCTCCTACAGCTTCCGTGCTGTTGCCACCGACGAAGCAGGAAACATTTCAATCTCTTCAGCTACGTCCTACCGCACGGTGGATAACACTGTTGCAACAGTTTCAGTAGAAGACCCTGGAGCCTACCTCATGGGCACCATCACGCTTCGCGCTTTTGCCAATTCCACAGCTGGCATCACCAATGTCCGTATCCAGACAGCATCGGCAGGGACCACGGCCTGGACCACACGATGCACCCTCAACACCACACCCTTGGGCTGCCCGTGGAACACTGCCACGGTGAGCGATGGACTGTACGACGTCCGTGCGATCCTGCTAGATGCCACCGGTAAGGAAACTATCTCCGCCACCATTGCCAATCGACGAGTGGATAACAGCCCGCTGCGTGCTGCAGACGTTCAAACCACCAACGGCTCCGGAATCGCCGGACGGGTGGATGCTGGAGACACCCTGAACTTCAGTTACAGTCAACTGGTTAACCTCACCACAGTGACCCCGGGCTGGAACGGCGCCTCTACCCCGGTGACTGTCCGGCTACGAGACGGAAACCTGCTGGGATTGGGAAACAATGGCGACACCATGGACATCCAAAGAACTGGCAGCTCAGTGAACTTGGGCACAGTAAATACCAGGGGTAATTTTGCTAGAAGCTTCAGGACTATTTACCTGAACGGCACCATGACTGCTTCCACGGTCACGGTCAACGGGATCCCCCGCACCGTTGTCACCATCACGATGGGCAGTGTCGCTAGTGGTTCCAGTAGCCTGCGTACGAACACCGTATTGGCGAATATGGTGTGGAGTCCTCTCTCAGCTGTCAGGAACATTAACGGTGCTGCTTCGTCCACGACACCAGTGACAGAGACGGGCGCTTTGGACCGCGATTTCTAACCTCAAAACGGGTGACCACACACCATGAGGGGTCTAAAAGTTGCCTGGATAGGGCAATGCAGGACAAAACCACCTCGTGTTGGCATGGGGATTGAAATTTGACAGGGCAAATGAGTTCAGCGGGAGTTGGGCAGCCTCTTTTGTTTTGGTTTTCGCCCGTTCAAGGGCTTTACTGAACGGCATATTGCTCCGGAAGTGAAAGGCGCGCTGCTGTTCGGGGTTGTCCACCCCGTTCAGCATATGGACCGGGTAATTGTGGCGTATGAGGCAAAAAGCAATCTTATGGAGTACGGCGTCAGCACTATCACTGGTTTTTCTGTTGGTGTTTGTCCGGGTTGCTTGACTTAGATCACGACAAGCAGCAACGGTCGCCCTGATGCCTTGCTTATTCATCCACAAGCCTTGTGGGCTGTTGAGCCATCCCCTGATTTGCCACGAGTCTTCTATGCCCGACATAGTCAGGGCAGAGTTGCCCCAAGAGCTTGGCCTTCAATCACTATCTTGAAATGGTGATGCTTCACCAGAAGGCCGCCGCCATAGTGACCACTTTCCCGTCTTTTTACCGCACAACCTGCATTCCCAGGTGACATTAACCGGTGCTAAGGAGTCAAAATGAACAATCATGAGGCAAGGCAACAGCCAGATGCGGGGGAGGGAGTGACCTGCAACATCACGGAGATCTTCCCTGGTGCCTGCAAGAACAATCCGGTGAAGAACCCGGGTCCACACCCTCCCTTCATGTATTCGCGGGGGTTGCGTAGTGGCATGGAGGCAGGTATGGCAACGGCAGAATATGCCATAGCCACGCTGGCTGCCGTGGGTTTTGCCGGTCTTTTGGTGGTGATCCTCAAAAGTGATGAGGTCCGTGGGTTCCTGCTGAACATCATCCGCACAGCCCTGAGCATGTAGTTGCGGCCATGACAGCGCGGGCAGATAGGACCGTTGTACTTTTAGGCCCGGCCGGCCAAAAGGGATCGGTGACAGCGGAATTAGCTGTGGTTTTACCCGCCGTTACGGCACTGCTCGCTCTCCTTTTATTAAGTGTCTCCGTCGGGATGCTGCAACTTCGCTTGGAAGAGGGCGCGCGGGCAGGGGCACGAGCGATGGCGCGCGGGGACTCAACATCGCAGGTGCTGGATACCGTGACCCGGCTTGCCGGGGATGGGACTGCTGTCTCATTGGGCCGGGAGGGCGGTTATGCCACCGTTACGGTCCAAGGTCGGGCCGGCGGAGTGTTGTCAGGGCTGATTCCGTGGGAGCAGACGGCCCGGGCCAGTGCACGCTCCGAAGAAGTCGGAGGTGCATATGGTCAAAGATGAGACCGGGGCTGGCACGGTGTTGGCGGCAGGGCTGGCGTTGGTGATGCTGCTGCTCATGGTTCTTTTGCTGGGGCTGGGTCAGGCAGCGGTGGCGGCAGTGAAGGCGGCCAAAGCTGCGGACCTTGCCGCTCTGGCAGCTGCCGACGTGTATCGAGGTCTGCTGCCCGGTGATCCCTGTGCGGTGGCTGCGGACCTTGCTGCGCACAATGGTGCGGCATTGCTTTCCTGCACTTTGGCGGGCGATCTTTCGGTCCAGGTGCATGTTTCAGTGAAAACGCCTTTCCCGTGGCCGGCATCGGGAACTGCCAGAGCGGGCCCGCCCACGCAAGGCCTCCCCGCAACCGGAGTCAAGGAGCGTGGCTGAGCACCGTCTTTAACCATAAAACTGCTCCGGCTTTGTCCAGCGGATTGTTTTTGTTTCCGCACTTGGGAGACTGCACACAAGAAGGGCAACCGGATGGGCATTCGCAGGCAACAATTGCGTCCATGGTTGCCTTCAGCCAGACGCGCGCCATTTCAAAACCGCGCTCCGCAAAGCCTGCTCCACCGGGATGCCCGTCGTAAACAAAAACTGTGGGCTGCCCGGTATCGGCATGCAGAGCCGTGGAAACCCCACCCACATCCCACCTGTCACTTGAGGCAACGAGGGGCAGGAGTCCAATGGCAGCATGCTCGGCGGCGTGTAAAGCACCGGGGAACTCCGGCTCACTGAGGCCTCCGGCCACCATGGTCGCATTGTCCAAAGTAAACCAGACGGCCTTTGTAAAGAGGTCCCGCGCTTCCAGATCCAGTGGTTCCTCGCCCAGCACCTCATTGGACATGATGGCCTTGCGCTGGAAGGACACTACCTGCGTGCGCACTTGAACCTGACCAAAGTGCATTTCCACCGGTCCCCACAATTCATGCCGCTCAGATTCGACAACCTCAATTTCAGTCACATCGCGGGCTGTTGTGTAAAAATCCGGGTTTCCCCGGCGGACCAGGGCGCAGTGGTCTGCTTCGTTAAGTTCGAGCACCACATAAGAGATTCCCTGGTGAACGTACACAGCGCCCGTGTGTGCTTGATAATGCGACTGGGGTGAGCCCATGGTGCCCAGCAGGGCACCGGTGTCAGCTTCAATAATATTGATGGGCCCGCCACCGTCTTCGCGCAAATTCACCATGGCTGCGGCGCTTTGTGGATGGGTCCAAAACCAGCCGGCCGGGCGCCGTCGTAAATATCCCTGGGCCACCAATTGGTCCAGCAGCGCGGGGGTGCTTTCATCAAAAAGGGCAAGATCTTGGAGAGTGAGCGGCATTTCAGCAGCGGCCGCACAAAGATGCGGACCCAACACGTAAGGATTGGCCGGATCAAAGACCGTGGCTTCCACTGACCTGTCGAAAATTGCTTCCGGGTGGTGGACAAGAAAAGTATCCAGGGGGTCGTCACTGGCCACAAACGCAGCCAGGGCGTCTTGGCCAGCCCGGCCCGCGCGGCCAATCTGCTGAAAAAATGAGGCGCGGGTTCCGGGCCACCCGGCGACCAATACCGCGTCCAGACCGGAAATATCAATACCCAGTTCCAGTGCCGAGGTGCTGGAAATCCCCAGGAGTTCCCCAGCGCGGAGGGCCTTTTCCAGCTCTCGCCGTTCCTCGGGCAAGTAGCCGGAGCGGTAGGCGGCGACGCGTTGGGGAAGGCCGGGGTCGACGTCGTCCAACAATCTCTTAGTGATGGAGGAAATGGTCTCAGCGCCGCGCCGGGACTTAATGAAGGCAATGGTCCGCACATGGGCGGAGACTAGATTGGCCAACAGGTCGGAGGTCTCAGCAATGGCTGTCCGCCGGGATTTAGCGCCGTTCTCACCCTGAAACTCCGTCAGTTCAGGCTCCCACAGTGCCACTGTTGTGGCGCCGTGGGGGGAGTAGTCCTCGGTGACGGTGGTGACGGGAGCCCCAATGAGCCGGGCAAAGGACGTCCCCGGATCGGCGGAGGTGGCGGAGGCCCCAATGAAAACGGGATTGGCGCCGTAATGCGTGCAAATGCGTCGAAGCCGCCGCATAAGCACCGCCACGTGGGAGCCGAATACGCCCCGGTAGCTGTGGGCCTCATCGATGATGACAAATTGCAGACGTTTGAAAAAGCGCGCCCACCACGTGTGGTTGGGGAGCACACCGAAGTGGAGCATGTCTGGGTTGCAGAGAATGAAGTTGCTGTGGTCGCGGATCCAGCGCCTGTCTGCCGGGGCGGTGTCACCGTCGTAGGTGGCTGCGCGCAAGGTGGGAAGGTTCAAGGAATTAAGCGCTGCGAGCTGGTCGGCCGCGAGCGCCTTTGTGGGGGAAAGGTACAGCGCCACGGCTCCTTCACCTTCAAGCAACCCAGGATTTTCCGCCACCTTCAATGCAGCGCGATGGATCGCATCGAGTGCCGGCAGTTGATACGCCAAGGATTTACCGGAGGCTGTACCCGTGGCAATGACTGTGTGTTCGCCCCGGTGAGCTGCCTGCGCGCCCGCTACTTGATGCCGCCATGGCTGATCGACACCCAGGTGGGAATATGCCCTCACAATGTCGGGGTGGGCCCACTTAGGCCACGCCTCATGCACTGCAACACGCGCCGGGATGCGGCGGATGTGTTGCAGTTGGGGAGGGGTCAAGCCGCCACCCAGCAGCGAGATCAGCGAATCGTTTGTGGGCACCTCATCATTGTGTCACCGCGTCACGGCGCTGGAGACCGCTGCTGCGTCATAGTGATCTTGGTCAACTGTGCATGCGGAGTCAGCGCGGCCATGGTGCCGAGGGAACGCCATCCGAGTTTGCGGTACGACGAGCCAAACGGGGAAGCCATTTGGCTGTACAAAGTAGGCTTTAATACGTGTCGATGAACAAAATTGTGCTCTTTTATGGCTTTACCCCTCTAAGTGATCCCGAAGCGATCAAGCTCTGGCAACGCGCGCTGTGCGAAAAACTCCAGCTCAAGGGCCGCATCATTATTTCCAAAGATGGCATTAATGCCACCGTGGGAGGGGACATCTTGGACCTCAAGCAGTACTTGAAGACCACCCGCGAATACCCCGGCTTCAAGAACATGGATATTAAGTGGTCCGACGGGGCGGGTAATGACTTCCCCCGCCTGAGCGTCAAGGTCCGCGATGAAATTGTTAGTTTTGGTGCCCCCGGCGAGCTGCAAGTCGATGAAAATGGTGTGGTGGGCGGTGGCACGCACCTCTTGCCCGAAGAACTTCACGAGCTGGTTGCCGAGAAGGAATCCCAGGGCGAGGACGTGGTCTTTTTCGACGGCCGCAATGCCTTTGAGGCTCAAATTGGCAAGTTCAAAGACGCCATTGTTCCCGACGTTGACACCACCCACGACTTCATCAAGGAGCTGGATTCCGGCAAGTACGACGACTTTAAGGACAAACCCGTCGTCACCTACTGCACAGGCGGCATCCGTTGCGAGGTCCTCAGCTCACTGATGATAAACCGCGGCTTTAAAGAGGTGTACCAGCTCGACGGCGGAATTGTCCGCTACGGGGAAACCTTTAAGGACAAGGGTCTTTGGGAAGGCTCCCTCTACGTGTTTGACAAGCGCATGCACATGGAGTTCAGCGACGAGGCGAAGCAGTTGGGGCACTGCATCCGCTGCAACAATCCCAGCAATAAGTTTGAAAACTGCTCCAACCCCAGCTGCCGCAACTTGAACCTGTACTGCACCGAGTGCGCCAGCGCACCTGTTACACTGCTTTGCCCCCAGGGCTGTACGGATTAGTCCCCGCACCCTCCCTAGACTCGTTCCTCGTGCAGGGGCCCTCGGGCACGTGGGCCCTCCTGCACTTCCTAAGACTCGTTCCTTGTCCAGGGGCCCTCGGGCACGTGGGCCCTCCTGCACTTCCTAAGACTCGTTCCTTGTCCAGGGGCCCTCGGGCACGTGGGCCTGTCCACCCGTAACTGGCTAGGCTGGTCTCATGACTGACTTCGCCACCGTGCCCAACGCTCCACGCAGTGACAACCCGCAGCTTCTTGCTGCTCTGGCCGTAGATTTGACCGCTGCAAACTACACGGTCGACGGCGTGGCGGAGCTCCTTGGCAACGACGCGAACCAGGCACTGGGCAGGGATCAAACGGTTCCAGCTGCCCTGCTGCTGCGCAGCAACAACACCGCCCTGGCCACCCTGGTGAAGTTGTGGTTGCTGGCCCAAAGCGTCAACGAGCAGGATCTAAGCGCAGCCCTTCCTGCCAGTTCGTTAGAGGATTTAATGACGCTTGGATTAATTGAGCAGGCGGGGGAGAGGGGGCAGGTCCGTGCCGCCGTCGACCTTCGGCCTTATGGCTGGCCCGCGGCAGATGAGCAGGGTCATGACACCAACTTGTGGGTGGCCAGCGACCTCGGTGCCCATCAACGGTCAGGCGTCCTGCGCAAAGATCACGTGCTGGGCATTGGGCAGGCCTCGCTGACTTTGGCCCAGGGCACCATGCGTCGCACGGTCGACCGGGCGCTGGACCTGGGAACCGGCTGCGGGATTCAGCTGTTCCATCTGCTGCACCATGCGCACTCGGTGGTGGCTACGGACATTTCCGAACGGGCCCTGGCGTTTACACGCTTTAATCTCATGCTCAATGCCGCAGCCTTGCACCTGTCTCCGGCGGACTTTGACAGCAATAATCCCCAGGCCCGGGTTTCCCTGCGTCAGGGCAGCCTGCTGGAACCCGTGGCCGGGGAACGCTTTGATTTGGTGGTGTCCAACCCGCCCTTCGTCATTACCCCGCGCCATGAGGGCGAACAAAGCAGCGAACAGTTCACCTACCGTGACGGAGGTTTAGCCGGAGACGCCATTGTGCAATCGCTGGTACGGGATCTTCCCGGCATTCTCAACCCCGGTGGAACCGCGCAAATGCTGGGTAACTGGGAAATTCCCGCCGGCACGAAGTCCGATACAAGGTCTGACGCACAGTCCGACGCGGAGTCCGACGCCGACACGCAGCTGCCGTGGCACAGTCGCCCAGCGCTGTGGTTGGCGCCCGGAACCGAGGGGTGGTTTATTCAACGTGAGCAGGTATCGCCCGGCGGGTACGCCGAGACCTGGTTGCAGGATGCCTCCCAGGGCCGTGATTCCGCCGCCTACGCTGCAGCATATGAGCAATATTTGCTCGACTTTGCCTCCCGAAACGTCTTTGGGATTGGGTTTGGCTACATTATGCTGCGCCGCCCGGCCACGGGAGAAAGTGCAGCTGAGCCCCGCTTCGAGGAAATTCTTTACCCCATTGAACAACCCGTGGGACCGTACTTGATGAGCGCCCTGGATCGCGAGCGGTGGCTGAAGCAAAATCCGGATTTAAGCAATGTCCATCTCCTGGTGGCCTCCGATGTCACTGAGGAGCGGCATCAGCGTCCGGGCGCTGAGCATCCCGGAGTCATCTTGCTGCGTCAGGGCGCGGGGCTGCGCCGCACCAATTTGCTCAGCACTGAATTGGCGGGCTTCGTCTCTGCCTGCGATGGAGACCTGAGTGTGGGACAAATTATTGGCGCCCTGGCAGTTCTCTTGGAACGTGAAGATGGGGAATTTGCAGAAGCACTGGCAGCGGACGTTCGCAACTTGGTCCGCGATGGATTTTTGTACCCGTGAACCGGACAAAGTGTCGAAATCCTGCCGGATGGGACCCCTTAAAATGGCTTCGCTGAGCCGCTGTTTAGCAGTGCTGTTTCCCCCGCAATACGCGTTCCCGGCAAAAATATGGTGAACTAGGCTCTTGGAGACGTGCGTTCGTCCCTTTCAATTCCCTGTAGGAGTACCGTGCCCAGCAAGGCAGCAGCCAGCAAGCCAAAGACCGGAAAAAAGCTCGTTATCGTTGAGTCCCCGGCCAAAAGCAAAACCATCGCCAAGTACCTGGGCGAGGGTTTCGTTGTGGAAGCTTCCATTGGCCATATCCGCGATTTGCCGCAGCCTTCCGAGCTGCCTGCTGAACTGAAGAAGTCCTCGATTGGTAAGTTCGCCGTCGATCTTGAGCATGATTTCAAGCCGTATTACGTCATTTCCTCGGATAAGAAAAAGAAGGTGGCAGAGCTTAAGGCGCAGCTCAAGGACGCCGATGAACTTTATCTGGCCACTGATGGGGATCGCGAGGGCGAAGCCATTGCCTGGCACCTGCTTGAAGTCCTCAAGCCCAAAGTGCCCGTGCACCGGATGACATTTGCGGAAATCACGAAAGAATCGCTGCAGCGTGCGCTGGGGAATTTACGTGAGCTCGACACCGACCTGGTGGATGCCCAGGAAACCCGCCGCGTGGTGGACCGCCTCTTTGGCTACGAACTTTCTCCGGTGTTGTGGCGCAAGGTTGCGCCCAAACTATCCGCAGGCCGTGTCCAGTCAGTGGTGACCCGCATGGTGGTGGAGCGTGAACGTGAGCGCATGGCTTTCCGTGCGGCTAATTACTGGGACCTGGCCGGCACCTTCAGCACCACCGACAGCAACGAGTCCTTCGGTGCCAAGCTCGCAGCGGTGGATGGCAAACGTGTTGCCTCAGGCCGTGACTTTAATGACAGGGGCGAGCTGACGGGTAAAAACGTCGCGCATTTAAATGAGGTTGCCGCAAAGGCGCTCGCCTCGGCCCTGCAGAATGTGGCCTTCACTGTCCGCTCAGTGGAACACAAGCCGTACACCCGCCGCCCTGCCGCGCCCTTTACGACGTCGACCCTGCAGCAGGAGGCCGGGCGCAAGCTGCGCTTCTCCTCCAAATCCACCATGCAGACGGCGCAGCGTCTGTATGAAAACGGTTACATCACGTATATGCGTACGGATTCCTCCTCGCTCAGTGATGAGGCCGTGAACGCTGCCCGGCGCCAGGCGTCGGAGCTGTACGGCGCCGAATTTGTGCCGGCCGCCAAGCGTGTTTACGCCACCAAAAGTTCCAACGCGCAGGAAGCCCACGAGGCCATCCGCCCCGCCGGTGACTCATTCCGCACCCCGGCCCAGGTGGCCAGTGCCCTGCGCGGGGATGAGTTTAAGTTGTACGAGCTCATTTGGAAGCGCACGGTTGCCTCGCAGATGGCCGATGCCAAGGGTTCGACGGCGACCATTAAGTTGGGTGCCACGGCTTCCGGCGGTGCTGCCGACGGTCAAGACGCAGAATTCTCCGCCTCCGGAACCGTGATCACCTTCCGCGGCTTCCTCGCGGCTTATGAGGAAGGCCGTGACGAATCCCGCAACGATGCGGACGACTCCGACCGTCGCCTGCCCAACGTCAAGAAGGACGACACGCTTAACGCCGCAGATGTCCAGGCCAACGGCCATGACACGTCCCCGCCGCCGCGCTTCACGGAGGCGTCCTTGACCAAGGAAATGGAAGAGCGGGACATTGGCCGTCCCTCCACCTACGCCTCGACGCTGTCCACCATCATGGACCGCGGCTATGTGCGCAAGCAGGGTTCCGCGCTGGTTCCGAGCTGGATTGCCTTCTCCGTGGTGCGGCTGCTGGAGTTGCACTTTACCGACTATGTGGATTATGAATTCACCGCCGGCATGGAAACTGGTTTGGACCGCATTGCCAACGGCCAGGAACTGGGCTCCGACTGGCTCAAGCACTTTTATTTCGGCGGCGACGACAACACGGGTCTGCAGGCCATTGTGAACAACCTCGGCGACATTGACGCCCGGGAGATTAATTCCCTGCCCATCACCGACACCCTGGTGTTGCGCGTGGGCAAGTTTGGGCCCTATTTGGAATCCACCGTCCCCACCGTGGATCCCAAGACCGGTGAAATCATTGAGGCTGCCCGCGCCAACGTTCCCGAGGATCTGGCCCCGGATGAGCTCACCGCGGAAAAGGCGCAGGAACTCATGGACACGGCCGCTCCGGAGGAGCGCGTGCTGGGCGTTGACCCGGAGTCCGGACACACGGTTGTGGCGAAAAATGGCCGCTACGGCCCGTACGTCACTGAACTCATCCCGGAAATGACCGAGGAAGAGCTCGCCAATCAGCCGGTCGAATATTACAAGAACGGCAAACCCAAACCGCCGAAAAAGCCTGTCAAGGCAAAGCCGCGCACGGGATCATTGTTTAAGTCAATGAGCGTTGACAGTGTCACCCTGGAGGAAGCGCTGGCCATCATGAGTCTGCCGCGCATCCTGGGCGCCGATGCCGAGGGCAATGAAATCACTGTCCAAAATGGTCGTTTTGGTCCGTACCTGAAAAAGGGGTCGGATTCGCGCTCTATTGGCACTGAAGAGGAAATCTTCACCATCACCTTGGCTGCGGCGCTGGAAATTTATTCCCAGCCCAAGCAGCGCGGGGCACGCGCTGCGGTTCCGCCGCTGGCGGAGTTTGGAGACGACCCTGTCTCAGAGAAAAAGATCGTGGTGAAGGAAGGCCGCTTCGGTCCGTACATCACTGACGGCATCACCAACATCACTGTTCCCCGCGGCACTGACGTTGAGCAGTTGACCCGCGAAATGGCCATTGAATTGCTGGCGGACAAGCGGGAGCGGGGTCCCGTGAAGCGCACTTCCAAAACGGCGGCAAAAAAGCCCGCTGCCAAGGCCCCCGCGAAGAAAAAGGCCTCCGCCAAGAAATAGGGCATGCGAGTTGCTTACGCGGCGGCGCCCCGCCCCGCCCTCGGCGCCCCGCCCCGCGTGACGGCACCCCGTCTACCGGGGGCCGAAGGGGGAACTGGGCGCCAAACCCTGATTTGAGGCGTAGCTTGGCATGGGTGGGCCATGACGCAACCAGTGAACTGGTAAAAGAGACCGTCCGCATCGGATCCATAGAAATAATCGTGGCACCCGGGGGCGGCCTTTGTCATGGAACGGACTCAAGAGAGAATAATGGACGTATGAGATTAGGCGTGCTTGATATTGGCTCCAACACCGTCCACTTATTGTTGGTTGATGCGCACCCGGGGGCAAATCCGGTGCCGTTCGCCTCACATAAGCGGGCACTAAGCCTGGTGAAATACCTTGACGACGCCGGCAATATCACCGATGCGGGCCAGCACGAACTCATTGAATTCATTCTTGAGGCCTGGGAGTTCGCAGCCAAGCACAAGGCCAAGGACCTTTTGGCTTTTTGTACCTCGGCCATTCGTGAATCCACCAATGGAGCGGAAGTTCTGGCCCGGGTGCAGCATGAAACCACCATTAGCTTGACCGAGCTGACCGGGGAAGAAGAGTCGGCCATGACCTTCTTCGCGGTCCGGCGCTGGCACGGGTGGGGTGCGGGGACCATATTAAACCTTGACATTGGTGGTGGTTCCTTTGAAATTTCCCAGGGTTCCAATGAGCTTCCCGATTTAGCTCATTCAGTGCCCTTGGGAGCTGGGCGCCTTACCCGCGAATGGCTTCAGGAAGATCCGCCCACTGCGAAAAGCACCAGGGCCCTGCGCAAGTACATCAAGGCCACGTTGAAGGAACCCATAGCCGCCACTAAGGCGCTGGGCGTCCCCCACCTCGTTACGGGCTCGTCTAAGACGTTCCGGGCGCTGGCCCGCATTACGGGAGCTGCGCCGTCGTCCATGGGGCCCTACGTGCGACGCGAACTGCACCTTAGCGATTTGGGTCTGTGGTCGCAACGGCTCTCCGCCATGTCCTCCGCCGACAGGCTCTACCTTCCCGGTGTTTCCGCCGCCCGTGCGCCCCAGGTTTTGGCGGGTGCGCTGGTTGCGCAAAGTGCCCTGGAAATGTTCAATGTCACGTCCATGCAGATCAGTCCCTGGGCATTGCGTGAAGGTTTAATCCTGCGCCGCCTGGACCAGCTGATCTTTGACGGGCCGTTAGATCCGCCTGCACATATTGCTAAGCTGAAGAATTCGGATTCAAGATAGGTGACCATGACCAACGCATCCACGAGCATGCCCGACGACGGTCAGCCAGGACACGTCGTCCCGGAGCCTGCGCGCAAACCCATTCCAGTGGCACTGTCCACAGCTTCGGTGTACCCGTTGTCGGTCCACGATGGTTTCGCCATTGCAGCGGATGTGGGGTACGACGGCGTCGAGGTGCTGGTGACGCATAACGGTGACAGCCAGGATGCCGCAGCGCTGAATAAACTTGCTGAACGCTATAAACAGCCTATTTTGGCTATCCACGCGCCCACTCTTTTACTCACCCAGCAAGTGTGGGGGAGTGCATGGAACAAAATCCAACGCTCCGCCCAAATGGCCGTGGACGTCGGGGCTGAAGTGGTGGTGGTGCACCCGCCGTTCCGCTGGCAAAACGATTACGCCGAGACCTTTGCCCAGGGTGTGAAGGACATTGCCAGAACCTTTGGCATCCGCATAGCCGTGGAGAACATGTACCCGTGGCGGGTGCGGGGACGGGAAGCGCTGGCCTATTTGCCGCACTGGGATCCGGTATCGCAGGACTACGCGGACGTGACGTGGGACTTTTCCCATGCCGCGTCGGCGGGTGCGTCGAGTCTGGATGCGGTGCATGCGCTGGGCAGCAGGCTGCGGCACATTCACCTCACCGACGGCATCTCACCTTCCACCAAGGACCAGCACTTGATTCCCGGACACGGGACGCAGCAGTGCGTTGAAGTTCTGCAGCACTTGGCCGGCACGGGGTTCGACGGCGCCGTGGTCGCCGAAATTTCCACCCGCAAGGCCAAGGGTGCCGGCCAGCGCGAGGAGTGGCTTGCTGAGACCCTGGACTTTGCCCGCGTGCATTTGGGACAAAAAAACCCCTAGCCGACGGACCCGGCTTTCACAGAATGGCCTTAACGTGAAATCGCCGGAGACTCTGCACCAGTGGATTGGGGGGAATCACTGGCGAGTTCTCCGGCGATTTAACTGGTCTTCAGGACAAGACCAGTTCGATCATCACTCGCACCCTTATGAGGTACTTAAAAGACTACGGCCAGTGCTTGAGAGTAACCGGAGCAGGAGCTGGGTGTTTGCCCTGAGAGACACCTCACGGCCCTCTCAGTTGCATGCCCTGCCCGGGCCAAGAATGATGGAACCATGATGACAAAGATTGCGTTCCTCGGTTGCGGTTCCATGGGTGAGGCTGTCTTGGCCGGAATGTTGGCGGCGGGAACGTCTCCCCAGTCAGTGGTGGTGACGGTCCGCAGGCCCGAACGTGCGCATGAGCTCGCCACAAAGCATGGCGTGACGGCTCTGGCCAGTCAGGAGGAGCCGGATGCCAATGTCCAGGCAGTCACCGGGGCCGATGTCGTGGTTTTGGCCGTCAAACCGGTGGGCATAGTGGATTTGTGCCGTGACATTGCCGGGGCCCTGGCCGCGGATACCGTAGTGATCAGCGTGGCGGCCGCAGTGTCCATCGCACAGCTCGAGGGCGCGCTGGAAGCCGGACAGCCAGTGGTTCGCTCCATGCCCAACACCCCGCTGAAAGTCAGCCGGGGAGTGGTGGCCCTGTCTGCCGGTTCCTCCGTTGACGAGCATCATTTGGCGGCTGCCCACTCGGTCTTTGACGGCTCCGGAGTGGTTCTGGACGTGGTGGAAGAGCAGCAAAACGCTGTGTCCGCCATTAGCGGTTCCGGCCCGGCCTATGCGTTTTATCTGGCCGAGGCCATGGCAGCCGCGGGTGTGGACCTGGGTCTGGCCCCTGAAATTGCCCAGATCCTGGCCCGTGAAACCGTCGCCGGGGCGGGTCTGATGCTGGCAGAACCGGGTGCCAGCGCCGCAGCCCTCCGTCGCGGCGTAACGAGCCCCAGCGGCACCACGGAGCAGGCCATTGCCAGCTTTGAGCGTGACGGGTTCCCTGCCATCATCAGTGCCGGTGCCCAGGCAGCAGCGGCGCGTGCTGGCGCCATCACGGAAGAACTGGGCGGGAAATAGCTTTCCTTGCCGCTAATGCTGTGCTTCAAGTTCCAGCAATAGCGCCTTAGCGGCCGTGCCACCCAAATAGGAGCCGGCGCTGCCATCGGAGCGCACCACGCGGTGGCATGGCACCACCAGGGGGAGCGGGTTGCGGGCGCATGCGGTCCCCACCGCCCGCACAGCGCGGGGGCTGGACGTCCAGGCTGCCACGGCGGCGTAGCTGGCCGTGCGCCCGTAGCTGATCTCCGGCAGGTGGCTCAGCACCTCGCGACGGAAGCCCTGGGTGAGTTGCAGGTCCAAAGGGACGGTGAACAGGCGCCGGTGCCCGGCAAAGTACTCCTGCAGTTCCCGCGCCGCCTGCTCCAACCGCTGGGGAGCGTACAGCACGCGTGGGCTGATGTCACGGGCAAGTTGCGCCAGCACGGCGTCGTGCTTTTCACGGACAAACGCCACCCGGACCAGGCCCGCCGGCGTTCCAGCGAGCAACAGTTCCCCCACAGGAGAGTCAACCGTTCTGTAGGCCACGTCCAGCAGCCCTGCCGCCGCGGCAGCCTCCCGGAAGCGGGCAGCGCGCTGCCCGCCGGCCTCCGTCGCGTCCAAGCCCGCCAAATCAGGGGGTAATTGATGTTCAGCGTTCATGTCCGGTCCCTGTCCTTCTGCGTCAATAAGATGCGCAACGTTTTCATCCCGTCCGAAGCTGCCCGCCGCGCTGCCGACTCCGAATTACCCAGCAGCACCGCAGCATCTGCATATTTCAATCCGGCAATGTGGTGATACACCACTGCCTCCCGTTGTTTTTGCGGCAGCTGGGCCAAGGCGCCCCACACCGTGTCAGCGGTTTCCCGCGCCTCCAGGGAACGTACGGCGGCGTCGCCCCCGCCCAGTACGTTCCCGCCCAACACGCCCCCACCCAGCGCCCCCTTCTCCGGTGCGCCGTCGCCAAGGCCCTCGGTAGGTTCGGGGACGCGGGCGGCTCGTCGGTGCTGGTCCACTGATTTGTTGCGGGCAATCCGCACCAGCCACGCCTGCCGATTCATGACGTGTGCTGTGGTGGGATAGACGCGTAGCGCAGCCAGGAAGGTTTCCTGCCACACGTCGTCCGCGTCCGTGTGGCCCACCAGCGCCCGGCATACCCGCAGCACTGTGGCACCATGAGCTTCAATGAGTGACTCAAAGGGCGGCAATGCAGGAGGCAGTGCGACAGGTGGCTGGTCCCGTGGTGCAGCGTGTGGCTGACCGCGCGGCGGGGGCGCAGGCTCCGCATCTTCGGCTTCACTTACGGGCGGCACGGCTAAAACAACGTTGCAGGCTGGGTGCGGGCCGGGTTTTCCAGCTCGAGCAAAAATTGCTTGCGCGGCAGGCCGCCTGCATAACCCACCAGTGAGCCGGTGGATCCCACCACCCGATGGCAGGGCACAATGATGCTCAGGGGGTTCCGCCCATTGGCCGAACCCACAGCCTGCGCCATGGACGGATCTCCCAGCATGGCAGCGAGCTGTCCGTAGCTGCGGAGCTCCCCATACGGAATCTCCCGCAGCGCACCCCAGACGCGGTGGGCGAAAACGCTGCCAACAGGCGCCAATGGCAGGGAAAAATCCCGGCGCTGCCCACTGAAATACTCGCCCAACTGCTCCACGGTGGCGGTCAATGTGGGGGAGTCCGACGCCGTCACCCGGGCACCCAGCGTTTCCCAGGCCGGGCGGCGCTTGTGTTCTGCCATGTACACGGCCGCCAAGCCGGCGTCGTTCTCCACGGCCGTCAACAGGCCGAGCGGCGAATCAAAAACCAAGTGTTGCACCATATGAAAAACACCTCCTGCCGTGTAGACGCAGCCCGGCGTAAAAACGTGAGTATCAGGGCCGCGAAGCGAAGCGTTCCAGCAGGTCCACATAGCCCGAGACAATGAGCATGTCACGGCTGGAGACGCGGGTGGTGGGCTGGGCGTAGGTGAAGTCTTCGCCAGGGGACTTCACTCCCACCACCGTCACGCCGTACTTGGAGCGGACCTTGGATTCCTCCAAGGTAAAGCCCTGTGTTTCCTTGGGCGGGTACATTTTCACAATCGCAAAATCGTCGTCAAATTCAATGAAATCCAGCATCCGCCCGCCCACCAGGTGCGCGGCGCGGACACCGGCGTCGGCTTCGGGGTAAATCACGTGGTTGGCGCCAATGCGGGTCAGAATTTTGCCGTGCGACTGCGTAATGGCCTTCACCCACAGGTGCGCGATCCCCAAATCCACCAGGTTCACGGTGATCAGCACACTGGATTCAATGGACGTCCCCACCCCCACCACTGCGGAGCTGAAGTCCTGCGCGCCCAGCTGCCGGAGGGCATCAATGTTGGTGGCATCGGCCTGCACCACGTGGGTAAGCACGCCCGCCCACTTTTGCACCAGGGCGGGATCGCGCTCAATGGCCAGCACTTCACGGCCCTGCTTAACCAGCTGATGGGCAGTGGAAGCGCCAAAGCGTCCAAGACCAATGACCAATACGGGTGCGTTGTGGGGCGGACGGTTGCTGGGGTCTAGTTTGTCAGCCAATGATGGGCCTCTCTTCCGGGTAGTGATACAGCTGCCTGCGTTGCCGCAGGGCCAGGGCGGCTGCCAGCGTGATCGAGCCAACGCGGCCAAAGAACATCATGGCGCACAAAATATACTTGCCCGACGGCGGGAGCTCGCCACTGAGCCCCGTGCTGAGGCCCACCGTGGCAAAAGCGGAAATGGTCTCAAAAAGCACCCGGTCCAGGCTTTGACCTGAAATGGCCAGCAGCAGTCCGCAGGCGAGCATGACAAAGGTGGCGCCCATCATGATGACGGAGATGGCCACGCGCATAATGTCCTGCGGGATGGTGCGGCCGTAAATTTTAACGTCGCTGTCCCCGCGCGCCTCGGCCGCAATGGCTAAAAACATGACAGCCAAGGTGGTGACCTTAATGCCTCCTGCAGTGGAGGCAGAACCGCCGCCCACAAACATCAAGGCATCGGTGAGCAACATGGTGGAGGAATTCATGGCGTTCATATCCACTAAATTGAAGCCCAGGGAGCGGGTCATGACCGAGGCAAAAATGGCGTGGGTAATTTTATCCCCCACGTTCATGTTTCCAATGGTGTCCGCATTGGACCACTCCATGGCCCCCCACAGTACGGAGCCTGTCACCAACAGCAACACCGACACCTGGACCGTGAGCTTGGCATGCAGGGTCCACTTTTTGAAGCGGAAGCCCGTGGCCAACAAAACCATGAGCACGGGGAAGCCCAGGCTGCCAATGAAGCCACCCACCATGAGCGGCACCAGGATCCACAGATCATTCTCGTATGGGACCACGCCGTCGGAGTGGGGTGTGAAACCGGCATTATTAAACGCGGAAATGGAGTAAAAGGCGGCATGCCACATGGCTTGGGGGAAGGATTCGCCCAGAATTAGGAAGCGGGGGGCCAAAGCCAGGGCCAAAATCAGCTCAATGGCCACGGAGGTGCTGATGACAATGCGCAGCAGCGTACCCACTTCGCCCAGCCGGCCGGCGTTCATGGCCTCCTGCGCAATGAGCTTGCCGCGCACGCCCAGACGCTTGCTGACCATCAGGGACATCAGCGACGCCAAGGTCAGGATGCCCAGACCACCCACAAAAATGCCAATGAGGATCACCAATTGCCCAAAGAACGACCAGTGCAGCGCCGTGGACACGGTGGTCAGGCCCGTGACACAAACGGCGGAAATAGCCGTGAACAAAGCATCATGAAAGGCCGTGGGCTGCCCATCCCTGGCAGCAATGGGCAAACTCAGCGTCAAACTAAACGCCAAAATAACGAGGAAAAAAACTATCAGTGCCAACCGGGCAGGTGAGCTGTTGGCAACGCGATCAACAAAGTCGCGTGTTCCCACAACAAGTTTCAGCGGCCACTGCGAAAATTTTGCCGGAGGGGTTGCATGGGAAGTCAATGCTGTCCTGCCCCTCCTGCATATAAGTGCCATTTGCCGCAAATACGGCAATCGTGGCAGGACTTCGGTAACCTGTGATGGATGTCATCCTTTGCCAGCTCCGGGCCAGTGGCCGTCCCGACCAGCATAGTCTGCGATGCAGCCATGTCTGCGTACAATTTTGGCCCCAATCACCCTATGTCTCCAAAGCGCCTGGACCTAACGGCCAAGCTGGCTCACGAGTTGGGAATTTTTCAGCTGCCGCAAGTCAATGTGGTGGAGGCATACATAGCTTCCGATGACGAGTTGGCCACGGTCCATGACCGCGACTATATAGCTGCCGTGCATCACGCCGGAGAGGATCCAAGCCACAGCGATCCACAGCGTGGACTGGGCACCGACGACAACCCGGCCTTTGCCGGCATGCACCAGGCCAGCGCCCGGATAGCTGGGGGATCCTTGCGGGCAGCCGACGCGCTTATCAGCGGCGCCGTCCCGCGGGCCGTGAATTTTGGCGGCGGCATGCACCATGCCTTTGCGGGGAAGGCGGCAGGTTTTTGCATTTACAACGACGCTGCTTTAGCGATCACCAAACTGCTGGCTGAAGGCGTGGCCAAAGTGGCCTACATAGATATTGACGCCCACCACGGCGACGGCACTGAGAGTATTTTTTGGAATGACCCGCGGGTGCTTACCATCTCCGTGCATGAAACGGGCATGAGCCTTTTTCCCGGCACGGGATTCGCCAATGATCTGGGCGGACCGGACGCCCAAGGCTCAGCCGTCAACGTCGCCCTGCCAGCTGGCACTTCAGATGCCGGTTGGCTCCGTGCCTTTCACGCCGTCGTGCCGCAACTGGTTGAAGCCTTTGCCCCCGAGGTCATAGTGAGCCAGCACGGCTGTGACTCCCATCATGGCGACGACCTTTCCCACTTGAACACTTCCGTGGACGGGCAACGCGAAGCTGCCCTCAGCATCGCCGCGCTCGCAGACAGGGTCTGTGAGGGGCGTTGGATTGCCACCGGCGGTGGCGGATACAACATTGTCAGCGTGGTGCCGCGGGCATGGAGCCACTTAATGGCCATTGTTGCAGGCCGGCCTGTACCTTTGCGTACTCCCGTGCCGGATCCTTGGCGTCGCTATGTGGCACAAAAATATGGCCAGGTTGCACCACTGTTAATGGGCGAGGACGCCGACACGTGGTGGCGCTCATGGGAAGTGGGCTACAACCCTTCCGATGCCTTGGATCGCACGGTCATGGCTACACGAAAGGCCGTGTTCCCGCTTTACGGGCTCGATCCCTGGTTCGATTAACTCCAAGTCATCGGGGCCGGCCACGATGTCCCAGGTGGCGTGTTTGGGCCTGTTCGGGGCGGTTAGGCGGTATGGGAAGGTCTGGGCTGCAACGACAAAAACAAGGTGCCATGGATGACGCTGCCAATGAAGGTTTTCGTCGCCACCAGCAGCCAGGTCGCGGTCAAGCGGGCAAATGGAGTCAATCCCATGACTTTGAAGGCTAGCGATTTCATGTGTGCCGCAAGGCCGTCACTTTGGCGCAAGGCCGGTACTTAGCTGCAAGTCCGGTACTTACACGGCCTGTTTGGTGGCTAACTACCGGCCGAGTTGCCACGGCGCCATGCCAGGGTGGCTAACCACCGGCCGAGTTGCTGCTGCCACCTGCCTTAGAACGGGGTTGGGAGTACTCCGGCATCATCCGTGCTCGCTCCAGGTTTAAATCGAGCCAATCCGTGTGAGGCGTTAATGCTGGCACTGCCATCCCAAATCACGAACCCACCTCTTTGCCCAGCGCTTAGAAGATGGACGGTCTTGAAATCACTCAACAGGCGACACACTCCTTGATGTGAATTATCTACCTCCATTCCAAGATATGTAATCCCGCTCTCGGTGGGTCAAGATGCCGTAACAGGCATATGTCGTTAGGGTAGTGGAATGGTTGCAGAAAAAGTCTTTGCGGTAATTGCCGAAAGCACCCGACGGGACATCCTCGAAGCTCTTGCGCAGGAAAATAAGGCAGTGGGCCAGCTGGTGGATGAACTGGGCGTTTCACAGCCCACGGTTTCCAAGCACTTGCGGGTGTTGCGTGAGGCCGGAGTAGTCACCATGCGCGCCCAGGGCCAGAAGCGTTTTTACGGCATTAACGCTGAACCGCTGGGACTGATTTCCGCCTGGCTCGAGTCTCTCGGCGCAGGCACTGCTTCCACCGCGGCAGAGTCGGTGGAAACTCCCGCCGCGCTGCCAAGCCCTACACCAGTGGTTCAGGATCAGCCTGTAGACGGATCAGTGCCCGTAGACGTGGCGGCCCCTGCCCTTCCGGAGGCAGTCACCGCCGCTTCGGAGCAAGTCGTCGTGGGTTCGGTTGTGCCCAGGCAAACGATGGTTCCGCTGGGCGGAGGCGACGCCAGTGTGCAGGGCCAAATTAGTCGCAGTGTAGGGCGGGCGGCCAACAGGGCAGCAGATCTTCTGGCGAACCTGCCCACGCTTCCAAAACTTCGGCGGAAAAAAGACTAGGTCTGGGCAATTGGGACGCTAACCATAAATTTTATGCATGATCATGCATGGGATTTCGATTTGTGAGAAGAATTGCTTTCTCTGCTCCGGGATCCGGATGATTGCAGGTGAGAACATTTCGCGCCAGGACTCGGCGCCCCACCTTTTTCAGGAGACTCATGGACACCAGGCTCGAAGCCGTCCGGGAGCAGGTTTTAGCCCGCAACCCCGGCGAAAAAGAATTTCACCAAGCAGTGTTGGAAGTATTTGAAAGTCTGGGCCCCGTCCTGGACAAACACCCGGAGTTTGTTGACGCGGCAGTACTCCAGCGCCTCTGTGAGCCTGAGCGTCAAATCATTTTCCGGGTGCCGTGGATGGATGATTCCGGCCGTGTGCAAATTAACCGCGGCTTCCGTGTGGAGTTCAACTCCGCGCTGGGCCCCTACAAGGGAGGGCTGCGTTTTCACCCCTCGGTGTACTTGGGCATTGTGAAGTTTTTGGGCTTCGAGCAGATTTTCAAGAACGCCCTCACAGGCATGCCCATTGGCGGCGGCAAGGGCGGCTCGGACTTTGATCCCCGCGGCAAATCCAATGCTGAAGTCATGCGCTTTTGCCAGTCGTTCATGACGGAGCTTTACCGCCACATCGGTGAATACACGGATGTCCCTGCAGGTGATATTGGTGTGGGTGGGCGGGAAATTGGTTACTTGTTCGGTCAGTACAAGCGCATCACCAACCGCTATGAGTCAGGTGTATTGACGGGCAAGGGTATTGGCTGGGGAGGATCCCTGGTCCGCCCGGAAGCCACGGGCTTTGGCACCGTAATGTTCACCCAGGAAATGCTCAAGACCCGTGGCACGTCCCTGGATGGCCAGCGCGTCGTTGTGTCCGGTTCCGGAAACGTCGCCACCTTCGCCATTGCCAAGGCGCAGCAGCTCGGTGCCAAGGTTGTGGCGTGCTCGGATTCCTCGGGCTACATTGTGGATGAAAACGGCATTGACGTTTCCCTGTTGCGCCAGATCAAGGAAAAGGAACGCGGCCGCTTGAAGGAATACGCGGTTCGCCGCGGCGCATCCGTGAGTTACGTCGAGGGTGGTTCCGTCTGGGATGTCAATGCCAGCGTGGCGCTGCCCTGTGCAACCCAGAACGAGATCAATACGGCAGCGGCAACCCGTATGGTGAAGAACGGCTTGACGACCGTTGCTGAGGGCGCCAACATGCCCTCCACCAGTGGCGCCATTGCCGTGTTCCAGGAAGCTGGCGTGTTATTTGCTCCCGGTAAGGCAGCCAATGCCGGAGGGGTGGCAACCTCGGCCCTGGAAATGCAGCAAAACGCCAGCCGGGACGCATGGTCATTTGAGCACACGGAACAGCGCTTGCAGCAAATTATGGAGGGCATCCATGAGAGCTGCGCCGAAACGGCAGACACCTACGGCTCGCCCGGCAACTATGTGGTGGGGGCCAATATTGCCGGCTTCGTCAAGGTTGCCGATGCCATGCTGGCGCAGGGTTTGATTTAGCTTCCCGAAAATCCAGTGGTGCTGCAAGGCAGCGGAAAGTCAGGTTTTTGCTGATTTTCCGCTGTCTTGTGATGGCCGCAGATGTCAGCTCGGGTGTGCAAGCAGCCGCTGCTAATCGGGCAGGCGGCAGCGGGCAAAAAATGGCTGATGCGGCAGTTTTGGTGTGGTTCGAGAAAAATCTGGGCGGACGTTTTAGATGACTCTGGCCTGTTTGTTTTGACTTTTACAGCATTGACTTTTACAGATGAGCGGCTTACAAAGCAGACCGGCGTCCCAACTGCGCAGCGCCACAAGAAACTGTCAATGCCCAACACCAGGTCGGCGATGATTTCGGCGTGCCGTTGACTGCGCGCTCGTGGACGTGCCCAAAAGCCATGAGGGGATCCTTCCATGGCTTTCAACGTCATGCGCTATCTGCCCGGACGCAGTGATGGAGCGGCCGTTCAGTCACCGGGACGGACGGGGGTGGTACACAGGGGTCAGGCGGATGGTGCGCTCTGTCCGGTGTGAATGTATAAACCACCGATCCGCAGCGCCTGCCATTGAACGCAATTTTCCAGTTGCCCGCCGGGCAGGTCGGTATTCAGAATCTCCGTGGGCGGTAGGCACTGCCAGGTTCTACCGCTAAACCAGGAATGAAACTTGCTGATGTCCACTGGACTGGCCGCGATCGCGGTTGCCCTTGGCGCCTATCGCTACCGCGGGGGTGGCAGCGGCCCCCTTGCTGACGTCGTGTTTGCGAAGAGCTCAGGGAGGCCGTTGAGTCTCGCCCCGAAGGAATGACACGGATCACTTTTCACGCCCGTCGACAACATGGATACGCTGGGACAGGAGCCGGTGCGAAAAGCGGCTGGCCAACACGCAAGGAGTGTGAATCGTGATCAGTGCAAAGGCGCCTGAGCATGTGGTTGTTGTTGGGGCGGGAATTATTGGCTTGTCCACCGCCTGGTACCTGCAGGAGCACGGCATCAAGGTGACGGTGGTTGACCGTGGCGATGTCGCTTCGGGAGCATCCTGGGGCAACGCGGGTTGGTTGACGCCGGCCCTGACGTTGCCATTGAGTGAACCGTCGGTGCTGACCTATGGGCTCAAGGCCATGTTTAATTCGGCCTCCCCGCTGTACGTGCCGTTGTCCACGGACCCGGCACTGCTGAAATTCCTGCTGGGCTTTGCCCGCAACTGCACGCCCGGGAAATGGCGTGCGGCAATGACGATCTTCGCCGAGCTTGGCCGCACGGGAATTGATGCCTTTGAGGAGCTGGCCGCAGGTACGCCGGCCGTCACCGAAGCAACCCACCCCGCTGAACCCTTTCTTACCGGCTTTGCCTCCCTGAAGGACCGAGACGCACTGGTCAAGGAGTTCCATGTCATTCGGGAAACCGGCGGCGAAGTGGACTTTAACCTCCTCAGCGCAGCGGAGATCCGTGATCTGGAACCAACACTGGGCACGGGTGTGGTCGGCGGGATTGCCATACGCAAACAACGCTTCATCAACCCGCCGGCATTCATGGACTCGCTGGCTGAAACCGTGGTTGCCCGCGGCGCCACACTCGTCAACACCTTCAATGTGGTTGACGTCCGCGACACCGGCAGCGGTGTGGACATCATTGGCTCGGAAGGGCGCCTGCTCCAGGCCGACGCCGTCGTGCTTGCCACGGGCGCATGGCTGGGAGCCCTGGCCCGCAAATTCGGCGTCAAGCGCGTGGTCCAGGCCGGGCGGGGCTACAGTTTCACCGTGGTCCCCGAGGCCATGCCAACTCATCCCATTTACTTCCCGGCGCAGCGGGTGGCCTGCACGCCACTGGGTGACAGGTTCCGGGTGGCGGGAATGATGGAGTTCCGCAATGTCGATGCGACCCTGGACCCGCGGCGCATCCAAGCGATCGTGAACGCCGCCTCGCCCATGTTCACGGGCATCGACTGGGAGGACCGGGCCGAGGAATGGGTGGGCGCGCGGCCCTGCACCACCGACGGCTTCCCCCTGGTCGGCGTCACCCAGTCACCCCGTGTGCACGTGGCAGGCGGCCACGGCATGTGGGGAATTGCCCTGGGTCCGCTGACAGGCAAGATGGTGGCCGCCGGAATCACGGGCAACACCCCGCCGGCCACGATGCGCCACTTCAACCCGCTGCGGTAGTCCGTGGCGTGGGTCCGCCCCTATTTCGCTGCCGATGACTTTGGCCAGCGCTTCCTTAATAAGGGCATCGCAACCACCGGCATTAGGTAGCCTTTTGCTGAAAAACTCCCCAGGGTGGATTGAATAATCCAGGCCCACGCCCTCGGGGAGTTTTTTATGTCCGCGTGGCGCCCGCGTGGACGACCCGCTGTGGGGCGACCCGGGTGGGACGGTATTGCCCAGGACATAAGATGTCCAGTGAGTCTGTTCGGAACCCATGCCGGACGCCACATGAAATGGAATCCGCACCGTGCCCCAATTTGATGTACCCCTTGCAGAGCTCCAGAAATATTCCGCCGCCCTTACGGAACCAGCGGACCTGGCTGCCTTCTGGGACGCCACCGTAGCTGAAACCCGCGAATTTCCGTTGGATGCCAGCTTCACGCCGGTTGAAAATCTGCTGCCGGTCATCGACAGCTTCGATGTCTCCTTCAAGGGTTACGGCGGGGCCACCATCAAGGGTTGGCTGCATTTGCCCGCCCACCGTGCAGCCGGCAAAAAGCTGCCCGTGGTGGTGCAGTACATTGGCTATTCCGGGGGCCGCGGCCTGGTGCAGCAGGACACTGTGTGGGCGCAGGCAGGCTATGCCCATTTCATCATGGACACCCGCGGTCAAGGCTACGGCGGACTCCTCGGCGACACCCCCGACCCCCACGCTTCCAGCGGCGATGTAAGTTACCCCGGTCTCATGACACGAGGCATTGCCAGCCGCGAATGTTACTACTACCGGCGCGCCTATATGGACGCCTTTCGCGCCATCGAGGCCGCGCAGCAGCACCCCGAAATTGAAGCCTCCAAGGTCATCCTCACCGGCATCAGCCAGGGCGGCGGACTGACCATCGCTGCTGCGGGGCTCGCCGCAGGAAGGCTCGACGGCGTCATTGCCGTCATGCCCGACGTCCCGTTCCTGCAGGACTTTCCCCGCTCCATCGACCTTGCTGCACGTGGCCCCTACCCGGAAATTGCCGACTTCCTCAAACGCCACCGCCACGGCTACGAACCCGTCCTTGAGGTGCTCAACTATTACGACGGCGTCCACCTGGCCCGCCGCTGCACCGCACCGGCGCTGTACTCCGCCGCCGGGCAGGACGATATTTGTCCACCCTCAACCGTGTACGGCTCCTTTAACGCCTACGGCACGGCCGGCCCAAAACTGCCGGCCAAGGACATCGTGTTTTACCGCTTCAACAACCACGAGGGCGGGCAGGAACATCACCGGGTCAAACAGCTTCATTACGTGGCTGATTTGCTGGCTGGCTGATTTCCTGTCTATGGTGTGGACATGACAAACCGTTGGTATGCGTATTTTTCGTTGGCTCTGGAGGGGCCCGCGTCTAACTGACACGCATCCAACTTCCTTCAGAGCCAACAGGACAGAGAAAACTTTTCTCTGTCCTTCGCCATTTTCCGGCGGGCATCTGACAAGGGGCTCGCTGCCAGCCCACTTGAGGACCTTCTTTCATGACCATCACAGCATCAGCCCAGTCTGCCGGAACACCGGCAACCAGCACGGCCAATGTCCGCGTCAACGACTTCACCGAACTTCCCTCGCCCACCCAATTGGCGCAGCAGGTTCCGCTGGACGCGCAGGTGATGGCCGTCGTCGAACGTGGCCGTGAAGAGGTCCGAGCCATTATGGATGGCCTGGATAACAGGCTTTTGGTGGTGGTGGGTCCGTGCTCCATTCATGACACCGAGGCAGGTTTGGACTACGCGCGCCGTTTAGCTGCGGTGGCCCAGGAACATGCGGAGGATCTGCTCATTGTGATGCGGGCGTACTTTGAAAAACCCCGCACCACCGTGGGCTGGAAAGGTCTTATTAATGACCCCGCGCTGGACGGCAGTCACGACGTCGGCACTGGATTGGAGTTGGCCCGGGGGTTCCTGCGCGATGTGGCCCGGTTGGGACTGCCCACCGGCACCGAGTTCCTGGAGCCCATCAGCCCGCAGTACACGTCCGATCTCATCTCGTGGGGTGCCATTGGGGCCAGGACCGCCGAGAGCCAGATCCATCGTCAGCTTTCCTCGGGGCTTTCCATGCCCGTGGGCTTTAAAAACGGCACCGACGGTGACTTGCAGGTGGCTTTGGACGCCTGCAATGCTGCCCGCGCCCCGCAGTCCTTCCTTGGCATTGATGGTCGGGGCCGTGCGGCACTGGTGCGTACCGCCGGCAACCGCGATGTGCACGTGATCCTGCGCGGCGGACGCAATGGCCCCAACTACCAGGCCGCGCACGTGGCCGCTGCCACTGCAAAAGCGGACGCCGCCGGGGTCAACCCGCGCCTGATGGTGGACGCCAGCCACGCCAACTCCGGCAAGAGCCACCACCGCCAAGCCGAAGTTGCCCTGGAAATTGCCGCTCAATTGGAAGCTGGCGATAATGCTGCGCACACCATTGCCGGAATCATGCTGGAGAGCTTCCTGGTGGGCGGGGCGCAAAGCCTGAACGTGGAAGACGTTGCCGCCGGTACCGCCCGTTTGGTCTACGGCCAAAGCGTGACGGATGCCTGCATGGACTGGGACGTGACGGTTGATGTCCTCGGCAAACTTGCCCAAGCGTCGCGCGCCCGTCGCAGCACCGGTCGCAGCGCCGTGGCGTAGCGCACAGAAGCGCAGGGGCCGCCCAGTTCGGTGCATGCAGGGTAAAGGCGGTACCCTAAGAAAGATCCATTTTCGGCTTTGACCGATTCCTGCGATCGGTCGACCTAATCGTTTACGGCCTCTTTGAGGCTGTTCTATGCAGTTTGTGAGGAACTTTCATGGGTTCAGTAGTCAAGAAGCGCCGCAAGAGGATGTCCAAGAAGAAGCACCGTAAGCAGCTTCGCAAGACACGCCACCAGCGTCGTAATAAGAAGTAGAACTTCTTACTTCGCGCAAAACACTCGTTCACCCCTGGGGTGGGCGGGTGTTTTTTGTGTGCCGGGCCCCTTAAGCCCGGTCCCTTGCGGCAGGGCCCGCTTAACGCTTGCGCATCAGGGCAACGCCCCGCCAGAGGCCGTAAATCACGCCAACGCCGGTCGCTGCCCGCAAACCCCACGTGGCCGCGCGGCGGCCCGAGCGGAAGTCATAAACGGGCCAGTTATTGTCCCTGGCATGCCGCCGCAGCTGTCCATCAGGGTTGATGGCCACGGGGTGACCCACTGCCATGAGCAGGGGAATGTCATTAAAGGAGTCGCTATAGGCCCAGCACCGCGACAAATCCAGTCCCTGTGCAATTGCCAGCTCCTCCACGGCGCGGCCCTTGGCGGCCCCGTGCAATATCTCCCCGACCAGACGTCCCGTGTAATGACCATCCACAATTTCTGCCACGGTGCCCAGTGCGCCGGTGAGGTTCAGGCGCTCAGCCATGACACCTGCCACTTCCACGGGTGTGGCAGTCACCAGCCAGACCTGGCGCCCGGAATTGAGGTGCTCATCAGCTAAAGCTTTGGTGCCAGGCCAAATTTTTGAAACGATCATCTCGTCATACACTTCGCCACCAATTTGGCGGATGAAATCGGCGCTGATTCCGGCAGCTAGTTTTTGGGCGGAATCTTGAATGGAATGAACATCACTCATGTTCTCCCCCCGCATGATGAACTTCGCCTGTTTCCAAGCAAAACCGGCAGCGGCATGGAGTGTAAAAGCCCGTTTTTGATACATTTTGCGGGCCACGTGGAACAGGCTCGCGCCCTCCATCATGGTGTTGTCCACGTCGAAGAAAGCCGCCTCGAGCTGGTGCTGCACAGTAGTCGAGGGGGCCTCGGCTCTGTCATCAATCGCGTCGGGCATAAAATGAGTGTAATCAATCCTGCACCTGTCTGCCCCACTGCCCCCGGCGGCGCGGGTGAACTGTGGCGAAACTTTCATTCGCGTACCTTAGTGGTATGGATAATCCTGTTGCGGCCCCCCTACCCATTGTTGAGCTGCTGACAAGGGCCGGTTGCCACCTCTGTGCGGACGCGCGTCAGGTAGTGGACCGCGTGGCCGCCCAATTGGGTCTGCCGTGGCAGGAGGTGGACATTTCCCAAAATGCCGCCCTAACGGCCCGCTATGGGGAAGAGATTCCAGTGGTAATGGTCGACGGCGTGCCGCGGGACTTTTGGCACATCGACCCTGAACGGCTCCACGGCATCCTCAGCCGCGCGCAGAAGGCACAGTAGCGTCAAGCTGTCCCAATAATGGCACGAGATGATCAAGCTCTGGGGCAGGCAGTGCTTTTGGTGCTGAACCAGCCACGTCTTAGAGTGGAGACAGACCTTGGCGAGGATTTTTGCGAGGTGCTCGTCCAGTCATCGCGCCCAGCCGTGGCTTGAGAAGGTGGAGAGTGGTTTTAATGTCCATGCAGATGTCGCAGGACCGTACGGCCCAACCAAGCCCCCAGCTCCCGCCCGCCACTGTTTCACGGTTGACGTTGTACTTGCGCACCCTCAACGCCTTGCTTGCGGAAGGGGCGGAAAGCGTCTCCTCAGAGGCGTTGGCCGAGTCAGCCGGCGTCGGATCCGCCAATGTTCGCAAGGATCTGTCGCATCTGGGCTCTTTCGGCACCCGGGGTGTGGGATATGACGTGGCAAATTTGAGCCGCCGCATTGTCCAGGCCCTGGGGTTGACCCAGGAATGGCGCGTTGCCATTGTGGGGGCCGGCAACCTGGGCCGTGCCCTGGCCCGTTATGGGGGATTTGAGTCCCGTGGTTTTCACATTGCCGCCATATTGGACGCCGATCAACTGGTGATAGGCAGTGAAATTGGCTGGCTGCGGGTCAGTGATGTGGCAAATTTGGAATCTGTTTTGACGTCCACCCGAACCAACATGGTGGTCTTGGCGTTGCCTGCAGCCGTTGCGCAGTCTATTTGTGACAGGGTGGTGGCCGCCGGAGTCTACAGTATTTTAAGTTTCGCTCCCGTGGCTTTGAGTGTCCCGGAGCACGTGAACCTGCGCAAGGTGGACATGGCCACGGAACTGCAGATCCTCGCCTACCACGCCCAGCGGCTGCAGGAACCTGAGCTGGCACAGGATCGCCCCAGCGCCTGATTGCGGTGCTGGGGCGAGCGTGGCCGGTCTTAGCGCTTGAGTGCGCTGCGGCGGGATTTTTGCTCCATGAAAAACTCCTTGGCGGGGGAGCGGTACAACAAAAACACGCCCACGAGCCCCAGCACGATTTGCGCGATGGCCAAAAGATTGGGCTGCACTAAAAAGGCAAAGGACATGATGCCCAGTATCAGCGCCGTGGTGCGTGCCCACGTCGCACCGCGGCGGATGGCCCTGGCCAGCCAAAAGTACGTTACGGCCATGGCCAGGCTAATGACCAGGGCAATAAAGAGTGCTGCATTGACCAGTGCCGGGTCCGAGTAGGCCTCGGCCACAGCGGGGGTGCCGGCCATGCTGCTCTGCAGCACTTCCAGGACAGATGCCTTCAGAGTGGGTACAACCAGTACTGCGAGCAAGGCAACCACTGACATTGCTTGAATGACTCCGGCCAGCATGATCAGGCGTGCAGCCACCAGGACCTTGGCCGGGGCCCCCAGGGGCGCTGCCGAGGCGTTGGGGGTGGCGCCGCCAAAGCCGGGGTACGCGCTCGCAGGTGACATGTTTGACAGGCTTGCCTTCTGAGCGTCCTTGACTTCCTGCGGCGGTTCCCAACCGGCAGGAGCGTACTGACCGTAGCGGGGGACGCCGGGGGAAATTTCGCCGTAGTTGCCCGGCGCGGCAGGGGGGCGCTCTGTGGATTCTTCACCGGGGGTAGTCATGAAGGTTTCACTCTCACTTTTATTGGGCTCACCAGGCACACGGGCAGCCGCTGGTTCCAGAACGGGCCCTGAAAAGAGCCGCACCGAGTTTCCTTAAACCCTACGCGACCTCCCGCGCGCCCACTACCGGCCAGCCCTGACTACCGGCCAGCCCGTGCCGCGCAAAAGTACCTGAAGCGCAAATATGCCGACCCGCACCAGCGTGCGAATCGGCATGTTTGCAACCTTGAAAAGTGCTTTATAAATTACGCGCCCTGGACAAAGGCAGCATCGAGGGTAATGGTGACCTTGTCAGAGACCATGACGCCGCCAGCTTCCAGCACCGCGTTCCAGGTCAGGCCAAATTCCTTGCGGCTGATGACCGTCTTGGCTTCAAAGCCTGCACGGGTGGCGCCGAAGGGGTCAACGGCTACGCCATTGAATTCGCCCTTGAATGTCACGGTTTTGGTGACGCCGTGAATGGTGAGTTCGCCCGTTAATTCAAAGTCTTCGCTGTCGCCGGAAATGGCGGAGGAGGTGAAGGTCAGTGTGGGGAAGGTTTCCACGTCGAAGAAGTCGGCGCCCTTGACGTGGGCGTCGCGGCCGGCGTCGCCGGAGCTGAAGCTGGCAGCTGCAATGGTGGCTGTGACTGCGGAATCAGCCAGGGTCTCACCGAGGGTCAACTCGCCGGCAATTTCAGTGAACTGCCCACGGACCTTGGAGATGCCTGCGTGGCGGACAATGAAACCCACGGTGCTGTGTGAGGCGTCGAGGTTCCAGGTGCCCTGGGTGAGTCCGGCGGATGCAATGGTGGTAACTGTCATGGTGAGCTCCTTGAAATTGTGTTTTACACGATGGCAGGACCGCCATGAGGTGATCCTTCACCTGACATAAGCATGCGTTTGCATCTAATATTCCCAGTGTGCAAAAAAACTTTGAAGCGGACGGATTAACCCCTTGCTGTGCAACTTTGAGAAACTAATGCACATGTCCCCTGTAACTGTTCACCTGCTGCGTCACGGCGAAGTTTTCAATCCCGAAGGCGTCCTCTACGGCCGGCTCCCCGAATTTCACCTTTCCGAGCGTGGCAGGGCCATGGCGGTGATGGTGGCCGAGCATTTTCAGGCCTTGCAAAAGCGCGACGACGTCGCACCCGTATACCTGGTGGCCTCACCCCTGACCCGGGCTCAGGAGACGGCCCAGCCCCTGGCGCAGGTGCTGGGTCTGGAAATCGTCACGGATCCGCGCATTATTGAAGCGGAGAACCACTTCGAGGGGATGAAGGTCAATAAGGCTGAACTGCGCAAGCTCCAGCACTGGCGGTACTTCAGTAATCCCCTGCGCCCCTCCTGGGGTGAACCTTACGCAGCCCAAGCGCAACGCATGCTTGAGGCGGCACGGGATGCCCGCCGTCGTGCCTTTGAATTGGGGGGCGAAGGAGCCCAAGCCGTCCTGGTCAGTCATCAGCTCCCCATTTGGTCCACCCGGCGCAGCGCCGAGGGCAAGCGGCTGTGGCACGATCCCCGCAACCGCGAATGCACCCTTGCCTCACTGACGTCCCTGACCTTTAATGGCGATGACATTGTGGGTGTTGAATATAGTGAGCCGGCAGCTGTGCTCCTGCCCGGCGCAGCCACCACACCCGGTGCCTGAATGTGCTGACACCCAGCTGACAATCAGCTATTCGACATACTGTAGAAAATCATGCCATGTCTGCGTATACGCGATGGCTTCACCTGTGAAATGAAAGACTGGCGCTTTGAATTTTTCGATGAGCCGCAGATCGCTCTTTGCCGCTGGCGGCGCCGTATTGGCCCTGGCCCTGGCTGCCTGCACCAGCGATGACCCACTTGCCCAGCAGGCCAACGCCGGTGATAACAAAAACTATATTGCCGGCGACGGCTCAGTCACTGAATACAGTGCCACGGATAGAACCGCTCCCGTGGAGTTCACCGCCACCTTGTTCAATGGTGAAAGCGTGGATTCCGCCAACTTTGCCGGACAAGTGACGGTGCTGAACTTCTGGTACGCCGCCTGCGCCCCCTGCCGCTTGGAGGCCCCAGACCTGCAAGCGCTCCACGCCGAACTCCAACCCCAGGGCGTGGAATTCTTCGGCGTCAACGTCCGTGATGAAAGGGCCACGGCGGAGGCCTTTGAACGCAACTTTGGCCTGGATTATCCAAGCATTGCCGATAAGGACGGCGGCGTATTGTTGGCCATGACAAAGTTCGTGCCCCCGTCGGCGGTGCCCACCACCCTGGTGCTGGACAAGCAGGGCCGCGTGTCTGCACGCATTCTAGGTGTTGCGGAAAAGGGCACGCTCAAGGCTTTGCTGACGTCCGCGCTCGCGGAAGCGTGAGCGGCGCCCCACCACCATGAATAATCCCTTTGCGGAGACTGTTCTCAGCGGCTCCATGTTGTTGGCCATGCCCGTCGCGTTGCTGGCCGGGCTGGTCTCCTTCTTGTCCCCCTGCGTGCTGCCCCTGGTCCCTGGCTACTTGGGTTACGTCACTGGGCTCAGTGGCGCGGATCTGCAGGAACAACGCCGCGGCCGGATGTTTGCAGGCATTGCCTTGTTTGTCCTGGGCTTTTCAGTGGTCTTTATGCTCATTGGTGCTGTATTTGGGCAACTGGGTGCCTGGCTCATGGGCCCGGATGCTGCCTGGGTCACTCAGGTGCTGGGTGTGGTGGTGATGTTGATGGGCTTTGTCTTCCTGGGCGGCAGGGGCTGGTTTCAAGGGGAAGCAAAAATTCACGCAAAGCCGCCGGCTGGACTGTGGGGCGCCCCCCTTTTAGGCGTAACCTTTGGACTGGGCTGGGCTCCATGCATTGGCCCCACCTTTAGTGCCGTCCAGCTGCTGGCGTTTTCCGGCGGTTCCAATGCCATCAGGGGTGCGTTTTTGACCTTTGTGTATTGCCTGGGACTGGGCCTGCCCTTTTTGCTCATTGCCTTGGGGGCACGTAAAGGGCTCGGCGCCCTCGCGTTCTTCCGCCAACACCGCCGCGGCCTGCAGTATTTTGGTGGCGGCATGCTCATTGTCTTGGGCCTGCTCATGGTCTCCGGACTGTGGGGAACATGGATTAACCAGTTGCAATACTGGTTCGCCAATGATGTGAGATTGCCAATTTAATGAAAGAGACAGCGGTGGAAGAAGCTAAAAACCAGGCAGCCAAGGACGGTTCGGCCCGGGCCTCGCGCGGCAGTGATGTAACCCTGCCGCAGCTTGGCTTCACCGGCATGCTCCGCTGGGCTTGGCGGCAGCTCACCAGCATGCGCACGGCACTGTTGTTGCTGCTGCTCTTGGCAGTGGCCGCAGTTCCCGGCTCATTGTTCCCGCAGCGGCCCTCGGCCCCGGCGGAAGTGACGCAGTACTTGAAGGACAACCCCGCCTCGGGGCCCGTCATGGATTGGTTCAAGCTCTTTGACGTTTATTCTTCGCCCTGGTTTGCTGCCATTTACCTGCTGTTGTTCACCTCTCTGGTGGGGTGCGTCCTGCCGCGTGCCAAGATCCACTGGAAGGCAATGCGCTCCGCCCCGCCGCGCACTCCCCGCAGGCTTTCCCAACTGGCGGAGTATGGCACGGTCGAAATTCCTGCCGGCAGCGGCATTGATGCCCACACAGCCATCCAGGACGCTGCAGAAGTCCTCAAGTCCCGGCGCTACCGTGTGGACGTGCGTGACCTGGACACCGGACGGCCCTCCGTCGGTGCGGAAATTGGCTTCCTGAAGGAAGTGGGGAACCTGGTGTTCCACACCGCCATGATTGGCATTTTAGGGGCCATTGCCATTAGCGGATTGTTTGGTTACAGCGGCCAGCGGGTTTTAGTGGAAGGCGAAACATTCGTCAATACCCTTTCCGGATATGACACCTTCACCCCCGGCGCCATTTTTGCCGAGGACAGGTTGAGCCCCTACTCGGCCCAACTGGACCGGCTCGTGGTCAAGTACGACCGTTCCACCCAGGCCCATTACGGTCAGCCCCTGGACTTCAACGCCACCCTGAGCCTCAAGGAGGGCAGTGGAGAAGCTACGGAAACCCGCACCTTGAAGGTCAATGAGCCCGTCTCCGTCGGCGGCACCAATGTGTACCTGGTGGGCAATGGCTACGCGCCCATCGTGACCATCAAGGACGGTGACGGCAATGTGGCTTTCCAAGGTCCCGTCATCACCATCCCCACTGACGGTGCGTACACGTCCCTGATGGTCATTAAGGTTCCCGACGCCAAGCCCAACCAGCTGGGTTTTGTGGGATTCTTCCTCCCCACGGCGCTCATTGATGAAAAGGGTGTGGCCTTTGGTTCCGACCCTGATCCCTTCAATCCGCAGCTGAACCTCAACGCCTACACGGGTGACCTGGGTTTGGATGGCGGGGTACCACGTAACGTCTACACGCTGGACACCTCCGAAATGACGGAGATCAACTCCCGCAACAAGGACTCCGGCGGCATTGTCCTGGTTCCCGGCCAAAGTTATTCGCTGCCCGGTGACAACGGCAGCATCAGTTTTGATGGGATCAAGCGCTTTGCCGCCCTTGATATTCGCCATGATCCAGGCCAGATGTACGTTTTAGTCTTCACCATCTTGGCAGTGGCAGGTCTGGTCGCCTCGCTGTTCCTGAACCGGCGCAGAGTTTGGATCCGGACAGGCAATCACCCTGACGGCCGCACCATGGTGGAGTTTGGCCTGCTGGCCCGCGGTGAGGATCACCGTCTCGCAGGAGAGTACGTTGCCATTGACAAGGCCCTGCGGGCCAAATGGCTGGTGCCCCTGCAGGCAACGGGGCAAAATGGGGAACAACTAATAACTTCCAATGACTCCGCTGCGGATGTCACAGCTGCAAGTAAGGACCAGTAATGCCAGAGATCAATGAAAGCTTTGCCCTGCTGAGCGAGCAACTCATGCTTGTTGCCGGGCTGGCCTACGCCGTAGCACTGGGCGCCTATGTCTGGGACCTGGTGACCTTTAGCCAGGCCGTCAAGAAGGGCGTAGCCGACACTGAAAACCGGGCAGTCGCCGCGTCAGCGGATTCCGCACTCATAGGTGCCGGGGCACGTGCCACCGTGGCAGCGCAGCAGCACCTTGGCGCCGGGCCGCAGGACCGTGGCGTGCGGCCCAGCAGTAAAACCCATGCAGCCTCCGACGGCGTCACGGCCGGGGACACCATGCGTTACGCCAGGGAAAAGCGCACGGTTGCCCGGGTAGCCGTGGCACTGACGGTGGTCGCCGTGGTGGTGCAAGGCTTCGCCGTACTGTTCCGTGGGCTGGCTGCAGGCCGCGTGCCGTGGGGCAACATGTATGAATTCTGCACCACCGGCTCCTTCACGGTTGCCCTCGTGTTCCTGCTGGTGCTGACGCGCCGCGATTTGCGCTTTTTGGGCACGTTCGTCACCAGCCTGGTGCTGGTCATGGTGGTTGCCGCCTCAGTGTCCTTTTGGACGCCCGTAGGCCACCTGGTCCCGGCGCTGCAAAGCTACTGGATTGTCATTCACGTCTCCATTGCCGTGCTGTCCTCGGCCCTGTTCACCATCACCTTTGCCATGTCGGTGCTGCAACTCATTCAGTCACGCCGCGAAGCAGCCATCGGCGCCGGCAAGCCTGACAAGGCGCCCATCATGCGCCTGGTCCCCAATGCCCTGAGCCTGGAAAACCTGGCCTACAGGATCAACGGGATTGCATTTGTGGGCTGGACCTTGACGGTCATGTTCGGTGCCATTTGGGCTGAAAAGGCGTGGGGCCGCTTCTGGGGCTGGGACACCAAGGAAGTGTGGTCGTTCGTGATTTGGGTGGTGTACGCCGGCTACCTCCACGCCCGCGCCACCAAGGGCTGGACCGGCACGCGTGCCGCCTGGCTGTCCATCGTGGGCTACCTCTGCGTGGTCTTCAACTTCACGGTGGTGAACATGTACTTCTCCGGCCTGCACTCCTACGCCGGCGTCTAAGGCGGGTCAACCACCAAAGGCGCGTGCCGTGCGTCGTACTTTTACAAGTACGACGCCCGGCACGCGCCTTTAATGCAGCGCCTACCGGGCGCTGAACTCCTGCGCCAGGGTGGCCAGGGCCTCGGTGTCAACGTCCTGGGAGGGGCCATCGAGGTAGCGCTCCAAGGAGTCATCCATGGCGTTAAGCCAGCGCGTGTGGTGCGTCGCCGCGAGGGTGCCCGTGACCACTGAACGGTGAACCATGTCGCGGTAGCCCAAAATATCGGTTTCCTTGTGATGCATCCAGTCCTTGAACAACGCCGAGACGGCATCGAGGTCAAAGGGCGGGTAGTCGGTGGCGGCAATGAGTTCGCGCAGGTACTCCGACTGGAAGTCCGCCTCGGCATTGTGATCGGCCAGCGCGGCCAGACGATCGCGCCACAACGTGATGTTCGCTTCCCGCTCGTCAAGGGAAGGCAGCTCTATTTTGCCCGTTATGACATCACGGGCAAACCAGGCCTGGGCATCAAACATATTGAAGGTGTAGTACTGGTCCTGGGCGCCCAAGTAAAACAAGTTGGTGTTTTGCTGCCACACCACACCCTTGTATAAGTTGGCCGGATACAGCACATTTTTGGACTTCAAGCTCAGCTCGCTGGGCAGGAACGGGTACTTGTGCTGGTACCCCGTGCACAGGACCACTGCGTCAAATTCGCCTTGTGTGCCGTCAACGAAGTGGGCGGTACTGCCGTCAAAGCGGCTGACCAGGGGGCGTTCCACAGTGGTGTCGGGCCAGTCAAAGCCCATGGGGGAGGTGCGGTAACTGAAGGTGACCGACTCCGCACCCATTTTATGCGCCTGCATGCCAATGTCCTCAGCGGAATAACTGGCACCAATCATGAGCAGGCGCTTGCCGGCAAAGCGTTCAGCGCCGCGGAAATCATGGGCGTGCAGCACTTCACCCGGGAAGGTGTTGATGCCGGCAAACTCGGGTGCATGGGGGAAGGAGAAGTGGCCGGTGGAGACAATCAGCTTGTCAAAAACATGCTCCGTGGTGGTGCCGGTGGCCAGGTCTTCCACAGTGAGCGTGAATTCTTGCGTGTGTTCATCCCAACGGGTGTGGCGTGCGACGGTATGGAAGCGCACGTACTTGCGCACGTCGGATTTTTCCACGCGGCCCTTGATGTAATCAAAGAGAACTTCGCGCGGCGGGAAGGAGGAGATGGGACGGCCAAAATGCTCGTCAAAGGAGTAGTCGGAAAACTCCAGGCATTCCTTGGGCCCGTTGGACCACAGGTGACGGTACATGCTGGAATGCACGGGCTCGCCGAAGGCGTCCAAGCCTATGCGCCAACTGCTGTTCCACTGTCCGCCCCAGTCATTTTGCTTTTCAAAACACATAATCTCGGGGATCTGCGTGCCCTTTTGCCGTGCTGATTCAAAGGCCCGCAGGGCAGCCATGCCGCTGGGACCCGCACCAATAATTCCGACTCGTAGTGTCATGTTTTGCTCCTCATCCACTGGGCCAGTGAAAATGCCAACGGATTTGTTGAATCAAATCCAGCCCAAAGATGCGTCTGCGGCCATACCTGGCGCACTGCTGGTGCGTCTGCTCGTACGGCGAATATGGCATACCCTCGCGGTGTTTAACCGGCGGCGCCCCGGCGGGACTGGTAATCACAGTCCAACAGGCCGAAAAATTCACAAGATGGCGGTCTTTTGCGCACTGCGCTGCCGCCCAGACGGATCTTTAGGGGGCGCGCAAGGACCCAGTCACTTTGCCCGCCTACCCTCCATGCGACCACGCGGGGATACAGAAGTCAAAGCAACTCCCTGCCTTGGCGTTGGTAATGTAGGGGGTTGGCCGCCGTCTCATTGTGGCGGTGGGAGTTGGCAAGGTGCCAGGGAGCTAGGGAAGTGAAGAAGCTATGACACGCAAAAAACACTGTCCTTCCAGCGCCCGGCGCGTGCCTGCGCGCGGTGGGTTCCATGCTGTAAGCAGTATTTCGCCGTGGCCGCTGATCATGGTGAGCTTGCTCCTGGCGGCGGTCGCCGGACCGCTTTTCTTCATGGAGCACAAGCAAGGCTCGGTGCTTCTTGACCTTGGCGAACCCATAGTTGTGCACCCCTTTTCGCAGTTAACGGAGCAGTCAAAAGTGAAACCCCAGGATACGGGCTACATTCCGGACAGGCACGGGGCAGGCTGCATTCCCGCGGCAGGGCCGGTGAGCCTCCAGGACTGCGCCGGAAAAACCGCATACGCCGATACGTGGGACGGATACTGGTCAGATTTCTCCGGACCCGGATGGAGCAAGGAATGGGCCGATGACTAAAACTGCACACGGCCGGATGCAGCGGATCCCGGCGCTGGGCAGCGCGCGGCTTCGAATTGTGGGCTGGATGTTGCTGCTGCTGGTTTTTGGGCTGGGCGGAACCATTGTGATCAGTGGACGGCTGCTGCATTTACGCACCTATGAACTCACCACAGACCAGCTCATTCACGCAGCAGAGAACTTCCGAACCTTTGCCAAATCGCCGTCGGGACGTTCGCAGAACACCGTGGAGGATTTGTTTTCACACTACCTGCAGGGGACTGTTTCCAGCCGCGCGGAATCAGCGTTCAGTATTGTCGACGGACAACCGGACAGGCGCTCGCCGCTGGAGCCGCCGGTCCGGTTGGATCTGGACGCGGAATTTGTCCAGCATGCGGCAAATGCCCGCCAACCGTTGCACGGCGTGTTGGAAACTTCTGCAGGACCTGTCCACTACGCGGTCATTCCCGTGGAGCTGGCAGGCGATCCCAGCCGGGGGGCCTTCGTCCAAATGGTTTATCCCAAGATGGTGGGGGAGCCGCTGTTTCAGTCCCTGCGGCTGACGGCACTTGTCGGGGCCGCCGCGTTGGCGGTGGCAGCTGCCGCGAGCTGGGTGCTGGCAGGGCGGGTTCTAGGTCCGGTGCGCTTGATTCGCCAGGCGGCGGAAGTCATTAGCGAAAGTGACCTAACCCGGCGCATCCCGGTTTCCGGTACTGATGAAATGGCCAGTCTGGCGCGCACCTTCAATGGCATGCTGGATCGATTGCAGACAGCATTTGTCGTGCAGCGTGAATTCATTGACGACGCCGGCCACGAGCTGCGGACGCCGCTGACGGTGGTGCGCGGTCATTTGGACCTCTTTGCCAAGGATCCGCAGCGGCATGCCGCTTCCTTGCCATTGATTAAAAACGAGGTCTCCCGGATGGACAGAATTGTCCATGATTTGATCCTGCTGGCCAAGGCCGAGCAGCCCGACTTCATCCGCGTGGCCCCGACCAATTTGGCGGACCTGACCGTCAACGTCCTTGCCAAGGCCCGAATACTGGGTGAGCGGCGTTGGAGCATTGATGCGCTGGCCGAAGGCGTGGCGCAGGTGGATGAAGAGCGCCTGACCCAGGCACTGATGCAACTGGCGGCAAATGCCGTGAACTACACCCAAAAAGGGGACTGCATTGCTGTGGGCTCCGTGGTGACGAACACTGAATTACGCATGTGGGTCCGGGACACGGGCGCCGGGGTTCGTCCGGAGGACGCCGAACGGATCTTTGACAGGTTCCGTCGGGGCGAAACCGTCAGGCGCGGCGACGGGGCAGGGTTGGGGCTGGCCATTGTGAACTCCATCGCCAAGGGCCACGGTGGAAAAGCAACGCTTAAAAGCACCCCCGGCAAGGGAGCAACCTTCACCTTGGTCATGCCGTTGCGCAGTGTCACGGACGGAACCGTGGGCGTGGATAACAAGGGGGACGGCAAAACATGAGAAGAATTTTAATTGCCGAGGATGAAATTGGCATTGCCACCTTTGTGGAGGCGGGGCTGGCGGAAGCCGGCTTTGAAACCATGATTGCCACCGACGGTCTGCAGGCGTACCAGCTGGTGGAGACGGAGGCTTTTGACCTGTTGATCCTCGATATTGGTCTGCCGGTCATGGATGGTTTGGCCGTGTTGCGGCAGTTGCGCAACGACGGCGTCCACCTCCCCGTGATCATTCTTTCGGCCAGGGACAGCGTCCAGGACAAGGTGGCCGGACTCTCCAGCGGGGCCGATGATTACCTGGCCAAACCCTTTGCCCTGGAAGAACTGGTGGCACGGGTCCACTCCCGGCTGCGCCCGGCATACCCGGTGGAAAGCGAAGTTCTAGTGGCAGGGGCCCTGGTCCTTGACGGCGGAACACAACGGGCGCATCTGCATGGTCGGGAGGTTGCCCTCAGCGCCCGGGAATTTGCGCTGGCCCAGGAGTTTGTCCGCCATGCCGGGCAGGTCCTGTCAAGGGATCAACTCTTGGCGAACGTGTGGGGTTTTGACTTTGATCCCGGTTCCAATGTGGTGGGAGTATATGTGCAGTATTTACGCACCAAGCTGGGCGAGCACATGATTGAAACGATCCGGGGGCTGGGCTACCGATTTACTGAATTCTGACGTTCTTATTTTCCCCTTATGTAGCCACGCCACGATGGCGGAAAGACAATAAGGAGAAAAACATGAATTTCTGGATTGCGCTGGCCGCCGACATAGTGGCCATTACCGTGTTGGTATATGCGGTTTACTTCCCCCGCCACTTCCGCAAGGACCTGGCATTGGCTTATGTGTCATTGAATGTGGGCATTTTCGCTGTCACCATGCTGCTCGCGGACAGCGGAGCCGGCGTAGGCCTGGGTATGGGCTTGTTCGGTATCCTCTCCATCATTCGTTTGCGTTCAGACACCCTGACGCAGGAAGAAGTTGCCTATTACTTCATGGCACTGGCCATTGGTTTGGTCAATGGTTTGCATCCGGATCCGGCATGGATGGCACCGGCGCTGTCCTTTGGACTGGTAGCTATGATGTTCCTGGCCGATAACCGGCGCTTTTCCTCCCGCACCCAGCGCCAGCAAATCACCTTGGACGTGGCACACTGCCACCAGGATTCCCTGGAGGCAGCGCTTTCGGAGCTGCTCGATGCCGACATTATGCGCACCGTGGTGCTGGAACTGGACACCGTCCGGGATCTGACAGTGGTCGATGTCCGCTTCCGTACCCGCACAACATCGCACAAGGACCCCCTGGACCTGGCCAATAGCCCGGAGCGGGACCTGTTCGGTCAGAGCCGCCGTTTCGTCAACCGCCGTCGGGCACGGGTCAACGCATGAGTTCGGGCCTGCTGGAAGGGACACAAACACGCAGCGACGAACCGGCTGGGGCGGGGCCGTTTCCTGCGGCATTGCAATCCCATGTGGCATCACAAGTCCAGACGGCATTGCAAGGCCAGACGCAAGCCCAGACGTGGGCACGCACCGGCGGCCGCGCCCGTGGCGCGCTTCATGAACTGGCCGGTGCCATGGCACCCATCACGCTCACTGAGGTCATGAGTGCTGCGGCGCTGCAAACCCGCGTGGACAAAAAATTTCTGCTGTCCCCGGAGCAGTTGGTGGAACTGGTCAGTCGGCTCGGCGCCAGTTACCGTGTGTTGGAAATCGATCAAAAGCGCATCTTTGGTTATGAGTCCGTGTACTTCGACACCCCGGACCTGGCCCAGTTCCGCGCCCACCGTCAGGGCCGGCGTCGCCGCTACAAGGCCCGCACCAGGCTCTACGTTGACAGCAATGAATGCATGTTTGAAGCGAAACTTAAAAGCAACCGGGGCGAAACCGTCAAGTACCGACGACCCTACTCGGTGGAAAATCGTGGCATCATGACCGATGTTGCACACACCTTCCTGGCCGGATTGCTGGAAGCCAATTACGCCATGGAAACGCCAACACTGGAACCGGTGCTGCAAACCGATTATTCGCGCGCAACCTTTGTGGATCCGGTCCATGAAGAGCGGCTCACCTGCGACATTGATCTGGTGTGCAAAGACCAGCGGCTCACCATTGACGGTCCGGACATGATTATTGTGGAGACCAAGTCTGCCACGGGCAAGGGCACCGCCGATCAGGCACTGTTGGAGATGGGGATACGGCCCCTGAGCATGAGCAAGTACTGCTTGGGCATTGCCATGTTGAACCCCGGACTGGCCGCCAACAAGTGGTCAAGGCTGTTGACCCGGCACTTTGGCTGGCAGCGCGCAGCCTCGCTCACCAGCCTGCAGTGACCTGTCCGTCCCGGACGTCCCAGCGGGTGTCCAACTGCACGTTTTCCAGCAGCCGTCGATCATGGGTGACCAGCAGCAGGGTGCCGTCGTAACTTTCCAGGGCTTCTTCAAGTTGCTCAATGGCTTGCAGGTCCAGGTGGTTGGTGGGTTCATCGAGCACCAGCACATTAACACCGCGGGCCTGCAGCAGCGCCAATGACGCGCGGGTGCGCTCACCGGGGGAGAGCGCACCGACAGCGCTGGTCACCTGGTCGGCCTTGAGGCCGAATTTGGCCAGCAAGGTGCGCACCTCGCCTTGATTCAGCTCCGGAACAAGCTCCTCGAAAGCGTCTCCCAACGGGATCCCTTCCGGGAACTGGCTGCGCGCTTGGTCCACCTCGCCAATGGCCACGTTGGCACCCAGGGAGGCAACGCCGTCGTCCGGGGCGGTGCGGCCCAACAACAGCCGGAGCAGGGTTGATTTGCCCGCACCATTGGGCCCGGTAATGCCGATCCGCTCGCCGGCATTGACCTGCAGCGAGACCGGACCCAGCGTGAAGCCGCCCTGGTGCACCACTGCCGCGTTCAGCGTGGACACCACCGTACTGGAACGCGGCGCGGCACCAATACTGAACTGCAGCGCCCATTCCTTGCGGGGCTCTTCAACCTCGTCCAGCCGGGCAATGCGGGACTCCATCTGGCGCACCTTCTGCGCCTGCTTTTCGGAGGACTCGGCGCTGGCACGGCGGCGGATCTTGTCATTGTCGGGATTCTTCTTCATGGCGTTGCGCACGCCCTGGGAACTCCACTCGCGCTGGGTGCGGGCCCGCCCCACTAAATCCGCCTTCTTACCGGCAAACTCGTCGTAGGCTTCGCGGGCATGACGCTTGGCGATGGCGCGCTCCTCCAGGAAGGAATCGTAACCGCCGTCGTACACGGCCACGCTGTTCTGCGCCAGGTCCAGCTCCACCACGGAGGTGATGGTGCGGGCCAAAAATTCCCTGTCGTGGGACACCAGCACCACCCCGCCGCGCAGCCCCCGCACAAATTCCTCCAGCCGCGCCAGTCCGGCCAGGTCAAGGTCATTGGTGGGCTCATCCAAAAGCACGACGTCGAAGCGGCTCAGCAGCAGCGCGGCCAGCGCCACCTTGGCAATTTGCCCGCCGGACAGTCCCGTCATCATTGCCTCCGGGCTCAGTTCCAAGCCAAGCTCGGCCAGCATTGCCGGGATGCGCTCGTCCAGATCAGCGGCACCGCAGCTGAGCCAGTGATCCAGGGCTGTGGCGTAGCGGTCGTCGTCGGCGGAGTTGCCGGAGCCCAGTGCCTCAGCGGAGGATTCCATTATTTGCGTGGCCTCCGTGCAGCCGGTGCGGCGGCCAAGGTATCCGCCGATGGTTTCGCCGGCAACCCGCTCATGTTCCTGTGGCAACCAGCCAATGAACGCGTCCTGTGGTGCAGTGCTGACGGTGCCGCCCTGCGGCGTGGCTGCGCCGGCCAGCAAACTGAGCAAGGTGGACTTGCCTGCGCCGTTGGCTCCCACCACACCAATGACGTTGCCCGGGGCCACCGTAAAGGAGAGATTGCTGAACAGGGTGCGGTGTGCGTGGCCGCCGGAAAGGTCCTTTGCCACAAGTGTTGCGCTCATCCCCCTATCTTAAGTGGTCGAGCCAGGGGCCGAGGAGCGCACCCTGCCCATTGTCCGCGTCTTGACGCTTCGTCCGGTCTCGCCGCGTATGTCCCCGCTTTTCGCGCACGTCCCTACGTACGCGAAAGGCGGGAACATGCGCGGCCGAGAATGTGTGGTGCGGATACCCTGTGTTTAGTCCTCCGTTTCGACGCCCAATGAAAGCCAGTTTTCCCGCACGGCTAACGCTGCGCCGTCGGTATCACCGGCAGCCGCCAGATTGATGATCTGAGCGTGCGCGGTGACGGAATGTCTCGCTGCAGCCGAACTAAAGCGCTGATGCTCCGCGCGTCGCAGCACGGGCATCGCTTGCTCAAGTACCAGCGGGATCATGTCATTTCCGGAGGCCTCAACTAAAGTCGCGTGGAACTGGTCGTCGGCAGTTAGGGCGGCATCGACGTCGTCGTGCTCCAGTGCTGCCGCGAAAGTGGCATTTGCCGTAACCATGGTACTGAGCTGGTCTTTGCCCAGTATGGGAACGGCCAGGCGGGCGGCCAGCTCATGCATCGCCGCAACCACCTGCCGGGCGTTCCTTGTTGCAGCGGGATTCACCTGGGCCACCATGGTGGCTCTGCCAGGCTGGGACACAATCAGCCCTGCCCTTTCCAAGCGGAGCAACGCTTCTCGAATCGGGGTGCGGCTCACGCCCAGCCAAGCCTCAAGCTCGGCATCACGCAGGCGTTCACCAGGGGCGAAGGTGCCGGCAACAATGGCGTCGCGAATAGATTCATACACATCGTTGCGCAGTAACGAGCGCTTGTGAATACCTTGCGGTAGCGGAGTGGGCATGCAACATAGGATATATCGCCACGGCTGCCCGCGGAGGCGTAGGAATAGGGTTGAAGGCGGTTGACGAAACCTTGACAAGAACCGCAATTTAGTATGCAATATATTGCATACTAAACTTGGACAAGGCACCCCACTCTTTAAGGACGTCATGGCACTCTCAGACTTTGAACGCTACCCGCTGACCTTCGGCGCCAGCCCCATCCACGACCTGCCCCGCCTAAGTCAGCACCTCGGGGGCGCAAAAATCTGGGCTAAGCGCGAGGACGTCAACAGCGGCCTGGCCTTCGGTGGGAACAAAACCCGCAAGCTGGAGTACATCGTCCCAGACGCCATCGCCCAGGGTGCCGACACGCTCGTTTCTATCGGCGGGTACCAGTCCAATCACACGCGCCAGGTCGCCGCGGTCGCCGCCAAAATCGGCATGAAGGCCCGCCTGGTGCAGGAAAACTGGGTCGACTGGCCGGACCCGCTCAGCGACCGCGTCGGCAACATCCAGCTTTCCCGGATCATGGGCGCGGACGTCCGCCTTGACGCGGCAGGCTTCGACATTGGCATCCGCAGCAGCTGGGAGCAGGCCATCAAGGAGGTTGAGGACGCCGGCGGCAAACCGTACCCCATCCCGGCCGGTGCCTCCGAACACCACCTCGGCGGTCTCGGCTTCGCGAACTGGGCGTATGAAGTCCAGGCGCAGGAGGCCGAACTCGGCGTCTTCTTCGACACGATCGTGGTCTGCACCGTCACCGGCTCCACCCATGCCGGCATGATCGCCGGATTTGCCGGACAGGACCGCCCGCGCCGCGTGATAGGCATCGATGCCTCCGCCACGATCGAGAAAACCCGTGCACAGGTCGCCCGGATCGCCCGCCACACCGCCGAACTCATCGGCCTCCACCGCGATCTTCGCGACGACGAAATCACGGTCCTCGAGGGCTGGGCAGGCGACTTTTACGGCATCCCCGTCCAATCCACCCTCGACGCCATCCATCTCACCGGCTCCCTCGAGGGCATGATCATCGACCCCGTTTACGAAGGAAAGTCCATGGCCGGGCTCATTGACTTGGTCCGCAGCAAGGACATTCCCTCGGACAGCAATGTCCTGTACGCGCACCTCGGCGGCCAACTCGCCCTCAACGCCTACAGCGGGTTGTTCCGTTAGGCGTTCCCTCGATTTCACAGCACGACGCCGGACACCCGACCTGCGTCGTCGGCCCGCCTGCCGGTGGTGGAAGTCTGCAACTACTGCAGGAGCTCCAACCAGTTGACGTTGCTTTTCGTGCGTTGCAGATTGAAGCAATCATCGGGGGCGCTGTGCCCGCGAGTGGTACGCTATGATGTACCATCTGGAAGGAGCTTTTTGATGTCCGCAATCACAGCAACCGAGGCTCGGCGCAACCTGTTCGGCCTCATCCAACAGGTCAACGACGACCACGCTCCGGTCGAGGTCGTATCAAAGCACGGCAACGCCGTCATCATCTCCAAAGACGACTATGATGCGATCACCGAAACGGCCTACCTGCTTCGGAACGTCAAGGGTGCGGAGCGCCTGCTCGCGGCACTCGAGCGCGCCCGGCGAGGCGAGTTCGAGACCCACGAGCTGCATGAGGCGTGAACCGGCAACTCGCCTTCGACCGCGACGGGTGGGAGGACTACACCTACTGGCAGAGTCAAAACCGGCGAACGCTGAAGCGACTAAACGCACTGATCCAAGAGATCGTGCGAGACCCATTCAGTGGCACCGGCAAACCGGAACCTCTCAAACACGTTCTCTCGGGTGCCTGGTCGAGGCGCATTGATGAGGCAAACCGCCTCGTCTACCTCGTAACCGACACTCATATCGTCATCCTGCAGGCTCGCGACCACTATTGACCGGACCGCCAAGCTGGGTTGAGGCGACTGGGTGGTCTATCGGCAGGCTCCAGCCAAAACGCAGGAATTCTTTAACTCGGGTCCGCGGTCCAAGCGGGGCCCGACTACCAAGACGCTTGGCCTAGGTACCGCAGCTGCACTTCGGGCAGGAACCGCGGCAATGCCAAGGAGGGGTGCCCCTGTGTTCTTTGTCAAGCAACTTTGAGTTCCGGGATGTCATAAAGTGTCCCGTCTCGGAGCATGGCGAATAAACCGGTGCCCCGGCAGCTCCTGTTCCGGCGGTGGGAAATGCCGAAAAGGTGCCAGCTCCGGAAGCGGCTCCTGCGGCTCCGGTGGAAAAGGCAGAGAAGCAGTGGATGGAGGTGGTGTCCCTGAGTGGTTCGGCGGACGTGGCCAGCCAGGTGTTTGAACTCAGCGGCGCCGAGGCCAGAATGGTCTACGAATCCACGGGATCCGATCCCACCATGGCGGTGGCCGCCATCTACCTGGAACCGCAGGGCAAGGACATCATGGTTGACGGAGCCATCCCGGGGGTCATGCTGTCCAATTCCGACGCCAACGCCACGGCACTGCACAAGGCGGCTGGCTAGTATTTCCTCGACGTGCGCGCCGCAAACTTGGACGCCTGGACTGTCACCATCGAGGAGAGGAAGTAACAGGACCGCATCATGGCCGGGCTTGCCTGCATGGTGCTTGGGCTGTGGGCAACCGGCCACCACCGACGGGTCTGGTTCGGACAAGGCCGAGTGCCGTCGTCGTCCTTCCATGGACGGCGGCGGCCCTTGGCTTTAGTCCCACGGTCACAGTGGTAAAATCGGACATAGCAACCCCTATAACTTTTAGCGATACCGGTCCAGTCTTTGGGCCGATTGCATCGCACAAGATGGCAGCGCACCGTCGCAGCCAGCCGCCCACCAAACCCTAAAGTCGGGAACCCATGAGAAGAACTGCCCACCAGACCCCGCCCGCCCTCGCCGAAGGTGCCATGCGCATCGTGGCCCTTGGCGGGTTGGGTGAGATTGGCCGCAACATGACAGTTTTTGAGTTTGCCGGAAAGCTGCTCATTGTTGACTGCGGCGTGCTTTTCCCCGAAGAACAGCACCCGGGCGTGGATGTCATCATTCCCGACTTCTCCTACTTGAAGAACCGTTGGCAGGATGTGGTGGGCCTGGTGCTCACCCACGGTCACGAGGACCACATTGGTGCTGTTCCATACCTGCTCAAGCACCGCGGCGACATTCCCGTGATTTCCGCGAAGCTGACCTTGGCCTTCTTGAAGACCAAGCTCGAAGAGCACCGCATCAAGGGCAAAATGATCCAGGTCAAGGAAGGTGACCGGCGCAAGTTTGGTCCCTTCGACGTGGAATTTTTGGCCGTAAACCACTCCATCCCGGACGGTTTGGCAGTTGCCATCCGCACACCTGCCGGCCTGGTGCTGGAAACCGGTGACTTTAAGATGGACCAGTTCCCGCTGGACAAGCGCATCACCGACCTTGCCGGCTTTGCCCGCCTGGGCGAGGAGGGCGTGGACCTGTTCCTGCCCGACTCCACCAACGCCGAGGTTCCCGGATTCCTGGCCGCTGAGGCTGACTTGATCCCCGCCATTGACGGCGTGATGCGCACGGCTCCGCGCCGTGTTGTGGTCTCCAGCTTTGCCAGCCACGTGCACCGCATCCAGCAGATCATTGACTCCGCGCACAAGTACAACCGCAAGATTGCCTTCGTGGGCCGTTCCATGGTCCGCAATATGACCACGGCACGCGAACTGGGTTACTTGAAGATTCCACGCGGCATGCTCGTTGAGGCCAAGGAACTGGAAAAGATGCCTCCCGAAAAGGCCGTCTTGATCTGCACCGGTTCACAGGGTGAGCCCATGGCTGCCCTGGCCCGCATGGCCAGCGGCGACCACCAGATCAATTTGACCGAGGGCGACACAGTGCTGCTGGCCAGCTCATTGGTTCCCGGTAATGAGACTTCCATTTACCGTCTCATCAATGACCTCACCAAGCAGGGCGCCAACGTCATCCACAAGGGCAACGCCAAGGTGCATGTTTCCGGTCACGCCAGTGCCGGCGAGCTGGTGTACTGCTACAACCTGGTGCGCCCCAAGAACGTCATGCCCGTCCACGGCGAATACCGCCATTTGAAGGCCAACGCCGAGCTGGCCATCCGCACCGGCGTGGACCCCAAAAATGCGTTCATCATCGACGACGGCACCGCCCTTGACTTGAAGGACGGCGTGGTCAAGGTCAGCGGCAGCGTCCCGGCTGCCTACGTTTACGTCGAGAACATGGTCGCCGGTGCCGCCACGGAGGAATCCCTGCAGGACCGCCTCCGCCTGGCGGAAGACGGTGCCGTCACGGTGCTGTTGATCGTCAACCCGGACACCGGCAAGATTGAAGAGGACCCGGAATTCTTCTCCGTGGGCTTCAACTTGACGGACAAGGACATTGAAAAGGCCACGGGAATCGTGGAAAAGGCCATTGTTAGCCTGCGCGGTGAGAAGACCGGGCAGCGTGCCGAGAAGTCAGTGGCCGACGCACTCCTGCGCTGGTCGGACCGTTCCCTGCGCCGCAAGCCCGTCTACACAGTCATCATCGTGGAGGCCTAAGCTTCTCTGCTTGCGCAACTGCCGCCGTCGTTCTTCACGAACCACGGCGGCAGCTCGCGTTTAACCCCGTACTGCACGTGGCCGGTACTTAGCTGCTATAGGGGGAGTTACACAGCTGTTTTGGGGGCTAAGTACCGCCCAGTTGCAATACGGCGGGTTACTCGCCGCGGAGCTTGTCCATTTCCCGGCGGTCCTTCTTGGTGGGCCGGCCGGCGCCGCGGTCCCGCTGGGGTAAGCCCAGCGCGGGCAGCACGGGGCGTGGGGGAGTGTGATCGGTGAAGCAATGCGCCGCAGCCTCTGCTCCCACGCGCTTATTAATGAGCCGGCGGACTTCCAGAATCCTGTCATAACCGGGTTGCCGCACCCGGATGGTGTCCCCGGGCACCACAGTCTGGGACGCCTTCGCATTGTTGTCATTGAGCTTGACGTGCCCGGCGCGACAGGCCGCCGTGGCCTGGGAACGGGTCTTGTAGGCGCGGATGGACCACAACCACGCGTCAATACGCACTGATGCCGGTTCATTTTTGGGGATGCTCATGGTGCATCCACTCTAGCGCTGTTGCCGAGTCAGACGTGGCGCTGCCGAGTCAAACGTGGCGTTGCCGAGTCAGACGTGGCGTTGCCGAGTCAGACGTGGCGCTGCCGAGTCAGACGTGGCGCGTCGTCTCCTTCGGCGGGGCTGCGTCTGACTCGGCGCGGGGTGGTGGCGCGGGGGCGGTGCGGTATGGCGCCGGGGCGTTGCAAGCGCAGCGCAGAGGACTATTCCTGGTTGCTGAAGGCCGCATCAAAGGACAGGGCGGAGGGTGCAAAGTCGAACTTTTTCAATGCAGCCAGGGCCTCGGGGGCTCCCTGCAGCCTGTCCATGCCGGCGTCTTCCCACTCAATGGAGATGGGTCCGGCATAGCCAATGGCGGTGAGGGCGCGGAAGGATGACTCCCAGGGCACATCGCCCCTGCCCACCGAGACAAAATCCCAGCCCCGGCGGGGGTCACCCCACGGCAAGTGGGAGCCCAGGACGGTGTTTCGGCCTGTGGGGCGCAGCTTGGTGTCCTTGCAGTCCACGTGATAAATCCGGTCCTTGAAATCCCAAATAAAGGAGACCGGGTCAATGCCCTGCCACATAAAATGCGAGGGGTCCCAGTTCAACCCAAATGCGGGCCGGTGCCCAATGGCCTCAAGCGTGCGCACGGTGGTCCAGTAGTCGTAGGCAATCTCAGATGGGTGGACTTCATGGGCAAAGCGCACGCCACACTCGTCAAACACATCAAGGATGGGGTTCCAGCGATCGGCAAAGTCCTGGTACCCGGCGTCGATCACGGAGGCGGGAACCGGGGGGAACATGGCCACATACTGCCAAATGGAGGAGCCGGTAAAACCCACCACCGTCTTCACCCCGAGTGCCTGCGCCAGCCGGGCCGTCAGCTTCATCTCCTGCGCCGCACGTTGCCGCACGCCTTCCGGATCGCCGTCACCCCATACCTGGGGGCCCACAATGGCTTCGTGGCGGAAATCAATGGGATCATCACAGACAGCCTGGCCCTTGAGGTGATTGGAAATGGCCCACACGTTCAACCCGTAGCGATCCAGTACCGTCAGTTTCCCCGCCACATAACCTGGTTCATCCCAACGCCACGGGTCCAAGTGGTCGCCGGAACAGGCAATTTCCAGCCCGTCATAACCCCAATCCGCGGCCAAACGTGCCACTTCCTCAAACGGGAGGTCGGCCCACTGGCCTGTGAACAATGTGTACGAACGAACCATGATCAGTCCTTTGACGTTGAAATGGGTTGGCGGGTATTGGCGGCGTCGGACACCAGGATTGTGGTGCCACCGGCCGCTGCCGACGCCTCAATGCCCGCCAGTACCTGCTGCACGGCGAGCCCCTCCTCAAAGGAGGGCGACGGGTCGGTGCCTTCAGCAATATGGACCAGAAAATCACGGATTTGATGGGTGAAGCTGTGTTCCCAGCCAATCACATGACCCTGCGGCCACCACCCCGCAATATAGGGGTGTTCGGGCTCCGTGACGAGAATCCGCCGGAAACCCCGGACCGCAATAGGATCATCTGCAGTGAAGAAGTGCAGTTCATTGGGGGTTTCCAAATTAAACGTCAGGGCGCCGGTCGTGCCATACACCTCCAGCCGCAGGGCATTTTTTTGCCCCAGGGCCACACGTGACACATCAACGCTGGCCACTGCGCCGCCAGCCATGGACAGGGTGGCCCACGCGGCGTCGTCAACGCTGACTGCCTCCATCCCGTCAGGCCCCAGCCGTTCGGTGGTGAAGGTGTGCAGCTTTCCGCTGACCTCGGTGACGGTGTCGCCCAACAGGCTCTGGACCTGGTCAATGGCATGTGAGGCAATGTCGCCCAAGGCCCCCGATCCGGCCGTTTCCTTGCGTAGACGCCACGTCATGGGCGCCTCGCTATCGGCCAGCCAGTCCTGCAAGTACGACGCGCGGACTTGGCGGACGGTGCCCAGCTTGCCGTCGGCAATGAGCGTGCGGGCCAAAGCCAACGCGGGGACGCGGCGGTAATTAAAACCCACCATGGAACGCACGCCGACGCTTCTGGCAGTTTGCGCCGCCGTGACCATGGCTGCGGCTTCTTCCAACGTATTGGCCAGCGGCTTCTCGACGAGCACGTGCTTGCCCGCCGCAAGTGCCGCCGTGGCTATCTCCGCATGCAGCCACCCCGGCGCGCAAATGTCCACAATGTCAATGTCGTCGCGGGCAATGACATTGCGCCAATCGGTGGCCGATTCGCTCCAACCGTACTTGGCGGCGGCTCTTGCCACGGCAGAGCCATCCCTGCCCACCAATACCTTTTGTTCAAAAGCTGGTACCTCAAAATGGTTGGCCACAGTCCGCCAGGCATTGGAATGGGCCTGGCCCATGAACGCGTAACCAATGGCAGCAACACCCAAAGGCCGGGAAACAGTTGATTGATGGGAGGGCATGGTGATGATTCCTAAACGGTTGCTTGAGTAGGAGCCCAGTCCACGGGGACCGGCGCAGACGCAGGGGCAATGCTGTTGACTGTCACAAATTCACCGCTGTCCATTGACTCGCTGATGGAAACCATGGCATCGAGGACATGGTAGGCCAGCTCGCCGGTGGCCCGGTGTGGAACCTCTGCCCGAATGGCCCGGGCCATGTCCAGCACACCTAAACCACGACCGTTTGCGGGCCCGTCGCACGGGATCGTCGTCCAGTCCGACTCGCCAAGCTTGCAAAGCAGGATATCTCCGTCAAACTTATTGGGATCCGGCAGTGTGATGGTGCCTTCCGTGCCGGTGATTTCCACAAACCCCATGCGGGCCTTGGGGGATTCAAAGCTGAACACACTGTGTGAGGAGGCGCCGGATGCGAACTGCACCAGGGCACTGACATGGGTGGGAACCTCGACGTTGAATACCTCGCCGGCCCTGGCTCCGGAGCCCACGGTACGCGTCGGGAATGCAGCACTTCCGACGGCGGCCACCTTGCTGATGGAACCAAAGGTCTGGATCAGGGTGGTCAAGTAATACGGGGCCATGTCAAAGAGCGGGCCGGCACCTGTTTGGAAGAGGAAGGCGGGGTTGGGGTGCCACGATTCCGGACCCGGGGATTGGAACATGGTCAGCGCCGTCAATGGCGTGCCAATGGCACCTTGATCAATGAGTCGGCGGGCGCTCTGCAGGCCAGCTCCCAAAATGGTGTCGGGAGCACAGCCCAGTCGGACGCCTGCAGTCTCTGCTTCCTTCAGCAGGCCCAGGCCACTGTCACGATCCAGGGAAAAGGGTTTTTCGGTCCAGACGTGCTTGCCCGCGCGGACGGCGGCCGTGGCAACCTCCACGTGGGCGGCGGGAATGGTGAGGTTGACAATGATTTCCACGTCGGGGTGGTTCAAGGCAGCGTCCACGCCGCCGGATGTTTCAATGCCGTACTCGGCTGCGCGGGCGGCAGCGGCCTCTTCAAAGAGATCCGCAATGACAAGTACTTTGACGTCGGGAAACTGGATTAGGTTATCCAGATATTGCTGGCTGATGTTTCCGGCACCAATGAAGGCAACGCCTACGGGTCCTGTGGTGGGCATGGGACTAGACCTTTCCACGGTTTAAGTAAGCCAAACTTTCGGCAATGCCGGTGAAAATATCTCCGGCATAGTCATCAAACTCCACTACGCCCACTTCCAGGGACCTGGCCGCTTCAATGACGTCCCAAATGGGGACCAAACCTTGCCCGGCGGGCTGCTGGGCGGCATTTTCAGTTGTCAAGGGCCCATCCTTGATGTGCAGGTACTTCACCCGGTCGCCCAAATTGTGCAGGATTTCAATAACATCCACCCCACCCACGCAGACCCAGTAACTGTCCACCTCTAAAATGAGCTCGGGATCCAACAGGCTTTCCAGGTATTCCAAGGCAGTGGTGCCATTGATTTTGGACTCCAATTCCCACGCGTGGTTGTGGTAGCCCACCCGGACGCCGTACTCAGCGCCCTTCTTTGCAGCGGCATTGAGTCCCGTAGCAATCTTTTGGACGTCTTCGGCACTTTGCCACTGTTCGGCGGGAACAAAAGGATCAATGACCGTGGTGATTCCCAATTTATTGGCGGCGGCAAAAATCTCATCTTGATCGGCGTTTAACAGGGGCGCGTGACCGGAGGGCGCTGCGATGCCGTGGTCGGCAAATGCTGCTGCCAGGGCATCGGCCGTGGCCACAAAATTATAGGGTTCCACCATGGAAAAGCCCAGCTCAGCCACCCGGGCAATGGTTCCCGGAAGGTCTTTTTCGAGGGCGGCCCGGACCGTGTAGAGCTGCAGGGAATACGTCATTGATAACTCCTTGGAGGCAGGAATGGTGTTCAAGTTCAACATAGGGGAACTTTTGTCGATGCGCAAGCAAAAGTAGTGGTTTTCCTGGAGGTACTTTGAATTGTGACAGATGGAAGGAGGTATGTTATTTATTGAAGAATGCCAAAGCCTTCAGTTCCGCAACGCCCGCTGATCACTTCCGGCGTGCCCGCAGGCGCTCCTGCCGTGGAGTCGTTTGGACGTTCCAGAGCGGGGGACATCTTCCAAATCCTGCGTGACGGACAAGCCCGCACCCGGGCTGAACTTGCCGACATGACAGGACTTGCACGTTCCACCATTGCCGCACGCATTGATGCGTTGAGCGCAGCGGGCCTCATTGGACCGGCAGGTGAGGGAATCTCCTCGGGTGGGCGGCCGCCGTCGCGCTTTGCTTTTCACCCATCCTCCCGGGTCATTTTAGCCGTCGATATTGGGGCACGGCATGCCCTCATTGCCCTCATGGACTTGAGTGGACGGGTACTGAGTGAAGTGCGTGAGGTCATTGATATTTCCGCCGGCCCCACAGTTGTGCTCGATGCCGTGCTGACACTGTGTGATGCAGTGTTTGTCCAGGCCGGGCGCCATGAGCGCGAACTGGTGGGAATGGGAATTGGGCTGCCGGGCCCCGTCGAGCACTTGACGGGCCGTCCGGCAAGCCCGCCCATCATGCCCGGTTGGGATGGCTTCAAAGTACCTGACTATGTCCAGCGGCGTTTCCCCACCGAAGTCCTGGTGGATAACGATGTCAACATTATGGCCCTGGGCGAGCGGGCCAATTACTGGCCGGACGCCCTGGATTTGCTGTTCATCAAGGTCGCCACGGGCATTGGCGCGGGCATCATTAGCGGAGGCCTGCTGCAAAGGGGGGCTGATGGCACGGCCGGGGACATTGGCCATGTGCGCGTACCCCGCGGCGGGGAAGTGCTGTGCCGGTGCGGAAACTACGGCTGTTTGGAAGCCATGGCATCTGGTCCTGCGGTGGCTGCGGCACTAAAGGCCAAGGGTGTCCCGGCAAGTACCGGAGAGGATGTGCTGGAACTGGCGCGGCGTGGAAATATGGCGGCCATTCAGGCCATGCGCCAGGCGGGTCGTGACTTGGGTGACGTGCTGGCGTCATCCGTGAACCTGCTTAATCCGTCCATCATTGTCATTGGCGGCGGGTTGTCATCGGCGGGTGAATACCTGATGGCGGGGGTACGGGAAATCGTCTATCAACGATCCCTGCCGCTTGCCACGGCACGGCTGCGCATTGTGCAATCCATGGCCGGCGATCATGCGGGCGTGCTGGGCGCGGGCCGCATGGTGGTGGATCACATCCTGGCTCCGGCCTCCGTGGAGCGACTAGTGCTCGCCCAAACTCAAGGCTAGGTGCCCATGCCCACTGCATCAGCTGGCAAGGTCACCATCAGCGATTTGGCCCTCAGGCTGGGGATGTCCAAGGCGTCAGTTTCCTACGCCTTAAACGGGCAGCCCGGTGTAAGTGCCTCCACCAGGGCCCGGGTCTTGGCCCTGGCCGGAGAGCTGGGGTGGTACCCCAGTTCAAGTGCGCGCGCGTTATCCCAATCACGCAGCGACACCGTGGGAATAGTTTTGTACCGGGAGCCCGAACAGCTCGGGGCGGAAACGTTTTACATGAGCATTTTGGCCGGCATTGAGGGGGTCCTGGGTGCCCATGGCATGAGCCTGATGCTGCGCATGGTGGATCCACGCACTGATGTGGCGGTGCGCAGCCGCGAGCTGGCGGTGTACGAACGTTGGGCCGGGGAGCGGCGCGTTGACGGCCTCATCCTTTTCGACCATGTGGGCCAGGATCCGCGGCCTCCGCTGCTGGAACGCTTTCGCATGCCCTATGTTCGGCTGGGTGCGGGGGAGGAAGTGGCCCCGGGCGCGGGCAATTCCAACTTGACGGTGTCCCATGCGCAGGACGCCGCCACCATTGTTCAGGCCCTCCATGCCCGCGGCCATCGACGGATAGCTTTTGTGTCCGGACCCATGGAATTGCTGCACGAGCAGGCCAAGTCCGTCGGCGTGAGCTCCCATGCGCAACGATTGGGCATGAGCGTGGTGTTGTGCCCCTCGGATTATTCAGTGCACGACGGCGGCACGGCCACCATCGCCGTCATGGCCGGGCTCATGCCGGATTCACCCGATTTTCCAACAGCTGTCATTTATGGCAATGACTCCATGTCGGTGGGCGGATTGCAGGCCCTGGAAAAATTGGGACTGAGCGTGCCGGGCCAAGTGTCTGTGGTGAGTTGGGATGATTCGATCCTCTGCACGCTCATTCCCCCCGGGGTGGCCGCACTGGCCCGCAATGTGGCGGACATGGGACAAAATGCGGCCCAAATGTTGCTGGATCTGGTGGCAGGGCACGAGGCAAAAAATTTCCAAGCTCCCCCGGGGGAGTTGCAGCTGCGTGGAACTTTGGGAGTTCCCCGTGCCACTTAGGCACGCTGCGGCAGGTGGAATGTTAATAACAAGTCAGTAACAAAGCTGGTTTGGTGAACCGGTTCAGTTACGCTCATTACTACTATCGAAAACGCGCGGAACCGGCGTCGAAACGCAGTAATTTGCCCGCGTTGGGCGCAGCCGCAGATATTCACCACTGGGCAGGCTGTATGGATTAATTTCTGATCAGTCAAAAAACAGCAAATATTATTCAACTTTTGATTGACGACCGTCATAAGTTCATCTAGGTTTGGTTTTACGCCGGGCACTGCTTAATCTTTGGGCCCGCCATCCTCCCTCATAGCGGATTTTTCCATAGACAAGGAAGTCACGGACGTGAAAATACGATCTTTTGCCGCAGCAGCGGCGATCATGGCACTGAGCCTCACTGCCACTGGTTGCAGCGGCGGCACTGACAGCGAAGCGGGCGAGACAGCCGGCAAAACACTCACGTACTGGGCCAGCAACCAGGGCACCAGCTTGGATAATGACAAGGAAGTTCTCACCCCACAGCTGAAAAAGTTTGAGGATGAGACGGGCATCAAGGTCAACTTGGAAGTGATTGGCTGGAACGACCTGCAGACCCGCATTCAAACAGCAGTCACCTCCGGCCAGGCCCCGGATGTACTCAATATTGGTAATACCTGGGCTGCATCACTGCAGTCCACCGGAGCTTTCATGCCGTTTGACGATGCCGCCTTTGAGGCCATTGGCGGCAAGGACAAGTTCGTCAAAACCGCCATGGACACCGGCGGGGTGCCGGGCGAAGACCCCACCTCGGTTCCCCTGTATGGCTTGGCTTACGGCCTGTACTACAACAAGGCCATGTTCAGTGAAGCTGGCGTGACGCCTCCCACTACGTGGGAAGAGATGGTGGAGGCTGCCAAGAAGCTCACCACTGGAGACCAGTACGGCTTTTCCCTCGCTGCTGGCAGCTACACGGAAAATGCCCACTTTGCCTTTATCAATGCCGCACAGAATGACGAAGAGTTCTTCGATGAGGAAGGCAAGCCCACCTTCACCTCCGATGGGATTGTGGACGGAATTGCCCGCTACGTGGACCTGATGCAAAAGGACAAGGTTGCTGACCCGGGCAACGCCCAGTACGACAATGCAACGCGTGCCGTCAATGACTTTGCCAACAAGAAGGTGGCCATGATGTTGACGCAAAACAATGCCAACAGCTCCATTGCCTCACAGGGCATGAAGGCCGATGAGTTCGGTGTGGTTGCCTTCCCCTCACCCAAGGACAGCACGGAAGTAGCCACCATGGTGGCCGGCATCAACATGTCCATCTTTGATAACTCCAAGAACAAGGACGCCGCCCTTGAATTTGTAAAGTTCATGACCAGTGAGACCACGCAGGCTGAACTCGACAAGCCTTTTGCAGCTCTTCCGGTACTTACCGGCGTGACACCTACCTTCACCGAGGACGCTGAACTGGCCAAGACCTTTGCAGACATTTATGAGAACAAGTCACGGCCGCTTCCCCTGGTCCCTGCTGAGGATCAGTTTGAAAGCACAGTGGGCAAGGCCATGAACCAAATGTTTGCCACCGTGGCTTCCGGGGGCACCGTGACCAAGGATGACATCCGGGCGGCATTGACCACCGCCCAGCAGGCAGTTGAAGCAGCCAGTTAATACCGCATGCGTCCCTGGGTGACGGTTCATCAATGGACCGTCACCGAAGGACGCTTCCGGAGCGCGGACCTTGGGCGCGCCCCTGCTTTTTCTACCCTGATATAAGAAAGGTGCGTGTCTGCAGTGTCTGTTCCCACCGCCATCAAGCCTTCCGGCTCCACTGCCGGGCCCAGCGCGAAACAAGCCCGCAAGCCCCGCCGCGCCGGCTGGTGGTTGCCCTATGCTCTGCTGGCTCCCGCCATTATTTTTGAAATTGTCATTCACGTCGTTCCCATGGTCACGGGCATTTGGATGAGTTTTCTCAAGCTCACTAAAATGTTCATTTCCAACTGGGGCAAAGCCCCCTTCGTGGGGTTCGACAACTACAAGGTGGCCCTGGACTTTAATTCCGCCGTAGGCGCAGGCTTATTGAAGTCCTTCGGGATCACGGTGGCCTTCACGATTCTCGTGGTCGGGCTTTCCTGGGGCTTGGGCATGGCTGCAGCCGTTGCCTTGCAAAAGGCCTTCCCGGGACGTGCCGTTTTTCGCACCTTATTTCTGATCCCTTATGCCCTGCCCATGTATGCCGGTGTCATTGCCTGGAAGTTCATGCTGCAAAAGGACAATGGCGCACTCAACCATATTTTGTACGACAACTTGGGGCTCGCCGGCGACAAGCCTTTCTGGCTCATTGGTGACAATGCTTTTGTTGCCGTGGTGGTGGTGGCCATTTGGAGACTGTGGCCCTTTGCCTTCCTCATGCTGATGGCCGGATTGCAGTCAGTGCCCAATGATGTATATGAAGCGTCAGCCGTGGATGGAGCCAAGCCGCTGCGCCAGTGGTGGCACATCACATTGCCCATGCTGCGCCCCGTGAACATGGTTTTGGTTTTGGTCATGTTCCTGTGGACCTTCAATGACTTCAACACCCCCTTCGTCCTCTTTGGCGGCTCGCAGCCCCCAGCCGGTGACCTCATTTCCTTCCATATTTACAACGCATCCTTCTTGACCTGGAACTTTGGTTCTGGTGCGGCCATGTCGGTGCTGCTGCTGTTGTTCCTGCTGGTAGTTAGCGGCATTTACCTGCTCGCCATGAAACGGAGAAAAGACAATGCATGACACAACGGGCACCAAGGTTTTCCGGATCACCACCATCACGGCCCTGAGCATCTTCACCATCATTCCCATTTACGTCATGGTCATCTCCGGTTTGAAACCCCTCCAGGATGTGCAGGGAGCTTTTTCGTGGTGGCCCAGCACGCTCACCATCCAGCCCTACATTGACATGTGGAAAACAGTGCCGCTGGCCGATTACTTTGTAAACTCGGTCATTGTCTCCACCATCTCCACAGTGCTCTCAGTCATTATCGCCATCTTCGCGTCCTACGCCATTTCCCGCTACACCTTCCGCGGACGCAGCTTGTTCTCCACCACAGTCCTATCCACCCAAATGCTGCCGGGTGTGCTTTTCCTGCTGCCATTGTTTTTGATCTTCGTGAACATCAACACCAACTTTGGCGTGCAATTAGTGGGTACCCGCATGGGGCTGATCATCACCTACCTGACGTTTTCACTGCCATTCTCCATTTGGATGCTGGCCGGGTATTTTGACGGGATCCCGCGTGAGCTGGACGAGGCCGCCAAGGTGGATGGCTGCGGCCCCATGCGGGCACTCATGCAGGTCATTTTGCCCACCGCGCGTCCGGGCCTGGTCGCCGTCGCCATTTACAGTTTCATGACCAGCTGGGGTGAGGTCTTGTTCGCCTCGGTCATGACCACCGATGCCAACAGAACCCTGGCCGTGGGCCTGCAACTGTATTCCACCCAAACCAACGTTTACTGGAACCAGATCATGGCAGCATCCGTGGTGGTGAGCATCCCCATTGTGCTGGGCTTTTTGCTCCTGCAGAAGAACTTTGTGGCCGGTTTGACAGCTGGTGCCGTGAAGTAAGAGGCACGCCGCCGTGAAGTTCCCTAGACGAGCTTGCAAGTGATGGAACTGGCTGGGATCGCGGCCGCTGCTTATGAGGGGAATCACACGGCCAGGCGACTGCGCCCGGGCAGCGTGCGGGGCTATACATCGTTGATGTGGAGATAGCGGTGGCAACACTACGTTTTTCCTCCGGCACCGTACTCGTTGAGGCCCCGAATTGGAACCTCAACGGGCAAACGCAGTTGAAGGCGTTCACGCGGATGTGGACACTGGTCCAGTTGTGCATGGGTTGTAAGGAAAAGACGCTGGTGTCCTTGAGTTGGCTGAATGCGTCTTCGACCCGGGATTGTGAGCGGTAGGCGGCGATGACTTCGGTCCGGTCGGACTGTTTGGCGTTCAATATCCGTTTGCCGGAGATTCGCTTCTCCAAGGCCATGCGGCCGGTTTGATTGCGTTAAAGCAGTGGCTTATTCGGGTAGCTGCGTCCTTACCCCCAGATTCAGGCGAAAGATGAGGGGTGGACCGTGACGTTCCAGTGCCATGTTTCGGATTGGATTATTTGATCGGGCAGCATTGGCACTTGGGCTTGCTTGTGCAGTTGCGCTTCCATGACCACTTTTTGGGTGGGAGTGTTGGTGACTTCAGACTGGCAGCCAGCTCATCCAAGAATGTCTCAAGTTGTGGATGCAAATTCGCGCAGGATTTGAGCTCGGGATCGATCAGCGCCCACTTGGCAAGTTTCGGGATCGATCATTGCGATGCTTAGCCGATCGGCAATCGCAGTCACGTGCCGCTTCCGTGCCTTCTTAATGAAACTCTTGGAGCCACATCTTCCATGGGTCTTTAGTCTTGTCATCCTTCATTAGGTCTTCAAACGACCTTCCCATCAAAGTCGCCATAGTGAGAGCGGCGGAGGGTCTCATACGTTTTACGAGGCCCTCCGTTTCCATGGGAGAGGGAGCCGGTGCGCGATACTTTTTGGCCTTCCATCAAGGGCTCCTTCAACACGGCAATGTGTGCTCATTGTGCGCGCGCCGGCGGCAAATAACAACGGCTCGCGTTGACTTATGGAAAATCTCCGCGTAACCGTATACGGTGCCTTACTTGGTCTTTTCCGCTTGGGAGCGAGGTCAGGCCCGGGTTTCCGTCTCGGCTATGCCAGCTTCTATGAAGAGGTGAAGAAGCGGGCCCGCGCTGACAGCAATGCGTTACGGACGCAGAAGAGTCGGAACCTTGATTAATTGGCCGAGTTGACGGGGCGGCACCGGGCTATGCCCAGGGAGGGCCGGCGCCGGGTCCCGACGGACTTGACCACCGACTGGGCTAGCTGGCGCAGCCGTCCGGACCGCATGTCTCGGCGTCGGGCTCGCCTGCGGCGACCACGGTTAGCGGGTTGGCTTCCTGCCACGCCTGCTCAAGTGCCTGGGTAAACGTGGCCGCAGGCTGAGCACCGGAAATACCGTATTTCCTGTCAATGACAAAGAACGGAACGCCCGTGACGCCAAGTGCCCGCGCTTCGGCAAAATCATGGCGGACCGCGTCGGCATACCTGTCGGTGTCCAGCGCTTCATTGATTTCGACGGCGGCCAACCCGGCAGAGGTGCCCAGCCGCAGCAACGCTTCACGGGAGCCGATGTCCCCACCGTGCTCAAAATGCGCCGACAGCAGGGCTTCCTTGACGGCGTCGCCCACTCCATGTGCGGCAGCCAGGTGCAGCAGCTGGTGGGCGTTGAAGCTGTTGGCCACCACCACGTTGTCGAACCTGTACTGCAAACCTTCGCCGGCAGCCTGCTCGGTGACGTGCGTGAACATCTGCGCCAGCTGTGCTGGATCCATGCCCTTGCGCTCGCTCAAATAGCTCAGCTCGGTGCCGTCGTAGTGCTCGGGGAGGGAGGGGTCCAGCTGGTAGCTGCGCCACTGCACCTGAACGGATTCCTTGCGGGGAAACGCGTTCAGGGCGGTCTCAAAACGGCGCTTGCCAATGTAGCACCACGGGCAGGCCACATCGGACCAGATTTCAATCTTCATACTCGGGGAAACGCGCGAGCGCGGATGAATATTCCGCCCCACGACGGTCACCTGCCTGGAGCAAATCCCCCGGGATGACCCCAACCCTGTGCACGTCGGTCATGCTGTCCTGGTCCGGTGCTTCACCACCAACCAGAGCGGCTACCTCGTGCTGGGCGACGATTTTGAGACCTTCAGGATTGATCCGCGGAAGCAGGACATCATTGGGGCCGTTGAGTTTGAGCTGGGGGAGGACCCCGCAGAAGCGTAGGCCGTAAGTTGGCAAAAAGTGTTGCCGCGATTGTCGTAAGGTCAATCCATGGAAGATCTCACATGGACCGCCACGGTCCCTGCTAAAAAAGCGTGGCAGGCAATGCCCTTTGCCCCAGGCATGTACAAGATATACCTGAGCGGCGCCCTGCCCAAAAACGCGAACTGGCCCGAGGACTTAAAGCCCCTGAAGCGCGGGGACCTGCTGTATGTGGGGAAGGCGACGAACCTGCGCAGCCGCGCCAAGCACCACGACGTCCAAACGTCCAAGTCCACGTTTCGCCGTTCCTTGGCGGCTCTGTTGGGGCTTCAGGCCCAGTGGCATGGAAGGTCGGCGCATCCGCGGCTGACCGACGTTGACGAAGAGGTCCTCAGCGAATGGATGGTGGGCAATCTGGGAGTGTCGTTTAGCCTGGTTCCGGATCCGGACCTGCTCGCCGGCCTCGAGGATGCGCTGCGCGCCGAACTGTGCCCGCCGTTGAACCGCGATGGCCGCACGCCGGAACAATCGCATGTTTCGGCTGTTGCGGCAGTTGCCCAACGCAACGCCCTGCGCGACAAGGGCTGACCACCCGCTGCGGGCCATCTGCGGCGCCTGCGGAAAGTCCTGTACCGTTACAGACTTTTATCAAGCCATTGACGGATCCGCCGCTCTTCTCCGCTGCCGGTGGTGGGCAACCGTAAAAGCGGGATCCCGTGGGTGGCACAGATTGCATCCTTGTGCGCATCCCGGACTTGCTGGCGGGGATCGTTTTCATGGAAGGCAAAGCCGTCCACTTCGATGGCGAAGGCCGGCCTGTTGGTGATGCTGTTGTAGATTACAAAGTCCAGGGTCGTGGCACGGTGGCTGACATACGCCGCTTGTTCGGCGGTGAGCTGGCTGACATCCGGCAGCAGGTTGCGCAGCACCACCTGCTCCGCCATGGTGAAGCTGCCATAGCGCCCCTCGGCAAGGATTCCGTTGAGCAGGGTCCATATGATGTTCTCGGAAGCATATTTTGTCTTTTCCTGCACCCGGGCCGCCAAGACTCTCAAGCGTGGGGAATAGTCCTTGTACAGCAGGTCGAAGACGGAAACGATAATGCTGTCAAGAACTTCCTGGTCGGGATCGTAATACTGGATGTAGTGGATCAGGTCCCGGAGGTTGCGGCTTCCGGGCAGCATGCCCCAATTGGTGACGAGCACGAATTGCTTCCTGGCGCGGGACACGGCGACGTTGACCAGATGGGGGTCGTCCACAAAATTCAGACCATTTTCTCCATCCGCATCCTGGTTCAGGACGGTGCTCATGATGACCACGTCCTTCTCTCGGCCCTGGAATTTGTGGACAGTGTTTGTCTGGATGCTGGCCAGTTGATCGGTGAATTTTCTGGCCTGGTATAGGAAAGGGGTGGCTATGCCGATCTTGTCCTTGTCAGTGTCGGGAAAATACTGCTCAATCACCTCCTGGGCCACCACGTCAATTTCGCGTTGATTGAAACGGCTTGTGCCGTGCACCCGCATGTGGTTTCCGGCCACGGTGCGTACTATTCTCAGCGGATGCGATCCGGGCTCACTGCTGGTAAAGGGAATGAGCTGTCCGTCATAGAACTTCTTGTTGCAAAATCCAATGATCGCCGGATCACAGCGGTAATGCTCCCGGAGCATCGTCCGGGGAAGGGCATCGCCGTAAAGCGCCATCACCGAGGACAGGATGTTGTGCCGGCCATAGTCGTAGGCGGGCGCGGGTGGCGGCAGTGCACGGTCGGCGGCCGCCTGGTTGATGATGTGCTGGATCTGGCGCAGATCGCCCACCACGATCACGTTCCGCGCATGTTTTAGTGCCAACCCGGCAGCAAGCAGGTCCACCTGTGACGCCTCATCGATGATGAGGTAGTCCAGGAGGTACCCCTCGGGCAGGCTCCGCCCCAGCGAATGGCAGGTGCTGAGGATGACCGGGTAGTCCCGGCTGAACGTTGCAAACTGCCGCTTGTACGTCGTTGCCGTGTAGTTTGCCGCCGGCATCGTGGAGTAACGCCGGCGCAGGCCCGCGCGCAGTGCCTGCAGGGAGAGCTGGCGGTGCTCGCGGGCCAGGGACGCCATGTCGGCCTGCGCCAGTTCCTGTTCGGCCTGGGCAATGTCGTGCTGCAGTTCGCTGACCTTGCTGTCATAGTAGGCACGCTGCAGGCCAAGGACCGTGTCGGTGTCGGACGGATCCAAGCCCCGGGTGGGTCCGTACCGGAAGTATCCCTTGATCTTGCGCACCACGCGCCGGAGGGGACCATCCCCCGCACGCAGCACAGCGGTCTCGGCCAGGTAGTCAAGGATGCGTCCCGGGGACTGCTGCAAAAGTGGCAAATTTTCCAACGCCACCGGCTCATGGCGTTGGAAATGACGGTTAAAGTGCCGGCGTTCAAGCTGGTAGGCGGCGCTCTCCTGCCGCAACCGGGCCAAACCCCTCTCCGTTTCCTGCAACAGTTGCAGACGCCGGTCGACATCGGCAATGCGTCCTTCCGGCGGCATCGGCTCCACCTCACCGCAGATCAAACTGGCGACGTCGGTGTTTCGCACCGATTGCGCGGCAAAAAACTCCGCCCGCTTCTCATTGCGGCCCAGTCCGGCGATCACATAACCAAACCCTTCCGCCACGAGTTTTTCCCGGACATTGTCCACGGCGGAATTACTGAACGAGACGACGCCGACGGTTGCCCCGGGGGTGGCAATGATGTTGGCGATCAAATTCAGGATGGTTTGTGTTTTACCCGTGCCCGGTGGTCCGTCGATGACCGAGACAGGGTGGCTCAGGCACGTGGTCACAGCTTCCCGCTGGCTGAGATTTGCCGAAAAGGGGTAGATCACGGGGCCGGGGTTGTCCCTGGACTCCAGGGCACCGCCGGTGAGGTAGCGGCCCAGCACGCTCTCCGCGTCAACGAAGCCCAGGCGTTCATATCCCGGCCGGATGGGGTCGTCCGCCTTCAGGCCGGACACCACGCTGCGCCAATAGTCCAGGATGTTCGATGCCCGCGGTGACGTGGTGGCGTCCTGGCGGAAATTCAACTCGCGATCCGGATACGTCTTAAAGTCATCCCTGCTGGTGGCGGCGGAGAAAATGCGCCACCAGGGGCCGTCGGGACCCCCAAAACGCCACACCTCGTGGACAGTGTCCTGAAGGACGCCGCTGACCATGACCCGTATCCCCGCGGTGAGCGGCAGGGGCACGGGATTGCGCAGTATTGTCACCCTTTCCGCGCGGTACCGATACTCTTTCTCGCGGTTTTGGGTCAAAAGGGTCAGGCGAACATGGGCCGATTCCGTTCGATGCCGGATAACACCCCGGGTCTTGTCCTCCCAGGCGCCCGTGGCGCCGGAACGGACAAGGACGGCCTCGCGGCGCGGATCAATCACGGCAGCTTCTCCCCCTTCACCTCACAGCACACGTTCATCCCGCAACATACCCTGTGTGAAGTCTACTTACCCGGGGAGGGTAGCTGGCGGCAGCGGACCCTTTTGGTGGCGCGGCGTTGGCGAGACAAAGGACCTTGGTGCGGCCCCTGATGGCGGGCCGATACCCCGGCTTTCCCTGTCCGCGTCACGGCCGCAGAAGTGGAAACCTGGTAGTGCGCACCACACGCTTGCGTGAGGCCGCACACACAATTATGCTTAGTGTGCACTATTGGAACTTGAAGTTCAGATAGTGAACAACCTTTAATGGTGGTGAACCAGCCGCCCACAGTGCAGTGAGGAGATTCTTGTGCAGTTCCACCACCAGGGATACGTATCCGGTGATCCCCGCATCCAGGCGGCGGCAGGAACCGGCGTTGACCGCCCCGAAGAGCTTCCCGAGGAGGTGGACGTGCTTATTGTCGGTTCGGGCCCGGCGGGCATGCTGACCGCGGCCCAGCTGTCCCAGTTCCCCACCATCACCACGCGCCTTGTGGAACGCCGCGGCGGAAGGCTGGCGATCGGCCAGGCCGACGGCATCCAGGCCCGCAGCGTCGAGACCTTCCAGGCTTTTGGCTTTGCCGAAGCGATCACTGCCGAAGCCTACTGGATCACTGAAATGGCGTTCTGGCGCCCCGACACCGCGAATCCCACACACATTGTCCGTGGGGCCCGCGCCAAGGACGACGCAACGGGTGTCAGCGAGTTCAAGCACCTGATCGTCAACCAGGCCAGGGTGCTGGACTACTTTGCCGACGTCGCCAAGAACTCCGCAGCCCGCCTCACTCCCGATTTTGGCTGGGATTTTCAGGGCCTGGAAGTTGCCGACGAGGGCGAGTACCCCGTCAAGGTCACCCTGGTGCGCAGCGCCGGACCGGATGAGGGCACGCAGAAGACGGTGCATGCCAAATATGTGGTGGGCTGCGACGGCGCCCGCAGCAAGGTCCGTGCCTCGATTGGCGCCACCATGGCCGGTGACAAAGCCAACCATGCCTGGGGTGTCATGGACGTGCTGGCCAAGACAGACTTCCCCGACATCCGCACCAAGTGCGCCATCCAGTCGCATGACGGCGGATCCATCCTGCTTATTCCGCGCGAGGGCGGGCATCTCTTCCGCATGTATGTTGACCTTGGGGTGGTGCCCGAAGACGACAACGGCAACGTCCGCAAGACAAGCATCGAGGAGATAATTGCCAGGGCCAACGCCATCATCAGCCCCTACACGCTGGAGGTGCGCAATGTCGCCTGGCACAGCGTGTACGAGGTGGGGCACCGCCTCACCGACCGCTTCGATGACGTGCTCCCCGAGCAGCTTGGCGGGCGCACCCCACGCGTTTTCATCACCGGTGACGCCTGCCATACGCACTCCGCCAAGGCCGGCCAGGGCATGAATGTCTCCATGCAGGACGGTTTCAACATTGGCTGGAAGCTTGCCCACGTCCTTGAGGGACGCAGCCCCGAGAGCCTGCTGTCCACCTACTCGGCCGAGCGGCAGGTGGTGGCAAAGAACCTCATCGACTTTGACAAGGAATGGTCCACGATGATGGCCAGGAAGCCCGAGGAGTTTGACAGCCCGTCGGCCCTGGAGGACTTTTATGTGCGCACCGCTGAATTCCCGGCCGGCTTCATGACCGAGTACACCCCCTCGATGATCACGGGCGAGGCCACCCACCAGTCACTGGCCACCGGGTTCCCGCTGGGGAAGCGCTTCAAGTCGGCACTGGCCGCCCGCGTCTGCGACACGAATCCAATGCACCTTGGCCACCACGCCACAGCTGACGGCCGGTGGCGCATCTATGTCTTCGCCGATCTTTCCCCGGCCGGGGCCGCCTCGCCTGTTGCCGACTTGGCCGAATGGCTCTCCACCTCGCCGCAGTCGCCTCTCGCGGCGACACCCCGGGGGCTCGACGTCGATGCGTGGTTTGATGTAAAGGTCATCTACCAGCAAGGGCATGAGGATGTTGACATTAACGCCGTTCCGGCGGTCTTCAAGCCGGAGGTCGGACCGTTCAAGCTGACGCAATACGAGAAGGTCTACGGGACGGTCCCCGGCGCCGACATCTTTGACGAGCGCGGACTCTCACGCGACGGGGTAATCGTGGTGGTCCGTCCGGACCAGTACGTGGCGAATATCCTGCCGCTCACCGCCACGGCGGAACTCGGGGAATTCTTTGGGAAGATCCACTCGGGCGCACGCCGCTAAGGGCCGCAGCGGGAGGGTCCCGCGGTGAAACCACCGTGGGGCTCTCCCGCTTTCATTGTTTGGCAGCTGCAAAGCCGCACGTCTCGGACCTGGCCGGGCCCGCATGGTGCTCCTGGGATACCCAGGCTAACCCAGGTCCACGACCTCGAACTCAAGCAGGTCCATGCCGCTGGCAACCGGTTCCTGCGCGGAGTGGTCGTGGCCGGGGCGGCCGGCTCGCCAAGCATCGAAGTCCGCCCGGGTGGCCCATTGGGTGTAGACAAAGTAGCGATCCTCCCCGGCGACGGGGCGCAGCAGCTTGAAGCCCTCGAATCCCGGGGAGCCGTCCACCGAGTGCTTGCGGGCCGCAAAGCGGGCCTCCAGTTCGGATCCCGCTTCGACGGGGACCTTGAGTGCGTTGATGACCACGATGGACACTGTTGCTCCTTCCGGGCCCGGAGTTGCCGGGCCGCCTGTACTTCACACGCTACCCCAGCGCAGACTTCGATAAAGCGGCCCCCGGCCATCAAACCGGGGGCCGCTCCACACTGCTGCAAAAAGGCGCCGGTCTAGTCCTGGTAGGGGTCCGCAATGCCAATGTACTGTGTGCTGGTGTATTCGGAAATGCCCTCGGAGCCGCCCTCACGGCCCAGGCCCGATTGTTTGACGCCGCCAAACGGTGCTGCCGCGTTGGAGATGACGCCGGCGTTAAAGCCCACCATGCCGAATTCCAGCTGTTCGCTGACCCGTAACAGGCGGGAGAAGTCCCGCGTGTACAGGTAGGCGGCCAGGCCGTATTCGGTGGAGTTGGCGATCCGGATGGCATGGTCCTCGTCGGTGAACGTGGTCACGGGGGCCACCGGGCCGAAGATCTCCTGGGAAAGGATGGCAGCGTCGTTGGGAACATTGCCCAGAACTGTGGGCTGGTAGAACCAGCCGGGACCCGCCACGACGTCACCGCCGGCCAGGACCGTGGCACCCTCGGTAACAGCTGCGGTGACCAGGGCATGGATGCCGTCGCGGGCCTTTTCCTCAATCATGGGTCCGACGTCGGTGCCGGCCTCCGTGCCGCGGCCTATCGTCAGGGCCGCCATGCGGGTGACCAGCTTGGTGGTGAACTCCATGGCCACTGATTCGTGGACCAGGAAGCGGTTCGCAGCGGTGCAGGCCTCACCCATGTTGCGCATCTTGGCCGCCATGGCACCATCGACGGCCTTGTCCAGATCCGCGTCCGCAAACACTATGAACGGGGCGTTGCCGCCAAGCTCCATCGAGGTGCGCAGCACGTTATGCGTGGCGTCGGCCATAAGGCTCTTGCCCACGGCCGTGGAACCGGTGAAGGAGATCTTGCGCAACCGGGAGTCCTTCAGCAACGGCCCGGAGATGGCTGCGGCACTAGAACCGGAAACCACGTTCAAGACGCCGTCGGGCAGTCCGGCCTCCTGCATCACCTGGGCGAAGAGCTGGGACGTAAGTGGAGTCAGCTTTGCCGGCTTGAGCACCATGGTGCAGCCTGCGGCAACGGCGGGGCCCACCTTGCGCGTGGCCATGGCCAGGGGGAAGTTCCAGGGCGTGATCAGCAGGCAGGGACCCACGGGCTTGCGCTGGACCAGGATCTTGTTCTTGCCCTCGGGGCTGGTGAGGTAGCGGCCATAGTCACGTACGGCCTCCTCCGAATACCAGCGCAGGAACTCGGCGCCGTAGGCCACCTCGCCGCGGGCCTCGGCCAGCGGCTTGCCCATTTCCAGGGTCATCAACAGGGCAAAGTCCTCTGCCCGTTCGGTGATGAGGTCAAAGGCCCTGCGCAGGATCTCCCCGCGCACGCGCGGGGCGGTTCTGGCCCAGCCGGCTTGGGCGGCGGATGCGGCGTCGAGAGCGGCCAGGGCGTCCTCGCTTCCGCCGTCGGCGATGGTGGCCAGCACCTTCCCGGTGGCGGGGTCGTGGACCTCGAGTGTCCGGCCGCCGGCGGCGTCGCGCCACTGGCCGTTGATGAGCAGCCCGGTGGGGACGGAGGCGAGCAGCACTGCTTCGCGGTCAACTGTGATGGTCATGTCGGTCCTTAGTAGCTTGAGGTGGTGCCGGCGTCGGCCGCCGGAATGTAGGTGGCGGCGAGTTTTTCGCTGCCCCGTGCCAGCAGTGCGACGTCCGCACCGACCAGGATGAAGTCCACCCCGGCGGCCAGGTAGCGGCGCGCCACGGCCTCGGCGAACGCATTCACACCCACCGGCTTGCCAGCTGCTTTGGCGGCCCTGATGCAGTGCTCGACGGCGGCCACCACGTCAGGGTGCTCCTGCTGTCCCAGCACGCCCATGGAGGCGGCGAGGTCCGAGGGGCCGATGAAGACGGCGTCGATCCCGTCCACGGCGAGAATCTCTGCCACGTTTTCCACGCCCTGCGCTGACTCGATCTGCACGATCACGGTAATGGTTTCCGAGGCGCGGGCCAGGTAGTCCGGGATGCGGTTCCACCGGGCGGAGCGGGCAAGGGCCGAGCCCACGCCGCGCACGCCCAGGGGCGGGTAGTGGGCGGCGGAGACCGCGGCGGCGGCGTCGTCGGCGGTATTGACCATGGGGATCAGCAGCGACTGCACACCGAGATCCAGATACTGCTTGATGAGCACGGTGTCATTGGCCGGCGGGCGCACCACGGCGGTGACCGGGTAGCCGTTGACGGCCTGCAGCTGCGCCAGGATCCCTTCCAGCCCGTTGGGGCTGTGCTCGGCATCGATCAGCAGCCAGTCCAGGCCGGCCCCCGCGCAGATCTCCGCCACCAGCGGACTGCCGGAACAAACCCACATGCCGGCCAGCGGACGCCCCGCCGCGGCCAGGGCGTCCCTGAAGGACGGGTCCGGGGCTAGCTGAACTGACACGTGATGGTCCCCAGTTTTCCGTAGTCGGCAAACACCGTGTCCCCCGCATTGACCCACATGGGGCGCGTGAAGGAGCCGGCCAGGATAAGTTCCCCGGCTTTGAGGACGTCCCCGTGCGGGGCGATCTTGTTGGCCAGCCAGGACACGCCCTGGGCCGGGTGATTCAGCACGCCTGCCGCCACCCCGGTCTCCTCAATGGTTTGGTTCTTGAACAGGATGGCCGAGATCCAGCGCAGGTCCACGGCGTCGGGCTTCACCGGGGTTCCGCCCACCACCATGGCACCCATGGCTGCATTGTCGCTGATGGTGTCCACGATGGTCCGGCCCTCCATCTCAATCCGGGAATCAAGGATCTCCAGCGCCGGCACCACATATTCGGTGGCGCGCAGGACGTCGAAGATGGTGGCGTCGGGGCCGCTGAGGTCATCCTTGAGCAGGAAGGCCAGCTCCACCTCAATGCGTGGATGCGAGTACTGCTGCCACTGAACCGTGGCCCCGTTTTCCAGGATCATGTCCTTGAAAATGATCCCGTAGTCCGGTTCCGTGATGCCGGTGGCGTACTGCATGGCCTTGGACGTCAGACCGATCTTGTGCCCGCCCAGGACCCGCCCTGCGGCCTCGCCGCGCTGCCGCCACAAGTTCTGTACACGGTAGGAATCCTCCACCGTCATTTCCGGGTACCGCGCCGTCAGGCGGGGCACCGGCACACGGCTCTTTCCAGCCTCCACCAGTTCGTCGGCAATGCGTGCAATTGTTTCATCGTCAAGCATGGTGTGTCTCCTCAAATCCAGGTGCTGGGAAATCTAATGCCTTCGCTGGGCGGCGATAGCTCCCCGCCCGCTCCGCGGTGCCCGAAAGGGAGTTGCCGAGGGGCCCCAGTCGAGCTTGCGAGACTGGGGGAAGGCAACTACCGTACTCCCGGGGGCTATCGCCGCCCAGCTCCCGGCATTTGCGGTCAACGCGCAGCGTGTCTCTTGCTAGAGCTGGTTGCCCATCTTAAAGCCGCGCTCTTCGCCCGGTTCACGGGTGTAGGAGAAGCCGTCGGCACCTACGGTGACGGCCATTTCGGAGGCATCCGTGCGCACCACAACCGGCTGGGGGTTGCCGTCCAGGTCCAGGACGAGGGAGGCTTCGGTGTACCAGGACGGGACTACGGGGTTGCCCCACCAGTCACGGCGCTGGTTGTCGTGGACGTCCCAGGTGATGGTGGGATTGTCCGGGTCCCCGGTGTAGTAGTCCTGGGTATAGATTTCCACGCGGTGGTCGTCCGGATCCAGGATGTACAGGTAAAACGCATTGGAGACGCCGTGGCGGCCCGGGCCGCGTTCAATCCTATCCGAGATGCGCAGCGCGCCCATCTTGTCGCAGATTTGAATGATGTTGTGCTTCTCGTGCGTGGCGAACGCAATGTGGTGCATGCGGGGACCGTCACCGCCGGTCAGGGCCGTGTCATGGACCGTCTGCTTGCGGTGCATCCACGCGGCATAGGTCACGCCGTCGGAGTCTTTAATGTCCTCGGAGACGCGGAAGCCCAGGTCTTCCAGATACTTGCGGCCGCGGGGTACATCGGGGGTGACCTGGTTGAAGTGGTCCAGCCGGACCAATTCCCCGGCGGAGTAGAGGTCGTAGCGTTGGGTGAGGCGTTCCACGTGGGTGGTTTCGTAGAAGAACTCGTAGGGGAATCCCAGCGGGTCCTCCACGCGGACGGCGTCGCCGATGCCCGTAACGAAGCCGTCCCTGCGGCGTTCGGTGCGGCAGCCCAGTTCCTTGTAGTACGCCTCTGCGGCGTCCACCTCGGCGGGGGATTTTACCCGGAAGGCGGCAACCGCGACGGCGGCCACCGGGCCCTTGCGGAGCACCAGGTTGTGGTGGATGAACTCCTCCAGGGAGCGCAGGTAAATGGTGTTCTCGTCCTCGCAGGTCACGTGCAGTCCCAGCACGTCCACATAGAATGCGCGGGACCTGGCCAGGTCGGTGACGACCAGTTCCATGTAGGCACAGCGGACGATGTCCGGGGCCGGAATGGACGGGGTGGGGATGAAGTCAGTCATAGGGAACTCCTCTTTGAGTGGGATGGTCATGTGGCGCTGGAGGCGCCGAACTTGGGGGTGTGGACGGTGCCGAGCGTGATGTGCACGGCCTGCTGGTCCGTGTAAAAGTCAATCGAGCGGAAGCCGCCCTCGTGGCCCAGACCGGAGGCCTTCACCCCGCCGAAGGGTGTGCGCAGGTCGCGGACGTTGTGGCTGTTCAACCACACCATGCCGGCCTCGACGTTCTGGGCAAAGTTGTGGGCGCGGGTGAGGTTCTGCGTCCAGATGTAGGCGGCCAGGCCGTACTTGACGCCGTTCGCCAAGGCCAGCGCCTCGTCGTCGTTCTCAAACGGCGTGATGGCGACGACGGGACCGAAAATTTCCTCCTGGAAGATTCGCGCCTCCGGCTTCACGTCCGCGAAGACGGTGGGGGAGACATAGTTGCCGGTCTCCAGGCCTTCGGGACGGCCGCCGCCGGCGAGCAGGCGGCCCTCGGTCTTGCCGATCTCCACATAGGACATGACCTTGTTGTAGTGCTCCGGGTGCACCAGGGCGCCCACCTCGGTCTTCGGGTCGTGGGGATCGCCCACCACAATGTTCTTGGCACGGGCTGCGTATTTTTCACAGAATTCGTCGTAGATACTCCGCTCCACCAGGATGCGCGAACCGGCCGTGCAGCGCTCGCCGTTGAGGGAGAAGACGCCGAACAGGGCCGAATCAATCGCGGCGTCGAGGTCAGCGTCGGCGAAGACCACGCAGGGGCTCTTGCCGCCCAGTTCCATGGACAGGCCCTTGAGGCTGGTGGCAGCGTTGCGGAAGATGGTCTGGCCGGTGGTGGTCTCGCCGGTGAAGGAAATCAACGGCACGTCCGGGTGCTTGACCAGCGCGTCGCCGGCTTCCTCGCCCAAGCCGTTGACCAGGTTGAACACGCCCTGCGGGAGTCCGGCTTCCTCAAAGATCCCGGCCCACAAGGACGCGGACAGGGGAGTGAATTCGGCCGGCTTGAGCACCACGGTGCACCCGGATGCCAGGGCGGGGGCGAGCTTCCAGGATTCCAGCATGAACGGCGTGTTCCAGGGGGTGATGAGACCGGCAACGCCAATCGGCTTGCGGTTGACGTAGTTGATCTGCACGCCGGGGACCTTCATGGCGTCGTCAAACTGCGCCACGATCAAGTCCGCAAAAAAACGGAAGTTCTCCGCAGCGCGCAGCGCCTGGCCGCGGGCCTGGGTGATCGGCAGGCCGGAGTCGAAGGTTTCCAGTTCGGCCAACCGTGCCTCCTGCGCCTCCACGGCGTCGGCAATCTTGTTCAGGACGCGGGCGCGCTCACGCGGCTTCATCCGCGGCCACGGGCCGTTGTTGAAGGCCTCGGTGGCTGCGGCCACGGCCAGGTCAATGTCGGCTTTCTGTCCGGCGGCGGCTGTGGCGTAGTTGCCGTTGGACACGGGGTCCAGCACGTCGAAGGTCTCGCCGCCGACGGAATTGACGAATTTACCGTTGATGTAGTGCTGGATGTGGGTGGGCAGGTTCTCGGGAAGGTAGTGCTCAGTCATGGAGAATGTCCTTTTCATCAAATTGTTCGGGAGGGGGTCTAGTAAGCAGGGGTCAGTGGTGCGCGCGCCAGTTGTTCGGGACTGCTGCGGGCCAGGTAGGCATCCACGGTGGCTGCGCGGTGCGCTCGGGCCGCGTGCTCGACCGCTCCTGCCCCTGCCCCGTTTTCGAGCAGTTGCAGGATCGTCTCGTGCTCGGCCACGGACTCCCGGGCCCGGCCCGGGACATAGCTGAAAGTTGAGGCTCGTAAAGCTTGAAGCCGGTTCCAGCCGCGGTGGACCAGGTCCAGAATGTGGGGGTTGGGGCAGTTTTCAAACAACACGCTGTGGAACTGCCGATTCAGTCCGGTGAAACGAACCGGGTCAAAATGCTCCAGACACTGGCGCATCTGGTGGTTGATGTCCCGGGCCCGGGCAATATCGGATGCCGTGATGAGCGGGGCGGACAGTGCCGTGGCGGCACCTTCCACAATGGCCAGGGTCTGCATGGTGTACAGGTATTCCGTGGGATCGATCCCGGCCACCGTGGCGCCGACGTTCCGCTCAAACGTCACGAAATTTTCGGCCTCGAGCCGGCGAATGGCCTCACGCACCGGCACCACGCTGAAGCCGAGATCATCGGCCAGCTTGGCCAGCACCAGCCGATGCCCGGGGGTGTACCCGCCGCCAAGGATTTTTTCCTTGATGGCGGTGTAGGCACGCTCCGACTTGCTGCCGGCTGCCTGGCCCACCTCTGCGGTGGTCACGGCTGCGCCGCAGGGTTGGGATGGGTGGCGGCCCACTCGGTGAATTTCACCTTCCATGCCGCATTCATCGGGTACAGGCCCTCCACGCCGTGGCCGTCGGCGACCATCTCGGCGATGAACGTTTCTTCGTGCTCCTGGATGATGGCGGCATCGGCCACTTCCTCCGCCAACGCCGGTGGGATCACCAGCAGGCCGTCCGCGTCGCCGACAATAATGTCACCTGGCTGGACGGTGGCACCACCGCAGGAGATGGTCAGGTCCGTGTCCCACGGGATGTGCTTGCGGCCCAAAACGGCCGGATGCGCGCCAGTGAAAAAAGTGGGCATGTCCAGCGCCGCCACGGCCGCTGCATCGCGCACCCCGCCGTCGGTGACGATGGCAGCGGCGCCGTTGATCTGGGCGCGCAGGGCCAGGATGTCACCGACCGTTCCCGTTCCGGGCTCGCCGCGGGCTTCCATGACCAGCACATCGCCCTCATTGAGATTGTTGATGATGCGTTTTTGGGCGTTGTAACCGCCGCCGTGGGTCTTGAACAGGTCCTCGCGGTTGGGCACGTAGCGCAAGGTTCGGGCGGTCCCGGCGATCCGCAGTTCCGGACGGGTGGACTTGAGCCCGTCAATGCTGACGTTGTTCAAGCCGCGCTGGCGCAACTGGGAGCTAAGTGTTGCCGTGCCAACACTGGTCAGCTTGCGTTTGAGTTCCGCGCTGAGGCCCTTGGGCACCAGACCGGCAGCCTCGGCGCTGCCCCAGGCATCTTCGCGGTCGGCGTCGGTGGTCCTGGGCCTGTTGCCGAAGTCCGCCAGTTCTTCGGTGCCCTGGACGACGACGGTGCGCAGCCGGCCTGTACTCAACCCCGCTGCCGGAGCGTCGACTTCAACCTCGATGACGTCGCCGGGCCCGGCAACGCTGGAGCCGGCGGGAGTTCCCGTCAGGATGACATCCCCGGGTTCCAGTGTCATGAGCTGGGACAGGTCCGCCACGATCTGGCTGAACGGGAAGATCAGTCCGGCGGTGGTGTCATCCTGCACCGATGCCCCGTTAAGCCAGGTACGCACGCGCAGTGCCGCCGGGTCGAGCCCGGCCGCCGGGATGAGGGCCGGGCCGAACGGGGTGAAGCCGTCGCCGGACTTGGACCGGACGTTGGAGCCCTTGTCCGCGTACTTGAGGTCGTACACGCCAAAGTCATTGCTGGCCGTGACGTAGCCGACGTGCGACCAGGCGTCGTCGACGCTGACGCGGCGTGCAGCCGTGCCGATGACCAGGGCGATCTCGCCCTCATAGGCGAGCAGCTCGCAGCCTGCCGGGCGCTCGAGCTGCGAACCGCTGAGGCTCAGGGACGAGGAGGCTTTAAGGAAGTAGGACGGCGTGGCGGGGGTCCGTCCGCGCTGGTCGGCCCGGGACTGGTAGGCCAGATGGACGGCGACGACCTTGCCAGCCTGCTTGATGGTGGCTGCGGTGACTTGTTCCACGAAACACTCCTGGGGTGGGTGGGTTGAGGGCCCTAAGAATAAGATACGAAATCGTATACAATCATGATATTCATGTTACCCCCGTCACGTCAAGCTGGTGCAGGCTGGCTACCGAAGTTGGGCCTCCACCGCCCGCGCGCTGCCCATGAGGCGCCTGCCGATGGCGCCGGCATCTCCACTGGACCCGAGGAAGACCACGCAGATGGCGGCCGGCATGCCTCCGGGGACGTGGATGGGCGCGGCGATCGCGGACACTCCGGGAAGGACCTCGTCGTGACTCGTGGCAAAACCGGCGGTCCGGGCGGCCCGCGCTTCAGGGCGGTACGGCAGCCCGGGTGCCAGCCGTGCCCAGGCATCCTCACTGATGGCGGACTGGATGGCAATGCCGGGCGCGCCGGAGCTGAAGGAATGACGCGTGCCCGGCCGCTGGACCAGGGTTGCCCCTGAATGGCGGGGTTCCACGGTCAGGAGGGTCACGGAATCGCGGTGGTCCCACACGGCAATGAACGCCGTCATGGACAGTTCATTGGCAAGCTCGGTCAGCTCCGGAAGTGCCGCTGTTTGCAGGTCGCGGGAGACGCCGCGGGCGAGGGCTGCCAGTCCCGGGCCGGCCTGGACGCGGCCGGCGTCGTCCCTGATCAGCAGCGAGTGGTCTTCAAGGGTGCGCAGTATCCTGTAGGCAATGGAGCGATGTACGCCCAGCGCCTCGGACAACTCTGCAATGGTCATGGGGGACGGGGCCCCGGCCAGAATTTCCAGGGCACGGATGCCCCGGGACAGGGTCTGCGAATGGGCGGGTGCCTTTGCGGGGCGTGTTGCTGCTGCGTCTGTGCTCACATCATCATCCTATTCAGTCGCCCGGAACTCGCGCGGCCACGGGCAGGCATGCCGGGAGTACCTGGCGCCACCAATAACCATAATTCCCTGTTGGAACAGTGAACTCAATTAGTGAACGCCCATGGTGGTGGTTGTGGGTGTCCCCATTGCCGGCGCCAGTCCCTGGGCCATCGATCAGGGAATGAGGGCACGATAGCGCGGCGTGCAGGTCCTGACAGTTGCGCGGGTGCGCTGCCCAGGGATCTTCCCGTTCCTGACCGTTCCGCTACGCCCGACGGCGGCACCCCCGCAAGGTGGGTGCCGCCGTCGGGCGTTTGTGCAATCTTGTCTAAGCGTCAGCAGCAGCAGGTTGACGTTTGTCAAAGATGGTGGCGCCAACCTCCTGCTCGTGCTGGTTGGTAATGCTGAGGTCGATCCCGGAGCGGTCCTTGAGCATAATGACCGCGGCCAGGCCAATCAGGGTGGTGAACAACAGGTAAGTGGAGATGGCGAGGCTGGTGCCGGTGGTCTGCAGCAGCCATTGGGCAATCAGGGGTGAGAAGGCGCCGCCGAGGATGGCACCGATGGCGTAGGAAATGGAAACGCCGGAGAAGCGTACCGAGGCCGGGAAGATCTCGCTGTACCAGGCGGCCTGCGGGCCATAGGTCAGGCCGAGCCCAAAGGTGAGCAGCAGCAGTGCCAGGTACAGGGCCCAGAGTTCGCCGGTGTTGATCAGCAGGAACAGTGGAAACACGGTCAGGGCCATGGCGATATAACCAATGACGTACGTGCGCTTGCGCCCGAATTTGTCGGCCATGCCGCCAGCCAGGACCGTGAAGATGAGCCATGTGGCCGCGGCAAAGGTCATGGCGAGCAGCACGGGCGTCTTTTCCAGGCCCACGACGCCTTCGGGATCGGTGGCGTAGCTGGGGATGAAACCTCCCGTAGCCATGTAGCCGGCGGCGTTGTTGCCGACAAAAACCAGGGCAGCCAGGATGACCAGGCGCCAATGCTTGCGGAACAGCTCGACAATGGGAACCTTGGTCTGCATCTTCTTTTCCGCGATTTCCAGGAACACGGGGCTCTCATCCACGGTGCGGCGCACAAAGTAGCCGACGCCGATCAGGACAAAACTCAGCAGGAACGGCACACGCCAGCCCCAGTTCAGGAAGGCATCGCCGCGGGCGATCACGCCGGTCATCAGCGCCATGACGCCGGAGGCCAGGAGCAGGCCCAGCGGGACGCCCAGCTGCGGGAAAGAGCCGGCCCTGCCACGCTTGTTGGCAGGTGCATGCTCCACAGACATCAGGACGGCTCCGCCCCATTCGCCGCCCGCCGAAATTCCCTGCAGGATGCGTAAAATCAGCAACAGCACGGGAGCCAGCACGCCCGCCGTGGCATAGGTGGGCAATAGGCCGATGAGCATGGTGCTCAGGCCCATCAGCAAAAGGGTCAGCACAAGCATGGCCTTGCGCCCGATCTTATCGCCATAGTGGCCGGCCAGGAACGCGCCGAGTGGACGGAACAAAAAGCTGATGCCCACGGACGCGAAGGCCAGCAGCAGGCCGATCTGGGCGCCGGCCGGCCCGAAGAACAGCTGGGCAAACACCAGGCCGGCGGCCGTGGCGTAGATGAAGTAGTCATACCACTCGACGGTGGTGCCAATCAGGGTCGCAAGCGCGACGCGTCGCTGCGTGCGCCGCACGTCGACGGCTCGGGTATTACTCATGATGTCAAGTCCTTGATTTTGATCCGAGGAAACCGCCCGGCCCGGGGCGCGCGCCTCATGACTGCAGGGCCAGGATAACTGTATGTAATCAGTGTCACAGCAAAATTACCGTGAGTAAACTGATGTAAACAGGCAATATAATTCGGTTTTATGAAAGAAGGACGTTTTGGCTAAATTCACCCTCCGGCAATTGGAATTGTTTGTGGCCCTGGCGGACTTCCCCACACTCAGCGAGGCAGCCGCCTCCATGCGCTTCTCCGAGTCCGCGCTCTCCCAAGCCATCACGAGGCTGGAAGGCTCCGTTGGTGAGCAGCTGTGCATCCGCCGCAAGTCACGGGGGTTTGAGCTGACCCCCGCCGGGAAATACTTTGCGGTCAGGGCCAGGGCATTGTTGAACGAGGCAGAGGATCTCGTGGCCGAGATGAGCGGAGCCAAGGGGGAACTAAAGGGGCCCGTGAAACTTGGCTGCTTCGCCAGCTTTGCCGCCAGCGTGCTGCCCGCCATTTTGGCGGGCTTCCCCAAGCTCCACCCCGACGTCGTCGTGGAAGTTGTGGTGGGTACACACGACGAGTTGCTGCCGGCGCTGGACAGCGGGCATCTGGACCTGGCAATTGTCTACGACATGGAACTGCCGGCAGGGTTCCAGCTAAGGACCATTTACGAGACCGAGCTGCAGGTGGTGCTGCCCGTGGACCATCCGCTGGCCCGGCAGGAAACCGTCGATCTGGCGGAATTGGCCCCGGAGCCGCTGATCATGTACGACTCCAGCCCCAGCACGGCCAATACTCACCGGGTCTTTGCGGACCGGGGTCTGCGCCCGACCATTGCAGCGCACATGCCGCAGATTATTTTGGTCCAGGCTTTGGTGGGCCGGGGGTTGGGATACGGGCTCGTAATGTCCCGTCCGAACTGGGCGCCGGTCTCCATGGAAGGATTGCCGGTGGTCATGCGCCCGCTGGCTCCACCGGTCAGCCAAACCACCATGTCGGGCATTTGGCTGGAAGGTTCCCGGCTGAGTCCGAGGGCGCAGGCACTGCTCGATTTCACGGTCAAGACGTTTCAAACATCCCCTGGCTAGGTCCCCGCTGGTTTGTGTAAAGTGTGTTCACTTGACCGGCCGGCTGCTTTCACTGCGGTGACCGTCCATGTTCTTGCCCACCGGCCAGGGAACGAGGCCGACGTCGGACGCGGAATCACAGAGGCGCCATCACTGCAGCGGGTTTTGACCGAACGCTGCATCAGCTAAACGCCACCGCGGCGCCGGGGCCCACAGCCTTGACCGCGAAGTCATCCCCGAGCATGTCCACGACGTCCGGGCGGTAGGCGGGAGGCACCTCAACGTACCGACCCACCGTGACCAGTCCCTCATCAGCCCAAACGGCAATATGTTGGGCCATGGACACCAAGTCCGGATGCACCGATTCCGGCGCTGCCAGGGCCTGAAGCAAAGGCGCCGCTTCGGGCGGGTTCCGGGAAGCGGACTGGATCAGCCAGTCAGCCATGTCCCAGCGCAATGGTCCATGGTCATCGTTGTCACTGCCTACCAGCGTGAGGATAAAAATGAAGTGGCTCATGAGATCCCGCATGGTCTCCATGACGATGTCGTTATCCACCAGGGAAACGGCGGCCCGTTCGGTGGGGTGCACGCGAGTGTCCTGGGTAAAGATCAGGCCCACCACCTCGAACGCTTCCCAATAGAGGGAAAGCCGGCCGGCATCGTGCTCCTGGGGTGTGGTGAACTTCGCTGCTTCGCCCAGCGTGCCCAACCCGCTGTGGATCAGGGTCGCTGCGGCGCCGGCCTGATCAACCAGTTCACCGCCCTCGGTGACTTCCTTGCCGTCACCAATCCAGTGCAACAGGGCAACCGTGTTCTTCCACAAAGGGGAGCCCAACACCGTTTCGAGAATTTCCTCGCGCGTCAGTTCCGGGATGTAGACGTCGGCGAAGGTGTAGTCCGCCGCGTTCAAGAAGTCGTCGTCGTTGCGGTTGTCAAAATCAGCACCCGCCAACGCTGTCCGTGCGAGCTCCGCCTTAACTGCCGCAAAATCATCAGGCGTCCCGGTCCAGAGCCCTGCCTGAGACAGGTAGTCCGCATAATCCTGCATGCCGCCGCGCAGACCCAGGGTCGCCAGCGGGTTTGTGTTGCCCGCTGTTGCCATGACCTCGCGTACTGCTTCAGGAACCAGTGCTGTGGGGTCGGTGTGGGGTTCCACCATGCGGTACATGTCAAAGAAATCATCCAGGATCATCAAGCTGGCGTCGATTGACTGATCCGGGCGGCTTTGCAATTCCAGCCACTGGACAAATCCCGGGGACAGCGACGCCATGGCCCGCTCCAACCGCACATCGGCCGATGACGCAGCGAGCCTGCCGCGCACGGCAGCGTCCGCAGCGGCCTTGGCCGGATTGCCGAAACGGGACTTCTTGCTCTTTTGGGCCACAGGATTCCTTGCGGTCAGTGGGATGGGTTTCCTTAACCGTAGCCGCACTACTTGGACACTGTCAGGCTGGCCGGGTGGGCTGGCTCCAGTAGGCAGTACCTGCCGGTCATGGCAGAATGGGAGATGGTCCGGGTGCAGACGGACCCAGTGATAATACAGCCGACCGGCCGGCTTCCCTCACGGGGGCTCCGGTATGAGCGAACCACTCAGCTAAAGAAATCAGAGACTTCATCATGTCCTCGCTGCAAAGCAAAACCTCAGCAAGCTCCTTTAAGAACGGCCCGACTTTTGCCTCCGTGGGCAGCCCGTATTTCGGGATCCTTTTGGCCAGCATGGCTGTCATTGTGATTTTGTCCAATATAGGTGCGGCCAAAGGCGTCTTGATTGGCCCCATTGTCACAGATGGCGGGTTTTTCCTGTTCCCGTTCGCCTACATTTTGGGCGATGTGATCAGCGAAGTTTATGGCTTCAAGGTGGCGCGCAAAGCCATTGTGACCACTTTTGTGCTCTCCGTTTTTGCCTCGCTTTGCTATTGGGTCATTATTGCCCTTCCCGGGTTCACGGACGATTTCGGTATGGCGAAGCAAGAGGCGTTAGAACTGGCGTTAGGCCCGGTACCGCAAATTGTGCTGGCCAGCCTGCTGGGTTTTCTTGCCGGGCAGACCATTAATTCCTGGATCATGGTGCGGCTCAAGGCCCGCCAGGGCGAGAAAAAACTGTGGGCCCGCATTATGGGTTCCAGCGGCGTGGGCGAGTTTGTCGACACCTTGATCTTCGGCGCCATTGCCGCACCCATCATTGGCATTGTGGGTTGGAGCATGTTTGCCAACTACGTGCTGGTGGGCTTTGTTTATAAAACGGCCGTGGAGTTCTTGTTCATCCCCGTCACCACCTGGGTCATCCGGTGGTTTAAGCGCCACGAACCGTCCTACGTGACGGCTGGGTAACGCAAAATGTCAGCGCGGGGGCAGTTGTTATGATTCGCCCCACGCCGGCCGGAGGCGAATCTTAACGGCTGCCCCCGGAACCGACCGAGCCGTCCGTACAGAGAGCGAATCATAACAACTGCCCCCGGGGCCGGGTGCTCGCTACCGTTTCGGGTAGTACCGGCGCAGGGTTTCGGCCTTGAACTCAAAGAACGTGCCGTCTTCAATGGCGAGCCGGGCGTCGTCGACCATTTTCACCACGAAACGCTCATTGTGGATGGAAATCAATGTCGCCGAGACCATTTCCTTGGCCTTGTACAGGTGGTGGATGTACGCGCGGGTGTAGTTCTCGCAGGTGTAGCAGTCGCATTCCTCGGACAGGGGCGTGAAGTCCCGCTTGTACTTGGCGCCGGAGAGGTTGAACCGGCCGTCCGGGGTGTAAAACGCCGAGGTGCGTGCCACCCGGGTGGGGGAGACGCAGTCAAAGGTGTCGGCCCCGTTTTCAATGGCCGTGAAGATGTCGTCCGGTTCGGAAATGCCCAGCAGGTGCCGCGGTTTGTTTTCCGGCAGCTCCTCCGAGCACCAGCGCACAATGGTGCCCAGGTTTTCCTTCTCCAAGGCCCCGCCAATGCCGAAGCCGTCAAAGTTCATCCCGCCTAAATCGTGGGAGGCCTTGCGGCGCAGATCCTCATACTGGGCCCCCTGAATGACCCCAAACAAGGCCTGGTATGGCTTGCCCACCCGCTCCTCGGTGAGTCGGAAGTGCTCGGCAATGCAGCGCAGCGCCCACAACCGGGTGCGTTCCAAGGACATTTCCTGGTAGCCGCGCGAGTTCAGCAGCGTGGTCAGCTCGTCAAAGGCGAACATGACGTCGGCCCCGATTTGGTGCTGGACCGCCATGGACACCTCGGGCGTGAAGCGGTGCATGTCCCCGTTCAGGTGGGATTTAAACCAGACGCCGTCGTCGTCAATGTGCGCCAGGCGCTCCTTGCCCACGGCCACGGAATCGTCGGCCCCGGCGTGCGGGGAGGATGCCGCCGCATCCATATTAATGACCTTCTTAAAACCCGAGCCCAGGCTCATGACCTGGAATCCGCCGCTATCGGTGAACGTTGGCCCCTGCCAGTTCATGAATTTGCCCAGCCCGCCGGCGGCATCGAGAATGTCGGCGCCCGGTTGCAGGTACAGGTGGTAGGCGTTGGAGAGCAGCGCCTGTGCCCCCAGCTCGGCCATGGCTTCGGGCAGCACCGCCTTCACGGTTGCCTTGGTCCCCACGGCAATGAATGCCGGGGTCTTAATGGTTCCGTGCGGGGTGGTGATGACGCCCGTGCGGCCCTGGAAGTCGCCGCCGTTAAGTTCGACGGCGGCGGCGGACGGAGTGCAGCGCTCGTGCAGCCGCGTGGTCACATCAAAGCGGAATTCACTTTGGGAGGCCGGCTGCTCGCTACTTTTAGTATCCGGAGCTAACGGGAGGGCGGGTGCCGCGGCGGGGGTTGACGCAAGAACATCAATGCTGTTTTCGGGGGAGGGCATGGCTCCATTTTGCCAGTGTTTATTCCCGCCCCTAAACGCCGCCCCTAAACGCCGTCGGTAAACACCGCAGCCCGCTGTCGGTCACCCTTCGGGGAAATGGTCCTCCATGAACGCATCCCACTGTGTGGCTATGGTCTCCAACGCAGCGGCACCTAAACCGTACGTGGAGGCAATGATTTGAGCTCCGGGGTGTTCGCGGATTCCGACGATGGGCGCTTGCTCCGCCAGGATGAGGAGGCCATCACCGTGCCCGGCGTAGGCCTCCACCGTCAAAGCCAGTTGATGTTCGCTGCGCGCCCACACCCTGCCCCGGATGGTGGCCCCCGTGGCGAGGGCGAATTCATAGGGTTTACCGGGATCGGGTAACCAGCCAATGTCAATGCCCAGCGCATTCCACAAGTCAGTATGTGCGGGGCTGGTCCCGTCGACGTAAATGGTGCGCCGCGGAGTTTTCGGGTGACGCTCCAGGGCAAATTTAAGTTGCTCCAAAAACATCGTCCAACCCTCGGTGATATCGGCGTCGTAGGCGGCCCACTCACCCGTGGCCACCCCGCGCGTCAGGGTCAGCAAGGTGCCGTCGGCATGCGGTTCAAGCGTGAAGACGTTGCCCATGTCCAGCTCCAGCCGCAGGTGGTCATTGCTTTCAACGGCGCTTGAATAGTAGATCTGTTTGATCTCCTCGGCAAGACCCTCCATCTCCCAACCATGCCACTGGGCTATGCGGGCCGGCTCGCGCAGCATGCGCCATACCTGCTCGGCGTCGGCATTGATCAAGACGGAAAGCTGGGAGTTTGCCATGACACGTAATCTACGCTGGAACCGCCCACCCGGCTAGGGCGGGACTAGCGGCCCAGTCCCGCGAAGGAGATGGCTTGACGCACCAGTGCACCGCGGCCGCCCACAAATTCCGCCTGCACGCCGGCGCTGAGCACTTCCTCGGGAGTCATCCACGTCAGTTCCAGGGCGTCTTGCCGCGGTTCGCAGTCACCCGTGACGGGAATGACGTAGACCATGGCGACGGCGTGCTGGCGTTCATCGGTGAACCCGGTTTGGGACGGCGAAGGCAGGTACTCCGCCACGGTGAAAGGCACCGGACTTACGGGCAGTTGCGGGAAAGCCAACGGCCCCAGGTCCTTTTCAATATGGCGAATCAGGGCGGCCCGGATGGTCTCGCGGTACAGCACGCGTCCGGACACCAGGGTGCGCACCATGGAGCCTTCCTCGTCTGCCTGCAACAGCAAACCCACTTCATTGACGTAGCCCAACGGGTCTAATCTGACGGGCACGGCTTCGACGTAAACCATGGGAAGCCTGTTGCGGGCCTCGTGCAGGTCCTCTTCAGATAGCCAGCCGGGATAGGGATCAGGTGTACGAACGCTCATGTCTTAGTTCTACCTTATGGATGGCCCGCACGTCGCTTCCGCGGCTCGTTCCTCACGTGTCCGCGCCACCTGCAATGCTCAGGACCGCGCCGTCGGGCATGGTGTGGCGGGTGACTTCCGTGCCGCCGGCGTCCACCTGAAGTTCGACGCCGGACACCGCACCCGCCGCCGTCCTGACGAAACCCCCGTTCTTGGCGCGGAACAAGGCACCGCCGCTCGGGAAATCCCGCACGTGCTTCGCGCCTATGTTGGCCAGAACCGTGTTGGCGCCCATCGGGTGGGGAGTGTTCCACACAACCGTGACGGACAGGGCGGAAGCGTCATCCGGAAGGGTCACATCCTGTACGGGGCGGGCCAAAAACGTGAAGTTTCCGGGGGCAGTGACCTGCGCCGCGGTGCCGACCAGCTGGGCGGGCGTGCCGTCGGCCAGTGTCCTTTGCACAAAGATCCGGGCATCCCGCAGCTCAAACTCCAACCGCAAAGCAACGGGGCCGCGTGCCACGGCAATCTTTCCGTTGCCGGAGTCAAAAAGCTGCCACGGCGCCGCGTCCGCAACGGGCCGCAAACCCAGGGCCAGGAAAAGTTCGGCGTATGGCTGTGGATGCGGTGTGGAAATGACGGGGCAAACGCGCAGCATGGTGCTCCTTGCAGGTGGTCCCATAACGCTATCAAAGCGGGCGGACGGCCACTATTGTGAAGCCATGGTCGAACTGCCCGAACTCCTGGTGCCGGATGCGCCGGCATGGCGTGCCTGGCTATCCCAGCACCATGCCGGCAGCCTCGGAGTACGTTTGGTGCTCCACAAAAAGGGCGGCACAGTGACTGCCTTGACGTATGCGGCCGCCCTGGATGAGGCCCTGTGTTTTGGCTGGATTGACGGCGTTGCGGGAAAGCGCGACGACGGCAGTTACCTGGTTCGGTTCACTCCCCGCACCACAACGAGCAAGTGGTCCAAAATTAATACCGGTCACGACGAGCGCCTGGTGGCAACAGCCCGCATGGAGCCCGCGGGGGTGGCCGCGGCCAATGCCGCCAAGGCCGATGGGCGGTGGGAAGCGGCGTATTCCGCCCAAAGTGTTGCCGTGCTGCCGGACGATCTGGCCGCAGCCATTGCAGCGGATCCGCAGGCACAAGCCATGTTTGACGTGCTCACTGCCACCAACAGGTACGCCTTGATTTATCGCACCACCAACACCAAGGCCCCTGCCATGCGCGCTGCAAAAGTTGCCGCTTTTGTCACCATGTTGGCTGCCGGGGACGCCCCCTACCCGCAAAAACGCCGCCCCGGAACGTAGTTAGAGCGTGGCTGCGGCAGCAAAAATCATCCACCGCTGCAGGGCACCCGACAGTTGCCATGGCTCGGTGTCCCTAATGGCGGCGGCCGTGTCACGCACCATGGACGACGCCGTCTCCCGGCTATCGCTGGGCAGGCGCGGATCCTGCGCGGCGAGGGCCAGGTAGCGGCAGAGGATGCCCGTGAACAAGCTTCCGTCGCCGCCGCATTCCAACCGCAGGCCTTGATCCGGTGCATATAATTGGCTCCGAATCGCCTCAATGAGCGCGGCGGCGTCACGGAGCCGGGGCACCCCGCCAAGCTCCAGGAGGGCAGCAAGCACGGGACCCTGGTTGTAGGTATAAATGGTGGTTTCCACATCCCGGCCAGACGCCGAGGGATGGATGCCGTCCAGGTACAGCCCCGTAGCTGGGTCGAACAGTTCGCGCCGCAGCCAATTGATGATGGCAGCTGCCCGCTCCGTCTCACCTGTCCGGGCAAAGTGCAAGGCCGCCGGACCATTGACGGGGGCGTTTTTATAGTCGCGTTTCCGGGACCAGTGCAGACCGCCGCCCAAAACATCGTCGTGGGCGCCGTGCAGCTGCCGGGTCAATGTGGTGCTGGCGAACGTGGCCAGGGGTGAAGGTTTGACGAGCAGCCGCAGTGAGAGGTCATTGAGGCGGCCGGCCGCAAGGGCCAACCAGGCCATATCATCGTAAAAATAATTCGGGAAGCGGCCAAAGTTACGGAACAGGATGCCCCGCAACAACTGCTCTGCGCGTTGCAATTCCAGCCGGGCAGCACGCCGATTGGCGTGGCGCAGCTGCGCAAAACCGGCATCCACGACTGCATCCACATAGTGGGCCTGCCACCAGTAATGCCACTGTGACCACGGCGGCTGAAGCGTCCGCAGCCGGCTGGAGCCGCTGGTGGGTGGAATCAAGGAGCCGATCCATGTTCCGGGCAGCCCGGCCAGCCGGTGCCCAAAACGCTGGTGGACATCTGCCGCTGCGGCTTCGGCCTGCAGTGACCAATCGTCGCCGGGGGAAAATCCGGGGTGGTTCATCATAAAAACCACCCTACGCGCCACCCCACCCCAAACTTCCCCACCCACACGCTCCCTCAGCGTTCGGGGCTTTTTCGCAAACGCTTTCGCACCCCGCTACCCGCACTGAATGAAATCTTAGTTAGTATGCATTAACGCAACCATCCAGCCGGACACCCGGGATGCACCTCAACGAGGAGGATTTATGGACATTTCCAACACGGACGCCGTCGCCTTGATTACTGGCGGAGCCTCTGGTCTGGGCGCTGCGACGGCCAGACGCCTCCATGGCGCGGGGGCCGCCGTCGTACTGGTGGACTTGCCCAACTCAAAGGGCGCCGAACTGGCTGCGGAACTGGGAGAGCGGGCGGTGTTTGTGGCCGCTGACGTTACCGACGAAGAACAGGTGCGCGCCGCCATTGCGGCTGCGGCTGGCCTGGGAACGCTCCGGACCGCCGTCAATTGCGCGGGTGTGGCCACGCCGGGAAAGGTGCTGGGACGTGAGGGCGTGCTGCCGCTGGAGCAGTTCAGCCGCGTGGTCCAGATCAACCTGGTGGGCACGTTCAACGTGGTGCGGCTATGCGCTGAGACCATGGCCGCCGTCGAACCTCTGGAGGGTGAGTTTGGTCCGGAACGCGGCGTCATTGTGAACACGGCATCGGTGGCGGCCTTCGACGGGCAGATCGGCCAGCCCGCCTATGCCGCGTCAAAGGGAGCCGTGGCCGCCATGACGCTGCCGATCGCCCGGGAACTGGCGCGCTCCCTGATCCGCGTGGTCACCATAGCCCCGGGCATCTTCGAGACCCCCATGCTGGCGGGGCTGCCGCAAGCGGCGCAGGATTCCCTGGGCCAACAGGTTCCGCACCCGTCGCGGCTGGGCAAACCGGCGGAATATGCAGCGCTGGTGGAGCACATTGTTGCCAACGCCATGCTCAACGGCGAGACCATCAGGCTCGACGGCGCCATCCGCATGGCGCCGAAATGACGGTGCCTGCCAGCACAACGGCCGCCGGCGCCCTGCCCGAGGCGGATTTTTATGATTTTGAGTCGCTGCTGACCCCCACGGAAAAGGCCAAGCTGGAGCAATTGCGGGCGTTTTTGACCACTGAGGTGGCGCCGCACGCCGTCGGCTGGTGGAACGACGCGCAATTTCCCGTGCATATTTTGCCCAAGATTGCTGCTCTGGACCTTGCCGCGCCCGACCGCCGTCGGCTCAGCCACCTCTTTACAGGTTTGGTCGTCGCGGAGATGACCCGCGTGGACACCTCACTGGCCACCTTTTTCCTGGTCCACCACGACCTCTTCGTCCAGGCGCTCATTGACTTTGGTTCCGCGGATCAGCAGCAGCGGATGCTCTCCGACGCCCTCGCCTTGCGCGCCACCGGGGCCTTCGCGTTGACTGAACCGGATCACGGCAGCGATGTGGCAGGTGGCATGTCCACCACCGCGCGGCGTGTGAGCGACGACGCCAGCACCCACTGGGTGATTAACGGTGCCAAACGCTGGATTGGCAATGGGACGTTTTGTGACAGGATGCTGCTCTGGGCCAAAGACGTTGATGACGGGCAGGTGCGGGGGTTTTTTCTGGATGCCACCCTCCCCGGGGTGGACCGGCGCAAAATTGAGCATAAAATCGCCCTGCGCACAGTCCAGAACGCGCACATTTTACTTGACAATGTCCGGGTGGAGGAGCGGGACCGGATCGCCACGGAAAATTCCTTCCACGACACCAACAGGCTCCTGCTGGGTTCACGTGTTTCCGTGGCCTGGCAGGCGGTGGGACAGCAACTGGCCGCGTTTGATGTGGCCCGCGCCTATGCCCTGGAGCGTCAGCAGTTTGGCCGGGCCATTGCCTCATTTCAAATGGTGCAGGACCAGTTGGTGCGCATGCTGGGCAACGCCACCTCATCAATGGCCATGATGGTGCGGCTTGCTGCCTTGCAGGATGCGGCTGTTGAGGGGGGAACGGCTTCGCCCACCATGGCCCAGGTGGCCTTGGCCAAAGCGCATACGACGGCGGCCATGCGGGAAACCGTGTCGCTGGGCCGCTCCATTTTGGGTGGCAACGGCATTGTCAGCGATTATCGGATGGCGAAGATCTTCGCCGATGCCGAGGCCATCTATACGTATGAGGGATCCCACCAAATTAATACCCTCATTACCGGCCGCGCCATCACGGGGATCAGTGCCATTGTGTGAACGCTGCCGACGTGGAGTTGTCTGAGCCTCCAGACGCTAGGAGGTCTTCACCGCTCGGATCTCCACAGCCTCAATGCGCAAACTCCTGCCGACAGTTCCTGCAATCTCTCCGTCATTGACCCACGGCATCCACCCCATATTCTGGACGTGGACACGATACGTGAACTTGGTGCCGGGCACGGTTGACGTCAACTGGATGGCTTCCATCCTCTTGCCCTTGCCTACCGTGCCAATGCCGGCCGGGCCGTTACTCTGCCATGGCAACCACCCTTCGTCCTGCGCATGGGCGCGCGCACGTTGCCCCGAACCGGCAAAGGTGAGGCCCTCCAGGCGCAGGCTCCGGCCGACAGTGCCAGCCATGGAGCCATTGTTCACCATGGACTGCCAGCCGATGTTTTGTACGTGACCTGCGTAGCTGTAACTAATGGAGGGCCCTGCCGGTTGCGATCCGGTTCCTTGGAGGTTGCGGCTGGATGCGTAGCCTGCAAGGTTGGCAACCACTACGGTCATCGAGCCATATCCGGATTTGGTCGTTTTGACTTGTCCAAGGCCCACATCGGTGGCTCGCGGATTGAGCAAGGCCGCCCGGTGAGCCGGGGAACCCATCCACCAGTCAACAATTTGCTGTGGGTTGTTGTTAATGGCGATGATTTCGGAATACATGTCCTGTCCTCTGGGGAGAATGGACAAACCAGCGTCACTCCGGTGAATTTGCGCCATGTTGAGCGTGTTGCGATTTATGCGGTCATTGATTTCTCTGGCCCAGGCCTGGGAACCTGAGGAAATTGCCTCGTTAAAGAAGACCGGGGGTGCTCCGTGGGCTGCCCGGTATTGATTTGCGATCTGTAGGACCTTGGCAATGAATGGATCCTGCGGGAGTGCCGCTGTAGCCGCGGAGCTGCCTGTGATGAGAAGTGCAGCCGCCAGGACAGCCGTCATTATTAGTGAGATCTTTTTACGCATGGATAAACCTTCTATAGGTGCTGTCGTCGTCAGTCACCTTGCTTCGGTTCTCAAATACGCGGCGACACAGAGAAGACGAGCTCCGCGGAACTCGCCTTCTCTGCATGCTGATCTTACTGGGCGCCAAGGGCTGCGATGCGCCCCCGAGCCATGGGTATGACGTCGGCCAGGTCAGAGACAAACGTTTTGGCGTAAAAATGAGTGCCCTTGAAGTTGCCGGCGAAGCTGCGGGCGGCGTGCATCTTCACAGCAACATGATCAACGAAGAACACGGCATGTGGTCACCTACCGCGGCGTGCGCTCGCCGGCGTCGACGGGAACGGGCAAGGTGTTCGCCACGACCGGCGCGGGGCAGGTGCCAAAATCAGTAAAAGCGCTGGGGTAGTTGATGGTCCGGTTGAAATCGAGCACGACTGTGCCGTCGGGGCGCGGCTTGGTCAGCTCCACCTTGCGCCAGGGCGATGTTAAGGTGTTGTTGCTGGCGTCGTGGAAGGTCACCACCAAAGAACCCAGTACACCCTGCTCTGCAGCCTGGGCGTACCGGACCCCGGAGAGTTCAAAGGACACCTCGCCCACCAGCACGGTCCGGCCGGGAACATCCGGGTTGGCGGTCTCGATCACCTCGGTGCGGGGTGCGGCAAAGGGCGTATAGCTGCCCGTGACCACCCAGTCCGGGTTGTAGTCAAACACCGGGACGCCGGAAAAATTCACCAGCGTGGGCGCCTGCGAATCGCGGGTGCGGATCATGTAGCGGTTGTCGCGTACACCCAGCTCCACCGCCACCGATCCTGCGGCAACCCACATCAGGGATTGTTCGTCTGCCAGCTCGGCGGAGATGGTTCCCGCAACCGGTTCCCCGCTGTCCACCAGCGTGAGGTGGTCCCCGGCCATGGCCGTGAAAAACGCCGTCGTACCGTCAGAACTCCACAATCCGGGGAGACCCGGAAGGGCGGCGGGTGCTCCGGGAAGCCACTGGAACGAGGTGAGCGTGAGCCAGCCATGTGGAGTGGCCAGCGAGGTGTTGCGGCCAGCACGGAAGCGCTCCCACCTTTGGGTAAGGCGGTCAAGTTCAATGGCGTTAGTGCTCACGGTGCTCCTTGCAAACTGGGCGGAAAGTCCACAGTACGCACAACGGCCGCGGGCAGGGACCTATTCCGGCGCCGATGTGAAAGGCCGGGTGAAACAATGGGGCCATGGCAAGTAACGAAGCAATGAACAAGGACATGACACGCTTTCCTCTCGGTACCGCCACCACAGTGGATGCGGAACGAACGGACCTGACGTTTACCCGGCACTACCCGGCCGCGCCTGACACAGTGTGGGCCATGTTCACCGATCCGGCGAAGACGCAGATGTGGTGGGCCAAAATACGGGGGCAGGCCAAAGCAGGCTCCACCTTCGACTTGAAGTGGCTTAATGTCAAGGATGAAGGCCACGGCATTGAAACCGACTGGTGGTACGGCCGCGTGGTCGACGCCCAGGCACCCCGGGTCTTGGAACTTTCCAACTCCATGCATGGCCGCATCCGCATCACCTTGAAGCCCACCCCGGATGGCACGCTTCTGTATTTCAACAACACCGTGTCAGTCCCGGCTGAAGTGGTGCTGATGTCGCTGGCCGGATGGCACGTGCATTTGGACCATCTGCAGGAGGCTCTAGGTGGGAAAAGTGTTGCTTGGCAGCACTGGTGGGATGACTTTTACCCCGCATGGGAGCAAATTCACGCCCTGTACCAAAAACGTTAGTTTCCTCACTATTTGAGACGGATTGGCTCCGGTGGACCGGGCCGGACTAGTATCCAACAAGCCCTGACTTGGGCAGCCACCGTATTCAACGTCGCATACGAGCCTTCCAGATTCACAGACCGTAAGGACGCTGATTCATGAGCTCAGACCTGCCACTGAACCCCCGGAATATCGCAGACAACCAAGAGCAGGACACCGACCTGCGGGCCGATGTGCGCCGCGTCAGCACCCTGCTGGGTGAATCCCTGGTCCGCCAGCACGGCCCGGAACTGCTGGCCATGGTGGAGCAGGTGCGCCTGCTGACCAAGGAGTCCAAGGAAGCAGCCCGCGGGGAATCCGGCACGGGTCCCTGGAGCGCTAACGACGTCGCACAGCAGGTCCGCGAAGTCCTCGCCGACCTGCCACTTGAGCAGGCAACAGATCTGGTGCGTGCCTTTGCGTTTTACTTCCACCTGGCCAATGCGGCCGAGCAGGTGCACCGTGTGCGGAGCCTGCGCTCGCGCGCTGAAAAGGATGGCTGGCTTGCCAAGGCCGTCACTGAGATTGCCGAGAAGGCGGGTGTGGAAGCCCTGCAAAAGGTAGTCAATGAACTGGATGTGCGGCCCATTTTTACCGCGCACCCCACCGAGGCATCACGGCGCTCGGTCCTGGACAAGATCCGCAAGCTCTCCGACATTTTGGCAACCCCGTCAGAAGAAGGCACCACAACCCGTGCCCGGCAGGACCGCAAGTTGGCTGAAATCATTGATCAAATGTGGCAGACCGATGAGCTGCGCAAGGTCCGCCCCACCCCCATGGATGAAGCGCGCAATGCCATGTATTACCTGCGCAATATCCTCACTGACGCCATGCCCGAGGTGCTGACGGAACTTAGCGACCTGCTCGGCGAACACGGTGTGGCTCTGCCCGCCGACGCCGCCCCGCTGCGCTTTGGTTCCTGGATTGGAGGGGATCGCGACGGCAACCCGAACGTGACCTCAGAGGTCACGCGCGAGGTGCTGATCCTGCAGAACCACAATGCCGTGAAAATTTCCCTTGTCCTCATTGATGAACTGCTCATGGTTTTGTCCAACTCCAGCGCTCTCTATGGGGCGGATCCTGCCCTCACTGATTCCATCGCCGTTGATTTGGCCAGGCTGCCGGCCATGGATCCGCGCATTCTGGAACTCAATGCCGAGGAGCCCTACCGCCTGAAACTGACCTGCATCAAGGCCAAGCTCATCAACACCCGGAAGCGCGTGGGTGCTGACGGTTACCATGAGCCGGGCCGCGACTACAGCGCCACGTCCGAGCTCATCGCGGACCTGGAGTTGCTGGAAACCTCATTGCGCAACAACTCCGCGTCCTTGGTGGCCGACGGCGCACTCGCCTCCGTCCGCCGCGCCGTTTCCTCCTTTGGCCTGCACCTGGCCACCCTGGACATCCGGGAGCACGCGGACTACCACCACGACGCCGTCGGCCAATTGATGGACCGCGTGGGTGAGCTGGCCAGGCCCTACGCCGATCTTGACCGTGCAGGGCGCCTGGCGGTGCTCAGCGCCGAACTTGCCAGTCAGCGCCCCCTGTCAGGCCACCCCATCAAGCTCGACGGCGCCGCCAACGGCACGTACGACGTGTTCCGTGTGGTGCGCCGCGCCCTGCGCACCTACGGCCCCAATGTGGTGGAAACCTACATCATCTCCATGACCCGCGGCGCCGACGATGTGCTGGCCCCGGCAGTGCTGGCCCGTGAAGCCGGGCTGGTGCAGCTGACGGGCTCGGAACGGTACGCCAAAATTGGCTTCGCGCCCCTGCTGGAAACAGTTGATGAGCTGCGCGCCTCGGCTGAAATCGTGGACCAGCTGCTCTCTGACCCCACGTACCGCGAACTGGTGCGTCTGCGCGGGGACGTGCAGGAAATCATGCTGGGCTATTCGGATTCGAATAAGGAATCCGGCGTACTTACCAGCCAGTGGGAAATCCACAAGACCCAGCGCAAACTCCGCGACGTGGGGCTGAAACACGGTGTAAGTGTTCGCATGTTCCACGGCCGCGGTGGCTCCGTGGGCCGCGGTGGAGGGCCCACGTACGACGCCATCCTGGCCCAGCCCAACGGGGTCCTGGAAGGTGCCATTAAGTTCACTGAACAAGGTGAAGTCATTTCCGATAAGTACTCCCTGCCGGAATTGGCGCGGGAGAACCTGGAGTTGTCATTGGCGGCTGTGATGCAGGGTTCGGCACTGCATCAGGCTCCGCGCCACTCGGAGGATGACATGGAGCGTTTTGGCGCGATCATGGAGGTCATGTCCGACGCTGCTTTCAGTACCTACCGGACGCTCATTGATCACGAAGACCTGCCGGCCTATTTCCTGGCCTCCACACCCGTGGAGCAGCTGGGCAGCCTCAATATTGGATCCAGGCCTTCCAAACGCCCGGATTCCGGCTCGGGCCTGGGTGGCCTGCGCGCCATCCCGTGGGTCTTTGGCTGGACCCAGTCACGGCAGATTGTGCCGGGCTGGTTTGGAGTGGGGTCCGGGTTGAAGGCTGCCCGCGAGGCCGGGCGCGGCGAGGACTTGAAGGAAATGCTGACACACTGGCACTTCTTCTCCTCCACCATTTCCAATGTGGAGATGACGCTGGCCAAGACGGACATGGACATTGCCGCGCACTACGTGGCAACCCTGGTTCCCGAACCGCTGCGTCACCTGTTCGCCACCATCCGGGCTGAATACAATCTCACCGTGGCGGAACTGCAACTGCTCACGGGGGAGACCGAGCTGCTGGACAACCAGCCGCAGCTCAAGCGCTCACTGAACGTCCGCGACCAGTACCTGGACCCCATCTCCTACCTCCAGGTGGAGCTGCTGCGCCGCGTCCGCGAGGCTGACCTCAGCAATGCTGAAATCGACGAGCGCCTGCAACGCGCCATGCTGATCACCATCAACGGTGTGGCCGCCGGCCTGCGCAACACGGGATAATCAGCCCGCACCCTCCCACCTTTCGGAAAAAGACGGTGCTCGCGCAAAAAGACACCGCTCTAGCGGCGTCCCATTGCGCGAGCGCCGTCTTTTTTGCGGTTCGTTTAGGCTGGAGCCATGCCTTCCTTCCGCGCCACCTTGCAAATTACCGGCCTGCGGCCCGGACACGTACCCGAGGAAGTCATGGACATGGCAGTGGCCGCGGTGGCTGCTGCGCATGTGGTGGAGGCCAATCAGCTGGACATTGTGGCGGGAACCCCGCGGATCAGCGTGCGCTTCATGGTGGAGACCAGCGAGTACGACGCCGAGAACCAGTCCGCGCGCAATGCCGCCGCTGCGATGGCACACGGGGTGAACCAGGTGGCCAGCACGGGCACATTGCGCAGCTCCCGCCGCTCCGCCGGGAAGTGGCTGCCACTCTAACTCGCTGTTGTGACACTCCGTGATGAGATTATGCACTCAGTGATGGGTGGGGAAAGCAGATAACTTCAGTTGGGAAAAGTACTTCACCGGCTCACGGGTGAGTGGGTCGGTGAAGGAAATGCTGTGCGCCAGCAACTGCAGGGGTTTTGTATAGTCATCCGGTGCCTGGGGGTGGAGCACCGGATAAAAGGGATCGTTGAGGATCCCCAGGCGCTGGGATGCCAAGTGCACCCGTAGTTGATGGGTCTTGCCGGTGTGGGGTTGCAGGTCGTACAGGCCAAGAGTCGCACCGGAGACCGCATCAACGCGGGTATCCATCAGCTCAATGCGCGTTTCAGCATTGGGTTCACCGGCAATTTCCTCGGCCAACAAATACGTGCGCGACTTCATCATGCGGCTGCGCACCACCAACGGGAACTGCAAATCCCCGCGTACGGGAGCCACGGCACGGTAGGTTTTTTCAATACGGCGCTTTTCAAACAAGAGCTGATATTTGCCGCGGGTTTCGGGATTGGCAGAGAACAGCAGCACACCAGCCGTCATGCGATCCAGGCGGTGGATGGGCACTAAATCCGGTTGGTCCAGCAACACCCGCAGCCTGACCAAAGCAGATTCCTGCACGTACATGCCGCCCGGGGTGGTGGGCAGAAAATGCGGCTTGTCCACCACCACCAAGTGTTCGTCCTGGTGCAGGATGGACAGTTCCACGGGCAGCCGCTGCTCCACCGGAAGTTCACGGTAGTACCAAATAAAGAGGTGCTCGCTCAGGGGGGTGGTGGGTGTGACGATTTCTCCAGCCAGGGCCCTGACCTCGCCACGTTCAAACCGTTCCACTATTCCCGCGGGGTCAACGTGCCCGAATTTGTCCAACACATAGTCCATGGCGGTTGCCCATGGACCTTCTTCGGGCATGCGCATGCGTGTGGCATTGACACCATTACGCACCGGGAGGGGAGATTTCATCACCTTTCAAGGGTACCGAGCTATTGACCGACGCCTGCGCAGCTTCACGGTACAGCTCCACCGCGCAGTTTTACGGCTCAGGCTGACACCGCGGGCACCAGAAAATGTCCCGGGGCGCCCGCACGGGGTGCGCCGGGTCCAAAATTTTTGCGTGCTGAACCGTGGTGCCACACCGCTTGCAGGGCCGTCCTGCACGCCCGTATACCCAAAACGCCGCATCGCCGCGGGCCGGTCCGCCCGTCGTCGAGCGCCCGGAGCGGTCCTTATTGGCCTCAAGGAGCCGCTTGGCCAGGGCCACAATGCGTGGCAGATCCGGCACATCAGCCACGGCCACGGCCGGATGCACCCCGCCCAAAAAACACAGGTCGCTGCGGTACACATTGCCAATTCCAGCCAGATTCTGCTGATCCAACAGGGCAAGACCCACGGGCTGGCGGGGATCGCTGCGCAACCGCCGCAACGCCTCCTCGGCGTCCCAATCCGGACCTAAGAGATCAGGTCCCAAATGATCCACGGCTTCACCTGCCAAAGCTTCCGGCAGGACTTCCAGCACACCCAGGGAAAAGCCCACCGCAACAGCCTGCCGGGTTTCCAGCACCACCCGGGCCGTGTAGGCCGGGCGCCGCCAGCGGGCCGAACGGCCATTGCCGGCCAACGGGTAAATGTCCCAGTGGCCTTCCATAAGCAGGTGCGAATGAATGACCACGCGGTCGCGCGGATGCTCGGCGTCCACGTACATCAGCAGGTGCTTGCCGCGTGACTGCACCGATTCCACCACCCGTCCGCTGAGGTCCAGGGTGGCGTGGGCAGGGATGCGGAAGTCGCTTGAAGTAAGCACCTGCCCCTCAAGCACCGCGCGCAGGTCCTGCGCCTGCCGCCACACTGTATCTCCCTCAGGCACGGATCCGCACCCCCCGAGGTGAGCTGTAGGCGCCGGCCGCCAGCAGTGCAGGGGCAAGCGGTACCCCCAAAATATCCTTGCCGTTGACCTTTTCCACCGCCATTTTGTCGATGGCGCCACGCTTGACCACGTTGACCAGGGCCGCAGCGGCCAGGGTGATGAGCGTTTCGTCGTCGTTAAAGCACAGCAGTGTTCGGCCGCCACGCTCCACATAAAGCACCAAAACGCCGTCGACCATCACCACCAGCGCCCCGGCCTTCCGTCCGGGGCGGTGCCCGGAGTCCAAGGCCGGCCAAGGGAGCGCTGCGCCGTACGGGTTGGCGGGATCGGTGGCGGCGAGCGCCAGTGCCTGCGGTGCCCGCGGGTTCAAGGTGGCGTCCTCGCTGAAGCTGCGCAGCCTGTCTACGGTGGCCGGCACGGCAAACTGGGCAGCACCCAGGTGCTCAATAAAGTAGCCGCGGCGGCATTTTCCGCCCTCCTCCAGCCGGGCCAGAACCTTGTACATGAGTCCGAAACCGCCGGGCAAGCCGTGGTTCATGACGGAGCCACGCGTCACGACGCCGTACCTGTCCAGGAACAGCTCGGCCAGGGCGTGGCCGCGCAGGGTGGCTTGGGCGCTGCCCATGGAGGCGGGGTCGTCCAGCGGCACCGGGGGCAGCAGGCTCCAGCGTCCGGAACTCATGGGCGGGGCGCCGCGCTGCGCGCCGGGGGCGCGGCCCGGAAGGCGGCCGTAGCGTCCGGCGCGGGCCGGACGCAGCCGCGAGGGCGGAGCCTTTTGCTTGTGGGCGGTATGCCCGCCACCGAGCAGGGCCCTGACGGGGGAAAAGGTGTCATTGCTGATGCGTCCGGCCCAAAACAGTTCCCACAGGGCAGGTGTCAGTTCACCGTCGGCGGCGTCCGCGCCGGCAGCCGTCATTTCGTGAAGCTGATGGAAGAAGTAGGCGCCGCCGTTTTCCAACGCTGTGAGCACCCGTTCATGGAGCGCGCCAGGAGTAAATTCCGGTCCGGGCGTGAGCGTGAGCTCGGCCGAGTCCGCAATGTGCAGGCTCAGCCAGCCGTCATTGGAACCCAGGGACCCGGCACCTGAAACCAGCACCTCGCCCGTGGCCGTGAGTTCATCCAGCATGGCGGGGGAATAGTTGGCCACCCGCGAGGCCAGCACCAGCGGCTCCCACGCCGACGCCGGAATGGGCACCCCGGCCAGCTGATCCACCACCGTCAGCACGCCGTCCAATCCACGCAGCGCGGGAGATCCCGAAGCTGCTGTAATGTGCTGCCACCCCGGTAAAAAGCGTGCGTAGGTGGCCGCATCCACCGGCTCCACTTCAGCACGTAAAGCGGCCAGGGACCGGCTGCGCAACTGCCGCAAAACCTGCACATCACACCACTCGGCGGCCCCGTCCGCACGCGCCATGGAGCTGGGCAGGAATTCGCCCTCGGTCACGCGCTTGTCAGCAGCCAGCCGTGCCAAACCGGAATTGACGACGGCGACGCCCAGTCCCAGCCGCACCGCCGCCTCCGCTGCAGTGAAGGGTCCATGGGTGCGGGCGTAACGGCCCAGCAGGTCGCCCAGGGGATCCGTCACTGGTTCCAGGAACGCCAGGGGAACGCCCATGGGCAGGGGAATGCCCAGGGCATCGCGCAGGCGGGCGGAATCCTCAATGGCGGCAAAGCGTTCCTCACCGCCCATATTGACCCTCAGGGCCCGGTTGGCCATTACCAGCTCGTGTAAGTGCGCAGCGGATTCCACCAGGTGCACAGCTGCAGAGGTCTCCGGGTCGGCAGGCACTAAACGGGTGGCGGCTTCTGCCACCGTGAGCGGGCCCAGCAGGCGCAGCAAATCAGCCGTGCCTTCCAGCCCGCGGGCCCGGCGGTCGCTGTCCTTGCCCGTTCCAGCCAGGCGCTGCAGTTGCGCTTCCGTGCTGGCAATCACTGCCGGGTCAAGGAGCTCGCGGAGTTCGGCGCGGCCCAGCAACTCATCCAGCAGTGCCGGGTCAAGGGACAGGGCTGCGGCACGGCGCTCGGCCAGGGGCGAGTCGCCTTCATAGAGAAAGGAGGCCACATAGCCAAAAAGCAGGGAGCGCGCGAACGGGGAAGGTTCACTGGTGGTGGTTTCCACCATGCGCAGCTCGCGGCGCTCAATGGAGGAGGCAATATCCTTGAGCGCTGGCAGGTCGTAGACATCCTGCAGGCACTCGCGGACGGTTTCCAACACAATGGGAAATTGCGGGTACTTCCGGGCCACATCCAGCAGCTGTGCCGAGCGTTGACGCTGCTGCCACAGGGGTGAGCGTTTGCCGGGGTTTTGCCGAGGCAGCAAAAGTGCGCGGGCAGCACACTCGCGGAAGCGGCTGGCAAAGAGCGCGGACCCGCCCACCTCGGCCGTGACAATGCCGTCAAGTTCCTCCGGGTCAAAGAGGAACAGCTCGGCGCCGGGCGGTTCGTCGTCCATGAGGGGCACGCGCAGCACAATGCCGTCGTCGGACGCCATGGCCGAACCGTCCAAACCGTAACGCTCATGCAGGCGCGCCGCCACAGCCAACGCCCACGGCGCATGCACGGGCATTCCGAACGGGCTGTGGAGCACCACCCGCCAGTCACCGAGTTCATCGTGGAAGCGCTCCACCATGAGGGTTCTGTCGTCGGGAACCTGGGTGGTGGACGCTTTTTGTTCATCGAGATAACTGAGCAGGTTGTTCGCCGCCCATTCATCAAGCCCCGTGGCGGTGCAGCGTTCCAGGGCCTTCTTCCGCGGTGCGGCACTGATCTCGCGGATGAAGGCGCCGAGCGCACGGCCCAGTTCCACCGGCCTGCCCAGGGAGTCGCCCTTCCAGAACGGCAGCTTGCCGGGCTGCCCGAAAGCGGGGGAGACCAGCACCCTGTCAAAGGTGATGTCCTCAATTTTCCAACTGGTGGCACCCAGGGCAAAGACGTCTCCCACGCGGGATTCGTACACCATTTCCTCATCCAGCTCGCCCACCCGGCGCCCGCCCTTGTTGGCAGCTCCGGGGGCGCCGGGTTCTTCGGAGCCAATGATGAACACGCCAAAGAGTCCGCGGTCGGGAATGGTGCCGCCGGATGTGACGGCCAGCCGCTGGGCGCCGGGCCTTCCCGTGATGGTTCCCGCGGTGCGGTCCCAAATAATGCGGGGGCGCAACTCGGCAAACTCATCGGAGGGGTACCTGCCGGCCAAGAGGTCAAGGGTGGCTTCAAAGGCCGACCTCGGCAGGGCCAGGAACGGCGCACTGCGCCGCACAGTGTCAAACCAGTCATCAACGTCCAACGCCTCCAACGCCGTGGCCGCCACGGTTTGCTGGGCCAGGATGTCCAGGGGATTGCTGGGGATGGACAGCGGTTCAATGTGTCCGGCGAGCATGCGCTCCACGGTGACGGCCGAATGCAGCAGGTCGGCCCGATGCTTGGGGAACAACAGACCCTCGGAAATCTCACCCACCTGGTGCCCGGCACGTCCCACACGCTGCAGCCCGCTGGCCACCGACGGCGGCGATTCCACTTGAATGACCAGGTCCACGGCTCCCATGTCAATGCCCAGTTCCAGGCTGGAGGTGGCCACCACCGCGCGCAGACGCCCCGATTTCAAGTCATCTTCAATGAGCGCCCGCTGATCCTTGGACACGGAACCGTGGTGCGCCTTGGCCAGCACATTCGGTGCCCCGGACACGGCCCCGGCCTGCGCCATGACCTGCGCCGGCATATTGGCGGGGAACGCGGGGGCACGCCAGGGTTGGGAGGCGGGTGCGGCGTCGTGCTTCATTTCCTCCCCGGACGCTTCCGCTCCGGTCAGGGAAGCCAGCTCCAGCCGCTCCACATAAATTTCATTGAGCCGGCTGGTGAGCCGCTCGGCCAGGCGCCGGGAATTGGCAAAAATGATGGTGGATTTTTTGGCCAGCACGGCATCCACAATTTTTTCCTCCACATGCGGCCAAATGGAGGCGTTGGGCTGCAGTCCAGAGGCCGGACCCTGATCATGGGCTCCGGCCAATGCGGGGAGTTCCGTCATGTCCGCAACGGGAACCGTCACGGCCAGATTCCACGTCTTGGTGCTCGCGGGAGCAACAATGGTGACGGGCGCGTCGCCGCCCAGGAATCGGGCAACCGTGGAATGCGGCTCCACGGTTGCTGACAGGCCAATGCGCTGGGCGGGAGTGTCCAAAAGGGCATCGAGGCGTTCCAGGGAAACTGCCAGGTGCGCCCCGCGCTTGGTGCCGGCAACGGCGTGAACCTCGTCAATGATCACGGTGTGGACACCGGTGAGGGTTTCACGGGCCTTGGATGTCAGCATTAAATACAGCGATTCCGGCGTGGTGATTAAGATGTCAGGCGGCTGGGTGAGCAGGCGGCGGCGCTCGCCGGTGGGGGTGTCGCCGGAACGCACGCCTACGCTGACATGGGGTGCGTCCACCCCCAAACGGGCAGCCGTCTGGGTGATGCCAATGAGCGGCGCCCGAAGGTTGCGTTCCACATCCACGCCTAGGGCTTTCAGCGGTGAGATGTACAGGACACGCGTTTTCGGCTTCGCGGCGGCCTCCGCTTTAGCCGTGTCCGCTTTAGCTACTTCCCCTTTAGTGCTGGGATCGGCGGGTTTGGCAATTAAACCGTCAAGGGACCACAGGAACGCCGCCAGGGTTTTTCCGGATCCCGTGGGAGCCACAACAAGGGAATGCGCGCCTCCCGCAATGGCCTCCCATGCCCCGGTTTGAGCGGGAGTGGGCGTACCAAAAGCGCCGAGGAACCATTCGCGGGTGGGCGCAGCAAACTGGTTCATGGGGGACTTGCTGCTGCTTTTGGCCTTGGTTCCTTGCACGGCTCCATCATGCCGCATGGGACCGACATTTGGGCAGCTGTCCGCAGGTGTCCGTGGCTCGCGGTAATCTAATTGTTAGGAGCGGCAAGGTTTGCCGGGGCCGGTCCAGCACTAAGTGCGTGCCCGGAGGTTTATTCTGGCTATGGGGATGGTTGGTGGCAGGCGCATTGCAGACACGGCACGTTGGAAACAACTGGGTTCCGTTCCTTGGATTGTCATTCCTGTTTTTGCTCGGTGGGGCCATCAGTATGGTGGCGGCCCGCGGCAATGGGGCCAATGCGGGCTTTTTTATCGCAGCTTCGCTCATTATGGGCGCGCTGAGCTACGCGTGGTTATGGAAGAACCCGTCGTGGTGGCTGGCTGAGCGCAACCATTACCTTTATCTTGCCGGCGGCACGGTGCTGGGCATGGTGCTAACTTCCTTTATTCCCTTTTTAAACGGGGCCGGTCCGTGGTTGGTCCTGGGGGCCGGGCTCATTGTCTACGGCCGTTTTGAGCAGCTGCGTCTGCTCGTCACCGTGGGCGCTGCCGTGACATTCACTGGATTTTTAGCCGCCCTGATTCACGCCGATGTTTTGGGCGGGGGGCTGCATCTTATAACGGCTGGCATTTTGGCGTTCGCAGCCAACAGGCTTTATGTGCTGCGGCATGGACGACGCCGGGAAACTCAAGAAAGCGACCCCGGCTTTATTGGGTTGTTTGAGGAATTCGACCCCGAAGAGGCATTGCGTCCCTAGCCCCATTCCACTGACGACCCCGGTCCACTGACTCCGGGCTACGGCTGGAACGCGCCAATGGTCAGCAGGTTGATCCCGGGGTTGCTGCACGCCGTCAGTGAGACGGGAACTTCCAGGCTGTCGGTGGCGCTGGGCGGGTAAACCAGGAAAGCCTGCGCCTCAACGCGCTGGCAATCTTGGTAATTGCTGGCCTGGGAATAGTGCAGCGTGGCTGCGGAAGCACGTCCGGGCTTAAGCGTGATGGGCCCGTTCGACGGCGCCTGCGCGTCCCGCACGGCCGGTTCACCCAGAGGATCAGTGGTCCCGGACATGACCAGGGACACCCCCGGATAACCATCCAGGATGCAGTCCGCATTGGAAGTGTTGGTCACCACCAAACTTTGGTAGAGCTGCCCGGCCCCGGCCCCGCCGTCACCCGCCAAGGAACCCGTAAGAGACGCCGCCGTGCACAGCGGGACGGCTGCGGCGGGTGTGCTTTCCGGCGACGTTTGTGTGGGCGCGGGAGCCGGTGTCCTTTCCGGAGCCGGAGGTGCGCTGGTAGGAGCAGGGGTGTTGGCGGGAACTAGTGCCGTGGTGCTGGGGCCGGCAGCAGGAGCTGTGGCCGCAACTGTACTGCCAGCCGTACTGCCAGCCCCAGAGCTCTCCGAGGAAGCCGGCGCACTGCACGCCGCCAAAGACAAGCTCACGCCGAGGGCCGCCGTCAGTGCCAGCGCCTGCGGGAGACGAGATCGGTGGGCACTGTGTCGCTGGGCTGTAGTCATCACCCCACTTTTACGTGCCAACCCGCGTGAGTCAACTTACCCGGTGCCCCCGCGCGTTGGCGCAGAGGCACCTGAGCATCCAGAAGTTAGGCCTTGCGGTTGGTCCGCGAGAATGCCAAGCCGCCCAAAATCAGCCCGGCGACGCCTGCGCCCAAGCCCACCCAGGCAGCCCAGGAGGTACCGCCGTCGGACGTTTGAGCAGCTGTTTCCACCTGCGCGGCATCTGCACCATGGCCGCCCTCGGCGTCCTCAGCGAGCGCAGCCGTGACAACCAGTTCAGGAGCGGGAGCGTCCACGGAATCATGGTCGGCACCCTCGGCCGGGATCTGGCTCCAGTCGGTCTGCCCAACTTCACAGCTCTGCAAGGTGGGGAAATATAGCGTGGTTCCCGCCGCATCGGGGAGTTGCATGGAGAGCACGAAGGTGTCGCGTTGGCCATCCGTCAGCGGTGTTTTTGCCGTGTAGGTGATGGATTTGGTGCGCTCGCTAACCTTGCTGCCGTTAGGCAAAGTGACTGGCGTTTCCAATTTTTCCCTGGTCTTTTCAATGCTCCAGTTGGGGTTGACGGTTGGGGTGGCATCAGTGAGCTCGGCGGGCAGGGTAATGGTCACGGCAGTGGTGGCGGAACCGTCGCAGCCGTGACCGGTGGCAAAGGTAACCAGCGAGTATGAGCCCGCAGCCGTTTCGGTGGGCGTGGCGCTGACGTGGGCGGACGCACTGCCCAGGCCCAGCAGCATGAGGCCGGCTGTGGCGCCGGCGGCAAGGGTGGAAGTGGTGGAAAAACGCATGGTGAAACCTTTCGAAAAAAATGACAGGGGAATGACACCCCGCGACATGTTCGAAGGGTGCTAGCTGAAGACTGCGCTCTGCCGTGGGGGCCCGCGCCGCGTATCCGGGCGGAGATTGCGCCAGGGCAGACGGGGGAGGGGACGCGGTGCAATGGCGGCACCGGGATTGGGTGAGGCAAAGACGTGGACGACGGCGGCGCGCCTGTACAGCGGCCGCAACCAGTTGGCGAGGGCCCAGAGGGCATGCTCGCCGTATGCCAGGAGCACGGCGGTGAGCACACTGGCCGTCAGGTGTGCCGCCGTCATGGTTCCGGACATGGCTGAGTGGCCCATCGCCTCGACGGTTGACCCGGCCAACGGCGTTGCCTGCGCCAGCATGGTGGCCGTATATGCGTCCGTGTGCATGGCTCCGTGACCGGCAGCGGCGGGTGTGGCTGCGTGGGCGCTGTGTGAGAGGGCATCAAAGGCCTGGTGCAGGACCAGTTGGCTGGTGAGCAGCAAGGCCATCATGGCGGGCAGTGACAGCCGGAACTTGGTGGCGAATGTGGTCAACATGAGGTGCAGCGCCAAAATGGCGGCCATGATGGGAGCAGGAGGCAGCGCTCCGCCCGCTACCAGGTGCGCTCCGGCGGCCAATCCCAGAATCGTGGCACCCACCAGCGAGGTCCGGAGCAGCCTAAAGGGTGCGTGGTGCACGTGCGCTCCCTCCCGGATCAGTCTCAACGGACCCAGTTTATCGAAGGAAATTAGTTAATTGTTCACCGAGGGTGGTTCCCGCGGTGGAAAGCTGGGTGCTGCCGGAATGGCGGGGAGGTGAACCGTGAAGGTTGTCTTGCCGGGAACGCTCGTCACAGCCACCGAACCGTGATGTGCGTGCACTATCCCCTGCACAATGCTCAACCCCAAACCGGTGCTGCCGGTGGTGCCTGTCCGTGCTTGATCTACGCGGGAAAAGCGGTCAAAAATGACCTCAAGGAAGGCCGGGTCAATGCCGGGACCCGTGTCGCTGACCTCCAGTATGGCGTCACCGCCGGAGGCCTGCACCAGTGCAGCATGGACGGCGGTGCCGGCAGGGGTGTGCTTGGCCGCGTTCGAGAGCAAATTCAACAGGACCTGGCGCAGCGCTGTCTCCTCGCAGGCCACTTCCACGGGCTGGTCCGGAACGCTGAACGTCCAGGCATGGTCAGGCGTCGCCACTTGCAGGTCGTTGACGGATTCCAACACCAGCTGGCTCAAATTCACGGTCCGCGTGTCACCTCCAGGGAGGGCTTGGCCGGAGGCTGCGCTCCCGGCTCCGGCATGCTGTGCCTGCGTGGCTTCATCGATCCGCGCCAGCGTAAGGAGGTCCTCAACCAGCCGGCTCATCCGCACCGACTGGTCCTGCACCCGGCCCAAAGCCGTTTGCCCATCAGCACTCAGGGGTTCTGTCATGGACAGCAATTCCGCATAACCACGGATTGCCGTGAGTGGGGTGCGTAGTTCGTGGCTGGCATCGGCCACAAAACGCCGCAGCTTGGTCTCGCTGCGTTGCCTGGCCTGAAGTGCACTGGAAACATTGTCCAGCATGGCATTGAACGCGTTGCCCACATTGCCCATTTCCGTCCCCGGGCGGGCAGCGGAGTCGGGCACGCGCGCGCTCAGGGCGACTTCACCGGCGTCGAGCCTGAGCGTGGAAACCTGCGTGGCCGTGTCCGAAAGCTGCGCGAGGGGGCGCAGGTTACGGCGAATGATCACGGTTCCGGCCCAGCCCAGCGCCAGGAGCCCGGCCAGGGAAACCAGCACAATGGACAGCACCAGTGTGGAAAGGGTTTGTTCGGTGGCGGCGAGGGGCAGGCCGGTGATGAGGGTGTCGCCGTTGGGGGCGGAGCTGGCTGCGAGGCGGTAATCGCCGAGGGACAGGGTTCTGTTGCTCAGCGTGCCGTCGGTGGCAAGGTCCGCGAGAATGTCGGCGTCCCCACTGGTGAGCTGCCGCCGCGTGCCTTGGCTGGAAAGAATCCCCGCGTAATGCACGACGTCGTTGCTTAGCACCGCGCTCAGCTGGCCTGCGCTGGTGGCGCGCGCGTTGAGGGGATCGGGGCCGGGGGCGGAAGGGCTGGCACTTTGATAAAAGGCGGCGGTGCGGACGGCGGCCTGCTGGACGGCGGCGTCGAGCTGATTGTTGACAGTGCTGCTCAGGGTGGCATAGCTGACCAGGCCCACCAACACGCAAATAATGGTCAGCAGTCCCACCATCACCGCCACCAGACGCGTACTGAGTGTCCACGTGGCGGGGGCTGCAGCTATTGGCATGGCTTAATGACGTAGCCGGCGCCCCGGACAGTGTGGATCATGGGTTCGCGGTTGGCGTCGACCTTTTTGCGGAGGTAGGAAATGTACAGCTCCACAATGTTGCTTTGACCGCCAAAATCGTAGTTCCACACACGGTCAAGGATGCGCGATTTGCTCAGCACATGGCGCGGGTTTTCCATGAGGAATTTCAAAAGCTCAAACTCGGTGCTGGTGAGGATAATTTCCCTGCCGGCCCGTTGGACGGTTTTTGTGTCCTTGTTCAGCATCAGGTCCCCCACGGTGAGAAGGGCGAACTGGGGTGCGGTGATGCCCGATCTTTGCACGATCCGATGCAGCCGAAGCAGCACCTCCTTCATGCTGAAGGGTTTGCTGACGTAATCGTCCCCGCCTGCCTGGAGCCCTGTGACCTTGTCCGAGGCGGCGTCCTTTGCGGTCAGGAATAATGCCGGGACGTCGGGGTGAATGGAACGAACACGCTGCAGCAATTCCACGCCGTCCATCCCGGGCATCATGACATCGAGCACCAGCACGTCAGGGGTGAATTCGCGGACAATTTTCAAGGCCTGGAAACCGTCATGGGCTGTGGACACTTCCCAGCCTGTCATTTTCAACCCGCGCCGCATGAGATCGGCCAATTCGGGCTCGTCATCAACCACGAGTGCGCGGATGGGTTTGCCGTCGGCGCGGGTGAGCTGGGGCAGGGCTGCGGGGGCCGGGCGTGGAGGTTCCATAGTGTCCATTCTCTGGCATGCGTCACATAGTTGACTAAAAGGTTCCTGTGCGTTGACTGTGTCCTAGACTGACCCCATATCCACTCGGATGGTCTTTCACTGGCATCACGTAAATACATATTGAGGGCTCATGACAAACAAGATTTCCTTGAAATCGACTACTTCCGCTTGGCGGCCGAGAGTGTCGTTTTGGATCACGCTAGCGCTCTGGATCTTGTTACTAATTCCGTTACTCTTTGTGGGCGGTTTCGCCGCCTGGTTGGTCATGTTTGCCCTATTCCTCATCCTCACAGCCCTATATTCACTGTTGTTTGGTCGCCCCTCCTGGTTGGGTCTGCCCCATCGCAAAGGAGCTGGCGGGGCCATTGCTGGCGGTGTCGCCGCGTTGGTCGCGGGGGCTCTGATGGTTCCCGCTGCGCCCATCGACGCCAATGCAGTACAGCCACTTGCAGCTGTCCAGGCTCCAGCGAGCAGTAGCGCCACCCCTTCGGCAAGCTCCACGCCAAGTGCAAGCTCCACACCAAGTCCCAGCCCCACGCCACAATACGTGCTGCTCGATACCTGCACTCTTGATGGCAAGTCAGTCACTCAGGGCACTGCAAATTACGTTTGCACACTCGACAACAAGGGCGGGTTGGTTTGGATGACAGAAAAAGATTCCAAGGCCCTCATTGCAGGCCGCGTTGAAACTAAAAAACTTGCCGACGAAAAAGTTGTCGCTGAAAAAGCCTCCGCTGAGCAGGCCGCAGCTAGTGAGCAGGCCGCAGCCGCAGAAGCCGCAGCTAGTGAGCAGGCCGCAGCCGCCGCCGCGGAAGCAGCTCGCGTAGCCTCCGAGCAGGCCACCGTTGCAGAGGCTGCCCGGGTGGCTGCCGAGCAAGCTGCGGCCGCTGAAGCAGCGCATATTGCAGCCCAACAGGTCCCACAGCCACAAGCTCCTGCCGCGGGTGGTTATTACAATAACTGTGCCGAGGCGAGGGCCGCGGGTGTGGCGCCGATGACTCAGGGTCAACCCGGTTATAGGCCAGGGCTGGACCGAGATAAAGATGGTATTGCTTGTGACAAATAAGCAGGTCAGACCCCTGCAATAGCCATTACAACGCGCATAGGATCAAGTCGTTGCTGGCTCAAAATAAATGTTAGGCCTCCCGCTTTCCTTATAAAAAAGGGAAAGCGGGGATTTTTCCTCTTAGCTGTAAACGCATTTCGGCGATTTTGGATTGGACGGGATTCTGTTTTGCCAAGTATTATTCGTCGCGTTATTGCAGCGAACCGCTTACATTGAGAGGCATGAGGAATCAAATTTTCCGGGGGACAACTTTTTTAGTGCTCATTGCATTTTTCCTCAGCGCCTGCAGTGGGGCATCTGAGTCAAGTGCTCCCAGTGTTACTCCAGTAGAGGCCACAGCAATAGCCACCACATCAGCTGCTGCAAGCCCGACACCAGCTCCCACGCGAACACCGCAGGCTTCACAGATGCCTGCGGCACCGGCTGAGAAAACCTTTACAACACCTGACGGTTTGTTGAGCTTCAACTACCCGCCGGCTTGGAGTGTGGAAGCCGTGGCGGGTCAAGAAAATTCCTACGCCGTTATGGATGGTTCGGGCGGTACCCGGGCCACTTTGCGCGACAAGGTTGCAGGACTCCCCAACGCCAGTGTGACAAGCGGGTTTGATGCCGGCTTCAAGATGCCGGTCCCGGGGATCAAAGGTCCGGCAGGCCAAGGCGTCAGTGTGGTTGTTCACGGGGTATACGGGCAAGCCGTGGGGGCGCAGGCTGCCGCCTATGCCCTAGCGACGGATGGTAGCCCTGAGCCCATCGGGCGGTCCGGCGTTGAAGTGCCGGCCGGGGGATATTACGTTTTTTTCACCGGCATGATTCCACTGGACACCCCAACTGTTCCGCCGAGCCAAGCCGAGCTCATGGGCAGCGCCACGGCATTTGCCAATTCCCCCACTTTCGCTGAAACGGCGAGGGTTATGGCCTCCCTGACGTTAAACCCCGGGAAGGCCACTGCGGTGGGTTGTTTTGGGGTCAAGTACAAATACCTTGAACTCAACGGCATTAGCTGTGACGATGCCAAAGCCGCCTTGGATCGAGTGGAAAAGACGGGAACAGGCTCCGGTGCCAGAAACTTGGAAACCCCTGAATTCTACTGTTTTTATGCCAGCTATGGCGAGAGGCAGAATGGCCAGGCAGACGTGATTTGCCGCCATCAAGTGACGCCAGATGCCATCAGCTTTGAAGCGTGGTTTAAGTAATCACTCAAAGCTGGGCCGCACCCGCTGCATTAGCGGGGAAGGCTCATAGTGTGCTCGGACGTGCAAAACCCCCACTTCCCTTGTAAACAAAGATAAGCAGGGGCTTTGCGCATTGGCGGTGACGGTGGGATTTGAACCCACGTCAGGCTCTCACCTGAACAACATTTCGAGTGTTGCACCTTCGGCCGCTCGGACACGTCACCAACGCGTCAACCTTACCGGCTCATGGCGCCACAGCAAAAATGACCAGGTCCCGGGGTGCCAAAGGGGTGGGAGAGGCGGCTTAGATGCGGTGGTCGGCGAAGAAATCCCGCAACAGCGCAGCGCATTCACCTTCACGGACGCCGGGGAACACTTCCACCCAGTGGTTGAGGCGGCGTTCACGCAGTATCTCAAAGACGGAGCCCACAGCCCCGGCTTTTTCATCCCACGCGCCAAAGACGACACGGGGAATCCTCGCCAGCACAATGGCGCCAGCACACATGGCGCAGGGTTCCAATGTCACCACCAGGGTGCAGTCCGCGAGCCGCCAGGACCCCAGGTTCGCAGCTGCCTCCCGGATTGCCACCACCTCTGCGTGCGCTGTGGGATCCCCGTGGGCTTCACGTTCGTTGCACCCCAAACCCAGTACATCGCCGTCGGGCCCCAGCACCACAGCCCCAATGGGGACATCCGCTGTAATCAGGGCCTGCCGGGCCTGGACAAGGGCAAGACCCATCCATTGGGCATGCAGTGCCGTGGTGGTGGTCTCGATTTGGGGTAAGTCCGGCAAATTGGGCACGGCTCAATGGTAACTTTTATTCATGCGCGTATTCGTTGCGGATCATCCGCTTATTGCCCACAAATTGACAGTTCTTCGGGACAAAAAGACCCCGTCCCCGGTCTTCCGGCAGCTCACGGAGGAACTGGTCACCCTGTTGGCCTACGAGGCAACCCGCGAAGTGCGCGTTGAGCCCGTCAACATTGACACCCCAGTAACCTCTGCCATTGGCACGGGACTGGTCAAGCCCACACCTTTGGTGGTGCCGATTTTACGGGCCGGACTGGGCATGCTCGAAGGCATGACCCGCCTGTTGCCCACTGCCGAAGTTGGCTTTTTAGGCATGGCCCGCAATGAGGAAACCCTGGAGGCTGTCACGTACGCAGAGCGCCTGCCGGAGGACCTGACCGGCCGCCAGGTGTACGTTTTGGATCCCATGCTGGCCACCGGTGGCACCCTCATTGAGGCATTCAACTTCCTCATTAAGCGCGGCGCTGCGGACATCACCTGCATTTGCCTGCTGGCAGCGCCGGAAGGTCTGGCCAAACTGGAGGCGGCGCATGGCGGCCGCGACAACATTCACGTGGTCCTGGCCTCCATTGACGAGGGCCTGGATGAGAACGCCTACATTGTGCCCGGACTCGGCGACGCCGGTGACCGCCTTTACGGTGTAGTGGACTAATCGCCCGCCGCAGCGGGAAGTGGAATTAGTACCAGCCCACTGATTCCGAGTGGCCCCACGCGCCGCAGGGTGAGCCGTAGCGACCCGAAATGTAGTCCAGACCCCAGCGGATCTGCGTTTCATGGTTGGTGGCCCAGTCGGTGCCTGTGCTGGCCATTTTTTCAGCGGGCAGCGATTGCGCAATGCCGTAGGCGCCACTGGAAGCGTTCTCCGCCGAGGTCAACCATTCGGATTCCCGCTGCCACAACAGGGACAGGCACTGCATCTGATCGGCGCCCCAGCCAAAGGATGCCAACTCTCCTGCGGCAAATGCTTTGGCGGCGGCGGGGTCATCAACAGGGGCAGGTGGCGTGGACGACGCCGGTGTCACGGATCCAGCCGCAGCCTGCAGCGGCGCTGTGGTTGGTTTGGCAGAGGTGGTGGAGCTGATGGCCGGGTCTGCAAAAGTAATGGCGGCGTCGCTGGGAGCAGAGACCGGTGCAGTGGTTTCCGAGGCGGAGAGCAAGTTGGCCTGAGATTTACTGTCCAGAGTTCCCGACGGAGCCACTGTCTGCTGAGCAACGGCCCCAGCCCCCAAAAGAGCGCCGACCACAGCTACGGCGGCCAGGCCCTTCGCTGTGGCAGTGACGGGCGTGGCCCGCCGTGATACCGGCGCTTCGTTACTTGCCGGAGCGGCAGAAAAAATGAACGATTTACGCGCTGGTTCCGCGCGACGTCGGCCGTGTTGGCGTGTTTCAGTCATGGGTGAGCCTCTCTACGCCTGCGAGGTGAGCTGTCGGGAACGGACTAGAGAATCCTGCGCTGTGCAACGGCGGCGTGGTCCGCAGCGTAGGGTGCTGCTGACCACGCCGCCGTTGCACAGGCTTAACCCCAAGGGCTTCCATGGGTGGAGGCCCGCAAATAGTGGGTCCCCCGTCTCTGCCACGGGTGAGGGGAATGGGCAGCGGCAGAGCTCGGCAAACCACCCATTGACGCCATGAGTCGAAGATGGTCAGTTGGCGCTGGTCAAAGCGTAATTGAAAAATACTCCAAGTGTCACATTTTGGTAACAACATTTATAGCAAGTGACGCACCGAACATTTACTTAGCAATGCTAACGATCTAATATTGGCTTCATAAACCACAACTTTTTTACAGTAGGTGCGGTGTTGCTAGAAATGATTAAATCCCACACCTCCGCTTCGGGTGCAGCGCCAAATGCAGGGCCGAATGCAGCGTCAGGCATTCCGGCGCTGGATGCCGGTCCACTCGCTGCCGAACTTCGGGTGGCGATCATGCGCACCTCGCGGCGGCTGCGAGCCGAGGCCGCCAGCCACGAGGTGAGCCCCGGTCAGTATTCGGTCCTGGCGGCAATCGCCAATGAGCCGCACACGGTGGGCCAACTCGCGGTGCTGGAACGCATCCAAGCCCCGTCAATGACAAGGATTGTGAATGCACTTGCCACGGCGGAGCTGGTCAGCCGCGCGGAAAATCCCTTGGATAAACGCCAGGTTTTAGTGTCGATGACGCCTTTGGGGGCTGCTGCATTAGTGCGAGCCAGGAATAAGCGTACGGCGTGGTTGGCGCAGCGCGTGAAGGCCCTGACCCCGCAACAACGTACGACGCTTCATGAGGCGGCCCTGATTTTGCAGGAGATGAGCGCTTAGTGAGTGATGGATCCATGTTTAGTGCGCTGAAGGTATATAACTACCGTTTGTGGGTGACCGGGGCCCTGGTGTCAAATATTGGCACGTGGATGCAACGGGTAGCGCAGGACTGGTTAGTGCTGACCGTGCTGACCAATAATTCGGGCACGGCTGCCGGCATCACCACGGGCCTGCAATTTTTACCCATCATTTTCCTGGGGCCCTATGCCGGACTGCTGGGGGATCGGGTCAATAAACGCAAACTACTGCTCATTACCCAAACCGCCATGGGTATGTGTGCGCTTTTGCTGGGGTTACTGGTCATCACAGCGACTGCACAACTGTGGCACGTCTATGTATTGGCCCTGCTCTTGGGTGTTGCCAGTGCCTTCGATGCCCCGTCACGGCAGGCTTTTGTCTCGGAAGTGGTTGGTAAAAAGGATATCCCGAATGCAGTCGCGCTAAACAGTGCCTCCTTTAATTTGGCCAGGCTTGCTGGCCCCGGTGTGGCGGGTTTGGTCATTGCGTGGGTGGGCACCGGCCCGGCGTTTCTTATCAATGCAGCCAGTTTTGCAGCGGTAATCTTTTCGCTGTGGCGGATGCGCGCCAACGAGCTCATGCCGGCTGCACGCATTCCCCGGGCCAAGGGCCAGATTCGGGAGGGATTCCGCTATATTCTCCAGCGTCCTGACCTGTTGATGATCATGGTGCTGGTGTTTTTAGTCGGAACGTTTGGCTTGAACTTTCAAATCACCAATGCCCTCATGGCCACCACTATCTTTAACGTGGGTCCGGGGGAGTATGGCGTGCTGGGCTCCGTGATGGCCATTGGCACGTTGGCCGCGGCGCTGCTGGCTGCGCGGCGGAAAAAGACACGCATGAGGTACATCGTGGGTGGAGCCATAGCCTTTGGTCTTACGGTGGCACTTGCCGCCGTCATGCCGAGCTATCTTTGGTATGCGCTGGCCCTGGTGCCCGTGGGCCTGACCTCTTTGACGTTTATGAATGCCTGCAACACCACCGTGCAGTTAACCACCGACGCCGGGATGCGGGGCCGCGTGCTGGCGGTGTACATGGTGGTGCTTCAGGGCGGGACGCCCATTGGCGCACCTTTAGTGGGTTGGATTGCCACTGAATTTGGCGCACGCTGGTCCCTTGGGCTAGGGGCGGTGGTGGCGGTCCTTGGTGGCGTGACCGCTCTCATTTTGTTGCAGCGACGCACAGGTGATGGTTTACAACCTCAAATCGCCTCCTAGTAAACAATCGTTTACCTAGCGGCAATTTCTGAATACGGGCTGAATTTCGTCGGTGATTTTCCCAACGTGTCGTTAAGCCCGTATGTGCGTACCTGAACTAAATTATTCAAAAAAGCGCCTGCTTCAAATATAAAGACCTGAAATCGCTTTCGGAGGGTCATAAGTTCCATTATTTGGGTAAGCGGACGTAACAATGGGAGTAATACCCCCGTGTTGCCTTGCTCACAAACCGAGGCCGAGTCTCACACTGTGGACATTTTGCGCCTATGTTACTTGCACGTTCGCTTTATTACGTAGCAAACTGTGTGCTGTGACCATCTATTCAGATACTGCAAGCGCAGCAATTGCGCACACTGGCGTGACCAAGCGGTTTAGCTGTTGTCGCCGAATGCCTGCCTAGCCCTCACCGCAGGGCACATGGACCTCAGCAGTCGGATTCAATGTCAGCGTCAGCGCCGTGAAGCACGGCCATACATTTAGGTAGTTTCAATGTCAGTAGCATCTGGATATGTCCACATTTCTGTTCGAAATGCCGCCAAGGTCGTTGCCCGCAACGTTGGCCAGGCCCCTGCGGGGCGAACCGAGTACCTCGGTTACACGCCCAGCCATCGCCCCGATGCGGCTGCGCGTCTGCGCGCCCTGCCTTCTTTGGATGCGGCGCCCATGACAGCACCCACTCCCGTCATTGCAGGCGGCTCGGATCATTTACGCGGTATCGCCACCGACAATGTCGCCCGAGGATTTGTCCTCTATGTAGGTGTTGATGAGGACACGGCCGCCGCAGCCGGAACTTCCCTGGCCAAGCTGGCTCAGGATATCCGCGCTTACGCCCAGCTGCTTGTTCCGCAGGCTCAAAGCTATGCTGCCGTGGCCATTGCCCCGGCGGACGCTATTGGTACCCCCCTTGATGTGGTGCGGTCAACTTTTGGTGACCCCACCGTTGCGTCCCGCCCCCGTCAGGAAGCCGTTCGGTTGCCCGTTGCCGATCAACGTCCCACAGGTGTGTTGATTGACCTGGCCCGGCGTGAGGTCCACCTCGACGGCGACACCCTGAACCTGACCTTCAAGGAATTTGAGCTGCTCAATTACCTCGTGGAAAATGGTACCCGCACCGTAGGCCGCGACGAACTGTTGGGGGGTCTTTGGAGCAATGCCGACGAGATACCCAACGAGCGCACCATTGACGTTCACATCCGCCGCCTGCGCTCCAAGCTGGGCCGCCTGGCCAACACTGTGCGGACAGTGCGTGGCGAGGGCTATCGTTTTTACGAACACCCCGAAGTAGTTGTCTGGGCCGCTCCGGAATACTCCATCTAGGTCTTCGCCTGCAGTTCCGGGCCAGGAAGAGTCTGGTTCCCGGTACCACTGTCGAATCAGCCGACACTAAACTGTGGAAATGAGTGAACACCACATTAAGCGTCTGATTTTAATGCGCCATGCCAAGGCAGCTTTCCCCCTGGGCGTCGAAGACCACGACAGGCCGCTCGCACAACGCGGCCATAATGAGGCGCCCTTGGCGGGCAAGTGGTTTATGGACCACTCCGTGGTGCCGGACTTTATTTTGTGTTCTTCGGCGCTGCGGACGCGCCAGACGTGCACTTGGGTCTGCCAGCAGCTGGGGGATAAGGCACCCACACCCAAGTTGGAATCGGGACTCTACGCGGCCGGACCCAGTGCCATGCTGTCGGTCATCAATCATGTGCCGGAAACCGTAAACACCTTATTGGTCATTAGTCACATGCCGGGAATTCAAGAGCTGGCCCTGCGCCTGGCATCACGGGATTCCGATCAAAATGCCTATATGGATCTTGCTTCGGAATTCCCCACCAGCGCCTTTGCCGTGCTGGAACACAGCACTGAGTGGGCGGCGCTGGACGCGCAGGACGCTCTATTGCAGAACTTTATTGTTCCGCGACCCTAAGCCTGCGACCTTGAACCTGCGGCCCTAAACCCGCGACTCCAAGCCTGCGGCCGGGGACCTCCCACTGCCGGGCACTCTGACCAAGTTTGGCGCGCCAGCTCATACCTCGATTTCCGGAACGAGTGTTTTTAACGTCCAGGTCTTTTTCCTGCCCACAGCCGCCCAGGCCAGGAGCAGCCCCAGCACCGTGTAGCCCAACAGGCTCAGGACCACCGGTAACACGGGGGCAAGATCGGCTCCGTAGATCAAATGCCGCATCCCCTCCACCACGTGTCCCATGGGCAGGATCTGATGCATGATGTGCAGCGGTTCCGGCGTGGTTTGCCAAGGGAAGGTGCCACCCGAGGACACCAGCTGGAGCACCAGCAAAACGAGCACCACAAATTTTCCGGGCGTGCCCAATAATGCCACGAGGCCCTGGATGAGGGCGCTAAAGGCCAAGGAGGCCAGGAACAATAAGCCCAGCGTGAGCCACGGATGGCTCGGCTGCAATCCGAGCCCGAAATGCACCACTGAGTACAGCAGCAGAGCCTGAACAACGGAAACGGTGGCGACCGGAAGCCAACCCCCAAGGGCGATCTTCCAGGAAGGGGCATTGGATGCCAAGGCCCGCACTGTCAGCGGGCGCATGGCCTGCATCAGCATGAAGGCGCCAATCCACAGAGCCAGCACTAAAAAGAACGGTGCCAGGCCGGAGCCGTAATTGCCGGCCTGGGCCTGCGAAACTGAATTGACGCGGATGGGATCGGCAATCACACCCGCCGCATTTTGCTTGTCCTCATCATTGGGGTCCGGCACTGAGCCGGCTCCGCTGCGCAGCTGCGTGGAGAGCTCACCGGCACCGGCCGATAATTTGCCCGTACCGGCGCTTAGATCAGCAGCACCCGTGTCGAGCTTCGTGGCACCGGCCGCCAGTTGCGTTGCACCGTCCAGCGCGGACGCTTGCCCGTTAGCAAGGGTTGCCGCCCCGGCAGATAATTCACCTGCGCCAGTCTGCGCCTGGGCAATTGCAGAGGTGAGGGCAGGAGTTGCGTCTGCAAGTTTTGCCGCGCCGTCGGACACGGCAGCGGAACCGGCGGCCAGCTTTTGAATATCGGCGGCATCTGCCGCCAGCTGGGTTTTCAGCTCGGTCACGGCCGGGCTAGTCACCGCCGTTGCCAGTGAGCTGCGGATCTGCTCGGCCTGGTCCTTGCTGAGCACTCCGTCGGCGGTTAGTTGATCGAGGCGTCCGGCAATGGCGTCGCTGGCAGCGCCGTCGAGCTTATCAGCCGTGCCAATGGTGCCCTGAACTTTGGTGTTCAAGGTTGCGTTGCCAGCGGCCACCGCCGCGGCGCCCTCTGCCAGGGCTTTAGTATCCGCTGGCAGCGTGGCGGTTTGCGCCGCCAACTGCCCCAGGCCCTTATCCAGGGCGGCCGCACCGGCCTGAAGTTGTTTGGTTCCCGTCAACAGCTCCCCCTGACCCGCCGCCAGATCGGTGGAACCGGTGAGAAGCTCCCCCGTTCCGGTCTTGAGGCTTCCAGCTCCCGCATCCACAGAAATTGCACCATCGGCGAGCGTTTGCGCCCCGTCGGCGGCCTTGACCAGCTGGGCATGAATGGTGCCATAACCCGTCAAGAGGGAGTTGGCCGTCCGTTCGCCCACCTGTTGTGCCACCGACTCGTGGACCTGGGTGGCGACCTTGTCCACAATGGACGTCAGCAAATAGTTGTTGGCGTCGTTGGTGGTCACGCTCATCATGGCCTGCGTGGCCGAATCAAAATTCTCGGGAGAGGCCAGGTTGGCGGAGAAGTCCTGTGGAATGACCAGGGCAAAGGCAAAGTCCCCGTTTTTTACGCCCTCATTGGCCTCTTCCGGTGTGTCGACAAGCTGCCAGTCAAACTTTCGCCCGTCAATTAGTGTCGCCGCCACATCCGCACCCACCTGCAGCGTGGTCCCATCCTTTGTCACGGCCCCGGCATCCTCGACGACGACGGCGGCTTCCAGCTGGTCAAGGTTGCCGTAAGGGTCCCAGTTGGCATAGAGGTAAACAGCCCCGTACAGCAAGGGGACCATGACCATCGCCATGATGGTGAGCTTTGGGAGAATGCCGCCGGTCATGCGCTTGAGCTCGGACAGGGCGAGCCGGAAAACAGTCATCGGATTTCCTCGGAGTTGTTCTGGGATGCTGCAATTTTTTTCGGTGCGGGGTCCCGTACGGTGTCCAATGTGGGATGTTCGACGTCGGCCGCGGGTTCCTCCCCTGCTGGTTCGCTGGGAACTGGTTCCGTCGGGGGACCGTCGGCCGCGGGCTCCTCCGGGGCGTCCTGGGCCGCAGCCTCCTCCAGCTCAGCATGACTCACCGTGGCATTTCCCACGAAGGCCGTGGGCCCATCCCAGCCGTCGGGAAGCTGGCCCACGACGCCAATCACGAGCAGGGTCCGCGGGGGATTGCCGGAGTTGGGTTCCACGCCTAAATCTCCGGCCGCCGCCTGTTGCAGAAGTGGAAGCCACGCGGTGGAGTCGGCCGTATGCCTGTCGGGGGAATCAACCACCAGCAGTTCAACATCATGGTTGGCCAGGGCCAGTTCCAGCTGCAAATGCAGCATCCGGTTCGGTGCCAGCTGCTCCACCCACTTGTCCAGGATGTCGCGGAAACCTTTTTTAACCAGCCATTCGGTGGGGCGGGTACGGTCCCGGAACTTCAAGGGCACCAGGGCAAGATCTTCTGCGGTGAGGGACCTGACGCTCAGGTGCTGCTCTGGAGCGTTGACGCCGGGAGCGTCCACCACTGCACTGCGTCGCCGCAAGGAGGACAGGGAGCCGTCATGCCCCAGTGTCACGGTTCCCGAGGAGGGCTTCATGCGACCCGTCAGCGTCAGGGCCGTAGCGGTACGGCGTTCCTGCCCATCGGCCTGCACCAGCAGCACTTCGGCCCGTCGTGATTCCAGCGTGGTTGCCGGCACCAAGGTATGCCGTCTGCCGTTAATCTGCAGCTGATGGGTGGTGAGCATTGAGGGCGTTCCTTCACTAGTGGATGGGCTGGATCAAAATATCAGAACCATCCGGTCAGTGCAGAAAAAGTTGTGGAACATCACCTGTCCGGACAGAAGTATGCGCCCGGCAGGGGTGCCCTTCGGCAACGGCCTAGGCGTCGATGGCTGCCTTGAACCAACCGGTGATGCTGGAGGGATGGGTGATGGCGGTGCCCACAACCACGGCAAAGGCGCCGGCGTCCATGGCGGCGCGGGCCTGCTCAGGGGTGTGGATGCGTCCCTCGGCAATGAGTGGTTTACCCAGCTTGGCGTCAACGATGGCGGCCAGTAATTCCAAATCAGGACCCTCGGTCTTGGGGCGTTCACCCGTATACCCGCCCAGGGTGGTGCCAATTAAATCAGCCCCTGCGGCAGCTGCCGCAATGGCATCGTCCAGGGACCCACAGTCGGCCATGACCAACGCATTTGACTCGGCATGGATGCCAGCAATGGTTTCGGCCAGCGTCAGGCCGTCGGGGCGCGGACGGCGGGTGCCATCAATGGCCACAATGTCCGCACCGGCGCTCGCGCAGGACAGGGCTTGCTGCAACGTGGGGGTGATGAAGACGCCGTCGTGCCCGTCCTTCCACAAACCAATCACGGGGACCTCCACTGCTGCGCGGGCAAACTGAATGTCAGCAATGCCCTGCACGCGCACAGCCGCCGCGCCACCGGCCACGGCCGACGCCGCAACCTGTGCCATGGTGCGCGGATCCCGCATGGGCTCACCGGGGTAGGCCTGCGCCGAGACCACAAGTTGGCCTCTTAGACTATTGAGGTTGGTTAGTTTCAATGTCACTGTGACTCCTAAAACATTCTTGTAACTGGAAATCAGGGGGCAAAAACAAGGGATGCGGCGCCCACAATGGCCGCGGTATTGCCGAGCGCGGCACGCATGAGGGGAACGTCGGCCAACGGCGTCAGCAGCTCTTCGCGCATGGCGTGTTCCATGGCAGTCCACCATAACTCACCGGCGTTAGCGAGCCCACCGGAAATGACCACCACTGCGGGGTCCAAAATGTTGACCAGACCGCCCACTGCCTGCCCGGCAGCGGCCGCCGCGGTGGCAATAACGGACAGGGCCAGCTCATCGCCCGCCCGGGCAGATTCAAAAACGGCTTTGGTGTCGTTGAGGGCGCTGTTACCGCCGCCACGGAGGTAGGCGGCGTGGATGGCGGGACCGGACGCAATGGCTTCGACATGCCCGGCATGCCCGCAGGAACACGGCAGGGGCACGCCGCGGTGCTGGGCCAAAGGCGAGGCAAAGTGGCCCACATGCCCGCCCACAAAGCGATGGCCCAGAAGTGGGTGGCCGTCAACCACAAAGCTGCCGCCCACCCCGGTGCCAAACGCCACCATCAGGGCCGTCGCAACTCCGGCGCCCGCACCGTAAAGCGCCTCACCCAGGCCGTGGGCATGCACATCATTGACGACGGCGGCAGGCAGTCCCAGCCGTGCCGTAAGACCCGCAGTGATGTGCGTGCCCGTCCAGCCCAGGATGGCATCCGTGGCGGAAATGACTGTACCCCGGTCGGCGTCGATGACGCCGGCGGAGCCCACCCCCACTGCCTCCACGCTCATGCCCCGTGCCGCGGCAGCGTCCATGAGCGAGTGGACCAGAGCGGCGGTGGCATCCAGGATGGCCTCCCCACCGTCGCGGTTGCGGGTGGGCAGCTGGTCCGTCAACACCACCGAACCATCCTCACCCACTACCCCCGCTGCTGTTTTAGTGCCGCCCAGGTCCACGCCAACCACGTACCGCATAGAGGTTTCCTTTAAAAGTTCACATCGGGTCAAACGAGAGCTCCCCAACCACCTGGCCCCTGCCCACGAAAGGCCCAACCCCGCAAGGGCCAGGACGAATGGCCGGGGAGCGGGCGGAGGTTAAATCAGGCCTGTGCGCTCAAGGATGACCTTGATGGCTGCGGTCTCATCCTCGTCCAGTGACAGCATGGGGGCGCTCATGACATTGGTCTTGATGACACCCATCAAAACCAGGGCGGTCTTGAAGGCGCCCAAACCTGCAGCGTTGCCGGAAAGACGGCCCGGCTTGGGGGTGTACACAATGTTGAACACCTCGGCAATGCGGTCCTGCTCGGCAGCCACGCCGGCCCAGTCGCCTGCCACGGAGAGATCGTACATGCGGCGGTAGGCCTTGGGGTCAACGTTGCCCAGGCCCGGAACAATGCCCTGTGCCCCACCCAGCAGAGCGCCGTCAACCACCACTTCGTGGCCCGTGAAAATGTCAAAGTTGGGGATGTCCCTGGCGCCAAGGAGCAGCTGGCGGAAGGAGACGTCGTCGCCCGAGGAATCCTTGACGCCGGCAATGATGCCTTCGCGGCCCAGCTCCAGGAGCAGGTCGGTGGGCATCTTGAAGTGGGTGCGCACGGGAACGTCGTAGACGAACAAGGGGACCTCCACGGCGGCTGCCACGGTGCGGATGTGGCGGCCATTCTCTTCAGCGTTGCTGATGGCGTAGTACTGGCTGGTGGCCACAATGGCGTCGGCACCCAGGGAAACCATGCGGCGGGCTTCCTCAACCACCCGGTTGGTGGTCTGCTCCACAGCACCCACCAAAAGGGGGACCTGCCCGGCGTTGACGCCGGCAATGGTCCGCAGCACAGTGTCGCGCTCATCGTTGGTTTGGTGGGTGACCTCTCCTGAGGAGCCGTTGACGAACAGGCCCGTGACACCGCCGTCGAGCAGGTGGCGGGTGAGGTTCTCCAATGACGGTACGTCAATGGCGCCCTCGGCGGTGCGGGGGGTGCAGACGGGCGGGATGACACCCTGGAAACGGGTAGCGACGGTAGTCACGGTATTACTCCAAAATATTGATGGTGTGCAGAAAATTAAAGGTGAAGCAACGATGGCGCGGCGCCCAGGAGCTTCTTGGTGTAGTCATTGGTGGGATGGTCGAAGATCTGCCCAGCTGGGCCCTCTTCCACAATTTTTCCGTAGTACATGACGGCAATGCGGTCGGAAACGTAGCGGACCGTTTGAATGTCATGGCTGATGAACACCATGCCAAGGTTCAGTTCCTTCTTCAGGTCCGAGAGCAGATTCAGCACCTGGGCGCGGACGGAAACGTCCAGGGCGGACGTGGGTTCGTCGGCCACAATGATGTCCGGGCCCAGCGCCAGGGCGCGGGCAATGGCCACACGTTGGCGCTGGCCACCGGAAACCTGCGACGGCGTGACCTCGGCTGCCGACTGCGGCAAACCCACCAGCGACAGCAGTTCGCGCACCTTGGCCAGCCGCGTTGCACTGTTGCCAATGCCGTGAATGGCCAGCGGATCAACCAGGATGTCCTGGATGGTCATGCGGGGATTCAATGCAGTGGAGGGGTCCTGAAAGACCACTGACACGGCACGGCCAAACTCCTTCCGCATGGCCGCACTGCGCTTAATGGCGGGTTTGCCGTGGAACAGCACCTGCCCCGAGGTGGGTGTCTGCAGTCCCACGAGCACCGAGGCCAGTGTGGACTTGCCGCAACCGGACTCGCCCACAATCCCCACGGTCTCGCCGCCGCTGATGGTGAAATCAACACCGTTGACGGCCTTGACGTAGCTCGGCTTGAACAGGCCACCTGCACGCGTCCGGTGGTGGACGTGCAGGTCCTTGAGTTCAATGACCGGAGCACCGGCAATGGGTGCTGCGTGCTTGCTCATGAGGCACCTTCCGTCTTTGCCCCAGCTGTAACGGCTGGGGCATCTTGGGGTTTGTGGCTGGCCCAGAAGTGGTCAGTTGTCACACCGTCACGGGTGATGGGCACAAAGGCCAGTCTCTGCGCGGGATCAGCGTCGGGACGCTGCGAGCGGCCTGCGAACCTGTCACCCACGGCGAACTCCCGCGGTGAGGGCACGGTGCCGGGGATCTGGTGCAGCCGAACGGCGTCGGACTCAATGGACAACACGGCACCCAGCAGACCACGGGTGTACTCATGGGTGGGGTGGGTGAGCAGCTCGGCGGTCTGCGCCGATTCCACCACCTGACCGGCGTACATGACAGTGATTTTGTGCGCCAGGGAGGCCACCAGGGCCAAGTCGTGGCTGACGAACACCATGGCGAAACCCAGCTGCTCGCGGAGTTCGTTCAACAAATCCACTACCTGCTTTTGAACAGTCACATCCAAAGCGGTGGTGGGTTCGTCGGCCACCACAATTTTGGGGGAGCGGGACAGTGCCATGGCAATCAATACCCGCTGACGCTGGCCACCTGAAAGTTCATGCGGGTAGCTCTTCAGGGTGCGCTGGGGATCAAGCTTGACCATTTCCAGCAGTTCCGCAGGGGTCTTGCGGCCGCCGCGGCGGGTCAGCTGCAGCATTTGGTCCTTGATCAGCATGGACGGGTTGAGCGAGCTCAAGGCGTCCTGGTAGACCATGGCAATCTGCTCGCCGCGCAGGCCCTCGTAAGCCTTCACGTCACTGTGCTTCGTCACCGGGTTCAGCAGTTCCCTGCCATCAAAGGTGATGGAACCGGTGACCTCTGCGGTCTTGGGCAGCAGGCCCATGATCGCCAGGGACGTAATGGATTTGCCGCAACCGGACTCGCCCACCAGGCCCATGGTTTCGCCTTCGCGGACCGTGAAGGAGACACTGTCCACAATGGCTGTCCGGTCAAAACGGCCGGGGAAGCGGATGGACAGGTTTTTCACCTCCAGGATCACGCGGGCCTCGGGACCAACCTGGGGCAGCCTGTCAGCACGGGACTTTTCCACTGCCTGCAGCAGCAGCAGTTCTTTGTCCAGCGCGGCGAAGGGATCTTCGATGGCGGCACGGGCTGCGGCATCTGCCTTGGCGAGTTCCAGGGCGGCAGCTGCCGAACCGTCGTCGTCCTTGACAGGGGCAGCGCGCTTGATCCGGGGGTTGACCATGGCATCCGTAAGACCTTCAGCGAGGATGTTCAGCGAGAGCACCGTCAGCAGGATCACCAGACCGGCGAAGGTGGTGGCCCACCAGCCACCGGAAAGCACCAGGTTGCGGCCGTAGGAAATGACATTGCCCCAGCTGGGATCGGGATCCTGGATCCCGGCGCCCAGGAAGGACAGCGAGGCTTCCAAAATGATCGCGTCGGCCACCATGACTGTTGCGAACACCAGGACGGGGGCGGCGCAGTTGCGGACAATGTGCTTGAGCAGGATGTAGGCACGTCCCGCACCAATGACACGCTCGGCACGGACGTAATCCTCACCGTACTGGGAGAGGACGTTGGCACGCACCACCCGGGCAATTTGCGGGGTGTAAATAATGGCAATGGCCATGATGATGGTGGGCACCGAGTTGCCAAAGGACGTCAGCAGGACGGCGGCCAGGGCAATGCCGGGGAACGCCATCAAGATGTCCATGATGCGCATGATGATTTCATTGACCGTCTTGGATGACGTCGCCGCCAGCGCGCCCAGGGTTGCCCCCAGGATAATGGCCAGCGCAACGGACCCCAAACCAATCATCAGTGATGCCTGGGCGCCGTACATGAGGCGGGAAAGGATGTCGCGGCCAATGCGGTCCGTGCCAAACCAGTGGGTGCCGTTGGGTGCCTGCGCGGGATCGCCGGTTTCCAGCGGATCGTGCGGGGCAATCAAGGGCGCCAGCACGGCCACAAGGGCAATGAAGACCAGGAAGAACAGGGCCAGCTTGGAACCCAGTGTGAGGGCCTTGAAACGCAGACCAGGTGCACTGAGTCGTTGTGCAAGTTTGCTACGCATGACTTAGACCGTCCTGATTCGGGGGTTGATGAGCAGGTACAGCAGGTCCACCAGAATGTTCACAAGAACGAACGTCACGGCGATGACCAGCACCACACCTTGAACCAGGTTGGTGTCAACGTTGGTAATGCCGTTGAGGATCTGCTGACCCATGCCCGGCAGGGAGAAGATCATTTCAATCACGACGGCGCCGCCAAGCAGGTAGCCAATGCGCAGTCCCAGCACGGTCACGGGGGTGACAAGGGCATTGCGCAGCACATTTTTGGAAACCACCGTGGTGTACGGCACGCCGTTGCCAATGGCCGTGCGGACGTAGTCACGGTCGAGTTCCTCCACCATGGAGGTACGGACCACGCGGATCAGGGACGCTGAGACGGGGATGGCCAAAGCCAGCGCCGGCAGGGTCATGGAGCTGAACCAGCCGGCCATGCCATCGGCGGGATCAGCAAGACCGCCGGAGGGAAAAAGCGAACTCTTGCCCAGGGCAAACCACTGGATGAGCAGGATTCCGAGCCAAAACGACGGGGTGGCAATGGCTGCAACGGAGAACACGCGAATGGCTTGATCAATCCAGGTATCGCGGTAAAGGGCTGCCAAAACACCGAAGACGAGGGAGATCACCACGGCAATGAGCACCCCCAGGAAGGTTAACTGCAGGGTCACCGGGAAGGCGCTGGCAATGACATCGAGGATGGGCTTTTCCGGTGGCAGGGTCTTGCCGAAGTCGCCGGTGATGAGCCTGCCCAAATACTGAAAGTATTGCAGGAAAAGGGGGTCGTTGAGGCCATTGCTTTCACGGTACTGGGCGAGGGCCTCCTGCGAGGCGCCTTCACCCAGTGCTGCTATGGCACGGTCTCCGGGCGCAAACTGCAGCACCACAAAGACGAGCAGGGTGACCCCTAAAATCATCAAAGGTAGTGCTGCGAGCCGGCGTCCCAGCAGTCGCAAAAAGTTTGCCAAGGTACTTTACTCCGGTTCTATTAACAGCAGTCCAGCGCAGGAGCTGTGTGCTGTGTCATAGGAAAGATGGTGTCAGGCCGGAGGGGCCGCGGCCCGTGGTGGGCCACAGCCCCTCCGGCCTGTGATGAGACGTGGAAACTAAGACGTCCGGCCAACTCCAATGAAGGAAAGGCCCGTGGTGGGCAGCGGCGCGAAACCGCTCAGGGACTCGGCATCCCAGGCGCTGGGCAGCTTGCGGTGGAAGATCGGGTACAGCGGAACTTCTTCAGCAATGATATTAATAATGTCGCTGTACAGCTTTTTGGCGTCATCGCCGGTGGCCGCCAGGGCAGCATCCAATGTGGACTGCACTTCCTTGTACTCTGCGGACTCGTTCCAGGCAAAACGGTTCTTGGCCCAGGTGTCGCCGCGGTAGAACCAGCTCAACAAAATATCAGCGTCATTGCCAAACACGGAGGGGTCTCCGGGCGCTGCGAGGACGTCGTAGTTCAATCCGCCCACCTTGTCGGGTGCGTAGACGGCGGCGGAAGCCAGGGGCTCCAATGCGGTCTGCACACCAATGGCATCCCAGTTTTTCTTAATGAGGGGGATGACGTCCTTGACCCACGCGGTATCCGTGCTGGTCAGGGTGAGCTTCAAGTCGGAGACGCCGGCGTCGGAAAGCAGTGACTTGGCCTTGTCGGCGTCGAAGCCGTACACCATATCCGCCTTCTGATAGTTGGGGCTGCCTTCCTGGAAGTAGGAGGTTGCCGGTGTGGCGTTGCCCAACAGGGCCGTCTTAATGATGGATTCCTTGTCCAGGGCGTAATGCAGTGCCTGGCGGACCTCCTTCTTATTAAAGGGAGCCTTGGACATGTTGAACATCAGGAACAGCAAGCCGAAGGACTGTACGGATTCAACCTCGACCTTGGCCTTGAGGGCGTCGACATCCAGGTAAGGCACATCTTCAATGGCCTGGACGCGGCCCGACTGCATTGCCGTCACGCGGGCCGAGGCATCGGCGAGCAGGAACCAGGTCATGTCCTTGGCCAGCGCCGGCTTGGGGCCGTTGTAGTCGTCGTTGCGGGCAAAGACTATTTTGTCGTCCTTGGCCGCGGACACGAACTTGTACGGACCGGTGCCGATCGGGTTCGCGTCGAAGGCCTTCTGGTCCGCTGCGGCCACTGCCTGGGGGACAACCTTGACCACGGAAATGCGGGGACCGAAACCGGCAAAGGCAGTCTTGAGCTTAAATTCAACAGTCTTGTCATCGATGGCCTTGACGGAATCAAGGAAGAAGATGAACTGGGCGAACAGGGCCTTGTTGGCCGGGTCCATTACCCGCTCGAAGGAGTAGGCAACATCTTCGGTGGTGACGGGGGAACCGTTGTGGAACTTCGCGCCGTCGCGAATCGTGACCTGGTAGGTCAGATCGTCAATCTTCTTGGGATCTTCCTTGGCCAGGGCATTGTAGGGCTCACGCGTTGCCGGGTGGAGTTCCACCAGGCCCTCGAAGATGTGCAGGTTGGCCGCCAGCGGGGTTGCGCCCGAGGAGCTCATGGGGTCAAAGCCGGTGGACAACGAGTAGGAAATGCCCGCTTCAATGGAAAGGTCAGTGTTGACGGCGGCGGTTGTCCCGCCCTGGGTGGCCGTTTCGGGGGATGAGCCGCACGCGGCGAGGGTGGCGGTGAAGGCAGTGGCTGCACCAAGGACACCGGCGGCCTTGAGGAAAGTGCGCCGCGATGCCGGGCTCAGAGGCAGGTTTTGAAGAGAATTGCTCATTCTGTTAACTCACCATTCATCTATGGGTTATCGGATGTAGGACGTCCGATGCTTATAGGAAAACTGTAATTGCCATCACAGGCGAAGGTCAAGTGACTGGAGGGTCTCGATTTGATCTCATTCGTGGCCCCTTCGTGCTGGGGATAGCCTTTGGGGCGCAGCATTCTGCTTTGTCCAGTTCCGCCTGTAGGCAAGTCGTCGGACATCCGATATTGTATGTTGCAACTCACGTTGCCAGTTCTTGGCTGGCAGGGTTCCTGTTTGGTGGCCAAGGTTTTACCCATTTAGTTTAGCGAGCATGCGGCGCGGACCGAAGGGGTGCATGACGAAAAAGGCATCTGCTGCTGATCCACGGCACATTTTATGAGGAGTTAGGTTGTCAATCTCAACGGCGGTTCCCCGGGCACGTTTTAGTGCCCAAGTACGGCTTCGCGCCCTGCAGGCGGACATCATGGAATTAATTCTCGAACGCGATTTGGATGCCGGGGACCCGATGCCCACGGAAAGTGAACTGTGTGAGGTCTTGGGGGTGGGCCGCAATACCCTGCGGGAATCCCTGAAGGTTTTGCAAGCATTGGGCGTCATTGAAATCCGCCATGGTTTTGGCATGTTTGTGGCGCCCAGCAATTTTGATGCCCTGGCGGACGGGCTCACGTTCCGGGGGCGTTTGTCCCTGCGCCATGAGGGGCTGGAGGCGCTGCAGCTGGTGGATATCCGCCAGGCCCTGGAATCCGGCCTCATTGGCAGTTGCATTAGTGTGGTCTCCCCGGAACATTTATTGCTCATTGAAGCTGCCGTGGTCAAAATGGAAAACCTGGCTGCCCGCGGCGAGGTTTTCTCCGAAGCCGACGCCGAATTTCACCGCCTGCTCTTTGAACCCCTGGGAAATGAGCTGCTCATGAACCTCATGAGTGTGTTTTGGAAGGTGTACCGCAAGATCCACGTGGAAATTGGCGCCGAAGCCATGGATCTGGCGGCCACTGCTGCGGAGCACCGCAATATCTACAATGCCGTTGCCGCCAAAGATGTAGCCACCGCCTCGGAATTGCTGAGCCGGCACTTTAATGGCATTCGGACGCAAATTTTACGATTTGTGGAAACGGAGTAATTCCCAAAATGTGGGCCAGTGATTTATGGGCCCGCCGGCGCGGGATTGCCCATGAATCCTGCACCGGAGCGAGATAAAACAAAAAAGGTCCCAAACATAATGTTTGGGACCTTTTTGCACAGTGCGCGCGAAGGGATTCGAACCCCCAACCTTCTGATCCGTAGTCAGATGCTCTATCCGTTGAGCTACGCACGCATATTTAGTTTCTTTATTCCTTGTTGACCCTTGGGCCGTGAATAACTCTAACCCGACTTGGCTGATAGACACAAATCGGGGGCCTGGTGTCTCCGCTTACTATACCGGTATAGGTGATCTGAATCACACTAAATCACTTTGTCATATTGTGGAAACCGCGGATTCTTGGGGTTTTCATGGTGTGCCCCACAGGTACGTCCCATATCCAATGCTCCGGAGTGGGGAAGCGACCACCCTAGCATTTAGACATCACCTACCCACCCAATGAAGGGAACCCCAATGGGCAACGCCGCAGTGCAGGAATCCGTTGAGCAAGCTATGACAACTCACGAAGGCCTCGCCGCCTGGGTAACTGAAGTTGCCGCTCTGACCCTGCCGCAGAGCATTTACTGGGTGGACGGATCCCCGGAGGAGTACACCAGACTCACCGATCAGTTAGTGGATGAGGGCACCTTTACCAGGCTCAATCCGGACTTGTTCCCCAATTCCTTTGCCGCCTTTTCCGACCCGGTGGATGTGGCCCGGGTCGAAGACAGGACATTCATTTGCTCCGAGAATGAGCGTGATGCCGGTTTCACCAATAACTGGATGGCGCCGACCGCCATGCGGGAAATTTTGAATGAAAAGTTTGCCGGTAGCATGCGCGGCCGCACCATGTACGTCATCCCCTTCGTCATGGGTCCCCTCGACGCCGAGGATCCCAAGTTTGGCGTGGAAATCACGGACTCTGCCTATGTTGTAACGTCCATGCGCATCATGGCGAACATTGGCACCGGGGTGTTGAAGAAAATCGAAGAAACCAAGGCCTTCTTTGTCCCCGCACTGCACTCCGTCGGGGCGCCGCTGGAGCCGGGCGAGAAGGACGTTTCCTGGCCGTGCAATGCGGAAAAGTGGATTGTGCATTTCCCGGAAGAGCGCTCCATCTTCTCCTTTGGCTCGGGCTACGGCGGCAATGCGCTGCTGGGCAAAAAGTGCTTTGCCCTGCGCATTGCCTCGGTGATGGCCCGTGATGAGGGCTGGTTGGCGGAGCACATGCTGATCTTAAAGCTCACCAGCCCCGAGCAAAAGAGCTACCACATTGCCGCGGCGTTCCCCTCGGCCTGCGGGAAGACCAACCTGGCACTGCTGGAGCCCACCATCCCCGGCTGGACCACCGAGACCCTGGGCGATGACATTAACTGGATGCGGTTTGGCAAGGAGGGCGAGCTGCGCGCAGTGAATCCCGAAGCCGGACTATTTGGCGTTGCCCCCGGCACTGGTTGGTCCACCAACCCCAATGCCATGGCGGCCATTGTTAAAGGCAACTCCGTTTTCACCAATGTGGCGCTTACCGACGACGGCGGCGTCTGGTGGGAGGGCATGACGGATGAGGTGCCCGCTCACTTGACGGATTGGCGGGGCCAGGATTGGACGCCCGACTCGGGACGCCCGGCCGCGCACCCCAACTCGCGTTTCTGCACCCCCATTGACCAGGTGGACATGCTCTCCAAGGACTACTACAGCCCCGAGGGTGTGGAAATCAATGCCATTTTATTTGGCGGCCGCCGCAAAACAACAGTGCCCTTAATTACCCAGGCGCGGGACTGGACCCACGGCATTTTCATGGGCTCGACCCTGTCCTCCGAGACCACCGCCGCGGCTACCGGCGCCGTGGGTGTGGTGCGCCGCGACCCCATGGCCATGCTGCCGTTCATGGGGTACGACGCCGGCGACTACCTCAAGCACTGGATTGAACTTTCAGGTGCCGCCAATCAAGAGCGCCTGCCGGAAATCTTCCTGGTCAACTGGTTCCGCCGCACGGCAACGGGCGGATTTGCGTGGCCGGGCTTTGGTGAGAACAGCCGGGTGCTGAAGTGGGTGGTGGAGCGCATTGAGGGAACGGCCGGCGCCGTGGAAACACCCATTGGCCTGGTGCCGGAACCCGGCGCACTGGACCTCGACGGTCTGGACGTCACCGCCCAGGACATTGCGGAAGCGCTGCAGGTGGTACCGGCCGAATGGGAGGCCGAGCTGGCAGGTATCGAGCAGTGGTACGCCCGCTTTGGCGATTCCCTGCCGCAGGAGCTGGCGGCAGAGCTGGAAGAACTCAAGCAGCGTTTCGCGGCTTGACGAGACGGGGCCGGGCAGCCGCCAGGCCCCGTCTCGTCAGTGCAAAAATTCTAGGAAACCGCGCCCGCGAGCCAAAGGTCCGGGCCAAAGACTTCGTAGTGAATTTTTGTGGCGGGAATTCCGGCATCAATGGCCTGGTTGCGGATGGCCTTCATGAACGGCAGCGGACCGCACACGTACATGGACGCGTTGGCGGGCAAATCCAGTCCTGCCAAGGACATGAAGCCCTTGTGGTGGCCCTCGGTGGGCTCCTCGAACCACAGCTGCAGCTGGGCGCCGGCAATGGCATCCACATCCATGGTCATTTGCTCGCGCAGGGCCCATGCTTCAAGGTTCCGCTCGGCGTGGAGCACCAGGACCTCGCGGTCGTTGCCGCTGGCGGCCAGCGAACGCAGAGCGGATGCGGAAGGCGTGCAGCCAATGCCTGCGGTGGCAAACACCACGGGTCCTTCGCCGTCGAGCGTGACATCTCCATAGGGATTGGACAGTTCAACAACGTCCCCCACCAGTACGTCCCTGTGCAGGACCGGCGATACTTCGCCGCCGTCGTCGCGCTTGGTGGTGAAGACGCGGCGGGTGGTGGATTCAACATCCGCGGAGAGGGAATACTGGCGGCACTGGAGCAGACCGTCGGGCAGGGCAACCCGGACGGAGACGAACTGGCCGGGGCGTCCGGGCGTGGCGGGGGTGTCATCGGCCGGCTCCAAGACAAAGGTGACGGCGTCGGTGCCGGCGTTTTTCTTCTCCACGACAGTCCATGGCATCCACATTTTGTCATTGGCCTGCTGGGCGTACAGTCCCTTTTCCATTTTCACGAGGGCATCTGCCATGAGCCAGTAAACCTCGGTCCAGGCGTCAGCAATCTCGGCGGTGATCACGTCGGCGAGCTCTTCGGCAATGGCTTCAAAGAGGTACTTGTAAACAATTTGGTACTGGTCCTCGACGATGCCCAGCGCAGTGTGCTTGTGTGCGATGCGGCTGAGCAGGGTCTCTGGAATCAAATCCGGGTCGGCAATGAGTGCGGTGGCAAAAACGGCAATGGAGCCCGCCAGGGCCTTTTGCTGCAGGCCATTGTTTTGATTTGCGCGGCTAAACAGACCATTGAGGAGCTCAGGGTGGGCGGCGAACATGCGGGCGTAGAAATTTGGTGTGATGGCACCAAGGCGTGAACCGACCAGGGGCAGTGTGGCTTCAATGAGGGGCCGTGATTTTTCCGACAGCATGTGCAACTCCTTGGGTATACGTCTTGATGACAATTCCAAAGTAGCATTATTGATGCAACTTTAAATCCATAATTTCTACGTGACGTAGAAAAGTGTTGGATTGCCGCAGATCATTCGGGGCGTAATGTGTGTAAGGTCACATAAACGGGACTGTTGTTGGAGGTGGGGACGAGGCTGTCCAGCTGCACTCCATCCAGGGATGCGTAAAAAGCTTCCCGTGCCTGGTTTAAGGCCCCGCGGAGTCCGCAATTATGCGCCAGCGGGCAGTCACCCATAGCGCTCTGGCACCTGGCAACGTCGCTTTGGCTGTCAAGTGGCCGCAGCACCTCACCCACCGTGGCCATTCTGCCAGCGGGGGTGACGCGCACACCCCCGCTGCGGCCCCGGATGGCTTCCACCAGCCCCATTTGACGTAGTTTCAGCACTGCCTTGCTGACATGGTTATACGGTGTTCCCACCAGCTCGGCGAGGTCACGTGTGGTGTGCAGCTGTTGCGCAGGAGCCGAGATCAGAACCATCAGCAGGCGCAGGCTCACGTCGGCAAAACTATTAATGCGCATGGGTCAGGCCCAGATTGCTTTTTCCCCGGCCTCCAGGAAGGGCTCGGCGAATTCCCAACCGTCGCTGCCTTGCCGATACGGCTGCACCGCGGAGACGGACACGCCAGAACTGTGCTCGGCCATGACGTGGATTGCGTCGGTGGTGTCCTCGGGAAGGTGAATGTCGCAGACGACGGCGGCAGCGCGATTATCGCCGCGTTGGCTGGCCAGCGCGGCAAACAAGTCGGCAATCATCTGGTCGGCATCCAGCTCCTGCTCCTCCCCGTTTTCCACCGAGTTGGGGGCAACGGCAACCAGGCTCAGTTCGCCGGTGTTGCCAAGGACCACTCCCACGGGCAGAAATGCGCCGTGCTCCTCCAACTGCTCCGCAGCAACGCCGAAAGCCGTGCCCAGGAGTTTATTGAGATCGTCTTGAACCTGCCCATCCTGCCCATCCTGCCCATCCTGCCCGGACCGTTCCGGCGTCGTTCCGTGGTTCACCGCTTCGGGTATCTGCTGTTCCATCATGCTCCTGGGGGTAGTAACGGTGCGGCTGCGCTTACCGGGGTCGTTATTGGCGCACAATTTCAAGGACAGCGTCACGGACATCAGCCATAGTGACCGCGTCCACGGCCTCGGCGTTCAGGCGCAGGAACGGTTCAGTGTTGGAAGCACGCAGGTTAAACCACCAGGTGCCGTCCTTCGCCGTGAAGGTGATGCCGTCAAGTTTGTCAACCACGACGTCGTCACGCGTGTAGGCGGCGCGCACACGGGCCACGGCTGCGGGGACATCCGCCAGCTGGGAGTTGATCTCACCGCTGGAAACGTAAGGCTCGTATTCGCGGCCCAAATCGGAAAGCGTGCCTTCCTGCTCGCCCAGGGCTGCGAGCACGTGCATGGCTGCCAACATGCCGGTGTCGGCGTTGAAGAAGTCACGGAAGTAATAGTGCGCCGAGTGCTCCCCGCCAAAGACCGCTCCTTCCTCGGCCATGGTGGCCTTGATGAAGGAGTGGCCCACCCGCGTGCGCACGGCCCGGCCGCCGTCGTGCGTGATGAGTTCCGGCACGGCACGGGAGGTGATCAAGTTGTGAATGACCGTAGGGTGCTCCTCGCCCAGCGCCTTGGCGCGGGCAATTTCGCGGCGCGCCACCAGTGCCGTCACGGCGGAGGGGGACAGCGGTTTGCCAAGTTCGTCGATGACAAAGCAACGGTCGGCGTCGCCGTCGAACGCCAGACCAATATCGGCCCCGTGCTTGACCACTGCGGCTTGGAGATCCACCAGGTTGGCCGGTTCCAGCGGGTTGGCCGGGTGGTTGGGGAACGTTCCGTCCAGCTCAAAGTACAGTGGCACAATTTCAAACGGCAGCCCGGGAAGGAGTGCGTCGCCCAGCACGGCGGGAGTGGTCATGCCGGCCATGCCGTTGCCGGCGTCGACCACAATCTTCAGGGGACGGGAGCGGGAAAGATCAACCAGCTTGCGCAGGTACTCGGAGTAGTCCTTGAGGACATCTGCTTCGCCGATGGTGCCGGGAACGCTGACCGCGGCGGGCAGTCCATCGTTTAGGAAGCCCTGGGCCACGTCACGGATGTCGGCTAGACCGGTCTCAAGAGACAGGGGAACTGCACCGGCCTTGGTCATTTTCATGCCGTTGTACTGCGCCGGGTTGTGGCTGGCAGTGAACACCACGCCCGCTGCATTAAGAACGCCCGAGGCAAAGTAAAGCTCGTCGGTGGAAATTAAGCCCAGCAGCTTAATATTGGCGCCACGGGAGGCTGCGCCGTCGGCAAAGGCCTGCGCAAATTCGGGGGAGGAGGGGCGCATGTCCCCGCCCACCAGGACAGTCTGGCCAGCCAGCTCCAGCACATCCACAAATGCGGCCCCCACAGCGCGCACGGAATCGGCGGTAATGCTCTGGCCCACGATCCCGCGGACATCGTAAGCCTTAAAGGAGCTGGACAGGTCAACTGGCGAATTATCTGCAATAGTCACGCCTCCATCCTAACGTTGGCGCCAAATCAGCTGGTTATCCACAATCCGGGTGGCTGTGCACGCCGTTGTCAGCTCCCGCTGGAATACTGACAGCTATGACAATGCCTGACATTTCCCTTCCCTCCGACCCCTCCGACCAGACCCGGACCCAGGCGCTCCAAGTGTTGCGGGCCTTGGTGGGCCGGAATGATGCCGACTTTCACGACGGGCAGTTTGAGGCCATAGAAGCCTTGGTCAACGGCGGCCGCCGTGCCCTGGTTGTCCAGCGCACCGGATGGGGCAAATCGGCCGTGTACTTTGTGGCATCCCTTTTATTGCGTGCCCGCGGTGCTGGCCCCACCCTGATAGTTTCACCGCTGTTGGCCCTCATGCGCGATCAAGTGGCGGCAGCCGAGCGCGCCGGGGTAAGGGCCATGGCCATTAATTCAGCCAATGCCACTGAATGGGGGCTGGTCAGTGAAGCGCTGGCCGCCGATGAAGTCGATGTTCTGCTTGTATCCCCTGAACGGCTCACCAACCCCGCCTTTAGGGAAAATCAACTGCCGGCGCTCATTCAGCGGACGGGATTGCTGGTGGTGGATGAGGCGCACTGCATTTCCGACTGGGGGCATGACTTCCGTCCTGATTACCGGCGGATTGCCGACCTCATTGCGCAGCTGCCCGCCACGGTCCCGGTGCTGGCCACCACCGCCACAGCCAACTCGCGGGTGGTCTCCGACATTGAGGAACAGCTGGGCGTTGGCGTTTTCACCATCCGCGGCCCGCTTGCCCGCAAGTCCCTGCGCTTGGGCGTGCTGCGATTGGCTGACTCACGGGACCGTTTGGGCTGGCTATTGACGCACCTGTCTGAGTTGCCCGGCAGCGGCATCATTTACACCTTGACTGTCTCGGCGGCGGAGGACACCGCCCGATTATTGGCTGAGGCCGGCCATGTGGTCAAGGCCTACACGGGGCGCACCGACACCATGGAACGGGAGTCCCTGGAGGCGGCGCTTAAGAACAATCAAGTGAAGGCGTTGGTTGCCACCAGCGCCCTCGGCATGGGATTCGACAAGCCCGATCTTGGGTTCGTGGTGCACTTGGGGGCGCCGTCGTCGCCCGTTGCCTACTATCAGCAGGTGGGCCGTGCCGGCCGTGGCAGCGCCAACGCCGACGTGCTGCTGCTGCCCGGCAGCGAGGACGCGGAAATTTGGCAGTACTTTGCCACGGCCTCCATGCCTGCCCAGGACAAGGCCATGGCCGTGCTGCTGACGTTGGGGGAATCACCCAAGCCCATGTCCACGCCCGCCCTTGAAGCCAGAGTGGATTTACGCCGCACGCCGCTGGAGCTGTTGTTGAAAGTGCTGGCGGTCGACGGTGCCGTGCGCCGTGTGTCCGGAGGGTGGGAGTCCACCGGGCAGCCGTGGGGCTATGACGAGGAACGGTACCGGCGCATAGCCCAGGCACGTGTTGCTGAGCAACAATCCATGGTGGAGTACGAACGCATGTCAGCTTGCCGGATGGAATACCTCGCTGCTGCTTTGGACGATGACACGGCAGAGCCCTGTGGCCGTTGTGACAACTGCGCCGGCCGCTGGTTTGCCAGTGATGTCAGCTCCAGCGCATCAGACGTTGCGGGGGAGTCGCTGCGCCATGCCGGGCTGCCGCTGGATTCCAGAGCACTCTGGCCCACGGGGATGGACCGGCTGGGTGTCCCCGTCAAGGGCAAGCTGCCGGCCGGGGAACTTGTGGCCGGTGGCCGCATTCTTGCCAGGATGACTGACCTTGGCTGGGGTAATTCGCTGCGCGCCATGTTCGCTTCGGAGGCGCCCGATGCCGCGCTGGATCCAGCCATGGCCCACGCCGTCGTGGCGGTACTGCGCGACTGGGGCCAAGCCGGCTGGGAAGGAGCCGGGCGTCCCGTTGCCGTGGTGTCGATGCCCTCACGCAGAAAACCCCAGTTGCTGGCCTCTTTTGCCCAGGCCATTAGCGAAATTGGCCGGCTGCCCTATTTGGGTGCTTTGTCACTGGAGTTTGGCGGCCCTACGGGCCAGCGCGGCGGCAATAGTGCCTACCGGTTGGCCGGCGTGTGGGACCGTTTCGCCGTGGGCCCGGAATTACAAGCCGCGCTCGCGGGCACTCCCGCCGGGCCTGTGCTGTTGCTCGATGACCTGGTCGACAGCCGATGGAGTTTGACGGTGGCTGGCCGGGCCTTGCGTTTGGCCGGGGCGGAACAGGTCTTGCCGCTGGTACTGGCGCAGGCGGGTTAACCACACACCCGTCGCTTCTCCTCCAGGCCCGCCGCAAAAATGCGCCCTGTTCCTCTGTAGGCGCCCAGGAGACAGGGCGCCGGGGTGTGGAACGGGGCGCCGAACATCATGCATTGGGTGGAACGGGGCGCCGGGGTGGGAACGGGGTGCATAAAGTCTCCACCGCCAACCAAATTGGGCGATGTCCGTGGTGTTCAAATTAACCCCGCTGACGCATACGCTTCCAAGTGGGCAACCCTGCCGTTACTCCTCCTCCGGGCTCGCCGCAAAAATGCGCCCCGTTCCGCTTTAGGCACCCAAGAGACGGGGCGCTGAAAGCGGAACAGGGCGCCGAACATCATGCATCGGGTGGAACGGGGCGCTGGGGTGGGGACGGGGCGCCGGGTGGGAACGTCCGCGGCAACGCGACTCAGAGCGCCTGTCGAAGCCAGTGCTCGACGCCGCTGATGTGGACAGTCAAAAGTGACTTTGCCAGTTCCGCGTCACCACGCTCCAGGGCCTCGATGATAGAGGCGTGCTCGGAAAGTGTCCGGTCCACGGCCTTTTCCTGGGTGAGCCCGCGCCAGATGCGGGCCCGGACGGTGCTGCTCGAGAGCGCGTCCAACACACTGGCCAGGTAGGAGTTCTGCGCGGCGGCCGTAATCAAGCGATGGAAGACCAGGTCGTGTTCCACCAAGTGTTCAATGCTGGTGGAGTCGTCAATGTTTTCCATGGTGGCGCGCAGGGCCGTGATTTGCTCGGCCGTGATGCGCCCGGCGGCCATTGCCGCCGCGGCGGGTTCCAGGATGCGGCGAACCTCAAAGATATCCAAAATGGATTCATCTTGATGCAGGTCCACAATAAATGTCATGGCTTCGGTGAGTAGTTTTGGCTCAAGGCTTGTCACATAGGTCCCATCACCACGGCGAACATCGAGAACCCGGATGATTTCCAGCGCTTTGACGGCTTCCCGCAGCGAGCTGCGTGACAGGCCCAGCTTTTCGCTCAGTTCCTTCTCAGGCGGCAGCCGATCCCCGGCGGAGAGTTCCCCGGAAATGATCATGTCTTTGATTTTAGTGATTGCTTCATCGGTTACGGCCATGAGCCCAGTCTAATGGTCTGATGTTTTGGCTACCGGTTAAAAGGAGTCAGCCAACAAAAATGCGCCCCTCGACGAATCGAGGGGCGCATTTTTTGGCGGAGACGGGGAGATTTGAACTCCCGGTGGAGTTGTGCCCCACACTTCATTAGCAGTGAAGCCCATTCGGCCGCTCTGGCACGTCTCCAGCACTGGCTAAGGTAGAAGCCCCTAACCAGCATCCCAAACTTTACCCAGTAGAACGGGTCAAAGCAAAACGGCGGCGCCAGAGGAACGCAGCACGCAGGTTTAGAGGGTTTTCGTGAGCGCACGCCACAGGAACTCATGCGAGGCCGTGTGCAGCCGTGCGGCCTGTTCATTGTTCCCGGCCCCTGCATGCCCGCCCTCCAACGCCTCATGAAACCAGACGTCTTTTCCCATGGATTCCATGCGTGCGGCCATTTTCCGCGCCTGCACCGGACCCACCCTGTCATCGGAGGTCGCCGTCCATATGAACGTCGCGGGATATTTCACGTCAGCACGCAGCAAATGGTACGGGGAGAAGGTTTTAATGAACTCCCACTGCTCGGGCACATCGGGGTCGCCGTATTCGGCAATCCACGACGCCCCCGCGGAAAGCTTCGTGTACCGGCGCATGTCCAGCAGAGGCACGCCACAGGACACTGCACCGAACAAGTCTGGATATTGTGTGAGCATATTGCCCACTAAAAGTCCGCCATTGCTGCCGCCCGTGCAACCCAAACGCTCCGGGGAGGCCACCCCGCGCGCCGTCAAGTCACGTGCCACCGTGGCGAAGTCCTCGTAGGCGCGATGGCGTTTTTCCTGCAGCGCCGCCGTATGCCAAGCGGGTCCGTATTCACCGCCTCCGCGAATGTTGGCCACGACAAACACCCCGCCGCGCTCCAACCACGTGCGCCCCACCGCCCCGCTGTACGACGGCGTCCGCGAGACCTCAAACCCGCCGTAGCCGCTGAGCAAGGTGGGATTGCCGCCGTCGAGCAAGAGATCCGCAGGCCCCACCTGGAAATATGGTACCTGTGTGCCATCGGCGGAGGTGGCAAAGTGCTGCTCCACCCGGTAGTTCTCGGCGTTGAAGAACGACGGCGCCTGCCGCACCAGTGTGGGCGCCGCAGCCTGGCTGCCGCGAGCGTCAAGCGTGCCGCGGTACACCGTGGAAGGGGTCAAAAAGCCCGTGGCAATGAGCCAGTAATCATTGGCCGTGGCGGGGTCCTCATCGTCAACGGCATAGGCATCCACTGAATGCAGGGGCGGGCAGGCGTCCAGCTCCGAGGTGGCCCAACCCAGCGCCGGGTTCACCACGAGGATCTTGGAGGACACATCCGAGAGCACATTGAGCAGCAAAAAGTCCCGCGTCCAGCTCCACGATTGCAAGGATTCCGCAGCGGACGGCGCAAAAACAACGCGTACATCCCGGTTGCCGGCCAGAAAAGCATCCAGATTCGCGGCGAGCAGGGTGCCAGCCGCGTACACGGTTCCGGCCACCGCCCAATCGGTGCGTGGACGCAACAGCAGCCATTGGTGGTGCAGGGACACGTTCATGTCATCGGGAACGTCAATGTGCACCCAGTCCTCACCCACCCGCACATAGCTGCGGCTGTTGTAAAAATCCAGCACGTCGTACGCCACATCGCGCTCAAAGCCGGGAGTGCTGCTGTGGCTGACACCGCCGCTGAGGTGATCCAGGGGAACGGAAAACATCGGCTCTTTCGCGGCAAGCTCCGCCAGCGATTCGCCCCGGCGCCACACTTTTGAAGCGGCGGGGTAGGAAGACGTCGTCATCGATCCGGCACCGGTATCGGTTCCCACATACAGGGTGTCCGCGTCCAACCAGCTCAACCGGGTTTTCGCCGCCGGCAGGGCAAAGCCGTCAGGCACAAAGGTGCGGTTGACGACGTCGAACTCCCGGTACGCAACAGCGTCACCGCCGTCGGGGGAAAGCGCCACCATGGCCCGCCGGTATGGCGCACCGGGCTCCGGGCGCAAAAAGGCCGCCCCTGCCCACAACCAACTGGCGTCCTCCGCCGCGCACAGAGCATCGACATCGAGCAACACTTCCCAGTCCGGCGAACCGCTGAGATAGCTGTCCCAGCCGGTCCGCCGCCACAGCCCTTTGGGATTGACGGCATCACGCCAGAAGTTGTAATACCACGTGCCGCGCTTGGCTACCATGGCAATCCTGTCACTGGAGTCCAGCACCTCCAGGACGCGGCCTTCCAAGGCACTGTAGGCGGGGTTGACCAGCGTGGCGTCAGTGCGGGTGTTGCGCTCGCGGACCCACGCCATGGCGTCGTCGGCGTGAATGTCCTCGAGCCACAAAAACTCGTCCTCGGGTTGCTCGGCAAGGGGCGCGGCAGCAATGGTTTGTGTCATGGAACCATCCTAGGCATGCGGTACCAATCACCAAGTGCGCATCGGTTAAGCTCAAAGGGTGCAAATTTTGGGTAAAACGTCCGTGGCAATTGTGGGAGCGGGACCCCGCGGGACCTCCATTATGGAACGGCTCCTGGCCCGCCGCGCGCACGATCCGCATGCGGGGGAAACATCACTTCACATCCACTTGATCGATCCTTTTGACCCGGGGGCCGGGCACGTGTGGCGTGCCGAACAGTCGCGGCTGTACTTGATGAACACCCAAAGTTTTTTCCCCACCCTCATCCCGGATCAAGGGGTGAACGCACCGCCCGTGGCCGGTTGCACCTTCAACGTTTGGCGGAAAGCGCAGCGGGTAAACCCCTGGGAAAAACTCAGTGACGGCGACGTTGCCGAGCTAAAAAACCTGGGCGCCAACGGCTTCCCCAGCCGCGCCATTTACGGCCGTTACCTCAGCTGGTGCTTTGAGCAGTTGCTCCATAATGCGCCGGCCGGAACACACATCATCCATCACCGGGATGAGGCCAGGCGGGTGGTGAAGAACCACACCGAGGGAGGGTTCGACGTCGTTCTGCACGACGGCGGGCCGCTGCACGTTGATCATGTGGTGCTGGCGCTGGGGCATGTGGAATCGCGGCTCAGCCCCGTCCAGAGCGAACTGCGCGACGAGGCCCGCGCGCATGGACTGACCTATTTGCCGCCAGCGGTGCCCAATGATGTGGACTGGGACAAGCTGCCCGCGGGCGAAACCGTGCTGGTGCGGGGAATGGGGCTAAATTTCTTTGATGTCCTGGGCCAGTTGACCGAGAACCGGGGTGGATATTTTGAGGCTACCGGCGGGCCTGCGGGAGACGCGCTGCGCTATGTGGCTTCGGGGCGCGAACCCGTCATTGTGGGCGCCTCGCGGCGGGGCACGCCTTACCGGGCAAAAGCCGAACTGCAAAGCTATTACCCGCAAAGCGTGTCCCTGCGCTTTTTGGCCGAGGACGCGGTGGCTGCCATTGCCGGCTTGGGGGCAACTGCCGGTTTTGAGCACGACATTTGGCCACTGCTGCACCGCGACACGCTGTGGGCCTACTACACCACGCTGGTGCGTACGCGGCCCGAAGCGGTCTCGCCCCGGCTGCTTCCGGAGCTCGATGTCCTGCTCCATGAGGGTCTCCAAGGGGGTGACCCGGGCTGGGCCGGGCGCTTGAAAGACTTGGTAAGCGAGCTGGTCCCTGCCGAGCTGGTGCTGGACTTGCCGGGGTTGGCGCGGCCGCTGGCTCGGCACCCCTTGCGTGAAGGTGCTGCAGAACGGTTTTCTTCCCATGCTCACATGGATGCGGCTGTGCTGGATTATTTGGTGGCGGACGCCGCCGGTTCGGCCTTGGGCGAGGACGATCCAGTGAAAATGGCCATTGGTGCGCTCAATGCGGGGCGGGCCATTGTGAAATCACTGGTGGCCGACCGGGGCATCACCCAAGCGTCGTGGTTGGGCGAATTGCGGGGTTGGTTTGAAGGTTTCGTGGAGGGTTTGGCCAGCGGTCCGCCCGCCGTGCGCATGGAGCAGCTCGCTGCCCTGGTGCGTGCAGGCATAGTGCACTTTTCCGGTCCCGATCCCGTGTTCCGCCTCCAGCACGGCGTCTTTACCGTACGTTCTCCGTGGGTGGCGGACGCCCCCTGGGAGGCCCGGCACCTGGTGGAAGCGCTGGCGCCTGCCAACAATGTGCAGTTCAGCGCCTCGCCGCTGCTGCGCAACCTGCTGGCAGATGGCCTGGTCCGTCCACTGCTCATGCTGGCGTCCGACGGCGGACCCGTCACCACCAGCGGTGTGGACGTCACAGCGCCGCCGTACCGTCCCCTCGACGGGACAGGCATTCCAGTCGAGGGTCTGTATCTTTTGGGGTTGCAGTTGTCATCGGTGCAGTGGGGGATAGCCATAGCTGCCGAAGCGTCGGCCAAATACCGCAGCGGCTACCGCACCATTGTTGACGCCGACGCCATTGCCCAGGATATTTTGGGCTGCTAAAACGCCGCAGGGGCAGCAACTGCCACCCGCCACTCGTCTTGCGAGTGTGGATGGCAGCTGCTGCCCCTGCTGGTTCATGCCAAGCAGCGTGAACCTTGCTGGTCAGCGGCTTGTTGGCCCGTGAGCTGCCTTGCGGCGGTTCGCCAGGACCATAGCGGTGCCTGCTCCGAGCAGGACCAGTGCGCCCAGACCCAGCGGCAGCGCCGCGGCACCTGTGGAAGCCAGATCGCTCGATCGATTACCTGAGCCATTGCCTGAACCGGCGCCGTTACCCGAACCGGCACCCGAGCCGGAACCGTTGCCGTTTTGCACCGGTGTGGTGCCGGGGTTGGTGGGCACCGGTGTAGTGCCCGGGTTGGTGGTGCCCGGTGTAGTGCCCGGGTCGGTGGGCACCGGTGTAGTGCCCGGGTTGGTGGTGCCCGGGTTGGTGGGGACCGGTGTGGTGCCGGGGTTGGTGGTGCCCGGTGTGGTGCCGGGGTTGGTGGGGACCGGTGTAGTGCCCGGGTCGGTGGGGACCGGCACTTCGGCGTCGACTGTTACGGGAATGGTGATGGGCAGTCGGGCGTAGGTGCCGCCATCGGTGGTGATGGTGAAGCGACCGGCGTTGAGCTGCTCAGGGACCGTAAAGCTCAGCGTTGCAGCGCCGTCGGCCACGGGGAACGTCCCCAGCTCCGACGGCAGAACCGCCGCAGCCAGAACCGCGAAGCCCGTGCCGCCCCCGCTGCCCGAAGGCTCGTAGCGCACAGTGACCTGGGTGGACTTGGTGACACCCAGGGACGTCAGATCCAGCTTGTTCAAGCCAACTGTGACTTCCTGGCCCTCGGTGACGGCAGCCGGGGCGTTGACAACATCCACGCCGCGACGGGAGAAGTCAGGGGCAATGGGTGCCACCTCGGACTGCGCACGGAGGTACGCAATCCAAGCGTCCCGGTCAATGAGGCCCGAATCTTTGGTGTTGGTGCCCTCGTTGAAGACACGGAAGTTGTCCCCGCCGGTGGCCAAGAAGCTGAACGTGCCCACCCGATAGGAACGCGCGAGGTCCAGTGGCGCCCCATTAATCACCACGGACGTAATGTGATCTCCCAATGCGCGACTGGAATCGTAGGTGTAATCCACATTGGAAGACAGTCCCAGATTCAGGAACGGGCGGCTGGGGATGCTGCCGTCCGCCTTGGTCTGCCACTGCTGCTCCAGCATGGTCTTCACCTGCGCGCCCGTCAGGGAAGTGGTCCACAGGTTGTTCACAAACGGCAGCACCGCGTTGGCGTTACCGTAGGTCACCACACCGTCTGCAACGCCGTCGTTCTTGTACAGCAGGTCCGCGCGGAGTCCGCCGGGATTGACGACGCCGATCTCGGCCCCGCCGGTCTGCTCACCCTTGAGCGCATCCAGCAAGGAGTTGCCCACCAGGTTTCCCAGCGTGGATTCATTGGCCCTGTCGTCGCGGGTGTACTTGCCAGTGGCGGGGTCAAACGTCTGCGCGGTCGTGATGTCGGCGGAAATTTTGCCCACGGGCACACTGCCGGCGATCTTGGCGTCCGCGAGCGCTTGATCCGTGATGGTCTTGACCTTGGCAACGCGGTCAAACTGCTGAACCAAGGTGGCATCATCAACGGTGGTGCGCGGGACATTGCCCTGCGTGTAAGAGATTACATCCTTGCTCTCGGCGTCCACCTGCAAGGTGATTTGGCCAATGAACTCCCCATAACTGCCGGTCTGCAGCACGGGGCGGGTCTTTGTGGTGGAACCGGGCACGGGTGCATCCCAGGCGTACTGCTTGTGGGTGTGGCCGGTGAAGATGGCATCCACGTCAGCGCTGGTCTCGGTGACCAGCTTTTTGAAGGGACCCCCTGCGGCAATTTCTTGCTCAAGAGTTGCCCCGTCGGGCGTTCCTGCGCCAGCGCCGTCATGGTATTCAGCCACAATGACGTCGGCCAGCTTGCCGTCGGTGATTGTTTTGGCCACGCGGTTGACGGCGTCCACCGGGTCGCCGAACTCCAGCATGGAGATCCCGGACGGAGTTACCAAAGTGGGTGTTTCCTGGGTGACAGCCCCAATAACGGCAACCTTCACCCCATTGAGGTCAATGATCTTGTACTCGTCAAGGGCCGGTTTGGTGGTTCCCTTGATGTAGACGTTGGCCCCGAGGTAGTCCCAGTTGGCGGCGTCGGTGACGCGGCCGGCCAGGTCGCTAAAGCCCTTGTCGAACTCGTGGTTGCCCACAGCCGATGCCCGCAGCTCCAGCGCGTTCAATACGTCAATGGTGGGCTTGTCGTCTTGGGACGCGGAGGCAAACAAGCTTGCCCCAATGTTGTCACCGGCGGACAGGAAGGCCGTGTTGACATCTCCTGCGGCCGCGCGAAGCTGCTCCACCGTCCCGGCAAATTTGACGGTGTTGGCGTCAATGCGGCCGTGGAAGTCATTGATGTTCAGGAGGTTGATGGCCTTGGTGTCTGCCGCGGCAGCACCCAGGTTCAAACCGAGCACGACGGGGTCATGGTCGGAGGCGGAGAAGGGACTGGCGTCATAGAAGTTCGTGACGTTGTAGTTGTAGCGGCTGTAGCCCATGGCAATGGACTCAGTGGAGTTAATGTTCCAAATGTCGACGCCGGTGACCAGGGCATCCGCTGCCGGGCTGGCAACAATGTGGTCAAGTGAGCCGAGCAAGCCACCAAAGGCGTAGGAGTGCTTGCCGGTCTTCTCGCCCTGGTTAACGTAACCGGCGTCGGCCATGACAGCCATGGGATCTTCATAGCTGTAGGCATTGAAATCGCCCATGAGCAGTACCTTGTCGGTGCCCTGGGCTTTTTGCTGGTCAGTGGAGAACTTCACCAGGGCCGCGGCCTGTGCGGTGCGGGCCAAGTTGGAGTTGCCCTGACCTTGATCGGTGTCATTGGGGGTGGCGGGCGAACCCTTGGACTTGAAATGGTTGGCAATTAAGATGATCTTGTCGGCGTCCGTCTTTCCTGCCAGCGTGAACGCCTGGGCCAGTGGCTGACGGGCAATACCGGTATAGGCGGGGTCGTCAAGAATGACTGAATCGCTCACGGGCTTGGCCACGGACTTCTTAAAGATAAAAGCCGTGCGAATGACATCTTCCACGGAAACTGCCGGGCGTTGCGCGGGGGAGCGGATGTAGTCCCACACACCCGGCGCGCCAACATTGAGGGCCGCAACCAGTGCAGCCAGGGCCGCGTCGCGGTCTTTGCCGAACTTGCTGGAGTTCTCAATTTCTTCCAAAGACAGCACATCGGCACCGGATGCGGTAATGCCTGCCACGATTTTGTCCTGCTGGCGCTTGAGGTTTTCGGCATTGGCGGCGCCGCGCTGGTCACAGCCCGTGCGGACGCTGACTGGCGCACCTGTGCGGTCGGTGTAGAACTGGCACTTGGGGTTTTTGTCGCCGGTTTCAATGAAATAGTTCTGCACATTGAAGGAAGCGACCTTCAAGTCCCCGCCCACGGCTTTAGGAGCAGTTGCGCGGGTGTTGCCAAACCCAATGGGCTGCACGGTTCCGGCGTTGGTGGGCGTCAGAGCCTCCAACGGCTGGAACTTGTAGGAGTTGTTGCGGTCATCGAAAATGACGGGGCCCGCAAATTCCCCTGTGGAACCCAGGCGCATGGGTGTTGCTGCGCTGAGCCACGGCAGCGGAACGGACTGCCCCGCGGCGTTCAGGAAATTGGTGCTGGCACCGTCGTCGAGCTTAATGGCCTTGGCAGCATTCGTGGCAACTTGCGCCGCATGCTCCGCGGAGCCGACGGGACCCACGGCGGTGGGCTGCAGCAGCACCTCTCCGCCCACGGCCAAACCAACCTCGCCGTAATTGTTCAGGGAGTAATTGTCAGTGATGGTGTATTCGCCCGGGGGAGCCACGAGCATGCCCTCGAGGGTTTCGCGCTGCTCGGTCGTGGCCGGCACATTGATGACGGCGGCCTTGACCTCCACCGCCGCTTCGTCCAGCTGCTTCATGCCTCCAGCCGGAACATCAATTTCAGTGGTGGTGGTGCCAGTGGCCCCACCAAATTCCTTAATCAGGCCCGTGACTTCGACGTAGTCGCCAATCTTGACGTCGGCGACCGTGGCAGGGGAGTAGATGAAGATGCCGTCCGAGGCCCGGTGGTTTGCCAGATCAAGGTCGCCACCGGTGCCGGGGGTCTGAAGGAAGTAGCCGTTGAAACCGCCAGTGGGGTAGGCCGCGGTGACTTTGCCCCTCGTGGTGACGGTGGAGCCTTCGAGCGGACTCTTGGCGCCTTCGCCTTGGATTTCGGCAATGCCTTTGGTGCCTGAATCCTCCGGTGGCGGAGGCGGTACGCCACCACCCTTGGTGCCCGTGGGAGTGGGGGCAGCCTGGGTAAAGTCGGCCGCATTGTTGTTCGTGTCCGCAAAGTTGCTGCGGTTCAATGCGGTCGTGACCGAAGCTGCCGAGGATGCGGCGGTCTCAAAGGTGTTGGAGCTGCCATAGCCGAGGAGGTCAACCACGCCGGCGATGCCAACCAACGAGCCCGTAGGCAAGTCTGCCGGCAACTTTTCCGGCTGGTTGGCGAGAATCAAGGTTCCGCCGCCTGCACCAAAGCTGACGCCACTGGCGTCAACGTCGGTAGTGGGCAATTCCAAGCCATTGGCTGCATTGGAGCTGCCCTGGATCAGGAAATAATCCTTGGCCTTGATGGTGCCGGAAAGTGGTGCCACGCCGCTGGGGGCTTCCTTGCCCGAAGCGGAGCGGTACTGCAGCGACCAGCCGGCCAAGTCAATATCTGCATTCGTGGGGTTGTACAGCTCCACGAACTTGTTCTTATAGCTTGCCCCCGCACTTCCGCCGTTGAGGTAGGCCTCATTGACTATCACATTGGGTGTTTCCAACGGACCCGCAAGCGTCACTGCCGGCGGGAGGACCGCGGAGGGCGAGGCGTCCGGCGTCGAACTTTCAGCAGGTTCGGCACTGGCCGTGCTTTCGGGTGAAACGGGCTCATTGGCGGCAAAGGCGGCCGAGGCAACCAGCGGGGCCGTGGCAAGTCCCAGGGCCAAAGCGGCCCCCAGACCTGCCTTGAAGAAGGTGTTGCTCGTCATGTTTCCAACTCTCGGAAAAGGGCGGCACGCTATTGTGCCGTCAGTGATGATGCAGTCCGGAGTTATCGGGGGGAACGGCAAGGCTCCCCACGAAAATCCGCAGTAACGCTATTGAGCTAAGCGCATAAAGGTGAATCCTTCATGAACTAACGGCTTCGGTCAAGCAAATACCCAGCTTTGTTTGCTAAAGCCCAAACCTGCCATGCGTGGCTGCGGTATTTTGGGCACGCAAAAGGGAAGCAGTCCCGTTACGGGTCTACTTCCCTTTTATCGCGCGGAAGGTAAGAGATTCGAACTCTTGGTACGGGGTTACCGCACACTGGTTTTCAAGACCAGCTCCATCGGCCGCTCGGACAACCTTCCTTACCCTAGTAGTGTTTCATAGGCAGGGCCGTGCCACCAAAATACGGGCCGGTCCGGGCAGATTTCGCAAGATGAGAGGCAGTGAAGAAGGTCATGAAGGCAATTGTTGCAACGGTCGCAGGCGGCCCCGAGGTTTTGACCTTGGTAGAGACGCAGGCTCCCGTGCCTGGACCGGGGGAGGTTCTCATTGATGTGATTGCCGCTGGAGTGAATCGAGCTGACGTGCAGCAGCGACGTGGCTTTTATGAGCCGCCGCCAGGCGCCACTGGCATCTTCGGGTTGGAAGTGTCCGGACGGATTGCAGGTTTTGGACCCAACGTGACCAGGCCGTTTAGCGTGGGCGAGAAGGTGGTGGCCCTGCTGACCGGCGGCGGTTATGCCGCACAAGTCGCGGTTCCGGCCGGACAGGTACTTCCATTGCCAGCGGGGATCGATGTCATCTCGGCAGCCGGCTTGCCCGAAGTAGCCGCCACCGTGCACGCCAACTTGTTCATGACGGCGCAGCTGCAGCGTGGCGAAACAGTGCTGATCCATGGCGGCGCCGGTGGCATTGGCGCCATGGCCATCCAGGTCGCAAAGGCCGCGGGCGCCCGCGTGGTGGCCACCGCCGGCAGCGACGAAAAGGTGGCCATGCTCACCAGCTACCTCGGTGCCGATCTGGCCATAAATTACCGCAACGAGGATTTTGTGCAGCGTGTCATGGCGTTTACCGACGGCCATGGTGCTGACGTAATTCTCGACGTCGTCGGAGCGAAATACCTGGCCCGCAACGTTGCGGCACTGGCCACGTATGGCCGCCTGGTGGTCATCGGCCTCCAAGGAGGGGCGACCGCGGAGTTAAACCTGGGCGCCCTGCTCACCAAGCGGGCAGCCATTATTGGCACGACGCTGCGCGCCCGGCCCCTCGAAGAGAAAACAGCCATCATGGATGGTGTACGTGATCATGTGTGGCCGCTGGTGGCCAGCGGGGCAGTGAAACCCATGGTGGACAAGACTTTCCCGCTGGAACGGGTCGTCGATGCCCATGCATACTTTGATTCCGGTGTGCATGTGGGCAAAATCCTGTTGACGCTTTAGCGGCCAGGAGTGCGGCGCCCCGTTCCGCTATCGGCGTTCCGGCGAGGCGCCCGGTTCCGCTATCGGCGCCCCGTAGACCGGGCGCCGTAGACCGGGCGCCGATAGCGGAACCGGCGCTGCATTGGGAAGTGAAATATGCCAGTCCATTGGTCGCAGGGTCTATGCCATTGAGCGATTTTCACGTACGGTGCAGTCACGGATCTTCATGTAGTACCTCACGCTGGTACTGTCAAGGATCTGTCAATGGTGTCTGAAAAGTAGGGAAAAATATGACAACGCCGTCAAAGAGTTCCGCCGTGGAAGGTGATCTGCTGGTGCAGGATCCCAGCCTGCCGCCCGTGGCATTGGATCCCGTGCAGGAAGCTGAAACGCACAAGTGGACGCCCCTGAAAATTGGCATTTGGAGCGCCATTGCGCTCCTGGGCGGCGTTGCGTGGGTCATGTTGGCAGTGGTTCGCGGCGAGTCCGTCAATGCCATTTGGTTTGTTTTTGCCGCCGTTTGCACCTACCTCATTGGTTACCGGTTTTACTCCAAGGTCATTGAAAAGTACCTGATCAAGCCCAACGACTTGCGTGCCACCCCGGCCGAGTACAAGGCTGACGGCAAGGACTTTGTCACCACTGACCGCAATGTCCTGTTCGGTCACCACTTTGCCGCCATTGCCGGTGCGGGTCCGCTGGTGGGTCCCATTCTGGCCGCCCAAATGGGTTACTTGCCCGGCACTATCTGGATCATTGTCGGCGTCGTGCTGGCAGGCGCCGTGCAGGATTATTTGGTCTTGTTCTTCTCCATGCGCCGTGGCGGCCGCTCTCTAGGCCAGATGGCCCGCGAAGAACTCGGCGTCATTGGCGGCACGGCCGCGTTGATCGCGACACTGCTGATCATGATCATCATTGTGGCGATTTTGGCGCTGGTGGTTGTCAATGCCCTGGGTGAATCCCCGTGGGGCGTGTTCTCCGTTTCCATGACCATTCCCATTGCCTTGTTCATGGGCGTTTACCTGCGGTATTTGCGTCCCGGCAAAATCATGGAAGTGTCGCTCATTGGCGTCGTATTGCTGCTGGCAGCCATCATTGGCGGCGGCATCGTGGCAGGGACGGAGTGGGGCGCTGCCGTCTTCACCCTGGACCGCACTACCTTGGCGTGGGCCATCATCATTTACGGTTTCATTGCCGCAGTGCTGCCCGTGTGGTTGTTGCTGGCCCCGCGCGACTACCTCTCCACGTTCATGAAGATCGGCACCATTGTCATGCTGGCCGGGTCCATCGTGTTGGTCCGCCCGGAAATCACCGTTCCAGCCTTCAGCGAATTCGCCGGACGCACCGACGGCCCTGTCTTCTCCGGTGCCCTGTTCCCGTTCCTGTTCGTCACCATTGCCTGCGGCGCGCTCTCCGGATTCCACGCCTTGATTGCCTCCGGCACCACCCCCAAACTCATCGAGAAGGAACGCCAGGCCCGCTACATTGGCTACGGTGGCATGCTCATGGAGTCCTTCGTGGCCATCATGGCACTGGTTGCAGCGCTCTCCATTGACCGCGGCATTTACTTCGCCATGAACTCCTCCGGCGCAGCCACGGGCGGAACCATTGAGGGCGCAGCGGCGTTCGTGAACTCGCTGGGGCTAACGGGTGTGGCGCTGGATCCCTCGCTGCTTGCCCAAACAGCGGCCGACGTCGGTGAAGAGTCCATTGTCTCCCGCACCGGTGGCGCCCCCACTTTGGCAGTGGGACTGGCACACATCATGCAGCAGGTTGTTGGCGGTCAGGGCATGATGAGTTTTTGGTACCACTTCGCCATCATGTTTGAGGCGCTCTTCATTTTGACGGCCGTGGATGCCGGCACCCGCGTGGCACGTTTCATGCTGCAGGATTCGCTGGGAAACTTTATTCCCCGGTTTAAGGACACCTCCTGGCGACTGGGCTCATGGATCACCACGGCCATCATGGTGGCAGGGTGGGGCGCAATCCTCATCATGGGCGTCACCGATCCGCTGGGCGGCATCAACACCCTGTTCCCGCTGTTCGGCATCGCCAACCAGCTCCTGGCCGCCATTGCCCTGGCCGTGTGCATGACCATCATTTCCAAAAACACGCACATTAAGTACCTGTGGATAGTTGCCCTGCCGCTGGCGTTCGTCTCAGTGGTCACCGTCGTGGCGTCGTTCCAAAAAATCTTCTCCAGCACCCCGGCAGTTGGCTACTGGGCGCAGCACACGGCCTTCAAGCAGGCCTTGGCAGACGGTAAAACCAGCTTTGGCTCCGCCAAGACCGTCGAGGCCATGGAAGCCGTGGTTCGCAACACCTTTGTGCAAGGGACGCTTTCCATCATTTTCGTGGTGCTTTCACTCATTGTGATCACCACGGCGATCATGGTCGCCGCCCGCTCCTACCGAGCCGGTGGCGGTCCCAGCAAAGAGGATCCCGCCGTTGCCGCACGGATCTTCGCCCCGGCGTCAATCCTTCCCAGCAAGGCGGAAAAAGTGTTAATGAAGGAATGGTCAGAGTCGGGCAAGCAATCGGTTCGCTCGGGTCACTAGTCATGGAACTGTTGCGAAGTGCCGGCCGGGGCCTGGGGGCCATCAGCAAATATCTCAAAGGGGTGCTGGGCGAGGACTCCTACGAGAAGTATTTGGCCCATCACCAGACCACCGGCTGCACTACCGCACCCATGACGCTGCGTGAGTTCTGGCGGGACAAGACAGACCGCCAGGATGCGAACCCCGAGGGCCGCTGCTGCTGACCCGGCCGCGGACCGGCGGGCCGGACGCCGGCGATTGGTGCCCAAAAACCCAGTCAACCGCCCCGCCAAACGCCGGCGCAGGCCACCGCAAAAACGGCGAACGACAATGCCATGGTCCGCCACGCACACGGGCTTTTACACAAACGTTATCTACCGGCCGGTAAGCCACCGAGCGACACTAAATTTAAGTGAGCTGAGTCACAAACGGCCGGAACTGAGGTAAGCCTGACCTTTGAGGTATTACGATCAATTTACGTTCGCTAATTATTTCAATGCCGGAAGGCCCCATGAAAACCTCATTGACGAAGAAGATGTTCGACAAGACAGTCCTTGCCGCCCTGGCTGGCGCCTCGGCCCTGGCCCTTGCCGCGTGTGGCGGAACCACCGCACCAGCCGAAAGCAGCGGCGCTGCCGGCGAGGCAACGGATGCCATTACGGTCTACAACGCCCAGCATGAATCCCTGACCCAGGAATGGGTGGATGCGTTCACGAAGGAAACCGGCATCAAGGTCACCATGCGCCAGGGCAGCGACCTGGAACTGAGCAACCAGATCATTGCCGAAGGCGCCAAGTCGCCGGCAGATGTTTTCCTCACTGAAAACTCTCCCGCCATGACGCAGGTTGAAAACGCCGGCCTCTTCACTGACATCGACAAGACGATCCAGGATCAGGTCCCGGCGGAATACCGTCCCTCAACCAACAAGTGGACAGGCATTGCCGCCCGCAGCACGGTCTTCGCCTATGACAAGACCAAGCTCACCGAGGACCAGCTGCCCAAGTCCATCATGGACCTGGCCGACTCCGAATGGATGGGCCGCTGGGCAGCATCCCCGTCGGGTGCCGACTTCCAGGCCATTGTTTCCGCGATGCTGGAGCTGGAGGGCGAGGACGCCACCTTGTCCTGGCTGAAGTCCATGAAGGAAAATTTCAAGGCCTACAAGGGCAACAGCACTGCCATGAAGGCTGTCAATGCCGGTGAGGTTGAGGGCGCGGTCATTTATCATTACTACTACTTCGGCGACCAGGCCAAGACCGGCGAGAACTCCACCAACGTGGCGCTGCAGTACTTCAAAAATGAGGACCCGGGCGCGTTCGTCTCCATCTCCGGCGGTGGCGTGCTGGCATCGAGCGCGCACCAGGACAGCGCCCAGAAATTCCTCGAATTCGTCACGGGCAAGGCTGGCCAGACTGTCCTGCAGACCGGCGGCAGTTTTGAATACCCCGTCGCCAGTGAGGTCTCCGCCAATGACAAGCTGACCCCGCTGGCCGATCTGCAGGCCCCTAAGATCGACCCCGCCAAGCTGAATTCCGCCAAGGTCACCGATCTCATGACACAGGCCGGTCTACTCTAGAGCTAATGGATTCACAGCAGGGCACGACGGCGGAACTTGCGTCCGATGCCAAAATCTCACGCAGGGCGGCTGGGGGCCGGGGCACACGCCTCGGCCCCTGGCCCGTCGTCGTGCTTTGCCTTTTAATTGCCGTTTTTTCGATACTGCCGCTGGGCTTTGTGGTGGTTGCCACCGCCAGCACGGGGTGGGACACCATCGTTGCGCTGGTGGTCCGCCCGCGGGTTGGTGAACTGCTGCTGAACACGGTCTCGCTGGTGCTCATTACGGTGCCGCTCTGCGTGGTCACGGGTGTGGGTGGGGCGTGGCTCGTGGAACGTACCCGGCTTGCCGGGTACAGGGCGTGGTCCGTGCTGCTGGCGGCGCCGCTGGCCATTCCGGCGTTTGTGAACAGTTACGCGTGGGTCAGCGCTATTCCATCGCTGGGTGGAATTTTTGGCGGTGTGCTGATTTCGGTGCTCTCATACTTTCCGCTCGTGTACATTCCCGTTGCGGCGGTGCTGAGCCGGCTCGATCCGGCGTTGGAGCAGTCGGCGGCGTCCCTGGGGCTGAGCCCCAGGCGGGTGTTTTTCCGGGTGGTGCTGCCACAGCTGCGGCTGGCGACGGCGGGCGGTGCCCTGCTGGTGTCCCTGCACCTGCTGTCCGAGTACGGCGCGTTCGCCATGATCACCTTCGACACCTTCACCACCGCCATCTACGACCAGTTCAGGTCCACCTTCAACGGTGCCGCCGCGAACATGCTGGCCAGCGTGCTGGTGCTGTTTTGTTTGCTGCTCCTGCTGTCCGAGTCGCGGGTGCGCGGCAGCGCCCGGTACGCCAAGGTCGGCTCCGGGGTGCAGTCCAATCCGCCCAGACTTAGCCTTGGTGTCTGGCAGCTGCCGGGACAGCTGGGCCTGGTGGCCGTCAGCGTGCTGGCCCTGGGTGTTCCGTTGTGGCACGTCGGCCGCTGGCTGATCCTCGGGGGAGCGGCCATCTGGGAACGCTCCGACCTTCTCCAGGCGCTGTTGCAAACCCTCGGTTACGGACTGGCAGGGGCGCTGCTGACAACTGTTTTAGCGTTCCCGCTGGCGTTCCTGGTCACCCGCTACCCCGGGCCCCTGAGTAAACTTCTGGAAGCCGTGAACTATATTTCCAGCTCCATGCCGGGCATTGTCGTGGCGTTGGCACTGGTGACCATCACTGTCCACAACGTGCCCGCCATCTATCAAAGCGCCATCGTGCTGGTAGGGGCACACGCGTTGCTGTTCATGCCCCGGGCGCTGGTGAACCTGCGGGCCGGGCTGGCCCAGGTGCCGCATGAGCTGGACGAGGCCGCGCAGTCTTTGGGCAAGCCGCCATTGCTTGCTTTCCTGCGGGTGACCCTGCGCCTGTCAGCCCCGGCGGCGGCTGGCGGAGCGGCCCTGGTTTTTCTAGGGATCGTCAATGAATTGACCGCCACCTTGCTGCTCGCACCCAATGGCACGCGCACGCTCGCCACCCAGTTCTGGTCCCTGAGCAGCGAGATTGACTACATGGGGGCGGCCCCCTATGCCCTGCTGATGATCCTGCTGTCGGCGCCCATGACTTATCTACTATTTGTGCAATCCAAGAAGGCGGCCGGCCAATGACCACCCAGTTTAACGACTCCCGCACTTCGCAGGTTGGAGACCCGGACGCCGTCGCACCCGCCCCGCCACAATCCCAAACCGCCGCAGCCACGCCCCCGGCAGCTCCGGGGCAAGTGGCTGCGGGGCGGGTGGTTCCGGGGTGGGCAGCCCACCCGGCTGGTCGGCCCGCCCGCGGCGGTCTCGTCCCCGGCGCCGCCGAAAGCCTGACGTTCGTCCACGATTCCAGCGACGTCCCCGACCACCTCCAGATCAGTGGCGTCCACAAGGGATTCGGCGGCACGGAAGTGCTCAAGGGCGTCGACCTGGATGTGGCCAAGGGCCGCACCACCGCGATCGTGGGACCCTCCGGCTCCGGCAAGACCACGCTGCTGCGCCTCATTGCCGGCTTTTCCGCCCCCGACGCCGGACGGATCGCCCTGGGCGGGGAGGAAGTCGCCGGTCCGTCGCGGTTCATCCCAGCCCACAAGCGCAGCGTCGGCTACGTCGCCCAGGACGGCGCCCTGTTCCCGCACCTGAGCGTCGGCGCCAACATCGCCTTCGGTCTGCCCCTGCGCGGAAAAAAAGCCTCCCTGCGAGTGGGGGAGCTGCTGGAAATGGTGTCCATGGACGCCTCCTACGCCAAGCGCCGCCCGCACCAGCTCTCCGGCGGGCAGCAGCAGCGCGTGGCCCTCGCCCGTGCCCTGGCCCGCCAGCCCGAGCTCATGCTCCTGGACGAACCATTCAGCGCCCTCGACGCAGGCCTGCGCGTCGCCACCCGCAAGGCCGTCGCGGAAACGCTGGCACAGGCCGGTGTGACCACCATCCTGGTTACGCACGACCAGGCCGAGGCCCTCAGCTTCGCCGACCAGGTGGCCGTCATGCGTGACGGAAAACTCGCCCAAATCGGCAGCCCCTTCGTGGTCTACACCCGCCCCGCGGACCGCGCCACGGCGGAATTCCTCGGCGACGCCGTCATCATCGAGGCCTGGCTCGAAGGCTCCCTGGCCCTCTGTTCATTGGGCGGGATTCCCGTGCGCCGTCCCACCGTCCAGGGCAAGGTGCACTTGATGCTGCGTCCGGAACAAATCCGTATTGCCAGCGGCGGGAACATCCGCGGCCGCGTTGTGGACACCGACTATTTCGGCCCCGAAACCACCGTCAGGCTGCAGCTGGAACCCATCCTCGTCGACGCCGACCACCCCCTTGACCCGCACCAGCCAGTTGGCGGCGAGGTCATTAACATCCGCCATTGGAACGCCATGCTGGCCCGCCCCGGCACCGAGCTGTCGCTGAAAGTGGTCGGCGAGGGCGTCGTGTTCGCCTGGGACGGCGACTAAGATGACCGGTTCCGCCGTCGTGCCGCACTTAACCTGCCTACCCGCACGCCGCCGTCGAGCTTGGGTTCGGGCAGTGCAGGTGCGGGCCGTGAGAGACTCATTTCATGAGTGAAAACGCGCCGAACTTTGGTGTCTCCCAAGCCACTGCCGGGCATCTGCCGGCCGCGGCGGCGCCCCTGCCCGGACAGCACCTGTAACGGGCATGCTCAAAGATTTTTTTAGCGCCGCGCGCCAATCAAAAAGGGACGACGCCGAGCTGGGCAAGGGTGTTTGGCGCCGCGCCTATGACCGCTTCCATCGCGGCTTGGACCGCTTCCACCAGATGCTCGAGGGTTTGGAGGCTGCCGGATTGGTGCAGACAGCAGCGGGGGAACGCGCAGCGCAATGCTACGCGCCAGTTGTGGTTTTGGCGGATGCGCTGGCGGATTTGCTGCCTGAGGTGCGCCGCATAGCCGTGGCAGCCCATGCCGCGGCACCCAGCCAGGGCATGGAAATACCCACCGGAACGGGTGGCAAATTCAATGACGTGCATCGTGAGCTTTCCCGTGCCGGCAATGCCCTGGCAGCCGCGTCGGAAGCGGTCGCGCTGGTGCGGCTGGGCGCCGGAGAGGTGTCAGGGGTGGAACTGAAGGCAATCATTGTGCAGGGGCATGTTTCCCGTGCCGCCGGATTGCTGGGTGAAAGTCCTCGCTGACTCAGCCTGGCGCGAGCGCTGTCGCGAGGTTGTCCCTTTATAGGGTCGCCCCGTCAGCTGTTGGCCAGGTCCATGATCCACGTCGGAGTCTTGCGCTTTAACCGACCGTCCAGGACGATCTTGAGTTTGGCCGCTTCGACGTGAACTTCGCGCTGGCCTTCGGTGAAGGGGGGTTGGGTGGCATCCTGTGGTGGTGCGATTTCTTCCGCCAACACGCCCTTACCGTCTCGGGGATGAGCGGCACCGATCTCCCGCAGGGGACGTCCGTATGCGGCGTTGAGAACTTCCATCTCATGCTCACCCAACCAAGTTGCCGTTGCCAGGATCCCCAGCATCCGCAGTCCCGCCTTTTGTTCGTCGGGATTTACGCTAAAGGACGCACTCAGCGCCCATTGCGCCTCACTCCACCAGCGCGCTTCCCGGTTCGATGCGGCGTTCCGGAAAATCGCGACCCACGCCGGGACAATTGCCGCCGCTGCAATTAATAACGTAAGGGCAGGCGCTACAGTGGCTATTTCAACGAACCAGCCTGGAAACGAGATGGCTGCGGGTGTGGCGGTCATGCCTCATCGTACGAGCGGGGGAGCAAGAAGGGCAAAGAAAAACCCCGCCGTGGCGGGGTTTCGTGGAGCCTCCAAACAGAATCGAACTGTTGACCTTTTCATTACGAGTGAAACGCTCTACCAACTGAGCTATGGAGGCCTGTGCGCAAAAGCCAAACCCTCAATGGATTGACCTGCTGAACACAAGTATCAACTCTAATATGCGCGGGGCAGATGTACAAAATCCGCCCCACACGGATCGGAGGAACTTAGCAGGTAGTGCCCGCTGATGGCACAGTGCCGTCGACAAAGTAGCTGTCCACCAGTGATGTGATGCACTCATTGGCACGGCCATAAGCCGTATGTCCCTCGCCCTTCCACGTAACCAAAACGCCGGAATCCAGCTGCTCCGCGAGCGCCTGTGACCACTGATAGGGCGTGGCGGGGTCGCCGGTGGTCCCAATAACTAAAATGGGGCCCGCGCCCTCGGCCGCAATGGGCTCCAGCGTACCTGTCGCAGGGTAGGGCCACCCCGCACAGCTGAGCCCTGAGTAACTGAGCAGGTCACCAAAGATGGGCGCAGCTTCCTGAAGCAGTGTCGCCTGTTCGCGCATGTGTGCAACATCTGCATCCATGGGGTAGTCAAGGCAGTTGATGGCCGTGAACGCAGCGGCGGTGTTGGAATTGTATTTGCCCTCCGCGTCGCGGTCCGCGGAGTAGTCAGCCAGCATCAACATCCCGGAGGCATCCCCCGCAACGGCCTGCGTCAACGCACCCTTTAAGGGCTCCCATAAATCCGTGGAGTACATGGCAAAGGCGAGCGCGTTGGTGAACTCGTTGCCTGTCACCACCCGGTTTTCGGGGGTTTGCTGCGGGGTTTGGGTATAAATTTCCTGCAGTGACTGAATTTGTGCCAGCGCTTGATCCACCGTCCCTGTCAGGGGGCAATCCGCGCCGTCCAGACAATTGGTCACCCAGGCCCGCAACGCGTTTTCAAAACCTCCGGCCTGTCCCATGGACACCTGGTCAATATTCAAGGCGGGGTCCATGGCCCCATCCAGGGAGAACTTGCCCACCCGCTCCGGGAACAGTCCGGCATAGGTTGCGCCCAGCTTGGTGCCGTAGGAGAAGCCCATGTAATTCAGCTGCTTGTCGCCCACCACTGCCCGTAAAATATCCATGTCGCGGGCGGAGCTGTCAGTATCCACATGCGCCAAAACGTCTCCGGAGTTTTTTACGCAAAGTTCGCTTTGTTTCTGTGATTCCGCTTGGGCGCGGGCCAGATCGGCATCGTTGGAAAGATCAAAGGTCATTTGTCGGGAGGCATCCACCTGCGCATCATCAAGGCATTGCACGCCCGCTGACCGCTGAACACCCCGGGGGTCAAAGCCCACCACGTCGTAGGAGGCACGTAACTTCTCGGAGAAGTAAACCTTGGCGCCATCCTTGACCATATTGACGCCGGAGCCCCCGGGCCCGCCAGGGTTGACCAGCATGGCGCCCATGCGGTCCCCTGTGGCCGGCAGGCGGATGGCGGAAATTTTCAGTGCATCCTGCTGCGGTTTGGCGTAGTCCAGCGGAACCTCAACCTCGGCGCATTGGAAACCCCCGTTACATGAACTCCACGTGACCACCTGCGTGTAAAAGTCCTGCAACTCACTGGGGACTTCGCCCACCACGTCGGCATTGGCGGAGGTGGTCACCTCGGACTCCGTGCTCACGGAACATGACGCAAGCAAGAGCCCGAAGGCGGCAACTGCAGCGGTGAGGGAGAGGCGGCGTCGTCGAACATTTCCGACAGTCATGTGGTGGGTCCTTTGCAAAGTTAGAGCAGGCTGACGGCCATGGCCTCAAGGGCCAGCAGCGGGGCAACATTGGTGGTGGTCAGGCGGCGGCGCACGGCATTGACGGCGTCCATACGGGCCAAAGTAGTGTCAGCCCGGGAATGGGTGGCGAAGTCCAGCAGTTCAGCGCGCAACGGTTCATTGACCAGGTTCACGGTCGCGCCACCGGCACCCGCTTGCGTGTCCAGCTGCAACACCAACACGTCCCGGTAAAAAGACAGCAAATCCGTCAGTGCCCGGTCAAGGTGATCCGTCACTGACCTCTTGGCCCGGCGTTTTTGGTCCTCTTCCAGGGCACGGACCTGCGCGCGAATGGGCGGTGGCACGGTCCCGGTCTCCGGGGCACCGAGCGAGCGCAGCAAGGTGGACTTCTCGGCGGCGTCGCGCGTTTCATTGGAGGAGGTGGCTTCCGCCTGCGCCAACTCCAACAACGACGCCGCAGACTGCACGGCCGTGGTGACATCGCGCAGCATCAGGGGCAGGCGCACGGTGGCGTCGCGGCGTTCCCGGGCACCGGCATCAGTGGCCAGGCGCCGGGCAATGCCAATATGGCTCTGAGCGGCGCGGGCTGCGGTGAGGGCTAGGCCCGGCTCAATCTTGTCCCGGCGCACCAACAGCGCGGCGACGTCATTCACCGGGGGCAGACGCAGGGTCAGGGTGCGGCAGCGGGAACGAATGGTGACGAGCACGTCCGCGGGGCTCGGCGCGCACAGGATCCAAATGGTCCGCGGCGGCGGCTCCTCAATGGCCTTCAATAAAACGTTGGTGGTGCGCTCGGTCATGCGGTCGGCGTCGCCCACAATAATGACGCGCCAGCGGGCCGACGACGGACTGTCGTGTGCTTTACGCACCAGATTACGGGCCTCAAGAATGCTGATGGTGGTTTTTTCCGTCGCAATGAACGTGACGTCGGCATTGGTGCCGGCCAAGGTAGTGTGGCACGCCTTGCACACGCCGCAACCACGGGCGGCCAGTTCCGGGCGCTCACACACCAGGGCCGCGGCGAAGGCCAGGGCCGCGTTGGAGCGCCCGGAGCCGGGAGGGCCCGTGAGAAGCCACGCGTGGGTGGGGTTGGGTGATTGCGCGGCACGGCGCAGCTGCGCCACGACCGAGTCCTGCCCCTGCAAATCTACCCAGACACTCATGCTGCGCCCTGGGGCGCGTGCTCGCGCAACAGGGCGTGGACGCGCTGGGCAATGGTGTGGGCCAGCTCGCCAATGTCCGCATTGGCCGATAGCACCAGGTAACGCTCCGGATGGGCCGCTGCCAAATCCAGGAAGGCCGCCCGAATGGCGGCATGAAAGTCATCGGGCTCGGATTCCATCCGGTCCTCCTCGGCAGCACCTGCAGTACGGCGCACCCGGCCCTCGGAGGGTGCAACGTCCAGCAGCACCGTCAGATCCGGCCAGAGTCCACTGGTGGCCCAGTCGTTCAGCGAGGCAATGGCGTCGGTGCCCAAACCCCGCCCCATGCCCTGGTACGCAATGGAGGAATCGGCGTAACGGTCGCTGATGACCACCTCGCCGCGGTGCAGAGCCGGGGAAATGACCTGACTGGCATGGGCGGCACGCGCTGCGGCGAAAATGAGGGCCTCGGTTTTGGCGTCAATGTCGCCTTGCCCGTGCTCGAGCACCAGCGAGCGCAGCTTTTCACCCACGGGAGTGCCACCTGGTTCACGGGTCCGCACAACGTGGCGTCCGGCGTCGGACACTGCCTGGGCAAGCAGGCTCGCCTGGGTGGATTTCCCCGCGCCGTCGCCGCCCTCGAAAGCAACGAAGAGGCCCGGCAAGGGTGTAGAAGAAGTCATCACGCCCCTAGCCTACCGGCCCCAGCTCCGCGTACCCTGGGGCCTGTGGGAACGTGCGCGTGTCATGTAAATGCTGCCGCCAGGAATTCCGGGGCTAATCTGGAACCCATGACGTCCCCGACTCCCGCACACCCCGAGAACCTCAGCCCCGACACCCTGGTGGTAGCCCTGGGGCGCCCCGCCCGTGAACATGACGCACCCGTGAACGCACCCATCGTGCTGTCCTCAACGTATGTGGGAACCGGCCCCGTGGTCGACGGCGACCGCGCGTACGGCAGGTACTCCAACCCGACGTGGGAGCCGTTGGAAGAAGCGATCTCAGCGCTGGAGGGTGCCGCGCTGCCGGGGCTGATATTCAGCTCGGGCTTGGCAGCCGCCTCCGCGGCACTGTCCCTCATCCCCGCCGGGGGAGTGCTTGTCATGCCCCGCCACTCCTACCAGGGCGCACTTGTCATGGCGCAGGAACTGGCAGCAAAGGACCTCTTCACGCTGCGCACCGTGGACATTGCCCATAATAATGACGTCATTGCAGCTCTCACGGGTGCCGGGGAAAAGTCCGCCAACATGCTGTGGCTGGAAAGTCCCACGAACCCCATGTTGGAGGTGGCGGATATTGCCGCGCTGTGCCGCGCCGCCCAGGCCGTGGGTGCCCTGGTGGTCACTGACAACACCTTCTGCACGCCCCTGGCGCAAAAACCATTGGAGCTGGGCTCTGACATTGTGCTGCACTCGGTCACCAAATATTTGGCCGGCCATTCCGATGTCATCATGGGCGCCCTGGCCACGTCCAACACCGGCTTACGCGAACAACTGCTCCATCACCGCTCCATCCACGGCGCCATTGCCGGACCCTTTGAGGCATGGCTTGCCCTGCGTGGCCTGCGCACCCTGGCGCTGCGGGTTGAGCGTTCGCAGGCCAGCGCCATGGAACTGGCGCGTCGTTTGGACCTGCACGACGGCGTTTCGCGGGTTTTGTTTCCCGGCTTGCCCGCCGACCCCGGTCACGTCCGCGCCAAAGCTCAAATGAAGGGTTTTGGTTCCATCCTTTGCGTGGAAGTGGCCGGGGGAGTGGAGGCGGCAAACGCCGTCGTCGCTGCCTTGGAACTATGGACGCCCGCCACCTCTTTGGGTGGGGTGGAGTCCCTCATTGAGCGCCGGCGTCGCCATGCCAACGAACCGGAGTCGGTGCCGGAGAACCTGCTGCGCCTGAGCGTTGGCATTGAAAACGTGGAGGACTTGTGGGCGGATCTTGACCGGGCCCTCAACCATGCCCATGGCACACCGTCCCTCGCGGGCGAATAACTTCTGCGAGGATTCCCAGCAATCCACTCACCGCATCCGGTGCAGCTAACTGTAAGCTGGGGACGTGTTCAACATCTTGTATTTTGCGGAGTTCATCATTCTCACGGCACTGGGCCTCGTGGCATTCGGCGTGCAACTGTGGGCCTTCAGCCACGCCGTGCGGACCCCCGCTGCCGATTTTGAACGCGTCTACAAGCGCACGAAGACTTTTTGGGCCGCCTTGACAGGTGGTGCGACGTTCTTTGGTTTCCTGTTCATCATTGTCCCCATTTCCACCTTGACAGTGCCCTCCCTCGGCTTCAACATGCTGCTGACCCTGGCAGGTGCCACGGCGGCGGGTGTGTACCTGGCGGATGTGCGACCGGCCCTCGCTGAAGTGCGTGGCCGTGGCCGGGGCAGTCAAAACCGCGGCTCCTCCTGGTAAAACGGCCAGTCACCGCGTACGTCCCCTAAAACTGTCAGTCACCGCGTACGTCCCCGCCTTTCGCGTACGTCCGGACATGCGCGAAAGGCGGGGACGTACGCGGCGCATTCCGGGCTCAGTGACCGGCGTCCACACATCCGGCACCCACACATCCGGCTTCCACGTTCAGTGGCGGGGCGCGACCGCCGACCACGCCACTGTCAGCTCACCCAGCCGCCACCGGGCGGGGTCCCGCACTACTGGCCAGCCGCCGTCGTGCATTTTGTGGCACATGGCCAGCCAACGCTGCCGGTGCCCAAAGGATGCCAGCGCAGCACCTGCCAACCAGTGTTTGTCCAACGCCTGCAGAAACCCGTAAATTTTTTCACCAGGCACATTGTGGTGAATGAGGGCCTTGGGCAGTCGATCCGCCGCATCCGAGGGCAGCTCAAAGGAGCCGAACCGCAGCGACAGTGTCAGTGACAGGGGTCCGCCGGCGTCCAGGGCAACCCAGGTGCAGCGGCGGCCAATTTCATCGCAGGTGCCGTCAATGAAGATGCCCTGCGGGGCCAGCCGGGCGCAGACGGTCTGCCAGATGAGGAGCACATCCGCCTCGTCGTACTGACGCAGCACATTGAAGGCGCGGACCATGGCGGGGCGTTCAGCGGTGGGGATTTCAAAGCCGCCCACCCGGAAGTCCAGCCCCGCGTGCTCGAGCGGTTTGGCAATCCGCACCCGATCGGGCTCAATTTCAATGCCTGTCACGTGCGCTGCGGGGCGGACGGCATGGATGCGGGAATACAGTTCCACAGCCGTCGCAGGGGATCCGCCGTAACCCAGATCCACCACCAGCGGCGCATCATCGAGGCGCAGGCGCCACGCCTGCGGTCCGGCGAGCCAGCGGTCCACGCGGCGCAGCCGATTCGGGTTGGTGGTGCCGCGGGTGACATTGCCAAAGGGTTTACGGTGGCGGACACCCGCTGCCCTGCTCTTCGCGGGGTCGGCGGAGGCAGATTTCACCCGCTCCGCCCGTTGTACCACCACTGTAGTTTAGTCGTTGCCGCAGTTAAGTCCCTGCCGTGCTCCCCAGCCGGCCGCCGTGCGTAGCATTTCCGCGCCTGGCAGCGCTGCCCGTTAGGATGACACCATGACTTATACGTTGATTTTGCTTCGCCATGGCCACAGTGAGTGGAACGCCAAGAACTTGTTCACCGGATGGGTGGATGTTGATCTCAATGACCAGGGCCGGACGGAGGCCGTCCGCGGTGGGGAATTGCTGGTGGAGAACAACCTTCTCCCCGACGTGCTCTACACCTCGCGGCTAAAACGCGCCATCAACACCGCCAACATGGCTTTGGAGAAGGCGGACCGCGGCTGGATTGACGTCAAGCGCCACTGGCGCCTGAACGAGCGCCACTACGGGGCACTGCAGGGCAAGGACAAGGCCCAGACCCTTGCCGAGTACGGGGAAGAGCAGTTCATGGAGTGGCGCCGCAGCTACGACACCCCGCCGCCGCCGCTCTCCGATGACAGCGAATTCTCCCAGGCCCACGATCCCCGCTACGCGGATTTGGGCGATTCCCTGCCCCGCACCGAGTGCCTCAAGGACGTCCTGCTCCGCCTCCTGCCGTATTGGGAGTCTGACATCATGGTGGATCTTGCAGCCGGTAAGACGGTTTTGGTCACGGCTCACGGCAACTCCCTGCGCGCCCTGGTCAAGCACCTCGACAAGATTTCCGACGACGCCATCGCCTCCCTGAACATCCCCACGGGCATCCCACTGCTGTATGAACTCGATGAGGACTTCGCCCCCATCACCCCGGGTGGCAGGTACCTGGATCCTGAAGCTGCGGCCGCCTCCATTGCCGCCGTGGCAAACCAGGGCAAGAAGTAGTTCCCAGATAAAAACGACGCCGGGTTCGCGGCCTTCCACGGGGAAGGGCCGCGAACCCGGCGTCGTTGGTTGGGGACAGTGGCGATAAGACGGCAGGGCTAGGGCGGTGCCAGCTGGCGGGTCCTAGCTGGCGAGGAAGTCCTCGGGCTGCCACTCCCCGGTGACCAGGTAGGAGACCTTGCGGGCCACCGACACACCATGGTCGCCGAAGCGCTCAAAGTAGCGGCTGGCGAGGGTGACATCGACGGTGGTGGCGGGGGTCTGGTTCCACTGCGGGGCTGCCATGGTGGTGAAAACGGTCTTATGGAGTTTGCTGATGTCCGCCTTGGCAGCAGTGATGTCCGCAACCAACGCCAAATCCCGGGTGTCCAGGAGCTCAGTGACCTTTTCGGCAATGAGGATGTCCAGGCGTGCCAACTCGGCGAAAGTCCCGCTCAAAGGTTCCGGGATGACGGTGTTGGGAAAACGCAGACGCGTCAGCTGGCCAATGTGGCGGGCCAGATCGCCCATGCGCTCCAGGGAAGCGCTCATGCGCAGCGAGCCCACAATCATGCGCAGATCGCTGGCCACGGGACCCTGCAGGGCCAGCACGTCAATGGCCCGCTCATCCAAATCATTTTGCAAAAAATCAATGCGGGCGTCGGCGGCAATGACTTCCTGGGCCTTTTGCAGGTCAGCTGCAGCAAAAGCCACCGAGGCTTTGGTGATGGCCTCGACCACCAGGGCTGAAATTTCGACGAGCCCTTCGCTAATTTGGTGGAGCTCGGCCTGGAAAACTTTACGCACGCGGATGTCCTTTCTTGGGCAGGGCAACAGGTGCCCCATTAAGCTTCAGCATGACAGTTGAAGATGAACGCATCAGCACGCGAAGGTGAACGTTAGTTGAACGCGGGGGCCCGAGGGCGCGGAGTTGGCGAAATCCGCAGCGGCACGGCATAGGCTTGAGCCGTGGATCCCTTGATGGTAGGACTGGTGGCCGGGCTGATAGGCCTCTCGCTGGGCATGGTGGGCATGTTTGCCTTCAGCCTCAGCGAACGCTCCCGCCGCTTCCCCCTGGACATTGGCGAACCAACGCTGCCCGACGGTGCCGCTGAGGTCCTCTCCGTGGTGGGCCGCGCTTATATTGTTCTGGATACGGTCGACGGCGTGGTGCGGGCCAGTCCCGGCGCTTACGCCTTCGGGTTGGTGCGTGGTCACACGGTGGTGCACCAGGAGCTGGTGGAACTGGCCAAAAGGGTGCGCAGCGACGGCGTGATTGAAGAACGGGACCTGGTGCTGCCCCGCATCGCATTGCCTGTGGCCAGCCCGGGCGCCGGGGCCGTCACAAGTCATGGTCCAAGGTCCCCACTCGGAAGCGGTCCCCGAAGCGGTTCCGGGGCTGGGACGGCTACGGCCGTTGCGGCGCCCCATCAGGGCACGCTTGTCATTCAAGTGCGCGTGGCACCCCTGGGGGAGGAGTACATCCTGCTCCTGGCCGATGACCGCACGGAAATTGCCCGCACTGAAGCCGTTCGCAATGACTTTGTGGCAAATGTTTCGCACGAGCTTAAAACACCCGTTGGCGCCATCTCGCTTTTGGCGGAGGCCCTGGAGTCCGCTCCCGAGGACCAGGCAACCGTGCGTCGTTTTGCCTCCCGCATGTTGACGGAATCCGCCCGGCTGGCAGCCCTTGTCCAGGACATCATTGAGCTCTCCCGCGTACAGGGTAAGGATGTAGCCATTGAGGGCACCAACGTGGATATGAACGCCGTGATTGCCGAGGCGGCTGACAGGACGCGCACGCCCGCACAAAGCCGGAATATCACCTTGGCAGTGGGTCCGGCGCAACCGGCCGTGGTCTACGGTGAGCAGGCACAATTAGTGACGGCGCTGCGCAACCTCATTGATAACGCAGTGCGGTATTCCCCGGAAAACACGCAGGTGGGCATTGGCTTGTCGGTGGCCGACGGCGTCGTTTCCGTCAGTATTTCCGACCAGGGTGACGGCCTGAGCCCTGCCGAACAGGACAGGATTTTTGAGCGTTTTTACCGGGTTGACGTTGCCCGCTCCCGCCACACCGGAGGCACGGGGCTGGGGCTGAGCATTGTCAAACACATCATCAGCAACCACGGCGGCGAAGTGACTTTGTGGTCGGCGCCCACCATGGGTTCGACCTTCACCGTGCGCCTGCCCCAACTTTCCCACCCAACGGCCGACGGCGTCACGCACCACCGCGCGCACCGGCACCCAGAAGCAATCTAAAGGAGCACAATCAGCTTGAGCAGAATTTTAGTGGTTGAGGATGAGGATTCCATTAGCGATCCGCTGCAGTTTTTGTTATCCAAGGAAGGCTACGACGTTCAGGTTACGGACAATGGCTTGGATGCCCTGGTGGAATTTGAGCGAAACGGCGCGGACCTGGTGTTGTTGGATCTGCAATTGCCGGGCATGAGCGGTACGGAGGTATGCAGGCATCTGCGGCAGCGTTCCACGGTGCCCATCATCATGCTCACGGCCAAGGACTCCGAGATTGACAAGGTGGTGGGTTTGGAGTTGGGGGCGGACGACTACGTCACCAAGCCCTACTCCTCCCGCGAACTCATTGCCCGCATTCGCGCCGTGCTCCGCCGCCACAGCGAACCGGAGGAATTGGTGGGCACCACCGTCCAGGCAGGGCCGGTGCGGATGGATGTGGAGCGGCACGTGGTCAGCGTGCAGGGGCAGGAAATGGCATTTCCGCTGAAGGAATTTGATTTACTGGAAATGTTGCTGCGTAATGCCGGCAAGGTCCTTACCCGGGGGCAACTCATTGACAGGGTGTGGGGATCGGACTATGTGGGGGATACCAAGACCCTCGATGTTCACGTCAAACGGATTCGCAGCAAAATCGAGCCAGATCCCGCCATGCCCCGCCACCTGGTCACGGTGCGTGGCCTGGGCTACAAGTTTGAGCCCTGATCAGCTGCCTGCCGCGTTAACGGCACCCAGCGCCAGCTGCGTACCGCGTTAACGGCAGGTGGGCTGGTCGGCAATGCCGACCAGCCCACCGCAGTGGCGAAGGTAACCAGCAGACGCTAGGGCGTCGCTGTCGCTGAGGGTTCAGCCTCGGCAGCGTCCGTCGGCATGTCACTGGGCATGGCGCTGGACGTTTCCGACGGCATGTCGCCGGGCATGCTGGTTGCCTCGGAGCTTGGGGCCGTGGTGGGTACTAGATCCTTGTATTCCTGCAAGGTGCCGTCGAGGATGGGAACCTGGAGGGTGGCTGTGTTGGATTCCGCGCCGGAGGTGCGTAGTTGGATGCTTTCCACGCTTCCAGGCGGCTGCTCAACGGTGCTCAGCGTGGCGGCATCGTTTTCGCTGTTCAAAATGACCGGGACGCCCGGCTTGACGGTGATTTCAGTTTGCGAGCCGGCAGTGCCACTAAAGGTCAAGGTGATGTCGGAATCGGACTGGTTGTAAAACGATCCCGTGACGCGTCCGGCCTCACCTGCTGCCTCGGAAATAATCAACACATTGCGCAGTTCCATCTTGCCCAAATCCAGGCGTACGCCGTCGGAAGCGGAGTAGATCATGGTGGTGCTTTGCGGGTTGATGGCAGTGCAACCTGTGAAGGCCAGGGCGCCAATGCCCAGGGCGGCAATCAGGCTCAAACGCTGAGCTCGTTGGGTCCCGCGAATGCCAGCAGCGATTCTCACGTCAATAACTCCTCATGGAAAAGACAAAATATCTTTGCCCAGCCTATCTGCAAATGTGATGAATGTACGCTTCCGCCGGGGTTGCTGCCTTACATGACCGCGCGGGTGACGCCCGCACGATGCATTCCGCGGCCGGTAAGTCAATAGCCGGGAGAATCTGCAAGGGAGGTACTGATTGCGCGGTCGGCGTAGCCCCGGCGGTCCCTGACCTGCGGAAACTCAAGGAAGACGCGTATTAACCGTGGTAAACTAGGGGTATTGAAAAGGGAGAATCCACATGCTTTTTGAGGTCGGCGAGACAGTAGTTTACCCACATCACGGTGCCGCAAAGATCGAAGAGATCAAGATGCGCACCGTTCGGGGCGAAGAAAAGATGTACCTCAAGCTCAAGGTGGCGCAGGGGGATCTGACAATTGAAGTTCCTGCAGAAAACGTTGACCTGGTTGGGGTCCGCGATGTAGTGGGCAAGGAAGGGCTGGAGCACGTTTTTGAAGTGCTTCGTGCCGAGTTCACGGAGGAGCCCACCAACTGGTCGCGCCGGTACAAGGCAAACCTGGAAAAGCTCGCATCAGGCGATGTCATCAAGGTGGCTGAGGTTGTTCGCGACCTGTGGCGCCGCGACAATGACCGCGGACTGTCAGCTGGCGAAAAGCGCATGCTGGCCAAGGCCCGCCAGATCCTCATTTCCGAGCTGGCACTGGCGGAAAAGACCGATGAGGAAAAAGCTGCTGAAGTCCTCGATGAAGTTTTGGCTTCCTAAAGGCTGACAAGGCTTTATGCAAACCCCCTGCGCCCTGCGGCGTGGGGGGATTTGCATGTCCACGCCAAGTTGCGCGCGGCGGTCTACTGTAGAGCCATGACTGATGTGAAAGACGGCAACTGTGCCGTGGTGATTGTGGCAGCGGGCTCCGGGCAACGTCTGGGGCACGGCGTGCCCAAGGCACGCGTCCCGCTCGGCGGCGAGCCCCTTCTGGCGCATGCGGTGCGCGGCGTGGTGCGGACGGGGATGGTCCAGCAAATTTGCGTCGCCATTCCCGCCAATGATCCCCAGCTGGGCGCACTGTGCGAAAAACTCGGTGCGGAGGCTGCCACGGCGGGACTGAAGTTCAGCGCCGTCGACGGTGGCCTTGACCGTTCCGCCTCCGTTTTTGCCGCGCTGGCTGAAATTTCCGACGACGTCACTTACGTTTTAGTCCACGACGCCGCCCGCCCCTTGACCCCCACGGGCGTCTTCAAGCGGGTGGTGGCCGCCCTTCGCGACGGCGCCAAAGCCGTCATCCCGGCCCTCGCGGTGACCGACACCATTAAAACGGTGGTCCCGGCGACCTTGCCCGCCACGGGCGCCGGCTTGGAAAAGGTCGTGGATACGCCGGCGCGTGACCAGCTGCGGGCCGTGCAAACGCCGCAGGGCTTTGAGCTGCACACCCTGCGTGCGGCGTATGCCCGGGAACGTAAGGAAGACCTCCACATCACCGATGACGCCATGTTGGTTGAGGCACTCGGTGAGGAAGTTTTCGTGGTGCAGGGATCCACACACAGCTTTAAAATCACCACCCCCATGGACCTCTTGTTGGCCGAGGCCATGCTGGAGGGGCCGCTGCGGCCCCGTTGGGTGGAGGGATAAGCGGTGAACTTACCCCGCACTGGAATTGGCATTGACGTCCACGCCTTCGCCTCCGAACCCGCGCCGCTGTGGCTCGCCGGCCTGCTGTGGGAAGGCGAACGTGGTCTAAGTGGCCATTCCGACGGCGACGCCGTGGCGCACGCAGCCGCCGACAGTTTGTTTTCAGCTGCCGGAGTGGGCGATCTTGGCACACACTTTGGCACCGACCGCCCCGAATACCGTGGAGCTTCGGGGGTGCGTTTACTTTCAGAGGCTGCCCGCATTGTGCGCGCGGCGGGATTTGAAATTGGCAATATTGCCATTCAATTCATTGGCAACCGGCCCAAGTTTTCCCCGCGGCGCCGCGAAGCGGAAGCTGTGCTCAGTGCTGCCGCGGGTGCGCCGGTTTCCGTCAGCGCCACCACCTCGGATGCGCTGGGCTTCACCGGCCGCGGCGAGGGAATCACGGCCGTTGCCACCGCCCTGGTCGTAGCCCGCGCAGTGGTGGATGAGGCCACCGGGGAAGCTGCAACCCCGGGCAACAAGATAGCCTAGAGCCGTGACCTTGCGATTCCATGACTCAGCCACCGCCACCGTTCGCGACTTTGTGCCACTCAAAGAAGGGCAGGTCTCGCTGTACTACTGCGGCGCCACGGTGCAGGGCGAGCCGCATATTGGCCATGTCCGCTCGGCCCTGGCCTTTGACCAGCTCACCCGCTGGCTGCAGACCAGCGGCTTTCATGTCACAGTGGTACGCAATGTCACCGACATTGACGACAAGATTTTAGTCAGGGCCGGCGAGAACAACGAGCCGTGGTGGGCCCTGGCGTACCGCTTTGAACAGGCCTTCGCCGAAGCCTACGCATCCCTGGGCATTCAAAAGCCCAGCTATGAGCCCCGCGCCACCGGGCACATTCCGGAGATGCATGCGCTCATTGCCACGTTAATTGAGCGCGGACATGCCTACCCCGCGCTGGATGATTCCGGCGATGTGTACTTTGATGTCCGCTCCTGGGAACGCTATGGCTCACTGACCCACCAAAACATTGACGACATGCAGGCAGCGCCCGACGCAGACCCTCGCGGCAAGCGCGATCCCCGCGACTTTGCGCTGTGGAAGGGTTTCAAGGAAGGCGAACCGGAAACGGCCCAGTGGGCATCGCCCTGGGGTGCCGGACGTCCGGGCTGGCACCTGGAATGCTCCGCGATGGTCACCAAGTACCTCGGCACCGAGTTCGACATCCACGGCGGCGGGCTGGACCTGCGCTTCCCGCACCACGAAAATGAGATGGCGCAGTCCCAGGCCGCAGGCCACGGCTTCGCCAATTTCTGGATGCACAACGGCATGGTCACGTACCAGGGTGAAAAGATGTCCAAGTCCCTGGGCAACACTATTAATCCGCGGGAAATGCTGGCCATGGCCCGCCCGCTGGTGGTCCGCTATTACCTGGGCCAGGCCCACTACCGGTCGGTGTTGGATTACCGGCCCACTTCGCTGACAGAGGCTGCGGCCGCCGTCGACCGCATTGAAACGTTTATGCACGCTGCTGCAACCCACTTGTTCCCGGGTGGCATCGAAGAGCTCGCGGGCACCCTTCCGGCAGCGTTCCGCGCCGCCATGGACGATGACTTGAACATTCCTGCCGCACTGGCCGTGCTGCATGAGAGCGTCCGCGCCGGCAACACGGCACTGGCCGCCAAAAGCGACGACGATACCCTGCTGGCGTTGAGGGCTGCGCTGGGCATGACCACTGCCCTGGGCATTAATCCCCTCGATGAGCAGTGGCAGCAGGGGAGGGGATCCGACGCCGAACACGCGGCGCTGGATGTCTTGATCAACGCCCAACTCCAGGCCCGCGCGCAGGCCCGTGCGGAAAAGAACTGGGCCGAATCGGACAGGATCCGTGAAGTATTGGCGGCCGCCGGCGTCGACGTGGCGGATTCCACGTCCGGCTCCACCTGGTCCCTCAAGAAATAACCCTCCCTCACCTTTGGGGGGCATTTTAGGCAACGCTCCTTCAGTAATTCCACGCGGTCAACCTCATCATTGACCGTGAGGCGCACCACTTTCTGGCCCCGCGCCCATGAATTTGCTTTGAGGACGTAAACTAATAGCTACGGGTTTACTGTTTCTCGTTGACAGGCGTGCCAAAAATGGGCCGCTGACAAAAATTGTTTGAAGAACTTCGGGGCCAGCTAGGGCGCCGCACCAATCGTAGGGGTTTTACCATGGCCAACACTTCCCGTTCCGGCGCCGTCCGCAAGCTCAAAAAGGGCCCCGTCAAGGGCACCGGTGGGCTGGGCCGCAAGGCACTCGAGGGCAAGGGCCCCACCCCCAAGGCTGCAGAGCGCACCTACCACAAGGCCTACAAAAGCGCGGAACTGGCCGAGCGTTCAGCAGCCAAGCGGGCCGGAACCAGCAACTCCCCACGCCGCAACAGCGGACCCAAGGGCAAGGCCATGGAGGAACTCGTCACGGGCCGCAACTCCGTGGTCGAGGCCCTGCGGGCGGACATTCCCGCCAAGGCACTGTACGTTGCCGTGCGCGTGGACATGGATGAGCGCGTCCGGGAATCCATCAAGCTGGCCACGGAGCGGGGCATTCCGCTGCTGGAGGCCCACAAGCCCGAACTGGACCGCCTCACCGAAGACGCCATCCACCAGGGCCTGGTCCTGCAGATCCCCCCGTACGAATATGAAGACGCCGTGGACGCGGCCAGTGAAATCATCGCCAAATGGAAAAAGGGCCACATTGCCAACGCCCCGCTGATTGTGGCGCTCGACGGCATCACCGACACCCGCAACCTGGGTGCCATTATCCGCAGCGTCTCGGCCTTCTCCGGCCACGCGGTCATCATTCCCGAACGCCGCAGCGCGGGCGTCACGGCCGCTGCATGGAAGACCAGCGCCGGTGCTGCCGTCCGCGTGCCCGTGGCCAAGGCTCCCAACTTAAACCGTGCCATTGGCGCGTTCCAGAAGATGGGCTTCTTTGTGCTGGGGCTCGACGGTGACGGCGATGTTTCTTTGCCCGAGCTCACCCTGGCCAAGGAACCGGTGTGCATTGTGGTGGGTTCCGAAGGCAAGGGCCTGTCCCGTTTGGTCCGTGAAAACTGCGATCAAATTGTATCCATCCCCATTGATTCGGCCATGGAATCGCTCAATGCCTCCATGGCCGTGGGTATCAGCCTGTACGAGATTTCCAGGCAACGCGCAGGCCAGAGCTAGCACGTGGGTGTCACTGTCATCCAGGCCATAAGCACTTTGGGCGCCGCCTTGTCGCGCCACTTTCCCCTGGGTGCCAGTGCCATTCCCCGCGAACATGGCCCAGCAGCGGCAAATGTGGCAGTGTATGCGCCCGCTTACAGCGAGGTGGTGTTGTGCTTCCGGCCCCCCGGAGGCAGCTGGAAAGCCATGATTTTGCCTGACAAGACCGACGGCGTGCACCACGGTCTGGTGGAAAACATGCCTGCCGGCACGTTTTACGGGTTCTACACCGAACCAGGTGCAACGCGTGAGGAACTGCTGCTGATCGATCCGGATGCAGTGCAGCTGCTCTTGGACCCGCATGGCCGTTACATTGAACAACGGCAGCGCAATGACGGGGAAACCGTCTATCTCTCGGTCCGGATGGATGAGAAATTTGATTGGGGAGAGGTAAAGCGCCCCAACACGCCCTGGCGCGAAACGGTGTTTTACGAAGCACACGTGCGCGGTCAAACCATGCTGCACCCGGACATCCCCGAAGACATCCGCGGCAGCTATGCCGGCATGGCCCATCCGGTCATGATCAAGCACCTGCAGGATTTGGGGGTGAGCGCCGTCGAGCTCTTGCCCATTCACTTCCACATTGACGAGCCGCACCTGCAAAAAAGCGGCATGAGCAATTATTGGGGATACAACACACTGGGCTTTTTCGCCCCCCACGTGGGATACGCCAGCGCGGCGGCACAGGCGGCTGGCCCGCAGGCCGTGCAGGCTGAGCTCAAGGGCATGATTAAGCTGCTGCATCAAGCCGGCATTGAGGTCATCCTGGATGTGGTGTACAACCACACGGCTGAAGGCGGGATGGACGGCCGCACCTACAGCTGGCGCGGTCTGGCCGAAGAACAGTATTACCGCATGCGCGATGGCCAATATTATGACACCACGGGCTGCGGAAACACCCTGAATTTTGGCAATCCACACGTCATTAAAATGGCCATGGACTCGCTGCGTTACTGGGTGGAGGAATACCGTATTGACGGTTTCCGCTTTGACCTGGCCGTGTCCCTGGCCCGCGACGGCCACCACGGGTTCAACCCGCAGCACCCCTTCCTTCTGGCGGCGGCCACGGACGGCGTCCTGGCCTCCACCAAGCTCATAGCCGAACCCTGGGATGTGGGTTACGGCGGCTGGCAAACGGGTCACTTCCCCACCGGGTGGGCCGATTGGAATGATTCCTTCCGCGACACCGTCCGTGAAGTGTGGCTCAGTGACCGCGCGGCTTTATTCGCCGGCCAGGAAGCCCAGGGGCTGGCCAGCCTCGGTGATGCCCTCGGTGGCTCAGCACCGCTTTTTGCCCCCTCCGGGCGCAGCCGCATGGCCTCCATCAACCTCATCACAGCCCATGACGGCTTCACGCTGGCGGACCTTACGGCCTACAACGAGAAGCACAATGCTGATAATCAAGAGGACAACCGCGACGGCACCAGTGAAAATCGCAGCTGGAATCACGGTATTGAAGGCATCACCAACAACCCGCACACCCTGGCCCACAGGGCCCGCACGGCGCGAAACCTCATGGCGACCATGCTGCTGGCTTTGGGCGTGCCCATGATCACTGCAGGGGATGAGCTGGGCCGCAGCCAGGGCGGAAACAACAATGTCTACTGCCAGGACAATGAAATTGCCTGGCTCGACTGGACCATGGATCAAGAGGCCAGGACCATGCTGGCCGCGACCCAGCGGCTGCTGAAAATCCGCAAGGACTTCCTTGCCGCCCAGCCCAGCAGTTACCCTGCGCGGGGTCGGCAGTCATTCATTCACTGGTTTGGCGCCGACGGTCTGCCGATGACCGCCGCAAGCTGGACCAATCCGCACCAGCGGGTCCTGACCATGCTTCTGGGTTCCCCCACGGGCCTCGTTGACGGGCTGGTGGTGTTTAACACCGGCATCACCGACGAGGAAGTGGTGCTTCCCGCCAATCCGCGCTTCATCCCCGAAGCGGACGGCGTGATGGCCCAAGGACGGCCCCACCCGGATGTGGCAGCGGGCGCTGTCCTGTCCGGCCCGTCCCGCCCATACATGCTGCGGATGTCCACGGCGGAACCCACTTTGACGGACGACGGCGAACCCACCTTCCGCCTGCCCCGTTCAGTTCCACTGGTGCAGGCAGGAGACACCGTTGCGGTCGAGGCGAACACGGTGCAAATTTACCGCAACGACCTGACCCCGGCGCCGGAAGCCTAAACCAGACCCCGCACGCCCCCTGCCCGCCCCACTGCGCCCGTGTATGCCCTCCACACTGCCCCGCACCGTCCCACACCGCCCCCGCACCGCCGCCCCTTCGTCGAATCAGACCCAGCGCTGTTCAATCAGACGTGACGCCACGTCTGAATCAACGGTGCTGGGTCGGACTCGGCGAGGGGAGGGTGCGAAGGAAGGGTGCGAGGGACGGGCGGCCGGACAAAGATGCGCGGCCGGCGTTTACCGGGCCGTGGTGATCAGGCCCAGTTCGGCGGGACCGGCCAGGGCTTCGTGGCGGGGCAGGATCTCCACGCCGTAGCCAAAGTCACCGGAACGGTCAATGAGCAGATCGGCGCCAAAATGGTGGCGGCCGCTCCCGTCATCCTGGAGATGATCCAGTGCCAGGGTATGGGTGTCGCGGAGCTCATCGGAGCTGCCCGCGGTTCCGTAGACCACGTTCACCTGGACGTCGCCGGGGTTCAATTGGCCCAGTTCCACCCACGCACGGACTTCCACGGTCTCCCCAATTTGGGGATCGTCCGCTAAACCATGTGACTCGACATGTTCAATACGGACAGCGGGCCAGGCGCGGCGCAGCTGCCCGATCCAGTGCGCGAGCTCACGCACCGAGGCGTAGTTGTCAGCACTGGCCCGGCGGCCCGACTCCGCTGCGGGCTGGTACAGCCGCTGCACATACTCGGCCACCATGCGGTTGGCTGACACGGCAGGACCCAGGTTGGCCAGCGTGTGCTTGATCATGGAAATCCAGTGTGCGGGAAGTTCACCCTCAAGTCCCTCTGAGGGACCGGCCGCACCGACCGACACGGGAGCCGCTTCGCCGTAGAAGCGCGGAGCCACCTGGGTTTCCAGCAGCTCATACAGGGCTGAAGCCTCAATGTCGTCCCGTTCCTCATCGCCGGCACTACTATTGGCCGTGGGAATCGCCCAGCCGTTTTCGCCGTCGTACATTTCATCCCACCAGCCATCCATGACGGAAAGGTTGAGGGAGCCGTTAATAGCCGCCTTCATGCCTGAGGTGCCACAGGCCTCGAGCGGGCGCAGCGGGTTGTTCAGCCACACATCGCAACCCGGGAACAGGGTCCGTGCCATGGCAATGTCGTAGTTGGGCAGGAAGATGATCCGGTGGCGCACCTCGGGGTCGTCGGTGAACTGCACCAGATCTTGAATCATTTTCTTGCCGGCGTCGTCGGCGGGGTGTGACTTTCCGGCAATGATGATTTGAATGGGGTGCGTGGGGTGCAGCAGCAGGGCCTTGAGCCGGGCGGGATCGCGCAGCATCAAGGTCAGGCGCTTGTACGTGGGGACGCGGCGGGCAAAGCCAATGGTCAACACGTCCGGGTCCAGGGCGGCATTCGTCCACGCCAGCTGGGCATCGGAGGCACCACGCTTTTTCCATGAAGAGCGCAGCCGACGCCGGGCATCCGCCACCAGGTTGCTGCGCAGCCTGCGCCGCAGCGCCCACAGATCCTCGTCACTGACGTCATAGACCTTGGCCCAGTCGGGCCCGTCCAGGACGTCACTGCCAAATTTCTCCCTGGCCAAAGCCGCCAGTTCAGGATCAACCCAGGTGGGGACGTGAACGCCGTTGGTGACGGAGGTGATGGGCACGTCCTGCTGATCGAAGCCTGGCCACAGGCCCGAGAACATGCCGCGGGACACCACGCCGTGCAGCTTCGCCACACCATTGGCGCGTTGCGCCAGGCGCAGCCCCATGACTGCCATGTTGAACATTTGCGGGTCGCCGGCGTCGTAGTTCTCAGCACCCAGGGCAAGGATTTCGTGGACGGGAACGCCCGGTGCCAACTGCCCGGCAAAGAACTCTTCAATCATGCTGCGCGGAAAGCGGTCAATTCCTGCAGGCACGGGGGTGTGGGTGGTGAACACCGTGGAGGCACGCCCAGCGGCCAAAGCCTCCGGCCAGGTGAGGGGGTGGGGGGTGAGCGTTGAATCCATGAGTTCGCGGATGCGTTCAATGCCCAGGAAGCCGGCGTGGCCTTCATTGGTGTGGAACACCTCGGGAGCCGGCGCACCGGTGAGGCGGGCGTAGACACGCAGGGCCTTCACCCCGCCCATGCCGAGGAGGAGCTCCTGGGTCAGGCGGTGGTCGCCGCCGCCGCCGTAGAGCCTGTCGGTCACCCCGCGGGCAGCGTCGTCGTTCTCGGCGACGTTGGAGTCCAAAAGAAGCAGGGGCACGCGGCCCACGTCGGCCCGCCAAATGTTTGCGAGCAGTACGCGTCCGTCGGGGAGGGGCAGCTGCACCTGGGCCGGGGCGCCGTCGTCCTCGCGCAGGAGCGTCAGCGGCAACGCGTCGGGGTCCAGCAGCGGGTAGCTCTCCTGCTGCCACGCATCCCGGGACAGGGACTGCTTAAAGTAGCCGGCCTGGTAGAGCAGACCCACGCCAATGAGCGGCACGCCCAGATCCGAAGCGGATTTCAAGTGGTCGCCCGCCAAGATGCCCAAACCGCCGGAATACTGCGGGAGCACCTCGGTGATGCCGAATTCGGGGGAGAAGTACGCCACGCAGGCAGGCGCCTGCGCACCCAGGGACTGGTACCAGCGTGGTTCGCTCAGGTACTCTTCCAGGTTTCGCGCCGCAGCCTCCACCCGTGCGACAACCTCGGGATTGTCGGCCAGTTCCTGCAATTGTTCACGGGTGAAACGGCCCAGCATGGCCTGGGGATTGTGCCGCGAGGACTTCCACAGCTGCGGGTTGAGGGATTCAAACAGGGCACGGGTGGGTACATGCCAGGACCACCTCAGGTTAATGGCCAGCTTGGTGAGCGCGGTAATTTGCGCGGGGACAACTGTGCGGACAGTGAATCTGCGTATAGCCTTCATTGTCGTCACCCTAGTCCACTGCAGCCGGTTGAAAACATCCCCCGTGATAAATTGCGCGCTTGTTACGTAACACCCTCCCCACGTGTCGCCGCCTGGCGCTTTATCTCAACTAATCGGCTAAAAAAATGTGGGATCTTAGCAATCCGGGCCCGGATTCGCTAACGTCTAGAAGGTGAGTTCTTCCAAGCCTTCGCGCAAAGCGCCCGCCGCCACGTCCACGTTCGCCGCGTCAGCAGAGACTGCACACCACGGTCCGACGCCGGATACCCCACCTTCTGCCGCGCTTCCGGATCCCCGGGACGGTTTGCGGTTTGGCCGTATTCCCATCACCCAGGTGCAACCTGTCCTGGAAGATGGAAAATTCCCCGCCAAGGCTATTCGGGGCGCCGATGTACGCGTCAGCGCCGTCATTTTCCGTGAGGGCCATGATGCGCTCGGGGCGACGGCGGTTTTGCTGACACCGGATAAGAGTGAGGCCCAGCGCAGCCCCATGACGCCAGGCGCCAAGGGCACCGACAGCTGGGAGGGCGTATTGACCCCCGGTTATGAGGGTGCGTGGAGCTTTGTCATTGAGGGCTGGGGGGATCTGTACGCCACGTGGGCGCACAATGCCCAGGTAAAAATCAATGCTGACGTGGATGTCGACGTCATGCTCACGGAAGGCGCGCAGCTGTTTGCAGGCGCGGCCCAGCAGGCGGCCGAAGCCGCCCCGGATGCAGCCCACGTCTTTAGGCAGGCCGCCGCCATTTTGGCCGATGAATCACTAAACACCATCGACCGCCTGGCCGGTGGAACCAACAGGGAAGTCCATGCCGCCGTCGACAGTTTCCCGCTGCGGGATCTCGTGACGCGCAGCCGGGAGTATCCGTTGCTGGTGGAGCGTGATGCTGCCGGACGGGGTGCCTGGTACGAATTTTTCCCGCGCTCCGAAGGTGCCCTGCGCCACCCGGACACGGGCGAGTGGACCAGCGGCAACTTCCGCACGGCACGTAACCGGCTGCCCGCCGTGGCCCAGATGGGTTTTGATGTGGTGTACCTGCCGCCCATCCACCCCATTGGCGTCATTAACCGAAAAGGGCCGAACAATACGCTCGTGGCGGGCCCGCAGGATCCGGGATCGCCCTGGGCCATTGGCTCGGCCGACGGCGGACACGACGCCATCCACCCGGACCTGGGAACCGTGGAGGATTTTGCCGCCTTTGTGCAGGCAGCCAATGACCTGAACCTGGAAGTGGCGCTGGACCTGGCCCTGCAGTGCGCCCCCGACCACCCGTGGGCCACGGAGCACCCGGAGTGGTTCACCACCCGGGTGGACGGCACCATTGCCTACGCGGAAAACCCGCCGAAGAAGTACCAGGACATTTACCCGCTGAACTTCGACAATGACCCCATTGGGCTCTCCCACGAGATTTTGCGGATTGTGCGGTTGTGGATTGAGCGCGGCGTGCGGATTTTCCGGGTGGATAACCCGCACACCAAGCCCGTCTGGTTTTGGGAGTGGCTCATTGGCACCATCAATGCCGAACGCCCCGACATTGTGTTCCTGGCCGAGGCCTTCACCCGCCCGGCCATGATGGCGGCGCTGGGCCGGGCAGGGTTCCAGCAGTCCTACAGCTACTTCACCTGGCGCAACACCAAGGAAGAGCTGGAAGAGTACCTGGTGCATGTCAGCCGGGAATCCGCGGGCTACTTCCGGCCCAATTTCTTTGTCAACACCCCCGACATTTTGACCGAGTTCCTGCAGTTTGGCGGCCCGGCAGGCTTTAAAATCCGCGCCATCCTGGCAGCCATGGGCAGCCCCCTGTGGGGGATGTACGCCGGCTACGAGCTGTACGAACACGTGGCACGCCCGGGCTCTGAGGAAAACATTGACAATGAGAAGTACGAATACAAGGATCGGGACTTTGCCGCAGCCGAGGCCGCCGGCAAATCCCTGGCCCCGTTTGTGACGCAGCTAAATAAAATGCGGCGCGAACACCCCGCCCTGCTGGATTTGGCGAACCTGAGTCTGCATGAAAGCACGGACCCGGCAACGCTGGTGTTCAGCAAACACAAACACCTCGCCGCCACGACCACCGACCCCGCGCGAAAAGACACTATTATTGTGGTCATTAACGTTGATCCCCACAGCATGCGCGAAGGTGAGGTCATCCTCGACCTCGATGCCTTGGCGCTCGACGGCTTAAACGCCGACGGCACGTTCCTCGTGGAAGACCTTGTGACAGGTGCCACGTGGAACTGGGGCAAGAAAAACTATTTCCGGCTCGACGCCCACCATGAGCCGGCTCACATTCTCTACGTCAGGCGGTAACCTATGTCTTACCCACGCACCAGCAACGCCCCCCAATTCAACTTAAACGCCCCCGGTCTGGTCCATGATCCGCACTGGTACCGCAAGGCCGTGTTTTATGAAGTGCTCGTGCAAAGCTTCGCCGATGCCAACGGCGACGGCGCTGGAGACTTCTCCGGGCTGATCTCCCGCCTGGATTACCTGCAGTGGCTCGGCGTGGATTGCCTATGGCTGCCGCCGTTCTTTGACTCCCCCCTGCTCGACGGCGGTTACGACGTCCGGGACTTCACGGCCGTCATGGACACCTATGGCACCATCCTTGACTTCAAGTCCCTGGTCACCCAAGCCCACGAACGCGGCATGCGCGTCATCATTGACCTGCCGCTAAACCACACCTCGGATCAGCACAAATGGTTCAAGGCCTCCAGGGAGGACCCGGAGGGCCCGTACGGCGACTTCTACATGTGGAGCGACACCACTGAACTGTATGAAGATGCCCGCATTATCTTCGTGGACACCGAGGAGTCCAACTGGACCTTTGACCCCATCCGCCGGCAGTTCTTCTGGCACCGCTTCTTCAGCCACCAGCCCGACTTGAACTACCGCAACCCGGCCGTGCACGAGGCCGTCTTTGACATTGTCCGGTTTTGGCTGGAGCAGGGCATTGACGGTTTCCGCGCCGACGCCATCCCGTACCTGTACGCCGAAGACGGCACCAACTGTGAGAACCTGCCGGAAACCCACGAGTTCCTGCAGGACCTACGCACCATGGTGGACACGGAATTCCCCGGCCGGGTCATCATTGCCGAGGCCAACCAAATGCCTGAAGAGGTAGTGGATTACTTTGGCACCGAGGAAAAACCGGAATGCCACATGGCCTTCCACTTCCCCATCATGCCCCGCCTGTACTATGCGCTGCGGGATCAAAAGGCCGCCCCCATTGTGGAGACCCTCGCCAACACCCCCAACATTCCCAACGGGGCTCAATGGGGGACGTTCCTGCGTAACCACGACGAGCTGACCTTGGAGATGGTGACGCCGGCGGAACGTGAAGCCATGCTGGGTTGGTACGCACCGGACTCCCGCATGCGCGCGAACGTGGGCATCCGGCGTCGTCTGGCACCTTTGCTGGATAACTCAAGGGCTGAAATTGAGCTCATCAACGCACTTTTACTGGCCCTGCCCGGCAGCCCGTTCCTGTACTACGGGGATGAAATTGGGATGGGGGACAACATTTGGTTGGAAGACCGCGATGCCTCCCGCACGCCCATGCAGTGGAACCCGGACCGCAATGCCGGCTTCTCCCACGCCGACCCCGGCAAGCTGTACCTGCCCGTGGTGCAATCGCTGGTGTACAACTACAACCACGTCAACGTGGAGGCGCAAACCGCCCACACCAGCTCGCTCCTGCACTGGAACAAGCAGATTTTGCGCGTCCGCAAGGCGCACCCCGCCTTTGGGCTGGGCCGCTACGAACCCGTCATCTCCTCCCATGAATCGGTGCTGGCGTTCCTTAGGGTGCTGCCCGTGGGCAATGAGGAAGGGGAAGCGCCGGAATCAATATTGTGCGTGTTTAATCTTTCCCAGCACCCCTCCTCCGTGGTGCTGAACCTGCCCAGTCTGGTGGGCCGCGGACTGCGCGACGTCTTCGGCGGAGACATTTTCCCCGGCGTGAACGACGACGGCAAGCTCACCTTGACCTTGGGGTCCTATGACTTCTACTGGCTCCGCGTGCGTTCGCAGGCTTCCAATGTCTTGTCCATGCAAACCCAGGCCATGCCTGTCATTGATGGTTCGGAAACGGGATACTGATGGCTGGGGGACCGGAGTCGGAGAAACTGGAATCTGGCACGCTGGAATCTGAGACGCGGGAGGGCCTTCTGGCGCAGTGGCTTCCCCAACAGCGCTGGTATCCACGTAAGGGGGCCTCGGGCCACGGTGCCCGGGTGCGCGTGATGGAAAGTTTTGAGCTTCCGGCCGGCAGGTTTAAGCAGGATGCACCCAATGCCTCCTTCCAGGTGCTTTTAGTGGGGGTGGAATTTCCTGCGGATTCGGGGTCGGAAAACCTGCTCCTGCAAGTGCCCGTCACCCTGCACGCCATTGATGCAAACGTGGCCCAAGGCTCTCATTCCCAGGGCACCGGCCCACTGATCCGCATTGGCACGCTCAGTGGGGGAGTGCAGGGAGCTGACGGAGCCGCGGAACTTTTTGACGGATTGTCCGATCCTGACTTCCTGCAGGCCTGGTTAAGCAGCCTCACGTCAGAGGCGGATACTGCCACGCCGCAGGTCAACGGACTGGAACTGTGGCGTAACCCGGGCTTTGCCGGGTTGGGCGCCGTTGCGGCAACAAACATCCGCACCGTTGCCACTGAGCAGTCCAACACCTCCGTCATGTTCTCTGTTGGTTCCCAGGCGCTCATTGCCAAATTCTTCCGCGTGCTTCACGCAGGTGCCCACCCGGAGCAGGAAATTGGCCAGGCCCTTGCCGAGCTGTCCACGGCTGCAACATCCCTGAACGTGCCGGAACTGCAGGCGTCGGGTGCGTGGGGATCCCAACACACCACCTTGTTTGTCATTCACGACTTCATTCGTGGTGCCAGCGACGGCTGGACCCTGGCCTTGGAATGTGCGCAAAAAGATGCTGATTTTGCCTCCCATGCCGCCGCCATTGGAGAGGCTCTAGCGCATGTCCACGGGGGACTGCAGCAGAGCATGGGCAGCACGCCGACACGCGGTGCCGACGCGAAGGCTTATGTACGCACGCTGACCCGTCGTTTGGAGGCGGCCTGGAAAGTGGCGGGTGCCGCCGTCGGGCTTCCTCCAGAGGACTGGTCCACCTTTCTGGCTGAGCTGGACACCATTGACGAGGTGCCTGCCATGCACCGCATTCATGGGGATTTGCATCTTGGCCAGCTGCTTCACCGTGACACTGAGCAGGGCAGCGAGTGGTACATTTTGGACTTTGAGGGTGAGCCGCTGCGGCCCTTGGCTGAGCGGAGCTGCCCGGACGTGGCCCTGCGCGACATTGCAGGAATGCTGCGCTCCTTTGACTATGCCGGTGCGCAGGCTGCGGGAGCCAACGCGGCGCAGGTAAACACCGCCTGGGTGCAGGCCGCCTCGGACGCTTTCCTGGCAGGGTATCAACGTGCCTCGGGTGCGGAACTTGCCGGCACCGGCCCACTTTTTCGGGCGTTGTTGCTGGACAAGGCCCTGTACGAGGTTGTCTATGAACTGCAAAACCGCCCGGACTGGGTTTGGGTGCCGCTTGAGGCGGTACGTATTTTGCTGAAATCTACGGAAAGTAGTGTTGATATGGGACGGGAAGTTGATATGGGACGGGAAGAAGCAGTCCCTCTTGAGGTTGAAACTGAAGTCTTGGAGCGAATTTCCGGGGGAACACATCATGCCCCGCATTCCGTGCTCGGTGCGCATTTAGGCAGCGGGGGCTTCGCCACAGTGCGAACCCTGCGTCACCTGGCCGAGTCCGCCACGGTCATTACCGGCAGCGGGGAATACCCCATGCGCCATGAACATGGTGGCATTTGGGTCGCCGTAGTTCCGGCGCCGGATTCCGGGCACGTCCCCGATTACCGCCTGGACGTGAGCTATCACGGCAAGATTGTCCGCAGCGATGATCCTTACCGTTACCTTCCCACCGTGGGAGAGCTGGACATTCACCTCATTGCCGAAGGCCGGCATGAAACCCTGTGGACTGTTTTGGGTGCACACGTGCAGCGCTACCACTCATCCATGGGCGAGGTGGCCGGCGTCAGCTTTGCCGTCTGGGTTCCCAGTGTGCAAGCTGTGCGGGTCATTGGCGAGTTCAATGGCTGGGACGGCCGTGGACACGCCATGCGGACCCTGGGCAGCAGCGGCATTTGGGAACTCTTTATCCCGGACGTCAATGCAGGTGCCAGCTACAAGTTTGAAATTCTTACACAGGACGGGCGCTGGCTGGAAAAGGCCGATCCCATGGCTTACGGCACAGAAGTGCCACCCATGACGGCGTCGCGCGTGGTGGAATCCAGCTACTCCTTCAAGGACTCCGCATGGATGGAGCAGCGCACCGCGACGGATCCGCACAACTCACCCATGAGCATCTATGAAGTTCACTTGGGTTCATGGCGTCCCGGGCTCAGTTATACGGAATTAGCCACTGAGCTGGTGGACTATGTTGCCGATCTTGGATTTACGCATATTGAACTGATGCCCGTAGCCGAGCACCCCTTTGGCGGCTCATGGGGTTACCAGGTCACCTCCTACTACGCGCCGACGTCGCGCTTTGGGCACCCCGATGAGTTCCGCTACTTAGTTGATGCCCTGCACCAAGCGGGCGTAGGCGTCATCATGGACTGGGTGCCTGCACACTTCCCCAAGGATGAATGGGCGCTGGCCAAATTCAACGGTGTCGCACAATACGAGCACGCCGACCCGCAGCTGGGGGAACACCCCGACTGGGGAACCTTGATCTTTGACTTTGGGCGCAATGAAGTACGTAACTTCCTGGTGGCCAATGCCCTGTACTGGTTTGAAGAATTCCACATTGACGGGCTGCGCGTGGATGCCGTGGCCTCCATGCTGTACCTGGACTATTCACGGAACGAGGGGGCTTGGAGCCCCAACCGCTTCGGTGGCAGGGAAAACTTGGAAGCCATTACGTTCCTGCAGGAAATGAACGCCACGGCCTACAAGCGCAATCCCGGTATTGTCACCATTGCCGAGGAATCCACAGCCTTCCCAGGTGTCACGGCGCCCACCAGCGAGGGCGGCCTGGGTTTCGGAATCAAATGGAACATGGGCTGGATGCATGACTCCCTGGCCTTTGTGGCTGAAGATCCAGTCAATCGCGGCTGGCACTACAGCCAGATCACCTTCTCCCTGGTCTACGCGTTCACGGAAAACTTCCTCCTACCCATCAGTCATGATGAAGTGGTGCACGGCAAGGGCTCCCTGTTGCGCAAGATGCCAGGGGATCGCTGGCAACAGCTGGCCAATCTGCGGTCGTACTTGGCATTCCAGTGGGCGCATCCAGGCAAGCAGCTCATTTTCATGGGCACGGAGTTTGCCCAGGAGACTGAGTGGAGTGAGCAGTACGGACTCGACTGGTGGCTGTCGGATCACCCCTCCCACAATGGGGTGCGGGACCTGGTGCGCGAGCTCAACCAGACTTATTCCGCTACACCGGCGCTGTATGAGCAAGACAATGTGCAGGCTGGGTTCAGCTGGCTCAATGGGGGGGACACGAAGAACACCGTGCTGTCCTTCATCCGCCGCGACAAGGCTGGCAATCCACTGGTGTGCATTGTGAACTTTGCCGGGGTCGCCTATGAGGGTTACCGGGTGGGCCTGCCGCTGGCGGGTGCCTGGAAAGAAGCATTGAACACCGATTTGGCTGAATACGGCGGATCCAATGTTCGCAATGAGGGTGCTTTGCAGGCCGGGGCCCAGGCATGGGATGGTCAAGAGCACTCCGTGAGCCTGCGTATTCCTCCGCTGGGAACCCTCTATTTAGTGCCCGTTCAAGACCAGACACCCTCCATCTAGTGGTGGCTTAGGTCCAGGGACCTCGATTGTCAATAGCACCTGCCTGCGGCTTTGTGTTTGCCGCCGGCAGGTGCTATTGTTAGTACTCCGCTGAACGAACCGTTCGGATCCGGAACAGACCAAAACCAAACAGCCTTGGAAATTAGGCTCGATGATTTGTGTTCAAATGAGTAATCAAATGAATTTGGTCGGAACTATGGATTTGCTTCTGGTTGATAAAGTGGGTAGGCTTGAAAAGTTGCCTCGGCGCTGATTATCGTGAACGTGTTGTTTTGTTTGTGGTGTGTTGGTCGGGTGTGGTTGTTGTTTGAGAACTCAATAGTGTGCCAAGTTTTATT